>CAWHTK010000011.1:0-45550 GCA_963832205.1 Blastocatellia bacterium | reverse complement strand
ATATCGTAGAGCGCCGTGCAGCGAGCGCCGGGTATCTGATTGAGCGCGCGCAGATGTATGCCCGCTATTGCGCCGCATCCTACTATGCCCACTCTGATCTCGTTTTTGTTCGATTGCATTTGACTTGCGAATGAGAGATTAAACGTCCAGCGGCGTGGCCTCGCCGGCCACCGCGTCCTGTGCCGATAGCCCTTCACGGGCGATGCTTGCGTGGTGCCGCTTCAGACCTCTCCTATAACCTTTGAATACATGAATGCCGAGCAAAAGCCTGTATAGCCGATCCAGCGCCGCGCCGTCGGGCGCGACACGTTCGAGCAACGAAGCGGCGCTCAGCAGTACTGACACTAATGGCTTGAGCGTCATCACGGACTTGAGCATCTTGCGAGTGCTCAGCCAGAGCGGCTCGCGGCCCAGGCTAAGGGGCCCGTTTACGCTATGGCGTTCGACGTTGTCCGGCCAGTCGGCGTGGCGCATGCAGAAAGCGATCATATTCTCCATCCCCCACTCCGAGCGGCCGCAGTAGCTGCGTATGTCGAGCGAGCTGTCGCGATGAATCGCTCTGACTTCGGGCAGGAAAACTATCTTGCCGCCCAGCGCCGTATGCCGCAGCGCCAGGTCCTGGTCCTCACTGCTGACTATGCTGGTGTCGAAGCCGCCTATCTCGCGAAACAGATCGCGCTGTATAGACATATTCCCGCGGTGCAGAAATTCCGCTTAGCCGTCGGGCCCCTCCCCTCCGGGAGCGAGTTGTCCTCGAGCTTCTGACGAAAGCGGACGAACGGGCTGTGCTCGGCGCCGGGCAGCAGCACCCGTCCCACGGCGAGGCAGCCGGGCCACTCGCCGTGCGCGCGGATATGCTGAGAGAGGAAATCTCTCTCCACGCACATGTCGTCGTCGACGAACGCTAGAAGCTCGCCTCTTGCAACAGACGCGCCGGTGTTGCGGGCGGTCCACCTTTCTGAATCTCCGAGTCTCACCAGCCGCACTCCACCCCATCATTGCTCTCGGGCAAGACGACCGGCGGCAGCGAGTTGTCGTTGACTACGATCAGTTCATAATCCGCGCCCTCGATATCCTGCCGCATCAGGCAGGCCAGCGTCTCCGACAACTTTTCGGGGCGGTTATGAGTTGGGATGACGACGCTAAGCTTAGGCGCGCTCATAATCAACTTTCTGTTCGGCGGCGTTGTTGCGCATCGCGCGGTAACGCGTGTACCACTTGATCGAGCCGATTGATCCGGCGAGTAAAGCCCAGTAGGTCGGCCGCGCCATCAAGCGAGGGTCGGCCATCGCCGCGTACCTGAGATTATTGCGCACGACCGCTCGATGGCCTTCGAATAGCGCCTGCTCGGCAAAATACATATGGCGACGCCCGAGCGCGACAAACGCTTCCCGGCGCAGCTGGCCGAGCCGCTTTTCATCGCCGCCGATCCGGGCAAACGTCTCTCGCAGTATCCGCCGCTCCTGGTGACCGTTTCTTGCCGCCGCGAGTATATCCGCCGTCCCGCTTGCGCCATGCACGCGGTAGGCAGCCATGGCGCTGCGCTGTACTCGGCCGCCGCGATGCCCGCCAGCCGAATCGTCCACTCCCAATCGTGTCCCCAGGTCAGGTCCGTGCGAAACGGGCCCGCCGTGTCGGCGACGCTCTTTTTGACCATCAGCGACGGCGGCGAGACTATGCAGGCCATCAGCAGCGACCCGACAAGCTCTTCGCTGTCGAGTCGGCGGTCCTCGGCCCACCTCTTACTGATCGAGATACGCTCGCCCTTTTCGTCGATGATCTCGACTGCGCCAAACACAAAGCCGGGACCCGGATTACGTTCAAGCCTGCTCGCCCGATCCGCGAGAAACCCTGGCAGCAACAGGTCGTCCGAATGCAGCAGCGTGATAAACTCGCCGCACGCCTCTTTAAGACAACGGTTGAAATTCCCCGCCTGGTTTACAAGCTCTTCGAACCTGCAATAGCGGACGCGCGGGTCCGTATAGCTTCGGCAAATCTCAGGCGTCTCGTCTGTAGAGGCGTTGTCACAGATCACCAGCTCTAATCATTAAACTCCTGCGCGAGGACGCTCTCGATGGCTTCGAGCAAGTACCGCGCGGTGTTATAAGTCGGGATGCAGACGCTTACTTTTGGCATAGATGATTTAAGCCGTGGCCATGAGGTCGAGTTTGTCGGCCACGTCCGCGGCTACGCGACGCCCGCTCTCAATAGCTTCAAAGCTCCAGTGGTAGCCCCACTCGCCGAAGCGGCCGCACGGGTACAGCCCGACGCTTTGCATCCATGAGTGAATGACGCGCAGGCTCTCCTGGCGGTTGAAATCAAAGACGACATAGGCGTAAGGGATATCAATCTGGTCTTCGACGACTATACGGTCGGAGGTTCGAAGTATGCCCGCTCGCCTGAGCGCGTTGACCGTCCGCTCGACCAGCCCTTCCTCTTCGAGCGGCTTGCGGCAAGAATATGCAATCTCGCACGAGATCGAGCCGTGCCCCTGGGGCGCGTTGCCGGCCGCGAATTTCGACGGGAAGCTCGCGCGGAAAAACGGCACGTCGTGATCGTAAAAATAGACCCAGTGGCCCGGCCCCACGTCCGAGCGATTGATGCCGATGTTGACGCACCTGACCGATGTCCACATCAACCGGTCGGCCGCCGCGCGCACGTAATCCGGCGCATCGACGGCGAGCTTGACGAGCGCCGGCAGCGGGATGGTCGAAATCGCCACGTCGTAGCCGCGATGGCTGCCGTCCGTAAATGTTATTTGCCGTCTCTCGGTTTCTATACTTGCGACGCCGCATCCCAGGCGAATATTTCCGACGCCGCTTGCGAGCGGGTCGGCTATGCGCGCAAAGCCGCCGCTCGAAGGATAAGAAAACTCGGTGAGGTAATTAAGCTCCTGCGGCTCCGGGTCTATTGCCCCCCGAAGGACCTGCTCAAGCGACGGGCGCGATATGCGGCCGCCGACTTTAGAGCCGAGCCATTCGGTATTCATTTCCGCGGGCTCGACGGTCCACACCTTTCGCGCGTAGCGCAGCATAAACTGATCGGAGAAGGTCTTGCCGAACGACGCGTAGCACCACTCTTCGTAACTGCGCACGTCGCGGTCGGGCTGCCGGGTCGCCTCTACAAAATCATTCACGCACTTTGTTGCCAGCTCGGGCCCCAGCGCGTTTGCGTTCGCCTGAACCGGGTAACGGCCTATGTGATCGCCGCCATAGTTGTTCCATATGTGCGCGCGGTGCTCGGTCATCTCGCCCGCCAGCGGCTTCAAGACGAACTCCTGCGAGCAGTCATCCTTGCCGAAAAAAACGTGCGCGCCCTCGTCGAAGTTGAACCCGTTGACGCGCTTCGTGCGGCAGTGCCCCCCGACGTAGTCGTGTTTTTCGAAGACTTCGGCGCGGCTGCCGAGGTGATAAGCCGCGCTCAGGCCCGCGAGCCCCGCGCCCAGCACGATCACATTGCCCGACATTGTTGAGCCTTTATCGTTGCCTTGCGGGAGAATTCAATGGTGCGCCGCAGCCCTTCTTCTAAATTTACCGACGCTTCCCATTTGAGCAGCCGGCGCGCGGTCGCGGTATCGGCCCAGGTGTCGTAAAGCTCTTCGGGCGGGGCCGAGCGCGCGCCGACGAGCAGCGGCGATTGCGCGCCGGTCAGCTCCCAGATAAGCGCAGCCACGTCTTTCAACTTTCTCGGGCGGCCGCTGCCGAGGTTTATCACTTTGCCTTCAACGTCCGGCTCGCGCGCGGCCGCGAGTATGCCGCGCGCCACGTCGTCAACAAAAATCAGGTCGCGCATCTGTTCGCCCCGCGACATCTCAAACGGACTGTTATCTAATGCGGCCGAGATGGCCTGCGCAATAAACATCGCGCGGGGCTGGCCCGGCCCATAGACGCTGAAGGGTCTGAGCACTGCCACGGGGCAAGCATCGCGCTCGTGCAGCATCAACGCGTGGCCAGTCGCCAGGGCTTTCGATATTCCGTATGCGGTCGTCGGGCTGGACTGAAGACTTTCGGCTAGCGGCCCCGGCTGATCCCCGTATTCTTCGGCCGAGCCGAGGGTGACTATTCTTTTCACGCCGGCTCGTGTCGCATATTCAAGCAGTCTGCCCGTCGCATAAAAATTTATTTCCGCGGCCGTTGACCCGCGAGTTCCGGCCAGGTGGATGAGGGTCGCCGGCCTCTCGTCATCAACGAGTTTTTTTAGCGAATAATCATCCGTCAGATCGAAGTGCGCGCGCTTGAGCGACGAAACGGTTTGATCGCCGGCCTCTTTCGGCCATCGGGCCGCAAGCACCGGCCGGCAACCCGACAGGACGAGCGCGCGAACAACGTGGCCCCCGATAAAACCGTTCGCCCCGGTGACGAGAACGGGCTCAAGGAAGGGCCGGTCTTGCATCATTCAACTCCAGGCCAAGAAAATCCTGATACCACAGTATGGTCCTCGTCAGCCCTTCTTCGAGGTCGTATCTCGGCCGCCAGCCCAGCACCTCGCGCGCCTTCGTCGCGTCGAGATACTGATGAGGTATCTCGTTGCTGGCCTCGCCGCGCACGTCGAGTTCCAGATCTTCGCGCCCGATCAATCTTAAGATCAAGCGAGCAATGTCGAGCACTGGCATCTGAATCTCGTTGCTGAAATTGAAAGCCTCGCCCGCCAGCTCCGGGTGAGCGGCGAGTCGCTCGGCAAGCGAGATATAAGCGAGCGCACCGTCCTCCACGTAAAAATAGTCGCGGACATTACTGCCGTCGCTTCTTATGACCGGGCGCTTGCCCTGAAGCGCCGAGCGGATCGTGCCCGGCACTATGCGGTTCCAATTAAGGTCGCCGCCGCCGTAGAGATTGCCGCACCGCGTGACCGCGACCGGAAGGCCGTAGGTTACGGCGTAGCTCTGCGCTATAAGGTCCGCGCAAGATTTGCTCACGTCATACGGATGGCGCCCTTGAAGCGCCGCGCTTTCGGAATACGGCAGATGCTCGTGCGTGCCGTAAGCTTTGTCGGAAGAGGCGACGACGATCTGGCGCACGGCGGGCGAGCGGCGGCATGCTTCGAGCGCCGTCCACGTGCCCTTGATATTCGATTCGAAGGTCGAGAGCGGATTGCGATTGGCGATGCCTACGATTGTCTGGGCCGCGAGATGAAACAGGGTGTCAATCTCGTACTCGCCGAGCGCGCGCTCCATCGACTGCTGGTCGCACATGTCGCCCCGCACCACGGTCACGCGGGCGAGCGCGCCCGAGCGGAACAGCTCGTTTTCCGGCACCCAGTCTCGTATCAGCGCGACGACCTGTGCGCCTCGCTCGAGGAGCGCGCCGACAAGCCAGCTCCCCAGCAGGCCGGTGCCGCCCGTCACCAGAACGGGGCGCTCGTTCCAGAATGCTTTTGACTCTTCGATCAATCCCATGTTTTCCAGGGCGCGCGACCCGTCTTCCATAAGTCATCGAGCAGCTTCCACTCGCGGTACGTGTCCATCGGCTGCCAGAAGCCCTCGTGCTGGTAGATCATCAACTGACCGTCGGCGGCGAGGCGCTGGAGCGGCTCGCGTTCGAGCACCAGGTCGTCGCTGTCGTCAAGGTAGCGATCAAGAAACGCGGGCTCGAAGATAAAGAATCCGCCGTTGATCAAACCTTCGGTGACCTGTGGCTTTTCGGCAAATGACGTGACCTGCGCTTCTTCGACTCTCAACTCGCCGAAGCGGCCCGGCGGTCGCACGCCCGTGATTGTGCCGATCTTTCCGTGCGATTTATGGAAGCGTATAAGCTCGGCGAGGTTCACGTCCCCGAGCCCATCGCCGTAGGTGAGACAGAAAGTCTCCCTGTTGAGGTAGCGGCGCACCCGGTGCAGCCGCGCGCCGGTCTGCGCGGTCTCTCCCGTTTCCGCCAGGGTGATGGTCCAGCCGTCTTCCGCATGCCCGTTATGGAACTCAACCGAACCGCGCTTGCCCAACCTTACCGTGAAGTCCTTCATGCGCGCTTCGTAATTGAGGAAGAAGTCCTTAATGAGATAACCCTTGTAGCCGAGGCACAGCACGAATTCATCTATGCCGTGCTCGGCGTAGAGCTTCATTATGTGCCAGAGTATGGGGCGGCCGCCGATCTCCACCAGCGGCTTGGGTCGCACTTCGGTCTCTTCGCGCAACCTTGTGCCTTGGCCTCCACAAAGGATTACGACTTTCATCGATTTTCCCTGATCACAAGTTGGCTCATGCTCGCACTACCGCCGCCGGCCCGGACTGCGGCGCGCCAGCGAGAATCGAGAGATAGAAGTTCTCGATGCCCGCGGCCGCCTCCATCGTGTCGAGCACGGGCCGCAGGTTTTCCCTGAACTCCTCGATCAGACCATCCTCTTCAAGCACGCGGCGCATCTTTCGCTTCAGGTCATCCGGGTTGCGAAATTCGTAAAGCAACCCGTCAACGCCGTCGCGTATGCTCTCGGTTATCCCACCTATCGCCGGCGCAATCGTAGGGACTTTAACGGCCGCCGCTTCGAGCGGCACCCTGCCGAACGGCTCGCAGACGGTGGTGGCCATTATGACGACATCCACGTCGGCGTAAACGTCCCAGATATCTTCGGGCTGATACATCCCGCGCAAAAAGACGCGGTCGGTCAAGTCGCGCGACTCTATGTCGCCGCGCCCGCTTTCCTGCTCCGGCCCCCAGATGTGCAACTCGAAATCGAAGCCTTCCCGCTTTAACGCCCTGGCCGCATCCAGCACGTGCCAGATGCCTTTGGTCTGTTGAAACCCGGCTACAAAGCCAAACCTGGGCGTCTTTCGCCGCCCCGGCGACTCCTGTCCGGCGTGGCCGGACAGGTTAATGCCTAGCGGGATGAATTCCACTCTCCCGGCAAGGTGCGCCGAGTGAGCATCAGTAATAAATTGCGAATAGCCCGTCGCTCCCGCAAGTGTCCGTCTGGCCAGCGCGCGCCGCCGGAGGCGATAGGCCGGGTACGCACCGAGTTTTGCGAGCCGCCACGGAAGTTTTAGCATCGCGCGCAGGTGCGAGCCGTCGTAATAGCTGTAAACGCATTCGAGACACCGCGCGGGGGAAGGCCCGGAGCAAGCGTCAGATTGCGGCGACCTCAGAAGCATCATCTGCGCGCATATGAGCCACGCCTCGTGGAGCATGGCGACGGCCGGAATATTATTGCGCGCCACGGCGAAGAGACATTCTTCACCGAGGGGGCGCGCCGTGTTGTAATGCACAAGGTCCGGCCTCCAGTCGGCGAGCAGTTGATCTATTAGCCCCCCTATTCGTCGCTCGTGTTTCTTCCATCGCAGGATGCTCAACTGCCGGCCGTCAGGGTCTTTTGACTTGAAGTAAGGGAGGTTTATGCGCTCGACCCGCACGCGGCCGTCATAGTCGACGCGCATAGTGTACGGCTCGCGCTCCGCACTTTCGGTACAGAGCACGCGGACCTCGTGCCCGCGGGCGGCGAGAAAGCGGCAGATGTCCTGTATATAGACCGCCGCACCCCCGCCGTAATCCGGCGGATAAGTTTCAGCTATCTGAAGAAGACGCATGGTCAATCGGTTATGCGGCGCATACGAGTTTGCAGCGCGCGGCGAAGGCGGCCATTAAGCTGAAGGAGTTTGCCCCCGACGCTCGGGCTGATCTTCGTGAATTCCATCGGGCGGTTAATTGGATCGGAGTTGTAATACGTGTTGGCGAATCCAAGCCCTTCCATCAGCCGGTGGGTCCGCCCGGCATACCTGTAATTGCCCGGCAGGTGAGACGGGTATTCCGGACCTATGCTTTCAAAGCTTTCGGTTATAAGCCCGATGCCGCCGCTCCTGAGAGCGGAATAGATAGCCCGCATCGTGCCGGGCGGGTCGGGCACATGCTCAAGCACCTCTATGCAGACTACCGCGTCGAATTCTCCCGCCGGCAAATCATCCGCATTTGTGATGACAGATATGCGGTCGTCAAAGCCCTCCCGCCTGAATCGGAAGCGTGCGAAGTCGGATGTTCTGCCAGGAAGATCAAAATAGGTTACTCGATGACCCAGGCGCGCCAGCGCGAGCGAATCTGTTCCTATACCATCCCCATATATCAGTATTCTCTGATCGGGGCCACGGCGCTTTATGCGTTCCACCACCGCGTTCCAGGTCTGAAGGCGATGCGGGCGGCAGTGGTCGGCCGCCAGATCGAAGATATAGCTGTCGGTTTGCTGATAGAAGCTCACCACCTCCTGGTCGGTCTGCGGGTTTGCAGCGGTCCATTCCTTCGCAACAGTCTGGCCCGGCTCTTTAAGCTCGAACTCGACCCGCGCGCTTACGTCCGCCTCGGGCGCGGAGAGGAACTCTGTGATGAGGGAAACGAAGCGATCTCTAGCCGCAATGTCGAAATCAATGCTTTTAGCAGATGCAGGTTCGCACATAAGTTTACTCAACTCCGAAAATCTCCTAGCTTTGTGTCTGTGTTACGATTGCCTCGCCGCGCAGTACGCCCCGCAACAGAACCGTAAGGGCCAGGACCTGTTTCCTCCCGGTGAGCAGGAGGATAAACAACACGTATGAGGATGCGGTAAGTCCGATTTGAGCGATCAGCCGCGCCGCGCCAGGCGTCAGGAGATTGCCGACGGCCCACGCGAGCAACCCCGCGCAAACGGCGGCAGTCACCGGCGGAAGGATCGAAGAGGCGAGCGACCAGCGGACACTCTTTATAGAGCGGCCCGCGACCGAGCATAGAGTCACGGTCAATGCCAGCCCGGCGATCAGGTCGCCGAAAGCCGCGCCGGTTACGTCCCAGCGCCACGCCAGGACCGGCACAAAGGCGATGAGCGCCGCCAGATGAGCGAGCGTCGCTATGCCGGTCAGGTGAGCGCGGCCGGCGCTTATGAGCAATGCGTTGGCGGCTTCGAGCAGGGGCGCTATGAGCACCGTGACGCACATGACGCGAAGCACCGGAGCTACCGGCAGCCACTTTTCGCCGAGCACTATCGACACCAGATCGGGGGCGCAGACAAAGAGCACGGCACACACCGGGGTCAGCAGCAGGTAAGAGTGCTGCAAGCACTCGCGGAGTCCGCGCTCGACCCGGTCCTGCTCTCCGTGTATGCGTGTGAGAGTCGGGATGAGGACGAAGCGTATAGCGCGGGCGAAGATGCTCGTCGGAGTCCGCGAGGCGTTCCAGGCCATCGAGTAAAAGCTCATCGCGGCCGGCCCGAGCACGCCCGCTACGAGAAGGTTGTCGAGCCGCGCGCCCAAAAAGCCGCCGAACCCTCCTAGAAATACGCGCGCTGAACCGGAAAGCGTCTCGCGCCAGACCGCGCGCGTGGGCCACCCTTCAAACCCGAACCAACCTTGCGCTAACAGGCGGAGCCATAATAGCGCGCAGGTCACCGTTGTGCCTATGATGCTGGCCCATGCGACGGCCAGTATTCCCTGGCCGTTAACGAGCAGAATAGCCGAAAGCACGACAAAGACGGCCGGCTGCAAGACCTGCGCCCAGGTCAGGAAATGAAGGTCCAGCCGCCTTTGCAGAATCACCTGGGCGTATCCGCTTATAACTTCCAGTACCGGCCCGATAAAAAGTATCGCAAGCACCGCGCGCAACTGCGGAGTGCCCGCGCTATCGCCCGCAAGGTACCGGGCCAAGGGGGGGAAAGTCACGGCCAGAAGAAGGAGAAGAGAGATGACCGCCGTGGCTCTGATCGCTGATGCAGACAGCGCGTACCTGTTATGGCGATCCTCTCCATGCGCGGCCACGGCGGCTGTCTCGGGATAATAAGCGATCATCGAGATGACGCCGATTATTATCACCGCGAGCCCCAGTATGCCTACCTCGCGAGGTTCGAGCGTGCGCGCGGTGATGATGGACAGGACGACCGTCAGCACGCGCGATATCATCTCGGTCACGCCCGACGCCAGCGCGGCTCGGGCCACACCTACGCGCATGGCGGGCGCTTTACCGCCGGGTTCGAGGGCAGGTGCGGATGTCATCAGTTAATCCCCGCTTGCGCTCTCCTGCTCGTTGCCGTAATAGCGGTCGTAGTAATAGTCGTCGTACCCGTCGCGGCGCAGGTTGACGTTGTTGAGCACGACGCCGAATATCTTCGCATTCGCCGTGGCAAGCTCCTGGCGCGCGCGCCTGAGCAGGTCGCGCGTGCTCTTGCCGCCGTGCGCGACCAGTATGACCCCATCGACCATGGTCGAGAGGATCACCGGGTCGGTCACGTTTATCAGCGGCGGCGAGTCGATCAGTATGTGGTCGTACACCCCTTCGAGACTGCGCAGCATGTCGCGCATCTTCGTCGAGCTTATCAACTCCGACGGGTTCGGAGGGATCGGACCCGACGCGAGGATCGACAGATTGAGAATCGGCAGCGGCTGGATCAGGTCTTCGACCTTCACGTCGCGCGACAGGTAGGTCGAGAGGCCCTCGGAGTGGTCCACGCCGAGCGCCTTATGAGCGGACGGCTTGCGTAAATCGCAATCGATTATCAGGACCGACGCGCCGAGTTGCGCGAGCGAGATCGCGGTGTTTATAGTCGTCGTGGTCTTGCCCTCGCCCGGCCGCGCGCTTGTGACAAGTATCGTCTTCGGCGGCTGCCCCGCGGTCGATAACAGCACGGAAGTTCGCAGCACGCGGTATGCTTCGGCCACCGAAGAGCGGCTGTTCATAAGAGTGAGCTGGGTCGAGCGACCATGCTCGCTGAGGGTAAGCGCCTTGCTCGCGACCGCCTTCTTACCCTTCCCGCTACCCACCAGCAGCGGCGACTTGCGGCTCGAGATGGCCGGGATGACGCTCAGTGCGGGCAGTTGCGTATAGCGCTGCACGTCCTCGACCGTCTTGATGGTGTTGTCGAGGTATTCGAGAAACAGCACCAGACAGACGCCGGCCACAAGGCTCAGCATCAGGCCGATGAATATGGTGCGGACGCGGTTGGGCCCGACAGGCATCATGGGCGCCCGCGCGGGATCGACGAGGCGGAGATTATTATGCTGCTCGGCCGACTGAATCTTCACCTGGTTGGTCTTTTCGAGAAAGTTTTTGTAGAGGTCTTTGGCGGTGGCGATCTTCTGCTGAAGTATGTTGCTCTGGATGGCGGCCTGGTTCTGGTTGACCGACTCGGCCTTCGCCCGCTCGAGCGCCTGCTTTAGCGATACCTCGTCGCGCACGGCGCGCTCGTAATCGGCCTTGAGTCTCTCTTGCAGGCTCACGCGGCTCTCGGATATCTGTTGTTCGATCGCCGCTATCTGCTCGTTGACCTCCATGACTTTCTTGTTCTTCGGCCCGAACTTCACCCCCATGTCGGCCTGCTGAACTTTCAGCTCCCCGAGCTTTGTCTGCAGGGCCGCCGTCTTCGGGTCGGAAAAGGACTCCGGCAACTGGGCGACGCGGCCCGCCTTTGCCTCTTCAAACAGCGACTGCTTCAGTATGCGGTCCGTCTCGGCGCGGGTCGCCTGGTCGTGCAGCCGGGAGAGCTTGCTCGTCGTCAGCGTCTCTTCACCCGCGGTCGAGAATATATTATTCGCGCGGCTGTAGTTGGCTAGCTCCTGCTCGGCCTGCTGCACCCTGGCTTCAAGCTCTCTGGTCGAGCGCGCGAGCCACTCGGAGGTGTCGCGGAATTTTTCGGTCTTCGTCTCAAAGCTGCGCGCTATGAAGATGCGCGAGGCCGCGTTGGCGACGGTCGCCGCAAGCACCGGGTCCGTGTGCGTAAAAGAGATGACAAGCATGCGCGTATCGGGCAGGGGCTCCGCCGAAAGATTGGCATCTAAGACGTTGACGTAGGGCGCGAGCCGCGCGCTCTCTTCGGGCGACCGCTCTTCGACGGCCTCGGGGATCTGCAGGTTCGCGTTTATGACGGGCGTCGTTGCGCTCGCGTCGGGCCTCTGCACCCTGTTTCCAATGGTCTGTATCGCCTCCCAGATAGACTTCCTTTCGTTGATATCGAGGAAGTGCGGTATCTGGTCGAGCTTCAGCGCCACGACAACGTCTTCGAGCAGCGGCCGGCTCTGCAACAGGCGGATCTTCGTCTTCATCGCCGTCGAGACGTAGTATGAGTCGTCAGACTCGTCGGTCTCGATGACCACGTCGGCGGAGCGGACGAGCGTCCTGTTCTCTTTGCCGATCTCTATGGTGGCCGACGACCGGTAGAGCGACTTGGTCCTGAAGACTTCGACCATGACGACCGTGGTGACTATCGCGGCGATGGCCGCGATCAGCCATTTGCGCTTCTTTATCGCGCGCCACATTCGGCGCACGTAAACCTTCTCGTCTTCGCTGTCATAGCCGTACCCATAGTGTACCGGCTCGGGATAGACGTTACCGGCCGTCGAAGGATAGCCCGGGCGTATGACGGCCGACTGTTCCGGGGGGGCGACCTTTTCGAGATCCATTCTTTCTTCTGCCATAATCTTTACTCCCTCGGGCGCGCGGGGCGGTGCCCATCGAGGTTGATCTTCTTCCAGTTTTTAAGGGATCGGTACGCGCGACACTGTCGAGATGCCGAAGGACCGCAGCAGCGCCCCGCCTATCGACTTCATGCGGGAGTTGGGCACCACTATAATGTCGTTTGCCATTATGGTGATGTCGTCCTTCTTGCCCTTCATTATCGCGTTGACGTCGACCTTCAGCTCTTCGCGGCGGCCATCAGGGTCGTCGCGGAATATAACGCAGCGGTCGGTGGCGGCCTTATAATTCGTCCCCTGCGCGAGCGATATGGCCTGTCTGATCGTCGTGCCTTCCTTGAGCGGGAACGGTCCCGGCGCGTTGACTTCGCCGGCTACGTAGAAGACATCTGCTTGCGGAATATTCACTATGTCGCCCGGCTCAAGCACCGCGTTGTTGCTGAAGTTGCCCCTCAGCAGGCTGTTGATATTGACCTTTATCAGGTCGTAGTCGGTCTCGTCTTCCTTGGTCGGCGCGTCCGCCTTGGCAGCAGCGGCGACAGGCACAGTCTGGGCCTGCGGCTGATCGGCGGATGAGACATTTGACTTCGACCTTCTTATGACGTAGGCCTGCGCCCCGTGATCTTTATTGAGCCCGCCGGCAAGCGTCACAAGCGTCAGCAGCGACGGGCGGCCCTCGATCTGGAACACGCCGGGGCTGCGCACCGCTCCCTGTATGAAGAAGGAGCGGCTGTTATATTCCTTGACGACGACCGTGACCTGCGGGTCTTTCAAATAATCGCCGCGAAGGCGATCCGCTATCTCCTGCGACAGTTCCTCGGGCGTCTTGTCCTTCGCCTTCATGCGGCCGATGAAAGACATGAGAAAAGTCCCGGCGGCGCTGATGCGGAAGTTGCGCGAAAGCTCCGGCGCGTCTTCGATCTGAATCTCGATGACGTCGCCCGGCCCTATGCGGTAATCTTCATCGGGCGAGACGAGCGCCGACGCCCCCTTGGAAGCGGCGGGCGGCTTCGCCTCTGATTGGCCGGATTGATCGGCCCGCTGCGCGGCGACGGCCGGCGCGACGCACAAAGAGATTGCGAGCGCGGCCGAGCACAGACCGGCGCATAGAGAGGCGATCACGCCGGTCCTTTCTTTCGTTGTCGAGGGCGAAGACTTAAGAATTGCTCTGCGAGTCATACCCTGGTCCCCCTTCCTACTGGAGTAGCCGATACTTCCCTCTTGACCCCGTCTCCGCCTTGCCCTGCCGCGGCAAGAGCAGCCGCGGGTTCGGCCGACGCCGCGCCGACCCGAGTGACGACGGCGGTCAGCAGCAGAAAGAGCAGAGCGTTGGCCGGGAGCTGAAGATTGAAGTCTATCAGGCTATGAACGAGTATTGCGGTCATGCCGCCCCCGCACCCTAGGGCGAGGCCGGCCACGAGCGGGTCGGGATGATTTATCCCGCGCCAGATCGATTTGAAGACGAGCGCGAGAAACCACAGCGCGATAATCCCGCCCACGATCCCGGCGTCGGCGACTACCTGAAGGTAATCGTTGTGCGCCTGCGGGACGCGGACGGCGCCGTTGCTTTCCGTGTAAATAGAGAAGGCCGTGCCGTACGCGCCGAGCCCGACGCCGAGCAGCGGGTTATGACTGATCATCGTAAGCGTGTCCCGCCACACCCAGTCACGGTTCGACAGGAATGTGGGAGGCTGATCTACCGCGGCCGGCTGCCCTTCGGTCACCCGCGTGATGACCGGCTCCGGGCCGAGCCAGAATATGCCCGCGATGATCGCGATTGCGATAAAGATGACGATGCCGACGCGCGATACGGATGCGGCTAATCCCCCAAGGGCGCCCGCGTGTCCCGACGGCGCGCGGTCACCGCGGCGAATGCCGGCGACGGGTTTGCGCGCGAGACGGCTGCCCGCGACGATCAAAAAGAGCATCGCCGCCGCAAGGCTTACCATGCCCCCGCGCGAGAGCGACGCCGCTATCGTTATGCCCATGACTATGGCCGCGAATCCGTAAAGGAGTCGCGCCTCCCTCCGCACCGCCCGCGCTAAAACCAGCCCGATGGGCAGGGGCATGAGCAGTTCCATGTATCCGGCGAAATGGTTGTGATTGACGAACGGGCCGAAAGGAGAGGTGCTCACGGTGTTCGGCCGCACCCAGAAGAATTTGCCGTTCCATGTGAAATGCTGCACGAGGGCGAATATCGCGAGCGCGAGGCCGTAGGCGACCAGAAAGCTTGCGAGGGCCGAAAGCCGCTCGCGGCCGACAAAAAAGTTGTACGCCACGACGAAGAGTATAAACAGAAACAGGAATACGATGACCGTTTCGCGCGTGGCCTCGACGTCATAAGAGAGGCTCCATCGAGTCCCGTCCGCTCGCGTAAAGGCTATGCTTTGAATGAGCCCTACGATGATGAGCGCGGCTGCCGGGTAAGCGGGCGCGGGTAGCGAGATGCGGACCCTTCTTGTGACGATCATCCTGATGGCCCAGAGCGCCATCACCACCAGGCATATCAACTCGAACATCATCACCGACCAGGGCTCGACCGCTCCGTGAGCGAGCGCGGTGGCGACCACCGCGAAAAGCACCGCGGTCGCTATGGACTTTCCGAGCCGGTCGTTTTTCAGCGAGGCGGCATCATTTAAGCTCATTTGATCTCTTGATCTCATTTACCAGAACTTTGCTCCACCAGGACAAAGTCGTCAAACCATACGACGCCGCGCGTCGGGTCGTCGTAACTGAACTGGGGCGTGCGGCTGACCTTGACGAGAATGGCGCGAGTATCCGCGGGGGCGGCAAAATCAATTGTGAACTGTCGCCAGTCGCTCGACCCGGCCGCGAGCGGCTCGGAGGCGGCAATCATCCCGTTGGATTTCGCGCCGACGACACTGATACGCGGCCCGGCCGTCGTCACAAGCCCGTCGGTTTTGGCAAAGAAGGTAAGACGGTATCTCGCGCCCGGGCGAACCGCCACCAGTTGCTTGAGTTCCCCGTCAAGCTTTGTAGTCTCGCGCCCGGCAAAGCTCACCTTTAAAGCTCGCGCGCTCGACCGACCACTCTCTCGGTCAATCACAAGCTGCGCGTAGTTGCTTGAGCTTATGCTCCAATCGAACTGCCCGAACCTGTTTATGGCCTCAGACTCGAAGCCGCCATTCCATAAAATACTCGAATTATCCGTACCGGCGCCGCCGTCGCCAACCACGTCGAGCCATAAATCTCGCGCGACCTGAAATTCGCCCGCGGCTATTATGGCGTCGAGAAACATCGGCGTCTCCGCCGACTGTTGCCGTTCCCCTCGATCAATTGTGCGGAGCACGCTTGCCGCCTCTTGTATCAAGGACTGGCTAAGAAAAAACCGCGCCAGGGTGAATCGAGCGTTTGCGTCATCGGGGATGACGGCCCTTACCGCGTCGAGGCTGCCGCCCGACGCGCGCCAGATAAGATCGAGCGTCGGCGCGATGAAGCGCCGGTTTGACGCGGCAGCAAATCTGAACTCGTCAACAGACTGGGCAACAAGCCCGCGCCTGAGCATCAGGTTCGCATGCCGCCATCGCAGATCGGCATTGTTGGGCGCGAGCGCAATCGCGCGGCGGAACGACTCGCCGGCGGCCTCCCGGTCGCCCTTCGCCTCTTCTACGGTCGCGAGCAGCAATCGATAAGCGTAATCGTTTGGAGAAAGCTGCGTGGCCTGGCGCGCAAAAGACTCTGCGGCCGCCAGGTCCCGCCCCCCGCCGGTCATCTCTGATCTGGCAAGCTGGGCATTCAACCTCGCCGAGTTCGGGAAATAACTCGCCGCGGCTTCAAGCGTCTCCCTCGGCGGGGTTACCCGAGTGTCGGTTATCACACCGACGACCAGACTCGATACTGCTATAAAGGCGAGCAGCAGTATTATTCCGGCGGCGAGGGCTGCGACCGCGACGCGCTCGCCCCGTTTTTCTATTTTCCAATCAAGGGTCATAGTTGAGTATAGAGTTGAGTATGGAGTCTTTGCGGCGGAGCAACCGAGCGGGCAAAGCTATACCCTGATCGGTAAGCCCATAAGGGAAGCCGCATACGCGACAGTTTTTTTTGGTTAGGTACCCCGATCCGCCAATAGAGTGGTGACACCGCTACGGTTTGTCCCCACTTGAAAGGATTGGCCCCAGGAAAGTTGCGCGATTTATATTTCGCGTTTCGTGGGTGAGCCTCGCTTTCTATGCGAGGTTGTAAGAATCAGAGCCGGCGTTTTCGGGTCTCTGATCTTGCGTGGAGCATTTTTTACGATTTCCAGAACCATCTGTGAAACCTATTTTGGCTCCTACCGCGAGCCAAAATTCATTGGCGAACGGGGTGATATCATTGTGTGAGAACTTCTTCCTGTTTTACACCTCCATAAGTGTAGGGCTTCGCAATTATGCGCTAAAACCGGGGCGCCCGCACTTATTCTTGTTATTGCTATGAGGCCTTTCTCTTGGTGAAGCGGTGACGGGTAAACACCACTGCAAGGCCAAAAAATCCATTCGACTTGGGCTCTGACCGCAGCACCACGCCTTCAGCCTCGACTGACGGGCCCGGTGCATTCTCGGATTCTGAAAGCTCGATGAAGAGGTCCAGCTTCGAGTATTGGTTTACGCGCTGGCTGACCTGTAGATAGGCCCCCGTCGCGCTGACATTATCGAGTTGTGTCGCGAACTCAAACCTCTCGCCGCTTATATTTGTCCCACGAACCATCGCACGAAATGGAGTTGAGATGCGCGGCTTTCCCCGGCGCTCTGACTTTGCGCCTGTTTCCTGGCCGTTAAGCATGGGGGCTTCCTCGTACTTTATTAATCGCATCCTAGATACAACCCGGATAAGATACTTTTGCAGCCCGCTAAGGGTACACAAATCCAGTTTTTAGCACATCGGCAGGCCCGCTATTTTTTCATAGCCAAAGCTGGCCTTTTTTACAGCCCTCTTATAGCCGGTTGCGCCTATTCTGACCTATACCCAGACTGGGCTTAAAAGCCAGGGGCATATAGGAGGAACATGCTATAAGATAATTCTTCGCTCTAGGCGACCAGTACAGGTGAGCGGCGACCCGATGATGCAGGGTCTATGGAAGACCACCACCGGAACAAGTAGGGTTTAGTCTTTGGTAAGCGCGTGGCGGTGCGCGTATATGATCAGGTCGAAGCGCCCCGACAGCTCTAGCTTACTAAAAGTAGCGCTCAGGTGATGCCTCACGGTAGATTCGCTTATAAATAACTGCTCGGCAATCTGTTTGTTTTTGAGGCCGGCGCAGACAAGCGATATAACCTGTCTCTCTCTAGGAGTCAGCGTGGCTATTTTAGCCGAGTCGTTATCTACCTCTTTAATTTCATTGCGGCGCGATATTTCAGTGAACACGTTGGCCAGGGTAGAGCGATCAATCCAGGCTTCTCCCTCGCTGATCTTCTCCAAAGCCTTTATAAGAACTTCGGGGGCATTATCTTTTTGCAGCACACCGACCGCCCCGAGCAACACCGCGCGGGTATATACCTCGGTATTCCCGTTACTCGTCAACACGAGCACGCGGGTCGCCCTGGAGGCCGAGCAAAGGCCGGGTATAATCTCGAGCCCCTCTTCGCCGCCCGCAAGGTCGAGCAATACTATATCGGGCTGTTCGCGGGTGGCGACCGCGAGAACTTCGTCTCCAGTACCCGCCTCGCCTACAACGATCATTCGCGGGTGCATCTCTATCAGTACGCGTAACGCGGCGCGGATCATCGCGTGATCGTAGAAGACCACTATGCGAATCAACTTGCCAGCCTCCGTTGCCTTAACCTGACTCGTCTCCCCTGATGTCATTGAATCCGATACTTTCATAGATTATTTAGCTGCTTCAATATATTGATTATACCTTCAATATATTGTTGGCGCCTTAGTAATGTGACCTTCTGCTAATTGATTGTCATGGGTGAGCGTATGTTCTGCCCAGGACATCCACTCTACATGGAGCAAAGGCTGTGGGGCTTTTACTGCAATCATCAGGGGACTAGGGGCTCCATTATATACTCAAATTGCCGATTACGACATTAATAATATGGTGAACCTGCGCACGAAGAAAACTCCTGTTTTTTTTCCCGTCACCGGCGGGAAAACGTGCGCGGGCATAAAGGTCTATCAATTCATTCACAAATTGTCGCTTTAGGCTACATCTCACCGGCCGCGCGCGGGGTCGCGAATTCGGATGCCGATCAGTGACGCCGATCAAAAGCGACGCGCCGCCATTCTCGCCACTAACTCGAATGGGTGATACATAGGCGCAAGGCGCGAAATACGCCAGATGACATGTGACCCGCCTGAACCAGGCATTGACCTCGCGGCGACCTGACTCGATTTACAAGCCACAGGGCACAGACTTTGCAATCCTGTGAGCGCGGCTGTTGTCCGTCCGGGCATAAACAGCTCGCGCTTCTCTCAACCCCCGCCCCGGCTCCCAAACTACTACCTGCTCACGAGGAGATTGTGTCATGCACAGGAGAGTCGCATTGTCCGTATTTGCCCTATTACTGCTCGTTGGCCTTGCGGGAACAACCCGCGCCCAGGGAACCCACCAGTTCCTCGGAGATGCTCGCCCAACCGGAGATAAGATTACGCCTCGCTTCGGGATCCGTTACAACACTCAGGGGTTCGACGATCCGAGCTTTAATTGGGAAAAGAAGATAAAGAAGTGGCAGAAGAAAGCGGTGCCCGGTCAAGTCATCGAAGAGCTTTTGACCTTCCCCGGCGCGCCCGACGCCATCCCCACCTGGATAGACGAAGCATACAGAAAGGTCCAAACCCAATTTGGCGAATGCGGCGGTATGCTCTCTCAGCGCGCGGGACGCGTCTCTCCCAGAAACCTCAGCGTAAAGATTATGCCTTCGGCCTTCTTCGAGCCTTACTGGAAGATAAACGTCGCCGGAGCTTACTACCCGAAGACGCGAGAGATAAAGGTTCTGAACATTTATTACATCTGGAGCGGGCCTAATAAGGGATGGCTGCGGCATGCGAAGGATCTTCTGGAATGGGAGATTGGAAACTTCATGGCTGTCGAGGCGGGGGTACAGCCCGAGCCCAGACCCAAGGGTTGGCCCTGCAACGCGCCTCCGCTCAAATAAGAGAGGCTTATCCGGGACGTGCCGCCGAATCGATTCTCCTCGGCGGCACGCCCGCAAGACCGTGCCGAGCAGCGCGGCGACTTCGGCCATCTATCCTACCGCGTTTTTGCTAATGAACCCCGCGTCTCTGTTTATTGATTCGAACATAAGGAATATCTCCCCGCCCGGTGTGGTTTGAAACAGGTTCGCGTAGCACTCGGTGAACTTTTTGAACGCCCCGTTCAGGTGCGCCTGAAAAGCTTGCTCGTCCTTGTACACCTCATAAAAGATCACTTCAAGCGGAGAGACCGGCGGCAGAGACGGGCTCGACGTTTCAGGGGTATGGATCAAGTAAACGAGAGTGCCTTCCTCCTGTTGTTGGACCTGAGCGGCCAACTCTTTCAACGCGGCAAGGGCAGGCGCCTGGCTGCCTTCCTTGATAAACATTCTGGCTATGGTGCTGATCATATTCTCCTCCTTTTTATTTACCTCGTTTTTATTTCCTTTGTTCGCCGGGTTATTTGAGGCCGATTTTTATAATGACGAGGCGGACCGGGCAAGCCCGCTGTCGAGCAGACCGCCCTCGGAGCGGGAGGATCGGCAACTCGCTTTGCGCGCCCGGGTTGACCAGAGTGTCAGGCTCACATCAGGGCGAATGACTGGGACTCGTTTACAATCGCCCTCAACCTAGGATTCGAGTCTTGCCTGCATCGTTATTTCTGCTTTCAGCAGACGCGAGATCGGGCAGCCTTCCTTCGCATTCTTGGCAGCAGTATCAAACGCGTCCTGGCTCGCGCCGGGAATCCGCGCGCTTACATCCAGGTGTACCGCCGTAACAGTAAAGCCCGCATCCGTCTTATCCATCGTAACCGTCGCCGTAGTCTCGATCTTCTCTGCCGTCAGTCCCGCCTGGGCGAGCTGCCCTGAAAGAGCCATTGAAAAACAGCCGGCGTGAGCGGCCCCGATCAATTCTTCGGGGTTCGTCCCAATCCCATTCTCGAAGCGGGTGCTGAAAGAGTACTGCGTGCCGGATAATACCCCGCTCTCGGTCGAGATAGTGCCTTTGCCGTCTTTCAGCCCGCCCTGCCAAACTGCCGAAGCTTTGCGTTTCATCTTTGCTCCTCCGTCATATCTCTTTTTATTAACTGCAGTCTTTCGTCCACAGGAGCTAATTATTCAGCAGCAAACTGGTCTTAGCAATGCGAACCAGCCTTATGGCCGGTTGTTTGAGCCTTCATGCTTCACTCATACTGAAAATCTGTCGGAGGTGATGCTTCAGATGCCCCACATAATCTCTCATCAGGTAATCCAACGTCGTCGCCTCACCCTCTGCCACTGTTTGCCAGGCTATCTGATTCAGGTTGTGCCTTACGTGCTTTTTCACGCGCACTTCCTCAGGCACAGCGGTCATCACACTCGCAATATGCAGGTTATAGCCCCTCCACAAGGTCAGCAGGTCTTCCCAGTTAGATTCCTGGTAGCGCTGGAGTCTCACCCAGTCATCCTGCTCGTACGCGTGAAAGACCAGATCATCCTGAAGCTGAGCGCGGACAAACCTCTGGTGGTTAATAGAGGCCGAATCGACGAGGTGGCCTATGATCTCGCGGGGCGACCACTTACCCGGCGCGGGGCGGCGCGCGGTCCGGTCATTAGATAAACGCCAGCAGTGTGAAGTAAGCTGATTCAACCACCTCGGACAACTCTATCGCGTAATTTTGCATGCCGGTACCTCTCCGAGAGCGCGATGGGTCAGGTTTTCACCGACGGTGAATTCGAGACCTCTGTTTCCCCTGGCCTTTCTGCGCAAAATCTGATTTCGCTATAGTCGAAGTAGAGTTTATTCACTTCGTTATGTTTGTCCAGCGGCGTGGGCCTGTTGGATGCCATAACAGATATGACTTACAGGCTTCGCAATTGCTTACTTTTCTTCTACTGATCCTCTTGCTCACGCTGTTCGTCACAGGGTTGCTCGTGCTGATGATCAAGAAGTACTACTGGGGGCCGGACGGGCGTCCGCCTCAGTATCGTGGCTACGGCCATGATCGAAAGAGCCCACCCGATGACCCTCAACCGCCTGAGCAAGAGTGATTGATAAGCGATTAATCACCGGAGCTTGATTATGGCCGGCAGAGATTGGCATATGACCGAGGGCATGCCTGTAATCTTCTTCGGGCACGGCAACCCGATGAATGCGCTTCTCGATAACGAGTACACGCGGAACTGGGCCGCAATCGGGAGAGAGGTCCCGCGGCCCAGAGCCGTGCTGTCTGTATCCGCGCACTGGTACTTGCCGGGCACGATGGTAACCGCCATGCCCGACCCGCGAACCATCTACGACTTCGGAGGCTTCCCGCAAGAACTCTATCAGGTTACTTATCCCGCCCCGGGCGACCCCGCGCTTGCCCGCCGCATCGAGTCTCTGCTCGCGCCGACCCCGGTCGCGCTTGACCATAGCTGGGGCCTCGACCACGGCACATGGAGTGTGCTCTGTCACGTATTCCCTGACGCGGATATTCCGGTGTTGCAGCTCAGCATAGATGAAACGCGGCCGCCGGCATTTCATTACGAGATAGCGAAGCGCCTCGCGCCGCTTCGCGACGAGGGAGTGCTCATCATCGGAAGCGGCAACCTCGTCCATAATCTGCACACGTACGCATGGGGGAGGCATAAAGTTGAGCCGTTCGACTGGGCCGTCAAATTCGAGCAACGCGCGCGCGCGCTTCTGCTCGCGGGCGAAGACGGGCCTCTCATCAATTACGAAAGCATGGGGCGCGAGGCAATGCTCAGCATCCCGACGCCGGAGCATTACTTGCCTTTGCTTTATGTGATAGCACTAGCCAGAAAAGGCGAGCAGGTGAGCTTCCCCGTCGAGGGCGTGGACGGCGGCTCGGTTTCGATGCTCACGGTTCGCATCGGCTGAGGGCGCTGATTACCTGTTCAGGTTTGGCGCACGATGTAGAATGAGTCTCCGGGCTGAAAATCTTTTCGCTCTATTACGTAGCTGACGTAATCGAAACCCAAATAAACAAGCTCTCCTTCGTACTTCATCCCCACCTTTTTCATCACCCGCTGAGAGGAAAGGTTCTCCGCCCTCGTTACCGCCGCGATAGTCTCCAGCCGCACCTCTTCAAATCCATACCTGAGCGTCGCCGTCACGGCTTCCGTCGCGTACCCTTTGCCCCAGTAGTCTTTGGCCAGCCCGTACATCAGCTCGTGCCTGCCTTCAAAGAGCGCCAGCCCGCAATAACCTGTGAATTCCCCGCTCTGCTTTTCGATCATCGCCCACCGGCCGAAATTGTGCGTCTCCCAGTATTTGATCAAGCGGCCCAGATGATACTCGGTCTCTTCCCTCGATACCGGTTCGCCCGTCGCGATGTACTTCATCGCCTCCGGGTCTGCGTACAGAAGCGCGAGCGCATCCAGATCGTCCGGAGTGAATATGCGCAGGAGCAGGCGTTTGGTTTCGACTTCCGGCATAACCATCGGGGAGCGGGCGGGGCGACCCGGCCTTTTATCCTGTCGGTGATTCTTTTGATGGAAAATCAGGGTGATTTCTGACCTGACGCGCCTGCCATAGATGGCGTCGCTCGTGCGCCGCCATAAGCGCGAGGGCCTCTTCGAGCGTGAGCTTTATAAAGCGCGACAGCGGGGAGATCACCTTGACCTTCGAAAGGTGGAGCCCGTTTGCGCCGCTCACGCCGTCAAGGTAGCGGCGCTGGCGAGCGGCGAAGGCGGGCGCTACGTCACTCGTCCGCTTATCGGGGCTGGGCCGAAAATCTTTAGGAGCCTTGAGCTTCACTTTTGGCGGCGGCTCGGTCGCCCGCAAAAAGAGCTTGCCGAACAGGGTGCGGCGGAACGGCCCGCTGCCATAGACCCGCTCGGCCCTCGCGCGCTCGATTGCGGCTTCTATCGGCGGGAGATAAAGGTCGGCTGTGACGTTAAGGTGGTCGAAGCATTCGGCTATCGACCACCGGCCCGGCTCCGGCCGCCAGTTGAACTGCGCGTCGTCAAGCCCGCGAATCAATCCATCAGCCTCTCCGGAAATCTCTTCGAATTCCCTTCGCAACTGGTCAAGCTCCGGAGCCATCTGCGTGTCCGCCCTGCGAGCGTCATCTGGTTTTACACCGGCTTTCATAACGCCTCCTTTTCACCTTTATGTAGAATGTTAGCGATCATTCCTCGGCGCCGCAAAATGTGCTAGCTTTAGACCGCCGCCCCCGAAACATCATTCGATATCGAGAGGCCATTATGAATCCGATGAGCTTCGGACTGCGCCAGGTGGCGCAAGCCGAGATGGAGCAGGGCGAATACCTGCTCTGGTATGGTCAGCCCGACCCGAAGCGATGGATCCCTTCGACTATCCCCATACTGCTTTTCGGCATTCCGTGGACCGCCTTTTCGCTGTTTTGGATGGCCGCGGCTTCCGGGTTCCTTTTCTCCGACACGGGCGCGGGCTGGTTCTCGCTGTTTGCGCTCTTCGGCCTGCCGTTCGTAATCACAGGGCTGGGAATGCTGAGTGCGCCTTACTGGGCATACCTGAAAGCAAAGCGCACTATTTATGCGATCACCGACCGCCGCATTTTGATTATCACAAACGGCAGGTCAAAAACGGTCCGGTCTTACGCGGATGAAGATATCGGCGTGATAACGAGGACCGAACGGCGAAACGGCACGGGCGATATAATCTTCGGCGAGCAGGTCACAAAAAAATCGACGGTCCCGATAGGGTTCTTCGGCATCCCCGACGCTCGCCGCGCGGAGAGCCTGCTCAGAGAGACGTTCAAAAAGGGGCGGCGCGCAGAATTCCTTTCCCCGTACCGGGCCGTGATCATTCCCCGCTCGACATCCCGACCTTCCACCCTTGATCCTCGGAAATGGCTTCCGGAGCCGTTTGTGTGTCTTCGACTCGTGAGCCCGTCGACTCGTCGCGACACCGGTGCTCGTAAGCCGCGCGTATGAACGATACGAAGAGCGGGTGCGGGTCCAGCGGTTTCGATTTGAACTCCGGGTGGAACTGGCAGCCCAGAAACCACGGGTGGTCCGACAAGCTCTACTATCTCGACGAACTTGCCGTCGGGTGACTTGCCGGAAAAGACCAGCCCGTGCCCGCCGAGTTCGTCTTCGTAGCGGGGGTTGAATTCGTAGCGGTGGCGGTGGCGCTCGCTTATTTCGCCGGTACCGTAAATGCGGGCCGCGAGCGACCCTTCCTGCAACTTGCAGGGGTACGCGCCGAGCCTCATGGTGCCGCCCAGGTTTTCGACCCCGATCAGATCGCGGAGCTTGAATATGACGGGGTGCTCCGTGTCGTCGTCGAATTCGGTCGAGTCCGCGGCGTCGAGCCCGCACTCGTTGCGCGCGAACTCTATAGTCGCGCACTGCATGCCGAGGCATATTCCGAAGAAGGGCGTCTGCTCGCGCCGCGAGAAGTTTATCGCGCGCAGCATGCCGGCGATGCCGCGCTTGCCGAACCCGCCGGGGACGAGTATCGCGTCGAAATCGCGCAACCGGTCCTCCCAGTTCTGATCCTCCATCAAGTCTTCACTCTCGACCCAGCGTATCTGCACGCGGAGGCGGTTGGCCACGCCGCCGTGCACCAGCGCCTCGTGCAGGCTCTTGTAGGAATCTTCAAGCTCGACGTACTTGCCGATGATACCTATCGTCACCGTGCTGTCGGGGTTCTTGATCGTGTCGACCAGCTCGGTCCAGCGGCTCAGGTCCCGCTCGCCCGACTGGAGGCCGAGCTTCTTGACTATCATGTCGTCGAGGCTCTGGCGGGCGAACATCAGAGGGACTTCGTATATCGTCTCTACGTCCTGCGCCGTAATCACCTCGGACTCTTTCACGTTGCAAAAGAGCGCGATCTTGGCCTTCATATCGTGCGGCAGCGGGCGGTCGCAGCGGCATAGCAAAAGGTCCGGCTGTATGCCGATCTCGCGCAGCTCTTTGACCGAATGCTGCGTGGGTTTGGACTTCAGCTCGCCCGACGCGGCGATATAGGGAACAAGCGTCAGGTGAATAAAGAGTGCGTTGTCGCGCCCGACTTCGTTTCCTAGCTGGCGAATCGCTTCGAGAAAGGGCAGCGACTCTATGTCGCCGACGGTGCCGCCGACCTCGACGATCGCTACGTCCGGCCCGTCGGCGACGGCCCGAATAGCGTCTTTGATCTCGTTGGTGATGTGCGGTATGACCTGTATGGTCTTGCCGAGGTAATCGCCGCGCCGCTCTTTGTTGATGACTGAGAGGTATATGCGACCGGTGGTCCAGTTGCTCGCCTGCGTGAGTTGCGAGTGCGTGTATCGCTCGTAATGGCCCAGGTCGAGGTCGGTCTCCGCGCCGTCGTCGGTGACAAAGACTTCGCCGTGCTGGAAGGGCGACATGGTTCCCGGGTCAACGTTTATGTACGGGTCGAGTTTTTGAAGCGTGACTTTCAGGCCGCGCGTTTCGAGCAGGCAGCCGATTGAAGCGGCCGCGAGCCCTTTGCCGAGACTCGAAACCACCCCGCCGGTCACAAATATAAACTTCGTCATAACGGTTTCTCCTCCAGTATGCGTTTCACTCGCTCGTAATCCTGCTCTGTGTCAACACCCACCGACCGGTGACTGACCTCTACGACGCGTATACGGAAGCCATATTCAAGCGCGCGAAGCTGTTCGAGTGCTTCGAGGCTTTCAAGCGGCGACTGCTCGAACCGGGCGAACCGCTGAAGAAAGTCGCTGCGGTATGCGTACAGCCCCGAATGCTTACGATAATTAGACAATAGTGCGGGGTCGCGGCGCAACGACTCTTCCAGCGTCATGCCGGGGGCCGGCCTGATGTACGGAATAGGCGCGCGCGAAAAGTAGAGCGCGAATCCTTGATCGTCGGTCACCACTTTGACTACGCTCGGGCTGAGCGCGTCCTCGACCTCGGTGATCGGCTCTGAGGTTGTGGCGATTAGAACTCTGTCATCCGAGATGAGCGGCTCGATGGCCGCATCGATTGTGGAAGGCTCTATTAAGGGCTCGTCTCCCTGCACGTTGACGATTATCGCCGCCGACAGTTCCGCGGCGACCTCCGCTATGCGGTCCGTGCCCGAAGTAGCGGACAAAGATGTCATCCGCGCCTCGGCCCCGTGACCCTCGACGGCACGGAAAATCCTCTCGTCGTCGGTCGCGACGATCACGCGCGAGACAAACCGGGCGCGCTCGGCGCGTCGAACAACGTGCATTATCATTGGGAGGTCTGCCAGGGGGAGGAGCGGTTTACCCGGCAATCTTGTCGAGGCGTACCGCGCAGGGATTATCGCAACGGCTTCTCCCTTCACGGGCCCTCAGCCTATAGCAATCACGCGCTGTTGTCAAATTGCGGGAAGGAGAGGTTATAAAGCGGCAGGCTCCGGTAGCCTGCCGCCTGTCGTACGAACGAATTTGAAGCTCAGCGCACGCTCAGTACATGCGCCACAGGAAAGACGCAGTCGCCGCTGGCCAGATACCTGACGACGTAGGCTCCTATGCCGACAGCAAGTATTCTCCCGAAACTATCAGTGTGGGTGTCCCAGAGCTGGTTGAGCGGCGTGCCGTCGTCGCCGTTCCAGTCAGAGTCCCAGTTAAAAGGCGAAAAGCGACCCTTGATCTGGTTGAGGGGCGGCCCCAGGAACGTCCGCTCATCGGTGACCGGGTTTATGGAAGTCGTCGAGCCGCCAACCTGCCCGTCAGCTCCAAGGCGCGTGTGCTTGAGGCTGTTGTAATTCGGGAGTCCGCCAGGCAACGGGTTGTTGATGGAGATGGCGGAAAAGAAGAAGGCAGGGCCTTCGTTGATAAAGGTTCGAGCGGTCACCGGCACGCTGATGTGCGCGTAGAGGACCACAAGCGTGGCTCCTTCGGAGAGCGGCAAGGTGAAAGGACCAGCCCAGGAATCCCTCCCATCAGTGAGGAAACTCTGCATGCAGGCTACCTGGTAATCACCGTTGATAGACGGAGGGATAAGCGACAGCACGCTTGCCCTGTAAGCGGCAAAGACGCCTGCTCCCCAGCACGTCGGCTGCTGGGGAAAGCCCAGGAGTGTTCCCGTCACACGCCTTCCATTAAAGGAGACTGTCTCGGTTGCAGTCGCCGCCGGTTTCATGGTTCCCCAGTAAAGAAAAGCTCTCACCGGCACGGCCCCGAGCGGCGCGCCGCGCAGGCGAATGGTGCCGAAACCGGCGTTGCGAGTCCCTACTCCGTTTGCCACGTGATCCACCCCGCCCGGCAATGGAGTTGGAATAATATGGGGAAAAGTGGCGCTGGGAGCGACCGTAGAATCAGCCGACTCTATGTCGTCAACTACCCTGGGATCAGCCTCGATAGAAGCCTTGTCGTGACGCTCGGACTTATCAAAGCCGACCGTCACATCTGTAGCCGGCCTGTTTGTAGTTCCGTCGTCTTCCTTGATGTCATCTTTAGTGCCTGAGCTTTGGTGGTCGAAGCGGCGGCGTAAGGTTGGAAAGTCATGCCTGCCAGCAGTATGGCAGTAAAGGCAATTGCAAAAATCGGGGTTAGTCTGTGTCTGTACATGCGTCGATCCTCCTCATTTATAGGAGCAATGCTCCTACTTGGTGACAATCCGCTTTAAAAGCGGTCCGAGTATGAAGCGACAGCCTGCGAGCAGCACTTAAGAGGCACATTCGCTGCCCGCCGCGCGCTGCCGCCAGGTTGGCGTAGCTGCGCGATAGTTCTTCGACAGACGCCGGCCTCCTCCGGCAAAAGCCGGGGTTCCCGCAAGGGCGGGCTAAACGTCTATAACCAGCTTTCGCTGAATTGTCCCTAGTACTTGAATTGTTGACGCAGCTTGCCAAGCTCGTTAAAGCCGACGAGCTTCAATAGCAACCAGTAGTTTTGCCTCGCTTGAGGCTTACCGATGCCCGCTTTGGCCAGGCTCTTGTTTTTGTCGATGTTGGGACTGACAAATCGCTCGTTCTTCTCTAAAGAGATTTGTGATGTATAACACAAAACAAAAATCAGAGCAATAAAAAAGCCGGTATGCGGGAAATCTATTCTCCGAATGATTTTGAAGGCGCGCCCGCGCGCTGTAAGATAAATAAAAAGTCATCAGGATGGTGAGCTATGAAACTTATAAGCATTCTTCTTTCAACCGCGCTTGCTCGCGGGCGCGGCCTTCGGGCAGAAGAGAGAATCAAAAGGCATGGACAACAAGCAAGAGCTTGCGGCGCTCCAATCAAAGATAGCGCGGTTCGCGCCCACGGATGTCGCCGCCGACATATCGCGACTTTCGGCGGGCGACCGCAAGGCGCTCGATAAGCTTATACAGGCCGCAAGGCTTATGGACGAGATATTCCTGCGGCAAGCGTGGGGCGGCAACCTCGCATTGCGCGCGAAACTCCAGGCGGACAAGACGCCGCTCGGGCGCGCGCGGCTTCATTACTTCATGATCAATAAAGGCCCGTGGTCGCGTCTCGATAACAACGAGCCGTTCATCGAGGGCGTGCCTCATGAAAAGGTCCCGCACGCGGGCTATTACCCCGACGACATTACCAAGGAAGAGTTCGAGAAATGGGTTCAAGCTCTGCCGGAATCGGAGCGGCAGAAGGCAACGGGGTTCTTCCACGTCATACGCCGCGGCCCGGATGGCAAGCTCAAAACCGTGGCTTACAGCCAGGAGTACCGCGAGTTTCTCGTGCCCGCGGCGCGGCTGCTCAACGAAGCCGCCGCGCTTACGACGAACCCGACGCTGAAGGATTTTTTGATTAAACGCGCAAAGGCGTTTTTGTCTGACGATTACTACGAGAGCGACGTGGCGTGGATGGACCTCGACGCGCCGATTGACGTGACAATCGGCCCTTATGAAACATACGAAGACGAGCTGTTCGGCTATAAAGCAGCCTTCGAGGCTTTCGTGACCCTTCGCGACGACGCCGAAACGGCCAAGCTGGAAAAATTCAGCAAGCACCTCCAGGAGATAGAGAACAACCTTCCGATTGAGGAGCGCTACCGCAACCCGAAGATAGGCGCCTCTTCACCGATACGAGTCGTAGACGTGGTGCTGACTTCGGGTGACGGGAACCACGGCGTCCAGACCGCCGCCTACAATCTTCCGAACGACGAGAAGGTGATAAAGGAGAAGGGCTCAAAACGAGTAATGCTAAAGAATCACCAGGAGGCGAAGTTTAATAAAGTCCTGGTCCCGATCTCGAAGGTCGTGCTCGATTCGTCGCAACAGCCGCGGGTCTCGTTCGACGCCTTCTTCACGCACATCCTCGCCCACGAGCTTGTGCACGGACTCGGGCCGCACAACATAACCGCCGGCGGCCGAACGACGACCGTGCGCAAAGAGCTAAAAGAACTCTACTCGGCGATAGAAGAGGCCAAGGCCGACATCACCGGTCTTTTCGCCCTGCAATACCTGATCGATAAGGGTGTAGTCGACCGCGGTATGGAGCGGGATATGTATGTGACCTATCTTGCCAGCTCGTTCCGCTCGGTCCGCTTTGGTATAACCGAGGCTCACGGCCGCGGGCAGGCCCTGCAGTTCAACTATCTGCTCGATGAAGGCGGCATCACCTACGATAAGGCGAGCGGGACATTCGGCGTGGATCACGCGCGCATCAAGCCGGCGGTACGCAAACTGACGAGCGAGATACTTACGCTACAGGCCGAGGGGTCATACGATAAGGCGAAGGCGATGCTCGACAAGTACGGCCTCATCAGGCCCGACATGCGCCGCGCGCTCGACCGGCTAAATCAGGTGCCCGTAGATATAGAGCCTCGTTTCACCCTGGCCGAAGCTGTCAGGTAAATACCGGACGCGAGCGGCTCTCTTGCGGTCGCTCGCGTCAGCTTCGGGCCTGTATGCGGTTGCGCAGGTTCTCCAGTTCCTTCTGTAGCTGAATGTATTCGGCCGTCGCGCGCTCGACATCGAGCCGCTTCTTGTTTAACCGCGCGCGGAGGCGCGCGGGCAAAGAACCCTTCGCCCGGGCTGTGGTTGCCCGCTGGGTCTCGCGATACTCCTTCAAGACCCTCTTTACCGCCTCGGCTCGTTCCTCAACTCGGCGCTCAAGATCGGCCGCGCGCTTCTTCAGACTCTGTGCCACTGCCTGAAACCTCTCCCTGAGGGGCTGGCTTTATTAATCCGGGGAGGCGCCCGGTTAGCAGATAACCTCGATAAGCTAAAGCGTAACTTTAACTTTCCTGTTGCAACCTTCTGATTAGTATGGTATTGTCCGGTCCGTGGGAATCAACCTCCGGGTCATGGGTGGGGCCACGACCCGGGAGTCTATTGGTGGTGCGTAGATTGAAGGAATATCCGATGCTGTGGGGGCTATGATATTCCTGTAAAGACCTTCTAGCGCACCACCTTTATACTCTTAACGCCCCTCGGTGTCAACAAGTTAAATCTGCTGCTTTGTCGAGCCAGGGGCATATTTTAGCAGGAAGGTCCCACTGTGTTTTCAGACGAAGCTCTCGGTAGAATAATCAACGAAGCTGACCGAATTGTCTGTGACGCGCAGGACTTATTAGACCGCGCTAAGGCTACGGGCCAGGACGATCTGGTCGAAGCCGCGCGGCATAACCTGCAACTGGTTATAGAGAATCGGGACCGGCTGACCCGTTTCTTTTCGCTCAAGCTCGTCACGGCCGACCTGAAAGCCTGACGGCCGCCTTTCGCTCACCATAATCAATAGTTTGCCTGGCCGAACGGCCACATTTGCCTCTCTCGGCCCGCATGACTTAAATAGTCACCTTAATTGTCTGCGCTACGACATCTGCGGTTTTACCTTAATGTTTGATTGCTGGCTCTTTTGCGGGCTTCTATAATCTCTGTGTGAAGCACAAGATCAAGCCTGAGGGCAGCGTCGAGTTAAAGGTCATCGAGCCGCGCTCGATCCTCAACAGTTCCGGCTTTGACGGTTTGACGCTCAACCCCTACGTCGGCTGCCCTGTAGGTTGTGCCTACTGCTACGTACCCCATATGCCGCACAAGCAGGCCGAAGGCAGGACCTGGGGGAGCTACGTCGACATAAAAGAGAACGCGCCGGAGCTTGTCGAGCGAAAGCTGGCGCGGCTCAAACGCCCATCGAAGGTTTTTATGTCGACGGCGACCGATCCGTATCAGCCTGCTGAAGAGCGGTACCAGATCACTCGCCGCATTCTTGAAGTATTCGAGCGATACCCGCAGCACGCTCTGTCCGTATTGACAAAGCAATCGCTCGTCGAGCGCGACGCCGACATACTCGCCAGGCTCCCGCGCGTGGCGGTCGGCATGAGCATATCGGTTATGGATGACCGGCTCGCCGAGCGTAATAGAGCCATGGGCGCCGGACACAAGCGACAGGCTCGCGACCATAAAGCGGCTGAGCGACCGCGGCATCCGCACGTACCTGTTGTGGGCGCCGGCAATAGTCCCCTTCACTTTCTCGGATGAGTTCGTCGGCGAAAGCCTCGGGCGCATACTTGAGTCGGGGGCGCTGTCGCTTTCGCTCGACACGTTGAATTATCGATCCCGACAGCCCGCGGGCTTCGCGCGACGGCTCGCCCGCGAGCAACACGCCCCGGCTACTCCGGCCCAGGCAGAGATCATACGTCGCCGGGCTCACGGCCTCGGCCTCGGGGCCAGACTGGGCCTGCTCGATATACCGGTCGAAGATAGAGAGCCGATGCTGCCTTTCGAAGGCTGAAAGAGCAACAAGTCACCAAACAGGCTCCCGGAGCCAATTACAGGCCATGCCGCCGGGCGGCCGCCTGCCGAAACGAGGTGTGATGGCCGAAACTAACATAGTTATTATCGGAGGTGGATTCGGGGGGCTTTACAGCGCGCTTGAGCTTGAAAAGCTACTCAAGCGCAGGACGGATGTAACGGTCACGCTGCTAAACGAGGAGAACTTTTTTCTCTTCACCCCGATGCTGCCGGAGACCGGCGCGTCATCGATAGCCACCCGTCACATAGTCTCGCCTCTAAGAAAGCTGCTCCGCCACACTCGCTTTGCCGAGGTCAAGGTAGAACAGATAGACCTTGGGTCGCGCATAGTGCTTGCGCGCCACAGCATCACCGGCGCGCGGCGGGAGTTTGCCTTTGACCATCTGGTGCTTGCGCTCGGCGGCGTCACGAATTACTTCAACATACCCGGCGCGGCAGACTATAGCCTCCCGTTCAAGACGCTCGGAGACGCGATATACGTCCGCAATCACACGATTGACAAGCTCGAAGAGGCGGCCGTCGAGCCCGAGCACGCCCGGCAGCTTTTGACATTCGCGATAGTCGGCGGCGGGCTCACCGGGGTTGAGGTGATCGGCGCGCTCAACGACTTTGTCCGCGACGCGGCGCGGTATTACCCGGAGATCGACAAGAATCAGATTCGCATAATGATTATAGACGCCAGCTCCAGACTCATGTCGGAGATGAGTGAAGAGCTGGCGACGTTCGCCGAAAAAGTGCTGGCCGAGCGCGGGGTCGAAATCCGTAAGCAGATCAAGGTCGTAAGAGTCGAGCCGAACTGCTTCGAGCTCTCGACGGGTGAAATTATCGACGCGCACACGCTTATCTGGGCGGCCGGCGTCGCGCCCAACCCGCTTATCGCCTCGCTGCCTCTTGGGAAAGAGCGCGGCCGTATCCGCACAAACGAGTACCTTGAGGCCGAAGGCGCGGCCAACGTATGGGCGCTCGGCGATTGCGCGCATATACTCGACGCGAAAACCGGCAAGCCTCATCCGCCGACTGCCCAGCACGCCGTGCGCGAGGCGAAGTGCGTGGCGCGCAACATTGCCGCCGCGCTCGGCACGGGCAAGCGCGCTCCGTTCGAGTATCGGACCATGGGCCAGCTCGCAATAGTAGGCGAGCGGACGGGCATCGCCGACGTAATGGGCTATCAGTTCTCAGGGCTCTTCGCATGGTTTCTGTGGCGCACATACTACCTGATGCGCATTCCTCAACTGGAGAAGAGAGTGCGGGTCGTGCTGGACTGGACGCTCGATCTCTTCTTCTCGCGCGACCTGGTGCAGCTTGCCGTCAGGCGCGGGCAGCCTGATGCTACGGGAGTCAGCGCCGCGCTCGACAGCAAGACGAAGACCTCTTGACTTGCGCTCCCTTATCACCCGCCCATCTGTGACGGCTTTTAAATTCGAGCCCGCGCCGTGTAGAATAAACATTCATTATGTCGGCCTCAATAAAGCCCTTTAAAGTCGGAAGCCTTGAGGTGGGGAATGGCAACCTTTTCCTCATAGGCGGCCCGTGCCTTGTCGAAAGCGAATCGCACGCGGTGAAGATGGCCGAAGCCATCCGAAAGGTGGCCGACCGCGTCGGGGTCGGGTACATATTCAAATCCTCGTTTGATAAAGCGAATCGAACCTCGATAAACGCCCATCGCGGGTTGGGTATAGAAGAAGGGCTTCGAGTGCTGGGCCGCGTCCGCAGCGACGTCGGCACGCCGGTGCTTACAGATGTCCACGAAGCATGGCAGGTGCGGGCAGCGGCCGAGGTCGCCGACGTGCTTCAGATACCGGCCTTCCTGTCGAGACAGACCGACCTGATAGCTGAGGTCGCTCGATCAAACCGCGCGGTCAACATAAAGAAGGGGCAGTTTCTCGCGCCGCACGACATGAAGCACGCCATAGAGAAGGCCGTGTCTCAGGGCAACGAGCGCGTGATGATAACCGAGCGAGGAACAAGCTTTGGCTACAACAACCTCGTAGTCGATTTTCGAGGGCTGCCCATAATGCGGGGGCTGGGCTACCCCGTAATCTATGACATCACGCACAGTCTTCAGCGGCCGGGCGGGCTCGGCGGAGCAAGCGGAGGCGACTCGGAATTTATCGAATACATGGCGCGCGCGGGCGTGGCCTGCGGGGTCGACGGCGTCTTTATGGAGATACACGACAACCCGGCCGCGGCAATGTCGGATGGGCCAAACAGCCTCCCCCTCGAACGGCTCGCGCCGCTTCTTGAAAAGCTGAAGACAATACACGAACTGGTAAGGGACGATCTTTAGGCGTTGCCCGGCCTGGCTCTGGTATCAAACGACATATAGTAAGGATGGGCAAGCCGCTTCGCTTTGCCCTACATTCTCATCAAAGGTTCTTGTCTCGATGTTTAAGAAGTCCATAATCGCTCTATTCTTCACCCTCGCATTTACCTACAGCGCCCGGGCGCAGGAGATCGAGGTTGATAGCTACAACATAAACGCCCGCATCGACGCGGCCGCAAGCACCGTGGACGTTCGCGCCGGAATGACGGTCTCGAACCTGAGCCAGGCGCCGAAGTCCAGGCTCTATTTCAGGCTCACCCGTCTTGCGAAGATTTCAGGCGTTACGGTCAACAACGCGCCCGCGCAGTTCGATGTGAGCGAGGATCGCCGCGTCAACACGCTCAATCAGGTGACAATAACGCCCGCGGCATCGATTGGAGGCGGCGCGAAGGCGACCCTGGAGATAAGCTATAAAATTGAAGCGCCTGAGTTGACGCCGCTCGCTCACGTTTATCAGGGCGAAACATTTCTAGCGCCCGAGTCCGTCTGGTTCCCCATGCCCTCGACGATGTTTACGCTCTACGGAGCGACGACCGCGCCGTTCACTCTCACGGCCACGGTCGCTTCGCCCGCGAGTAACTTCCGCGTAGCCTCGGCCGGCGCGCTTAAGGCAGACTCAGGCCAGGGATTCGTCTTCGAGCAATCGCTCAATTCACTTCCCTTCATAGTCGCCGGAAGTTTCGATCAGCCGGTTGCCACGGAGCGCGGAGGGGTGAAGATTGAAATATACGCGCAGCCCGGCATCACGTCGGCCGCGACGTCGAAGGCTCAGCCTCCGCCCGGAAGTATCGCGCGGCTCGGGGAAGAGGCCGGCAAAATTGTCGATTTTCTCACCAGGACGCTCGGCCCGCCGCCGGCGGGCGCGACCTTCCGCGTGATCTCATCGGCGCGCGCCGGCAACATAAGCGTGCCGGGCGCGCTCATACTCAACGAGCAGGTGCTGCGCCGCGAAACGGTGAGCGCCACCACGATAGAGATTCTGGCCGACGCCATCGCGCGGATATGGATTGACGGCCGCGTGCGGCTGCGTGGCCAGGAGGCCCGCGCGGGGCAAGCCGAGCGCGCGGTGCAAAAAGCCCGGAGCGCGGCGCTGTTGCGCGACTCGCTGCCGCGATACCTCGCCGCGCTTTACGTCGAAGACCGATTCGGCCGGGCGGCCGCGACGGATGTTTTCAGGCGCATGCGCTGGAGCTACGCGCCGGTCGCGCAATCGGGGCGCGACGCCGAACTGGGCCTTCAGGTGCTGCTCTTTCCAAACTACACGACGGCCGTCTTCAGCAAGGGACCGCTTGTGTTGAGACTGCTTGCCGAAACCGGCGGGCGCGATAAGTTCCTGTCGGCGGTTAAGACTCTTCTCACCGGGGGACAGACGAAGGTCGTGACGATCGATGATTTCCGCGCGGCGCTCATCGGCGCAACGGGACCCGAAGTCGATAAGCTCTTTCAGCAATGGGTCGATTCCATAATAGAGCCGGACGTTATAGTCGGCGCGCCGCTCGCTTCGGATAAGCCCAATACGCAGACGGTAAACTTGCGCAATCTGGGCACGGGCGATGTGACGATGACGCTGCTTGCGACGACCGCTTCCGGCAAGCAGGTGACGGCGCGGGTCGTCGTGCCCTCCGAGAACATAACATCGGGAGAGTTGCCGACCGCTGAGAAGATCACCTCAGTCGAAGTCGATCCCGAAAAGCTGATCCCGCAAAGCAATTATGATAACGACGCGCGCGAAGGCGATATGAAGGCGACTCGGGTCGGGGCGCAGACGCTTTTCAACGAAAGCATCAGCGCGTTTAACCGCGCCGAGTACGCCGAGGCGGAAACGAAGCTCAGGCAAGCGTTACGGGCATCACCTGACAACGCACTGCTGCGGGCGTGGCTCGCCCGGACGCTCGCGGCGCAGAAGAAGCTGGACGAGGCGGCGGCCGAAGCTAACGCCGCGATCAAGGTTGAGCCACCCGCCGGGTCGGCCCTGGCGTGGGCGCACATTACGCTCGGGCAGATAGCACTGGCGCGCAACCAGGCGGCCGAAGCCGCGCAACATCTCAGGCGCGGGCTTGCCGACGCCGACGAAGCGCCGGCGCAGTACGCCGCGCAGGATCTTCTCGTAAAGGCGGAGCGCGCTCAGTCGGCGGGGCGCGGGGTCGACGAATCTGTTCGCGCTTTCATAACGCAATTCGACGCCGCCGTGAAAGATGTTTCTTCCGATAAGTTCTCGCCGCTTGTGGTCAGAAACAACCTCAAGCGATTCGTATCGGGCATTTCGGTTTCGAGGCCGACCGCGTGGGCGACCGAGATACTGCGCGTCGACCAGATTGACGCCAACCGCGTGGCCGTCAACGTGGCATTAAAGGTCAAGTCCGAGAACCGGGACCAGGCCGGGACGGCCGTCTTCGTCCTTTACCGCGCCGGCCAGAACTGGCTGCTCGAAGACGTGCAGTTATTCAATGTTAAGTAAACGGGTATTGCCGATTGACCGCGTCGGCCGGGAGGGCTAGAATTTCGGCTGCGAGATCTCAATAAAGGAGAGTTGCACAAGGGATGAGAGAACGTCATCGAGAGATAAAGCGCCGCCGGCACCGCGCCGAAAAGCGAAAGAAGCTGCGCACCAGACTTGCGGCCGTTACCACAGACGCCGAACGGCGCGATCTTGAGGCCAAGATTCGCAAGACATTCCCGAGGTACACGACCGAGGTATAGCCTCAAACGCGCCACGTCAGGAATAGATAAATAAAAAGGCGAGCAACCCGGCAAGCCCGATGGCCTGTTTCGTGTTGCTCGCCTGATCTTTTATGCGCAGACGAGCGCATAAAAATGATCGGCGGTTTAGCCCTTCCGAGTATTCTCTAACATTCAGAGTAGCCGCACGCATAACAGGTCTGGCAGCCCTCGACGCGCACGAAGGCCGAATCGCCGCAGTTAGGGCAGAGGTCGGCCGACGTAGCGGGTATGGCCGGCTCAGCCTGCTTTGGCATTACAAGCTCGCCGGTGTCGAGCGCCATCTCCGGGGCCTGGTCGCCTTCTTCGCCGCCGTACGTCACGTTGAGATAGTTTTCAGCGAGCGCCTGGCCGACAGCGTCGGGCAGAGAGAGCACCCTCCGCTTGCCGAAGCCGTAAGAACGCGCGCCGCCTATGCCGGTTATCTGCTTTACAATCTCGCGGACGCGCTCGACGGGAGATACGGGCGAGGCCATTCTGAGCGTCAGCGACATCAGCCGGCCCATCGCCTCGGCCATGGCCTTGATGTCCGAGCCCGCTTTGCCTATTTCAAGGAAGACTTCAAAGGGCTGACCTTCCTCGTCCTCGTTCATTGTTATGTGCGCGGTCCCCGAAGGCGTTGCCTTGCTCACGGTGTACCCGCGCCGCTTGTACGGGCGGGGCCGCACCTTCGGCTGCGTGCCGCCGTTGCTTGATACGAGGGCGGAAGAGGAAGAGGCCGACTCCTCGGGTGCGGCCGGGGCGGGCGCTTGCGGTTTGAGTTGAGGCTCGGGCGCGGCCGGCGGGGCGGCGGCTGTTGCGCTGGCCTTCTTGTCCTCCTCCTTGAGATTCAGGACCTGAACGTCACGCGAGCCGTCGCGATAGATGGTGCCGCCCTTGCAGCCAAGCCTGTAGAGCAGCTCGTATATCTCGCTCGTCTGCTCGACCGTGTAATTTGCCGGCAGGTTGCAGGTCTTTGAGATCGAAGCATCAACCCACCTCTGGATGGCCGCCTGCACCTTGACGTGTTCTTCGGGCGCGAGGTCCATGGCCGTGACGAAATAATTCGGGAGCGGCGCGCCGGGGTTCGCCTGCTGCCACTCTTCGAGCACCTTCACGCGCTCCTCGTGCTGGCCAAGCCTCGACTTGCGCAGGTAGCTCCAGAAGTAGAAGGGCTCGATGCCCGTTGAAGTGCCGACCATAGTCCCGATGGTCCCGTTTGGCGCCTGCGTGAGCAGCGTGACGTTGCGCATGCCTTTCTCGCTTACGGCCTGGCGGACATCCTCGGGCATGTTCTTCATGTAGCCCGACTTCAGGAACTTCTCCGCGTCGAACATGGGGAAGGCGCCCTTCTCGGAGGCGATGTCGGCCGAGGCATGGTATGACTCGCTGGCGATAAAGCGGTACAGGCGATCTATGAACTTCGTAGACTCGTCCGACCCGTAACGTATCCCGAGGCGTATCAGCATCTCGGCGAGCCCCATGGTATTTAGCCCGACCCGGCGCTCGGCCTTCTGCTGATCATAGTTCTCGTCAAAAAAGTACGGCGTTGCGTCGATGACGTTATCGAGGAAACGCACCGCATAGCGCACCGCCTTGCCGAGGTCATCCCACTCAACGTCGCCATCGCGCACGAACGTTGAAAGGTTTATCGCGCCCAGGTTGCAGACGCCAAAACCCGGCAGCGGCTGCTCGCCACACGGATTGGTACATCCGAGATAACCCGCGTCGTAATACCAGGAGTTGGACATCTTATTCGAGCGTTCTATAAAGAACACGCCCGGCTCGGCCGACGCCCACGCCGATTCGATTATCGAGTTCCACACGTCGCGCGCCTTTACGGTCTTATGAGTGACGACCTGATGGCCTTCCGCGAGCCACTTGTCGAGGTTGCCATCCCACATGGTCTCGTAGTCGGGGTCGGACGTGTCGGCGAATACAAGATCCCAATCCCCATCGGAGTGAACGGCCTCCATGAACTTGTCGGTGATGCCGACCGAGATGTTGGCGTTGGTGATCTTGCCCATCTCGCGCTTCGATCCAATAAACTCTAGCACGTCAGGGTGCCAGCAGTTCAGTATGAGCATGAGGGCGCCGCGGCGCGAGCCGCCCTGTTCAATAAGGCCGGTGACGAACGAGTAGAGCGCGCCCCAGGACACGGAGCCCGAAGAGCGGCCGTTGACCCCCTTGACGTAAGAGTGGCGGGGCCTGAGCGAGCTTACGTTTATGCCCACCCCGCCCCCGCGCGACATGATCTCCATCATCTGGCTGAGGGTTTCGACGATGCCGCGGCGCGAGTCTTTGGGGCTCGGTATGACGTAGCAGTTATAAAAGGTCAATTGCTGATCGGTGCCGGCGGCGGTCAGAATGCGGCCCGCGGGCACAAATTTCCACCCGTTTAGCAACCATCGGAATTTTTGATACCAGTCATCGGCCTGCTCGCCCTCCACGGCGGCGATGCCGCGCGCCACGCGCTCCATCATCTGTTCGGGCGCAGTCTCGATGGGCTTGGAGACATGCTCTGAGAGGCACTCTATCCTGGCGTTGTCGCGCAGTTCGACCGTAACGCGGCCCGCGCCGCCCGCGGCCTTCTGGTCGAGGGCGACGACCGTTCCGATCTCGCGCTGGCCCGTCTTTGTGTCCACGCAGACAATCACTAAATCACCGACCGATAGAGTGCGTTTGCGTATGTCCTTCATCGCGTAGCGGTCGAGGAAAATCTTATGGCCGAGCTCGCTGAGGCTATTATTCTCGACCGCCCCACCCTTGCGCACATCGGCGTGGGGGACGATGTTTGACATGGATTCTTCCTGAGGTGAGGAGGGTGTGGTGGACTCTTGTGGATCGCCGATAGGTCGGGTAAACATGCCTCGCTTCTCCTTACATAACTTAATTGTATTAAATCTTCGCGGCGCAGTTCCTGCCAACTAGAGAGACCGATCCGCTCCCTGCGCCTGCCGGGTAAGTCGGGGACTATTCTGTGCCTGCTGTCTATTGAGCTTTACAGCTCGGCCTCAAGTTTCCTGCCGCGTGGCCGACCGGGCTGTGTTAAGGAGTGAAGTGTACAAAGCGCCCGTTTGATAGCTGCTGCGGCGGTAAATCTTCGCCGACGAAGACCGGCCCAGACTCAAGCTCTATAATAGCGGTCCGGCCCTTTGACCACAACGTCTCGGTTCTTTTTTGCTAGTTCCTGCATCCCTCACAGCGGTTTCGGAGTTTACCCTATAGATAGCCGCATGTCAATCGAAAAGTACAACATATTGTGGTTTTCAACTTATCCGGGACGCGGGCCTTGCCCAAAAAGTCAGCAAAATAACACCTTTAGAAACAACCAAAAACCACTTTTTGGTTGAAATGCCCATCTAACCAAAAACCTAACCAAAAAGTGCCGCCCGCTCGGATTCGGGCCAGAACTCTACGGTGATGCCTAGCTCGTAAGTGGATTGTATCAGGCAACAGATATTGTGACAGAGGATTTTTAGAAGCACTTCGTTTGTCTGCGCCGCTGGCAACTTTGATTTGATTGCGCTGCCAAACTTCGCTTTGACCATGCTGAATGTGGATTCTACATTAGACCGCTTATGATAATGCTCCATAAAGTCGGCCCGCTTGTACTGATAATAATGGAACATCTTATTCCATATAGCACACTTGCCAGTACCAACAGAGCCCTCTTTAAAATCTATGAAAGGGACTGCGCCTTTGCTATCGACTAGCCGCATGTTGGCGTAGCTTGAGAAAGCCTTATCGCCTGATACTTCTTTGACGTTGAATCGCTTGGCAGTCTCATTAAACAGAGGGGCAAAGTAGTTGGTGTCAGCACCGAACGCGCCGCTTATCTCTGCCGCCGTGATGATGTTTGTCTTAACACCTGTGCAGATATGAGCTTTCACCCAATCGCGTTCGCTCTGTTCCTTACCGTACTTCTCATCGTACCAGCGTACATACTGAGCCGTCGAAAAGCCTGATGCATCAATCGCAAAGTCAGTCTCAATAGCTTTCAAGGGCAAGCTCGATTGAATAATCAGCCATTGCAAGTAGGGCGTGAGTTCGGGCATCACGATATAGTTATTCACCGTGTTGTAACAGGGCAGCTTCGATACATACCGTCTCGCATGGCTTCCCTTAGATCGGTCATAAAGCGGCGGCTTGATAACTGAGAATAGACCTTATACGCGCTGGAAAAGATCATGTCGGCCATCGGTATTCTTGTTCTGCCTATAGTCTGTATAGGTTCATCAATGCCGCTGCATAGTTCATACAAAAGCTGTTGCAGTTTTGCTTTCTCGTTTATCTGAGCCAAGCGGTACGCGGGCCAGTTCTGAGAATAGTTTTTTGCCCTGAGTGGAACAACGCCTTCCGGTAAAGGCGCGGCCTTCCCATTTTCCCTTTGAAGCATGTATTCGACTGCATAGACGTGTTTGCACCTCGCTTTGTTGGATTGGAAGTCTAGGCAGGTGCAATCATCAGGACTGACCTTCACCTTGTATTGAAACGCCTGCTGATTGTGATGGAACTGAGTAAATATCGCCTTTGCGGTTTATCTTTGAGAGGGCGGCTATCTCTAGCCCTTTATGCTGGCGTGTGTCCATTGTGTGCCTCGCCTTTCTGGTTGCGTTGGAGCGGCGAGTGCCCGATAATGGACTTACGGAATCAAGTGCGGGCAAACGCGCTTGGTTTAAAAAGTCCTGGTAGCCCGGTAGGACGGGTTGCCAGGATTTACTATTTTGTTGTGGCATACATAATACCTCGTTTCACTCTTAAAATCAACAAAATAAGGCGTTTACGAGATTTATTTAGGCAAAAGCATGCCAGCCATGTTATAAAGACACATAGGGCGTCATGCCAGGAATTTGGTTATGGAGACGGGAGGGGGATTCGAACCCCCGATCATTCCCTGCCAGGAAATTGCCTTAACCAAACTTGGCTATCCCGTCGCTCTGAACGCAAGATGAACGGTCGGAAAAAGTCTTTGCGGGCGATTCCGACCGTTTTTCTATTGCTCTACTTTCTACATCGTCTATCTCCCAAAAATTAAAGCCAGCAATAGATGGCCTTATCACCTATCACTGGCTTAATTCGGCGTGGAACCGCCGAATATTAAGATTATTCCAACTCGATAAGGCCGAGCTTTGTTAACTCATAGACTATTCTACGGAAGCCGAATATAACATGGCAATGTATTCTTAGGTGAGAATAGGGCCAACAATATTTTTGGCCCTATTCCCTTTTTCAGACTTTTTCTCTGCCGATCGCTTAGGTTTGGGCCATTAATACTATTGGCCAACTTTTTCTTGCGTTTATTTCGATTGCTATCGAGCCTTACAATACCGTTCAACTTATCGCTCTCGCTTAACATATTCTTGTATTGTGAACGCTTCCAAGTGCCAATCTTAATACCGGAACAAAGTAATCCCGTATAGCACCGCGCCATTTCCGAGAGGTTGGGGAACTGCGCAAGATGCTTGGCAGTATTCAGGTCAATATCAATATCAAGTTGTCGGCAAGCATTCTGAATCATTGCAACTTTTGCGTCTTCGGCTAAAACTTTCTAAATTGTCTTGCTCCATGCTCTTTCATTTCACACTTGAGAGCATCATAGATTTCGTCGTACCCTTGATATGACCAAGCTTGGATAGTTGCAGGATCAAACTTTCGCTTTAGGACGGCGGCCTGGTTTCTTTTCCGCGCTCTTGTCCTTCTATTGCTTGGTTAATCCGCAGCTTGGATATCGTCAAGAAATCCTGCGGGCATCAAGCAATCTATCAATCTCTGTTCTGTCTGCTCTATCTATGTTTAACACATCAATAGTCTCACCTGTTTTTCGACCAAAGGTGTAGTTATATAATTCATTAGCTCCGTTATTATATGTGGCATGCAGTACGGCCTGCGATCCACGTAAATATATGTGCCGCTTCCGCACATGTGGATGCCGAGTTTTGCCTCAGTCTTGTTACTAGTGATGGTCAGTGCTTTACCAGACCATCCATGCTCTTTTCTTACGAAGTCAACAAACACTCCACCAACGTGAATAGCGAAATCAGCATAGAAGAATTCGCCGGATTCCTGATCGTGAGTGAACGTAGCGAACCAAAGATCAGCAACATCTAAATCATGGGGCATCCCTGCCCCATACAAGTGCGCACGGCGGGCTTCATTCTTTCCGCCTGTTTGTAGAATGATTCCAGCATTCCCTTCAAGTATAGGGAACAATGTATTCGGCCTGAATAGCATCAGGGTTGGAGTGTGGCCTTTTTCGGTAAAGTCAAAGTTATCTTTAAGGAATGATCTTCTTTCGGTATTTGTCATGCATGCCCCCTCCTGTATGGGCATCCTGATTACGAATCTCGGCTCACCAACCATGCTCAGGATGGCATGGCTGTCCATCGGTTCATGAGGCCGATGTTAGGCGAGCCGATTTGATGAAGGGATTATATCAGAAAGGATTTGCTCAAAAGCTGAAGAAGTAATCCTGCTCAAAAAGTCCGATAGTCTGCTCATAGTCTCTTGGTGATCTTTGTGCTACCAAATCTTTCCTATGTGAGGGCTATTCTTCCGGGTTGGCTGGGAGTTGTTGTTTCCCTTTGCGGCTTCCTATAGCATACCCGACGCCGCCGCCGCCGAACGCAGCACAGGAGTTTACAAATTTTATTACAAACGCTCTTTGTTACGTTCCCGCGCTAGAAGCGAGGGCCGCAGATTATGGCAATGGAGTAAGGAACACGACTAGCGCTAGCGTGCTCCTAGCAGTTCCTGCTGTCTATATTGTTTTCGTCTTGGACGGGAGAAATTGCCTTAAAAGAAATCAGCATAAAGCTAAACTTACTGTTTCTATTTGAAGCTCTTCGCTTGAGTAAGTCCTGCGCCAAAACTCTGCTTTTACCGATCGGAACAACTTCTGCAACAGTCTCGGGCTTAGGGAAATTCACATATCTAAGATGCTGAGCTCGTTACCGATAGATGTCTTATGCGTTGCCTATATGCTTCTATCCTCGCGGTTTGCTAAAGAGCGGATGCGCTAAGATCTATATCATTCGGATTATAAATAAGACTTCTTTCAACAATAGATTATCTATATAGATTTGGGGCAGCACTAAGGAATTGCCCCTCGCAAAGACGGTGTAGACTCATCGGTTCAATGCGCGGCACTGAGCCGCTATCTACGGTTTCCCTAAAAGTAGCATCAATCCCTAACTCATAACTGGACTTTCTAGCCATCCGAGTCTTCTATCTTAGCAATAATGCCTTCTCTCCATAGCCGCTTTGCTTCTTTACCCTCTGGCGTGTGCGGGAACGTGCTGTCAATGGTCTGTTCTAAGATCATGTCTCTTTCAAGCTCGTCTCTAGTCTCGGAAATGGCGATCATGAGGGTGCTGAAGTCGTTAGGCTCTACTGAGCCATACACCCAATCCTCTACCTTGTCTCGGATGTTGAATTTTTCAGTTATAAATTGCTCATACGGGAAGCGCGGCCCTTTAGCCTCCGCTTCAGCTTCTATAGGTTCTTCCGGTTCTTCAGCCTCTTTAACAGGGAAAGGTATAACATTCGCCCTGTTAAACGTGACCATTGATTTTGTTGATGACTTCTCACGTATATCTTTTGCGGTTTCAATCCAATTGATGTAAGACGATGCGTAAGGGCTCAGTATAACCGGAGTGATGACCTCTGAAGCTAAATCTATTTTGCCTACTTCGGCCAACTCCACCGCGTAGCTGTTGCGAACATCAAAGGACAATGGCACGTTGCCGAGTTTTTCAAGATGCGGCAAGACTTCCTCGATATATTTAAGGGCTTTTCCATGCTCTCCCTGAGAGCTTAGGATAGCGGCCACGCCTATTGTTGATTCAATGACGATGGGTAGAAATTCGCTCTTGGTAAGCTCAAGCCTTAGCTTCAAAGACTCGTCAAAATCGTTATCATGTTCTCTAAGGCCGGAAAGTATCAGTGTAGCCTTATCCGCATACACCCCTTTTATTTCATCCTGTACCCGTTCCAAGTTTTCATATGCTTTCTGCTTTTCCCCGGTTTTGTGCAGGTACAATGATTGGTAGTAGTCTCCTATCACGTCAAAGGGGTGAGAAAAAAGTGACAATGCTTTGCCGAACTCATACTGCCCGCGTTTGTCTTTCAGGCAATAGCACCGCTCCGCTTTCTCTAGGAGTTGATACAATCGCTCCTGTTCTAAGTTTCTAGTGGAGGATAACAGCATGAGGAAACGCTTAATGTTGGTTGTGCTCATGGCATTCCTTTCGTTTGCCCCCGCGTATGCCGGGCATTCGGTAGCGGGCGGCAGATATTGCCCTTGCAATAGCCCTGAGTCTTGCGTGTCTGGACTCAGCACGCGAGACGGAGAAAAGTCGCAAGGTAATAAAAACCATCAAAGCTCGGCTCCGAACGTAGGCTTGATTTTGTTGATGCTTACCGCGTTGATGCTTAGAG
>CAWHTK010000010.1:0-58019 GCA_963832205.1 Blastocatellia bacterium | reverse complement strand
CGCAGCGAGATCTCATGGAAGACGCTCAGCATCACCGGCAGCGTGGTGAGCGTGACCATGCCCGTGACGCCTGCCTGATCCGAGAGCCAGTGGGGCAGCCGCGCAGCATCCGAAACAGCCGCGGACAGAAGACGATCAAACCGAGCGTGGCCGAGTAGCTCAGCTGGAAGCCGACATCCAGCAGGATGGTTGGCTCGTGCAGGGTCATCAGGGTGGCCGCCGCGCACAGGCTGGTGAGCGAGTCCGACACGCGGCCGAGCGACGCCGCCACCATCGTCATGCCGACCATCAGTCCAGCCCGGACGGCTGAGGGTGGTGCACCGTCAGGACCGTGTAGGCGAGCACTCCGAGCAGCAGCGGCACTGCCGCCTTGCGGCGGCCCAGCAGGCGCACGGTCACGGCCCCCAGCACGGACGTGACGACCACCTGCTTCAAGCCGTCGATGGCGACGATGTGCGCCAGACCCGAACGCTGCAGCTGCTGCCGAAACTCAGGGCTGAGGTTGCCCGAGCCGCCGAGCAGGATGCCTGCCACTAGCGACGCCTGAGGCTCAGGCAGATACGCCTGGATGCCGCGCACGGCGTCCGCTCGGATCCGCGCCGCGATGGCCATCGGCTTGAAGCTCCGACGACGGCGTGATCTCAACGTCGGGGAAGAGCAGCGTTCGTAGCGGCCCGCCCTCGGCAGGGACGAGTTTCCCACTGGCGCTGAGCGTGTCGCCGATCGCGACCTTGCCGGCGTTGCCATGCGGGTCGCCCACCACCTGCACCCGAGCGTTGACAGGCGTGCCGTTTGCTGCATGTACCGTCCAGACGAACCGGCTCAGAGCGTGCCGTGAGCATGGGTGTGCTGATCGCCTCGCCTCGGAGCGTGACGCGATGGCCTTCGAGGCGCGCGAGCGGATAGGGATCAGCGGGCGCGCCCAGCGCCACGCGCAGGCCGCCGAGGCTCGCCGCCAGACAGCAGAGCGCAAGCATGCGCCAGGGCGGCGCGCGCCAGACGCACACAGTGGCGAGCAGGAGGCCTATGCCCGTCAGACCGAGCGGGAACGCCAGCTGGCGCAGCTGCGCGCTCGGTACGAGCAGGCTCGCCGCCGCGAGGCCGACCGCGTTTTATTCCCGCCGCGGCGGGCTGGGCATCGACGCGCGAGTCGACACGCCCGAAGAGGCGGCGCGCCTTGCGCTCGGTCACTGGGACTCTGAAGGCCGGGGCGCGGTGCTCGTCTGCGTGCCGATACCGGAAGAGTTCGAGCTGCCCTTCGACGAGGTAGAGCAAGCCATCGAGCGGGCCATAAGCAAAGCGCACCTGGAAGGTATTCGGGGCAAGGCGATGACGCCGTTTCTGTTGTCGGAGATGGAAAGGCTCACTGCCGGGCGCACGCTCGGCGCCAACCGCGCGCTGCTAGTAAATAACGCAACCGTCGCGGGACGCATAGCGGCGGCGCTCGCTTCGCTCACCTCGTAAAGGCCACCTTGTTCGATTCCACGCCGTCGGTGTTCAAAATGCTCACAAAGACCTGCGTGCCCGGCTGAGCCAGCCGCTTCCAGTCGGCCTTTGAAGTGAGCAGCTTTTCGGCCTTCTTTTTCTTTTTATGATTGAGCGTATCGCGCACGCGCTCGCCGTTTACGAGTATGTCCGCGCCCGCCGTAAATCCTTTGCCGTTGATCGTCAGTTTGCCGTCAGGTCCGGCGGCGGCACTCGTTAGCTCGGGCGTTGACGGCGTGTGGCTCAGATTGTCGATTGTGAACTCTATAAAGGCGAGACACATCTCGTCGGTCGTCTGCTCGCCCCACTGGACCGTCTTTGGCGGGCTATTCGGGTTGAAAGGATTATTCTCGGAATTATCAAAGTGCGCCGTCAGGCTCAGCACCGTAAACGGCGTGATCGGTACAGGCTCCTTGTAATAATAGAAGCCCTGCCAGTTGAAGTTCCAATCATCAATGTCGATCAAGCAGCGGGTCTCACCCGATAGCGATCTGGCCTCGACCGTCATCTCGCGTCCGAGCAGGTGCATGTGCGGGAATATTCCCAGCAGGTGAGCGTTGACCGGCACGGGCAGCAGCGCCGTGACGCGGTGTCGCGGCGCGCCCGCGGGGATCGTAAAGCTAGTGTTAAAAATGGGCGCGACCTGTATGTCTTTTATGACGGGCTGGCGAGCGAAATAGAGCCCTATCTGGGTGCGATCCGTCGCGGACTCTTCTCCGGTCGGGTGGTAATGGACCTGTATGACGACCCGCGCGTCTTTCGGCAGAACCCACGCGTTGCCGTTTGGCTCGAATCGCGCGCGCGCGCCCGGCGCCCATCCGCCGAGCGTGCCCGTGGCGACAAAGCCGGGCCCGCCAAAGCTCGTATAGCCCGGGCCGGGGTCTGCGTCGTCAAGCTGCTTGGATTCGCCCGTCGTGTCGAGATAGATGATGACGTGATGAACTACTGTGCGATTGCCCGGTTTAATATCTACGGCGGAGATATAGCGGTCGCCGCGCAGTTTTGTCGGGATAGTAAAGCAGCGGTATATGTCGTTGCCCGGCTTGACCGTGTAATCTTCGTCGGGCTGCAATACCACATCGGGCGCGCCCAGCGCCCAATCGCCCTCAAACGTGAGCGGCGCGGGAAGCTCGGCCGGATCGCCTTCGGGCGCGCCCGCGTCAACCCACCCGGATATGGTCGCGATGTCATCGTCGCTCAAGCGGCGCTCGCCGTCAAATTCGGCGCAGCCCGCCTTGGCCTTCCAGGGCGGCATCTTTCGCATGACCACGGCTTCTTTGATGGCGCGGGCCCACGGCCGCGCATCGCGGTAATTCATGAGCGAAAACGGCGCTATATCACCCGGGTGATGACAGGCCTGGCAGTTGCGCTGGAATATCCGCACTATCTGGTTTGAAAACGTAGGCTCGCTCTGGCTGGCGCGCAGGGCGCGCTTGCTTGAGCCGATAAAAAAAAGGCTCGCGCCGACGAGCACAATCATCAGTGCTTTTCTCATACTGCTCTCCCCGACAACCCTATTTATCCATCTGCAAAATGATTTCACCACGGGCGTGATTGATCCGAGAGAGATTCTAATGCAGCAAGCGACAAGCTCAAAGACGTTTTTTACTACCGGGTACGCAAATCAGGTATTCGGGCAGTCGGGGTCTTATTGCCGAACGCACCGCCCTCTGGTACGTTCTCCCGCGCTTATTGGATTTGACTTGCGCGGCGCATTAAATATAATCGCTACTCCCACGGAACTTTCTTCCACATACTTCACGGAGGCTCGGATACCTATGACCGCAGCATCGGCGAAAGCAGCAGACTTGGATCGGGTTCAGCCGCGGCGCGCGCTCGGCTGGCGCAAGGTGATAATGCGAGGTGTGCTTATACTTTTCGCCTTGCTTGTCGCGGGGGTGCTCGCCCTGGGACTTTACCCCGCGCCTGAAGACTTTGCGGGCGACGAGGGGTCCGCCGGCGTAGGCGCGGGCGGTGGCGGGCTCATACGCCCATTCCCCGCCATGGTCGTGCGCGCCGATAACCCGCTGCCCGCCGACGCGAGCGACCCACGCGTCCAGCTCGGCCGGCTGCTCTTCTTCGACCCGGTACTTTCAGGTGATAACACGATCTCCTGTGCCGTCTGCCATCACCCGGACCTCGGATTTTCCGACGCGCGCGGTCTTTCAATAGGGAAGGGCGGTCGCGGCGTGGGAGCCGAGCGCGCGGGCGGAACCACGGTGAAACGCGGCGCGCCTTCGTTGTGGAACGCGGCATTTAATCACAAGCAGTTTTGGGACGGTCGCGCCGAAGACCTCGAAGAGCAGGCGCGCGGACCGATCACGAGCCACGAAGAGATGGACGAAGACCCGGAGAAGTTGATCGCCGAGCTTAAAGCCATACCCGAATACGTTCGTCAGTTCGACGCCACGTTCGGCGGCAGCAACGGCTCGGCGGTCACGCTCGATAATCTGCTAAAGTCCATCGCGTCATTCGAACGGAGGCTCACGGCCAACAACACGCCATTCGATCGTTATGTCGGCGGCGACCGCTATGCGCTGACGCCCGCGCAGGTGCGCGGCTTCAACCTCTTCCGTTCGGGCCGGACTCGCTGTTTTGAATGTCACGGCTTACCAACTTTCGCAAACCGCGACTTCAAGATCGTGGGCGTGCCGGACCTCGAAGGCCAGGCGTCGGACCTGGGCCGCTTCGACGTGACCAAAGGTGAAGGCAATAAGTTCGCCTTTAAAGTGCCGACTCTCCGCAACGTCGTTTTGAACGCGCCCTACATGCACAACGGCCGGTTCAAGACGCTAGAAGAGGTGCTCGACTTTTATGCGGCGGGCGGCGGGCCGGGCGTCGGATTCAAAGAGCCGAAAGTCGACGACAAGATTCACGCATACAAGATCACGGCCGAGGAGAAAGAGGACATGGTCGCGTTCATGTTCTCGCTCACGGACGAATCGAACCTGCCGGAGTTCCCCGCGAGCGTCCCTTCGGGGCTCCCGGTTGTGTCGCGTCTTGATAACCCGGCGCGCGGCCTTGTAGCGCGTTATAACACCGGCGCGCCCGCAGAGGCCCGCCAGGAACGGCCCGCGCAGACCATAACAGTTCGCGCGGGAGAGTCCATACAGGCCGCCATGAGCCGCGCTCGCGACGGCGATGTGGTAGAGGTTATGCCGGGCGTTTATAACGAAGAGATAACCGTCAACCTGAATAACATCACGCTGCGCGGCATAAGCGACCCGGCGCAAACGCCGCGGCGGCCCGTGCTAGACGGTCAGAAGAAGCTCTCGGATGCGGTGCTTGCGACGGGCAATAACTTCTTGATCGAAAACTTCGATGTGCGGCATTACGTCGCGAACGGCATCGTGGTCCAAAACGCGCACAAGCCGACGTTCCGCGATCTGATGATAGACGGCACGGGCCTGTACGGCGTCTATCCGGTAAGCTGCAACGGCGTGACGATCGAGCGCGTGGTGGCGACCGGAATAGCCGACGCCGCGCTCTACGTCGGCCAGTCGCGCGACATCGTTGTCCGCGATTGCGAGGCGTACGGCAACGTGACCGGCATCGAGATAGAGAACTCGATCAACGCCGTGGTCGAGAACAATTACATTCACGACAACACGGGCGGGATACTCGTATTCGTACTGCCGAACAACCCATCGAAGGTCGGGAGCGATTGCATAGTGCGCAACAACCGCGTCATCAACAACAATCATCCGAACTTCGCCAACCCGAACTCGATTGTCGCAAACGTGCCGCCCGGCTCGGGCGTGCTCGTCATGGCCGCCGACAACACGGAGGTGACGGCAAACGAGATCCGCGGCAATAACTCTTACGGAGTCGCCGTCTTCAGCCTCGAAGCGAGCTTTCCAAAGGGCACTCACTTCGACGTCGGGCCGACTCCCGAAAACACATGGGTCCACGACAACACCTATGCCGACAACGGGAGCAATCCCGACGGGCGCATAAAGAGAGCCGGCATAAAAGGCGCTGACCTCGTGTGGGATTTGAGCGGGTGGTCGAATCGCTGGCAGGAATCGAGCGCCACAGCCTCTACGCCGATCATGAACGGGGGCTGGCCGTCGTTTGCCCGCCTCGCCTACTGGCGGGTGCTCCAGATGGCGCAGAGCATTTTAGGCTGATCAGGTTCTTTTGCGCGAAACCGGGAAGGGGTGATTGATGTCAAAAGCGGCGGCCAAAGTAGACGTAATCGAGCAGGCGCCGGCGGGTGAGGGAAGTGGTCCGCTGACGGCAAGCCTTGCGGCGGTGTGCCTGGCTGAATTCATCGGCACATTCATAGTAATACTGGGCGGGGACGGCGCGGTCGCCGCCGCGACCTTTGCCAACGCGATCGATGGCTGGGGCGTCGCGTTGATGTGGGGACTGGCCGTCACGTTCGGCATATACGTCGCGGGGCCGATCTCGGGCGCGCACTTCAACCCGGCCGTCACGATTGCGATGACGATTTTTCGCGGTTTCCCCCGCCGAAGAATCCTGCCTTACGTTGCGAGCCAGATCGCGGGCGCGATGGCCGGAGCCGCATGCGTTTATGCGATGTGGGCGGGCCAGTGGAATGCTTTCATCCAAAAGGCGGGCATAGTCGTCGGGGAGCCGGGCAGCCAGAAGCTTATGAGCGTCTTCGCGTGCTTTTACCCCAGCCCCGGGGCGTTCGGCGCGGACGCGGCGGCGATGGCCGTCATAAGCACTCCTACCGCCTTCTTTGTCGAAGCGTTGATGACGATGTTTTTGCTGATGATGATCTTCGCGCTGACGGAGCCGGATAACCCCGGCCTTCCGCAGGCGGGGCTCGGCCCGGTCTTCATCGGTCTGACGGTCGCGGCCACTATAGGCATAGCCGGCTCGCTCACTATGGACGCAATAAACCCCGTGCGCGACTTCGGCCCGCGGCTCTTTGCTTACCTGCTGGGTTTTGGGGAGGTGGCCTTCCCCGGCCCGCGCGGCAACGAATGGTGGCTTTATATCGCGGCCCCCGTTCTTGGCGCGGTAATCGGGGCCGGCGCTTACAATCACCTTATTAGAAGATTCCTGCCGCGGGGGAGCAAGCCCTGACGGCGGGGAAAGACCGCCGTCCAGGACGCTCTCTTTGATCAATATAAAGTTATGAAGGCCAGTCGGGGCAAGTGACGCCCGCAGCTTGCGAGGTGTTTATTATTTGAAGAGCTTATCGAACGCCGAGCGCGGGTCCTTAGTCGCTGTGGGGGCAGTAGTGGTTTCTCGCTCGACGGTCTTGCGCGGCTCAAACATCTGGCACTCGTTGCGCGCGTCTTTGCGCGGGATGCGCTCGGTGATCGGCTTGCGGCACTGGAAGCGCGCGCCGGGGTCAAAGCTCACGCAGTTCTTGCAAGAATGCAGTTCGCTATGACACTTCGGGCACTGAGCGTCCAGAGCGATGCCGCCGACATCGATGTTTATCTGCGTGCCGCACAGGTTGCAGCGCGTCACCTCGCGAAAGGCGGGCATGCGGGGAGCTCGCACATCGCTCCTCTGCTGCGACGGCCGCGGCTTTTGTTCTCTCTCTTCATCCATGTAGCCGCGCTGTTTGTATTTTCTATCCATAAAATCTCCTGTCTTTGGTCCAGTCGGTATTATTGGTACTTTGAGTCTGATTGTTAGTCAGGCTTAGGCTGTAGCAATTCGTCTGCCGCGGCCCGATTCTAAGGCCGGGCGCTGTTCATCGAATCAAAGTCTTGTTACGGGATTTCCAAGACCGACAGATAAGACAATTTGGTTATACAACATCGGCAATGACTAATCAAATGCTTTATTGAGACGTGTATCAGTTTTCTTGCGCGAAGCGCCGTCCATTAAAGCTTCTTTAGCAGGCGCGCAACCCTTAGCGCGACATAGTGCCACTGAGGCCACACGCCCCATCAGCGCTCATCGGCGGCCCATTCCCGGTCGTTTGATAAGACGCCGCGCGGGTCAGACGCCCGCCTTTATCATCAGCCACATCAGCAGCACATGGCATGTCCATATGGCGAGCGCAAACGGCAATTGGAATTTGATTACCCCGTACGTATCCCGCATGTTGAGCAGCGCCGTCGGCACTATATTAAAGTTGGCCGCCATCGGCGTCATCAGAGTGCCGCTCGATCCGGCCGTAAGCGTCAGTATCCCGGCCATCGCCGCGTTGACCCCGAACGGCTCGATGATCAAGGGTACGAGCACGCCTGATGCTATGACTGGAAAGGCGGCGAAGGAGTTTCCCATCACTATGGTGAACAGCGACATCCCGAGACAGTTGACCAGCACCAGAAGAAATAGATTGTCGCCCGGCACGATTGACTTGACCCCGGTCGCTATGAGGTTGCCGACGCCCGCGGCGGTGAAGATGATGCCGAGCGAAGCAAGCAACTGCGGCAGTATGGCGACCGCGCCGATCGCGTCGTTGAGGCGACGCCCTTCCTGCATCATCGTCTCGACTTTTCCGTCCGTGAGCGCGACCGCGACCGCCATGGCGAGGACGCCTCCGAGGCCAAGCCCGATCAGAGCGCCGTCGCTGACGGTGAATTTTGGGTGATTCAAGAGCTTCGCGACAAGCGCAACCGCGAAGGTGACGCTTGGAATGGTGAGCACTGGCAAAAAAATCATATCGCCGAGCCTGCGCGCTTCACTGACCTGCTGCTGTTTTGACGGCTCGGCGCGGCTGCCCCGCGTTATGCGCCCCGCGCCGTCAATGGCCACCATCGCCATTACGAGCAGCCCCGTCAGCCAGTGAGGCATCACGCCCCCAAGCGCAAAGACGGCCGCCAGTATAAGCCAGAAAATCGCGCTCCCGACGCGGCGCGGATTGCCCCGATCGGTGAAAGTCAGCGCGGCGAAAACAAGCAGCACGAGCCCTGTGGGCACATATACCAGTTCAAGCATAATCAGTCTCGGTCCGCCTTTCTCTTGATGCGGCGATCAAAGAGTAGGAACTGAACGGCCGCGAAGAGGATCGATAAGATCACGATAGGAACTGTGTAATAGACCAGGTCCCACAGCTCAACCGGGTGGCTGAGCCCGGCGAGCGTCGCGGCGACAAGCAGTATCCCGGCCTGAACGGGCGAGAGGTTCTGGCCATAGAAATTGCCGTAGTTCTCGCTCGCGGCGTTTGATGCTTTGATCTCTTCGACGATCTGAGGCGGCACATCCTCGACGCTCTTCTTGTCCATCATCGCTTCGGCCGCGCCCATCGACATAGGGAAGATCAACGGCCTCACGAATGATGCATGGCCGTTGACCCTGACCCCCATAATGCCGATCAACACGCGCAGGAGTTGATAGACGATTTCGAGGCGCCCGACCGTGGCCGCGCTGATGCGGCGTATGAGCGCGGCCGATTGTTCTTGCAACCCGTAGCGCTCGGCCATGCCTATGGCCGGAAGCGTCAGTATGAAGAGAGTCATCAATCGAAAATCGGCAAAGGCGCGCCCGAGCATATTGATGATGCCTTCCGGCGCGCGCGCGACGCCTTCCGCTACGGGTCTTGTCAGGATGGGCGCGTCGAGGAATATGCCTTCGTTTGTAAAAAGCGGCAGCCCGGCTACAAGGCCCGTGACGAGCGCCGCGGCCACTACGACTATCGTGGTGCGCATGCGCAACGCCAGTCCGACGAGCACTATCAGTATGCCGCTGAGCTTTAATAGTTCTTTCCAGTCCACCCCTCGCCTCCTCTGTTTAGGATTTCTCTTTGATCTTAAACGGATGTGCGAGTTTACTTCATCGCGGCCGTGAAATCACGCCTGTCACACGCGGTCTCATTCCGAGTTTTTACAATTATTTTACTTTCTATTAATCTCGATGAAACGTTATTGTCATAATGTTTTAACCTCTGCGACTGAGCCTGTTCCCCAGGGCTTCAATCCGAATAAACAGTGATCTCTTGAATAGCTTTAATCCGGGACTAAAGGAGAAGACATGCTTGTGATAAGAAAGCCTGGCTTGAAACTCGCTATAGCGTTCTATTCGATTCTCTGCCTGATGGCCATCGCGACCCCGGCGTCGGCCTTAACACAGGATGGCAACCCGAGGCCGGCTGACGGCGCGTCTGCCGGTGAAGACCGAGAGGCGCGGCCCGCAAGCAACCCGGTCCCCGCAAAAGCCGGCGCGCCTAGCGTTGAAGATCGACTGCGGGCGCTTGAGCAGGTGATCGAGCGACAGCAGCAGGAGATTCAATCGCTGCGCGAAATAATCGAGCAGAGCAATCCCGCCGTCGCGGGCGCCAGGACGGCCGCCCTCAAGCCGGCCACAGCTCAGCCGCGCCCGGCCGAAAGCGTCGAGACCGTAGTCGCCGTCCAGCAGCCGGCCTCCGGCAAGAACGAGGCGTCGCCGCCCGAAGCGCAGAAGAGGGCCGATGAGCTTTACCGGCGGTTCGGCTCTCTACGCTTCAGCGGGGATATACGGTTTCGCGGCGAGACATTTAATAACCAGGGATTCGACAGTCTGAGCGAGCCGCCGTCGCGCAATCGCCTGCGAATCAGGGCGCGGCTTGCGCTCGACGGGACGCTCGGAAAGAATTTCGATTATGGATTCCGTCTTGCCACGGGCACCTTCACCGATCCTATTAGCTCTAACCAGACGCTCACCGACTTCTTCGAGCGCAAGCCGTTCGCGCTCGAACGCGCCTTCATCCGATATGACTCGAAGGGCGAAGATGTAGGCGTGCAGCTCGTCGCGGGAAAGTTCGAGCCTACGTTCCGCCGGACGCAGATGGTGTGGGATGATGACGTGAACGTGGAAGGCGCTTCGGAAGCCCTCTATTTCAAGACCAAATCGAGCCTCCGTCAGGTCAAGATCGTCGCCTTCCAGTTGCCGTTCAACGAGGTCTCCGGCGACAAAGACGCGGTGCTTTATGGCGGGCAATTCCAATCCGACTGGCAGGCAAGCGCCTCCGTATCGGCTAACGTGAATGTCGGTTATTATGCCTGGAACCATGCGGACCAGATAGTGCAGGCGCTCGCGACGGCGGCAACCTCGCTCGTCAACGTCAACACGCAGGTCAACGGAGGTCTATCGAACTCGGCAGGCGTGAGCGGCGGGCAGAACGGGTCGCTGGGCACCACAAACCGGATCATCAGAGATGCGACCGGCCGTCCAATAGGTTTTCTAGCCAATTACCACCTGCTCGACGTGCTGGGCAACCTTACCTGGCAGGCCCGCGCGCGATTGCCGGTGACCTTCACGTTCGATTACGTCCGTAACATGTCGAGCCGCATTGATGACGAGAAGAACGGCTACTGGGCAGGCGTTCAGCTCGGCCAGGCCCGCGAGCCCGGCGACTGGCTCGTCGGTTATACCTTCACGCGAATAGAGCAGGATGCCGTGCTCGTCCCGTTCAACTTCAGCGACATACTCGCGTCAAACAGCCGGGCGCATATTCCGACTTTCGGCTATCAGGTCGCGCAGGGCGTTACTCTCCAATGGACGGGACTCTTTTCGCAGCGCGCCAATAAGGTCCTCCCGCTCTCTCCCTTCAACCGCTACCTCAACCGCATGCAGTTTGACGCGGTTTACAGGTTCTAACCGAGTTATTGACACCCGACGGGTCGGGTCGTATAGTCGCCTCCAGGTCTGCCGACCTGGAGGCGACTATACAAAAAATGAGAAGCGAAACGAGCATCAAGAGGGCGATCATCACGGGCGCTTCAAGCGGAATAGGGCGCGCGACGGCCGAACTCTTTCTCGCCTCGGGCGCGATGGTGGCGATGGTCGGCCGTCGACAGGATGCGCTTGAAGAGGCGGCCGAAAGCTGCAAAGGCGAAGGACGCTCCTTCATCCTCCCGGCCGACCTTTCAAACGAAAGAGAGTCCGAGGCGTGTGTCGAAGAAGCGGTCCGCCGGATGGGCGGGCTCGACGTGCTTGTTAACGCCGCGGGGATACTTAAAACGGGGCGCATAGAAGACACACCGCTCGGGCTCTGGGATGAGATGATGAACATAAACCTGCGCTCGGTATTTCATCTCATGCAACTCGCCGTGCCTCACCTCGAAAAGACTCGCGGCAACATTGTGAACGTGTCGAGCGTGACGGGGCTGCGCGCGTTTCCGGGCGTGCTCGCTTATTGCGTGAGCAAAGCCGGCGTCGATCAACTGACTCGCTGCGCGGCGCTTGAGCTTGCGCCGAAGGGCATACGCGTAAACGCCATCAACCCCGGAGTGGTCGTGACGGGTCTTCACCGCTCAGGTGGCATGGATGACGAGGCATACGCCAGATTTCTGGAACACAGCAAGACGACACACCCGCTCGGTCGCGTGGGCGAGTCAGCGGAGATGGCCGAGCTGATCTACTTCCTGGCCTCAGACAACGCGGGCTGGATAACCGGCGCGACCATAAGCATCGACGGAGGCCGCGCGCTCACCTGCGCCCGATAGGTAAGGGGCGAGGCTGTCCCCTTTTTCCGTCCGCCGACCACCGACCACTTGCCCGCAGGGAGGCGGCGCATGGTAGTATTTTCTCTGTTCAATCTTTTATCACACCAGAGGAGATCAGATCGTGAAGAGAATGAAGGTCATAGTTTCGCTCGTTTTCGCTTCAGCTATCATAGCCGTGCTATCTTTCGAGACGTTCGCATACCCGCCGTTTATGGCAAAGGCGCGCAAATACGGAGCAAAGGATTGCACCTTCTGCCATGTGGAGCCGGAAGGCGGCCCGCCGTGGAATGCGCGCGGCCAGTGGCTTATGGACGAGAAAGAGCGCCGCAAGGCCGAGGTCGTTGATGTTGACTGGCTAAAGGAATACAAAGACGCGAAGAAAGATAAAGCGCCGGAGGCCGAACAGGAAAAAAAAACTCTGAATCGCCTTTAGGTGTGGTCGAGCGAGAGCTCCTGAAATTGGAGCGCGAATGGCTCGACGCTTATTTGAATCGCGACGTCGCCGCGATGGAGCGCATTGAAGCGGACGACTTCGCTATCACCCACGCAGACGGTCGGGTATTAACAAAGGCCGACGAGATAGCCGGCCTCAAGCGTCAGACGGGACCCAAAGATCCGAACATCGCATTTCTTACCGAAGGCACGAAGGTGCGCGTCTATGGCGACACGGCCGTACTGACGGGCGTCGTCGTCTTCAAGTTTAAAGACTCGGTCGAACGGTCCAGGTACACGGACGTCTATGTGAAACGCGACGGCCGGTGGCAGGTCGTCGCGTCGCACTTGTCCAGACTGCCGGACCAAAAGGTCGGGACTCCCGCCCAGGCGAGCGCCGCTTTACCATCGACCCCGCCTCCCCTGGACCCGACAATTTATGACGCCTACACGGGCGATTACGAGACCCCTTTCGGCACGCTTCACATCACCCGCGAAGGCAATAAACTGTTCGGCCAGCCCGACTGGTCAATCTAAAGAAGAGCTTATTCCCGAATCCGCCGATACGTTCAACGTAGCCAACGTAGGCGCGAAGTTGAAGTTTATAAAAGGCGCGGACGGCAAAGTTACTCACGCGGTCTTGGAGATTCAGGGACAGCAACACGAGTTAAAGAAGATTAAGTGATCTTGTAGGCCAGGTCGAAGCGCGTGCCAGCGGGGCGCCCAAAAGTGTCGACGATAAGAGCCCCGCGGAGGCGGAATAAACATCCGCCCCGCGGGGCTCGCTTGCTAACAGTCCCGGTCGGCAAAGCCTCTACGGTTACTTCCCATCAATAGAGAACGCGTAGAGCTTGTTGTTCGCCTTGCCGAGCCGGAGGAATTGATACCCCGACCCGACATACATCACCCCGTTGACGACCGTGGGGCCGCCGCCGACCGCGCCGCCCGTGTCGAAATTCCAGAGTATCTCTCCGCTCTTCGCGTCGTAAGCGTATATGTGTCCTTTGGACGAGCCGGCGAATACAAGCCGGTTATTGCCCGTGCCTGTCACGGTCACCGGGCCAAAATGCGAGCCGCCATCCGGAGCGGGAATCTGCCAGATGATCTTGCCCGTCGCCCCGTCGAGCGCCGATACGGACCCCTGCTTGTTTTTGTTAGCCGCATTCGATATGCCGACATAGACGCGCTCGCCGTCGGTCGCGTTGCCGAACTCGACGCCGCCCAGCTTGCCGCCGTCGCCAACGCGCGTGCTCCATGCGAGCTTGCCGTTGGCCGGGTCGAGCGCCCAGAAAATGCCGCTCTTCTGCCCCGCGCCTACGAGCATCTTGCCCCCGGCGCCTTTGAAGTGAATCGGTATCGCGCCAAAGTCGACGTCCTCGTCACTGCAATTGGGATCGCTGCGGCAATCGAAAGTCCAAATGTCATTGGGCGTCGTCTGATTCGACCATACGAGCTTGCCCGTGCTTAGCTCGAGCGCGGCTATCGCGTTCGCGCCCTTGTGCGCAGGCCCGGTGTACTGATTGCCCGTCGAGACGTAGAGTCGATTTTTCGCCGGGTCAAGCGAAACTGTTGACCAGACGGCCGCGCCTGCCGGTCCCATCATCGTCACTCCGCGCTTATTCTGGCCTTGCGGTTTTACCTCGTCGGGTATTGCGAGCCAGCGCCATACCTCGGTGCCGGTCTTTGCGTCGTAGGCCGCTACCCCGCCTCTAAACGTGCAGCACTCGTATTTCGGGTTGCGCAGCATCGCGCCTTCCTCGTGCGAAGAGACGCCTATGTAAATGCGACCGTTATGATAGACGGGAGAGCTTGTGGCGACCGCGTCTTTGTGCTGATCAATCTTGACCTTCCACTTCAACTGGCCGGTCTTGGCGTCGAGCGCGTAAAGCCGGCCCGCTATGTCGCCGAAAAAGACCATGCCTTCGGCATAGGCCGCGCCGCTGCGCGACGAGCTGCCGGCGTCGAACTCCCATATCTTTCCCCCGGTCTTGGCGTCAACGGCGTACTCTTTGCCGTCCCACGAGCCGAAATAGATCACGCCGTTGACGACCGTGGGCTCGCTCGAAACGTCGGCCCCGGTCTCGAAGACCCATTTTATTTTAAGCCGACCGACGGTCGCGGGAGTGATTGCTTTCTCGTGGGGGTTGTAGTGCGACCCGGAAAGGTCGCGGCCGTACTGGGGCCAGTCGGATGACTTCTGCCCGTTGGGAAGGGCCGAGCTTTTAGCGCCGCTCGATTTCGCTTTAGCGGAGCTGAGCCGGGAGGTTTGAGCGATACTTAAAGAAGATGCCGCGACAAGCACCACCATAGCGCAGGATATTAAACGAGACTTCACAGGCATCGATGCTCCTTTCGATTCCACTGATGACTAAGAGGGGTTAGGCGGCAAGAATTTTAGTTGACGACGAAGGATTCTATCAAGCACCTATCCGAAAAACAGACTATACGGTGAAAACCGCCAAAGTCTAACTCCTAGCCCCTCACCCTCAAATCTTGTAATATTCCTGCTATGCAACAGAAGACGGCGGCCGTCATAGTAATCGGGAATGAAATCCTTACGGGTAAATCCGAAGACAAGAACGCCAGCTTCCTAATAAAAGAACTCTACAAGCTGGGCGTCGCGCTGCGCCGCATCGTCGTCATACCGGATGACCTCGACGACATCTCAAGCTCGGTGCGCGAATGCTCGTCGCGGTTCGATTACGTCTTTACCTCCGGGGGCGTCGGCCCCACGCACGACGACCTGACGATTGAAGGCGTCGCGCGCGCGTTCGGCCGCCGCGTGGTGCGCCACCCGGAGCTTGAGGCCATGCTGCGCTCTTACTTTGGCGACGACCTGGATGAGGCGCGGCTTCGCATGGCCGACGTGCCTGAGCAAAGCGTGCTCATCCGCGAAGGCGGGATGCGCTGGCCGGTACTGGTCGTCGAAAACGCATTCGTTCTGCCGGGGGTGCCCGAGCTGTTTCGGGGTAAGTTCGAGGCCATACGCGAGCGTTTCCGCGCCGAGCCGTTTCACATCAGGGCGCTTTATACGCGCGAGGATGAATTCGACATCGCGCCACGCCTCGACCGCGTCGCCGCCAACCACCCGGATGTCGAGATAGGTTCTTACCCGACCTTCACGCGCGAGGATTACCGCGTGAAGATCACCATTGAGTCGAAGGAAGAAGAGGCCGTCGAGCGCGCCCGCCGGGCGCTTGTCGACATGCTGGATCCTTCCGCGCTGGTTCAAAGCGAATAAAGCTATTGGGATGGATTATGAAAAAAGCGCTGCTCGCCGGCATCGCATTGGTTATTCTCACAGCCGTTCACACCCTGTCGCGCACCGCGCAATCTTCCCCTCAATCATCAGGGCTCCGCTTCGAGATCGCCATGCGGAGTGGCCTTGTGGAGGCCCCGCAAAATGGTCGCCTCTTCGTCATAATGAGCAGGAACTCTCAACCTGAGCCCAGGCTTCTCATAGGTGATACGGGGGTCGATTCTCCGCCCATAGTCGCGCGCGACATCGAAGGCTTCGCTTCGGGCGTCGTCGCCGCTCTTGACCGTTCGGCCGCGATATTTCCTATAGAGAGCCTCGACCGGATTGCGGCGGGCGATTACTTCGTGCAGGCGGTCTTCGATTCTAATATCGATTTGAAATCGGTGAATGCGCCCGGCAATCTCTATAGCGACCCGGAGCGCGTGCGGCTCGACCCGGCGCGCCCGCAAACAATTCGCATAGAGCTTAAACACAAGCTGCCGCCCGAAGAGCTTCCCGCCGACGCGGAGCTTGTTCGCTATATCAAGCTTCAATCGGACCTCCTCACCAGGTTTCATGGCCGCCCGATATATCTGCGCGCCGGGGTGATACTGCCGCGAGGTTTTAATGATGAGCCCTCGCGCCGCTATCCGCTGCGCGTTCACATAGGCGGATACGGCGAGCGCTACACGAACGTGCGCCAGATGATGAGACAGGGTTCTGCTTTTCGCGGCACGTGGATGGCCGACGACGCGCCGCGAATGATACTTTTGCACCTCGACGGCGACGGGCCTTACGGGGATTCTTATCAGGTGAACTCCGCCAATAACGGCCCCTACGGCGACGCCGTCACGCGAGAGCTGATCCCGCACGTGGAGAGAACGTTTCGCGCCATCGGCGAGCCGCACGCGCGCGTGCTCGATGGCGGGTCGACCGGCGGATGGGTATCGCTCGCGCTGCAAATCTTCTACCCCGATTTTTTCAACGGCGTCTGGTCGGCCTTTCCCGATTCGGTCGACTTCCGCCAGTTGCAGCTAGTAAACATCTACGAAGACCTTAACGCCTACGTCAACCGGCGCGGATTCGAGCGGCCGAGCGCGCGCGACCTCAACGGCGACGTGCGATTTACGATTCGCCACGAATGCCAGATGGAAAACGTCCTTGGCACGGGCGATAGCTGGACGATGTCGGGTCAGCAATGGGGCGCGTGGAATGCCGCCTATGGTCCGCGGGGCGCAAACGGCCGCCCCGTCCCCCTGTGGGACGCGAAGACCGGCGCGATCAACCGCGAGGTGATCGAGCACTGGAAGCAGTATGATTTGAGGCTGCTGCTTGAGCGCAACTGGCAATCGCTTGCCCCGCGCCTGCGCGGCAAGATTACTATCTGGGTGGGCGAGGCGGACGATTACTTTCTAAATAACGCGGTGCATCTGCTCGACCAGTTCCTGTCAAAAGCCACGCCCGCCTACGAAGGCAGAATAATCTACGGGCCGGGCAAGGGGCACGGCTGGATGGCGCTTTCCGAGCGACAGATTCTTCAGGAGATGGCCGCGGCCGTAGAGAAGGGAAGCCCGGCGCAAGACCGCGGCGCGACAAAGAAAGGAGAATGAGCTTCAGGTGAAAGACGCAAAGACGGGCGAATCTGGATTCAAACAGATGGTTATTGAGCATGGGCTGGATGTGTTGCTTATATTCATCCCCATCGCTGCCATCCTTCACTACACGCATGCTTCCCCGGTTTTCACCTTTCTGGCTTCGGGGCTCGCGATCATCCCGCTCGCCGGCTTGATGGGTAAGGCGACGGAGGCGCTCGCCGAGCGGTTGGGCGCGGGCATCGGCGGTTTGCTTAACGCCACGTTCGGCAACGCCGCCGAAATGATAATCGCCTTTCAGGGCCTGCGCGCGGGGCTTACCGAAGTGGTCAAGGCGTCGATAACGGGCTCGATACTCGGCAACGTCCTGCTCGTCCTGGGGCTGAGCATCTTCGCGGGCGGGCTGAAATTCAGAGAGCAGAAGTTCAACCGCACGGCCGCCTCGATGAGCGCGACGCTTATGGTGCTCAGCGCCATCGGGCTGCTGATCCCGGCCCTCTTCTACTGGGTCACCTCCGGCATGTCCGAAGAAGTGCGAATGAGCGCCGAAGCGAATATCAGCATCGAGATCGCGATAGTCTTGTTCGTGACCTACGTGCTCAGCCTTATCTTTGCCTTGCGCACGCACAAGGACCTCTACCTTGGAACGGGAGAGCATCACGGCGGGCTTGCTCCGATGAGCATGAAGGCCGCGGTGATCGTGCTCGTCGGGGCGACGACGATGGTTGCGTGGATGAGCGAGCTGCTGATACACGCGGTAGAGCCGGCTTCGAAAGCCGTGGGCCTTACGAACATCTTCGTGGGCGTGATAGTGGTCGCCATAATCGGCAACGCGGCCGAACACAGCACGGCGATACTGGTGGCGATGAAGAACCAGATGGACCTTGCCTATCACATCGCCGTAGGCTCCAGCATGCAGATCGCGTTATTCGTCGCGCCGGTGCTGGTCTTCCTGAGCTACGCCGTGGGCCAGCCAATGAACCTGCTATTCACCAGCTTCGAGGTGATAACGGTCGTGCTCGCGGTGGGGATCGTCGCGCTTGTCGCCGTCGACGGCGAATCGAACTGGATGGAGGGCGTGCTGCTGCTGGCCGTCTATGTGATATTCGCGATAGCCTTCTTTTTTCTACCGGAGCAAGTCCCCGCGGCGTTATCCCACGAACCGCGTTAGTCAAGGCGCGCGAAGGGCCAGATGCCCGACGCATCTGGCCCTTGATTTGATCCGCCGGTTTCTATTTTCGCCGGGCTTAGCGGAACATCGCGGGGTCTATCTGTACGTTGTGGCGATATTCCTTTATGGTCCCGACCATCGCGCTGTGCGTCTTGTTGACGAACGGTTGCGTGATCACCTGCACGAACTTGAACGGCAGCTTTATCCCGTCAACTTCCTTGAAATCGGAAGTCTCGACGTAGAAGTCTATGGTCGCGTTTTCGACGCCCTTGTTCTGCACGTCGTTGGTGAAGGTCCTCATCTGCTCCTGCTTGGTGACGCTCCCGTAATCGGTGCGCACCCACATGAAAGACTCGGCGTCGAAATAGAGCCTCATCTTCGGCAGCTTGCCCCGCTTGACCTCCAGGACGTAAGCGTTGCGCCCGGCGACCTTCTTAGTGCCCTTCGCCTCCATCTTCACATCGCTGCGGTCATCTTCCGACAACAGGTTGTAGAGCGATATGCTGTTGAACATCAGGCCGGAAGAGAGCATTTCGTGGAGCTTCGTTTCGATATCTGCAAGCGCGCGCGGGAACTGGGGGCGGTTGATGCTTCTGGTCCCGTCGTAGGTCAATTGCCAGTCGGCCTGCTTGAATATGTAGCGCGCCGAGAGGCGGTTGGGCGCCTCCGACATGATGGCGAAATCCTCGTCGGGATTCCCCTCTCTCTTGACCGTCCCGAGCGCGACTCGCGACTTGAACTTCGAGAGCGCCTCTTTGCCTCCCACCGCTTCGAGATGCTTGTTGATTATCTGCTCAGCGGTCAACTTTTCTTGGGCCGCGACCGCGACGGCCAGCGCCAACATTGCGCATAAAACGGCGAATGCTCGCTTCATAACCTGATCCTCCTACTGGTTCGTTAAAAGTTGATTAAGCAAACTTATAACACAAGTCGGCGCGCCCAAGACAGCGGCGGCGTTCTCTTTATTGAACCCTTAACGGCTTTCGCCAGTCTGCCCGCGAAGTTGTCTTATTATCTCGCGTATCTTGACCGAGTCTTTCGCGGCCGGGGCAAGCGTCAGGTATTTTTCGAGCGCGTCGGCCGCCCGCGCGTTGTTCTTCATCTCTATGTAGGCGGCGCCCAGGAAGCGGTGAGCTTCGACTATATCAGCGCCGCCGATCTTGATCGCCTCCTGCAGCTCGCGCTCGGCCTTAGGATACTGGCCGAGGTTTATGAAAGCGCGGCCAAGGTACATGCGGGCGATGGCCGAAGCCGATTCCTTTTGCAGCGCGAACTGCAATTCGGTCGCGGCCGAGACCGGGTCCTTGAGCTGTATGAGCAGGATGCCGTAGTTGAGGCGCGGGGCGAATGCCTCCGGCGCGAGCTTGATCGCGGCGCGCAGGCTTTCGGCCGATTTGTCCAGCTCTTTCAACCTCATGTATTGGACGCCAAGCTCGTTGAGCGCGGGCGCGAATACCGGGTATATCTTGAGCGCCTCTTTCAGGTGCTCGATAGCCTTCTTGCCTTCGCCCGCCTTGCTCGATTCGAGCGCCTGCTCGTATAGCTTCATTGCCGCGTCGGGTATGGGCTCGGCTGTCGCGTCAACGGTGCCCGCGGGCTTGACCGGCGCGCTCTCTTTCGGCTGAAGGTTTATCTGCACTGTGTATATCTGGCCCGGGTCGTTGCGCCTCCTGGGCGGCTCGATTATGTCCACAGTTTCGGAATGGTTTTGCAGGTCGCCGCCCGGCTCGACCACCAGGGTGTAGGACGCGCCCCGCAGATAGCGGAAGCTGAACGCGCCCGTATCATCCGACATCCTGAATTGCTCGCCGTATATACTGCGGAGCTTAACCTTAGCGCGACGGTCGAGCCGCCGCCCGCCGGGCAGGTATATGCTCCCTTGAATAGTGTTTCTGCCTCCGGTCCCGCGGTCGCTGGGATTAGGGTCAATCCCGCCCATCTGCGCCCGCGCGGGCTCGGCGCAAACGATAAACATAATCAGCGCACAGCGCAGCAAGCATTCTGAACAGGCGCTGGCGCAAGTAACGCGCTCTGAGAGATGCTGGACGCATATCGAGCCTCCTTCATTTCTTCGGCAGTGGTGATTGAAACAAGCGTGGCGGAAGGGAAGTTTCTCCCCTGCTAATAATACAAAAGAATTATCAAAGTAATAAAGCCTTACTTTTCGACTGGCGCTGATACCAGACTATGTGATCGCCGTCGCCCGCGCGATTAGAATAGACGGCCGTCTCATAGCCCACGGAGCGAACGCCCGACCCCGGCAGCTCAAGAAGCGCGTTGTTTGAAAGCAAAAGCCCGCCGGGCCTGAGCATCCTTTCGATGTTGGCGAGCGCGAGGCTCTGCTCGAACACGTCATAATAGACGAGTATGTTTGTCGCTATCACCAGATCGAACTGCTCGGCGGGCGCGAGGCGCAGGCGCTGAAGCACCACGTTCAGGTCTTGCGGCTCGATCATCGAGACGACGGCGGGCCGCATGCTTACGGCGCGGACTTTCAACTGCCGCATTCCCTCTGGAACTTTGACCGGCTGTCGCGGGCGCGCCAACCTGATCCCCGAACCTCGACCAGTAACCCTTAAGCTCTTCGCTCCACTCGGCGTCGAACGGCAGCTGCACGGCGTAGGACAGCCCCGCGCGCGGCGCGCGCGCGCGCCTGCGCCAGATGATCGTTTACGCGGGGGCTCAGATCGAGCGTCGTCACTTGCAGGTCCTGGCTGCTTCGCGAGCCCCAGACGCATCAGGCTATCGATTACCGCGAAAGGTTGTATGGTCTGCTGCGGGTAAAAATCGTACCCGTCCTGTTTATCGGTGAAGTCGAGTCCCGGCCCTATGATCGCGACGCGCCGCACGCTCCCCGGCGACGATGAGCCCCTGCGCCTTCAAGGCGGCAAGCGATTTTTCGATGGCGAAATTCGGCATCAGCGAAGTGTCCGATGACAGCCCGCGGTCGCGAAACAGCTTCGACCTTTCGGCAAACTCCCCGCTCGCGTCGCCCATGGCCCGCGCCGATTCCAAAACCCTCGTATATCCTTCGTTCTCGCCGACTACGCGAGAGAGGTTCTTAATAAGATAGGTTATTGCGGCCTCGCGCCCGGCCGCGGTCTGTATATCAACCCCCTGCGACTCGATGAGTCGCCGCGCGTAGAGGATGCGCTCGTTGTCCGAAGACTGAAGCATCGCGTTGATCAAGTCCGCGGCGCGGTCTTGTAAAGCCTGCGCGAAGTTTACCGCGTCGGGCGAGCCCGCGGCCTGCGCGGCGGAGACCTTGCGGGCGAATTCGATCAACGCGCCGAGCGTGATTCGCGGCCGGCGGTAAAAGAGGTGCCGAAGAGCATGAAATTGACTACGGAATCTATGTCGCCCTGCACTAGACCGCGCGCGAATCTCGCGGTCGCGCCGCTCGGCCCATGCCGCCCACCCGGCGGGCGATTGCAGGGACTTCAGCTCGGGCGGAAGCGTATCGCCGATGGCTTCAAGGATGAAGCGCGCTTCATCATACGGAATGAAAGACCGGGCGGGCGCAGTCGGGCGCGATTGCGCGAATAACGTCGTCGCAAATAGAGGGTATATGAGGACCGGTATTACAAGCTTGCGCATTTAAGTAAACGTTATCACTCGGAGTTTTCAATTTCAATTGCGGGCCGGATAGCCGGCCGGTGGTAAAAGGTTTGGCGCGGTCGCGCTGGTCGAGGAGTAAAGAAAAAGGGGAGCCCGAAGGCTCCCCTTGAGTTTCCGCCGGGCGGAAATTAGAAAATGAACTTGCCGGCGATCTGGACGTGGCGACGGCCAAACCGCTTGCCGGAAACAAACGCTTCGTTGACTTCAGCCGTGCCGCCCTGAAGGAACATGTTGGCATGGTTGAAGACGTTATAGACTTCGCCGCGGATCTGAAGCGTCGTGCCTTCAGTTATGCGGAAGTTCTTGTAGATGACCGCCGTCAAGGTTCCAGAAGCCAGGGCCACGGAACGCATTGCGCTCGGTCATGTTGGCCGGGAACGGGCCGAAATTCCGATATCCCAAGAACCGGGTTGAAGAACGTGCCGCCGGCTCTGGTTGCCCAGGTCGATCAGCTTGAAGATGTTCGGAGCGTCGTCGGCCGGCGCAGGGTCGTCAGGCGTCGAGAAGGGAATTCCCGCCGTCGGCGCAAGACGCGGGCAGACTTCGAAAGCCGCGTTCGTGCAGTCGAAGATCGAGAACGGCGAGCCGCTCGATGCCGTGAAGATGCCCGTCAGCGTCCATCCGCCGAACGCCTGATTCATGAAGCCGGTCCCGACCGGGCGGTTGCCGCCTATCGAATAGTTGAAGCTAGCCGAGAAGCGGTGCCTGATGTCGAAATCGGCGTAGCCGTAATCGAGGTCCGGGTTGAAATGGTCGAGCAGACCGAGGTTGAAGTTGTTGCCCGATTCGCTGAACGTCGAGCTGAGATTGTCCTTCGTGTGCGAATAGGTATAACGCGCCGTGAACTGCAGGCCCAACGTCGCGCAGATTCGAGCTGTCGAGGCTCAGGATCATCGCGTTGTAGTTCGAGCGGCCGAGATTGCCGCGCGTGTTCAGCGGAGCGATTAAGGGGTTGAGCCGCCCGAGCGGGTTCGTGGGATCGCACGTGCCGCCTAAGCCGACGCAGCCCAGCCCGTCGCCGCTGCCGAAGATGGCGTCGGAGCCGACCCTGTTCGGGTTCGAGATGCTGTAAAGCTTGCGACCCGCCGAACCAGAGTACTCGGCCGAGAAGACCGTCCGCTCGAACAGCTCGCGCTCGAAGGCCGCGCTCCAGAAGTGGGCGTAGGCGTTGACTGATGTTCTGGTCAACGTGCCGGGCGTTGAGCGTTCCGGGCAGCCTGACCGACCCGCTCGATCCGCCGAGCGGCCCGAAGTTGTTGGACGGGACCGGGATCGTGATGCCGCCGCCGGCCGTGACGGTCACGACAGCGTAGGCCGGGGCGTTCTGAATCACGTTGAACGTGACGTTTCCGAAGTTGCGCTCGTAGGCCATGCCGTAGCCGCCGCGAAGGCTCGTCTTGCCGTCGCCGGTGACGTCCCAGGCGATGCCGAGGCGCGGAGCGAAGTTGTTCTTGTCAGGCCGCCACAGACCGCCCACGGGGCTGTCTTCGGCGCGCTGAATCGAGCCGTTGGCGATTTGCTCCGCCAGCGTCGCGCCCGGACCATAGTAGAAGTTCGAGTCAAGCGAGCGGTCAGCGTTGTGCTGCACGCCGTAGTACTCGTAGCGCAGGCCGAGGTTCAAAGTGACCGTCGGTTTGACGCGCCACGAATCGTTGAAGTACCCCGCCCACTCGTGATAGCGGTTCGAGCGGCTGAAGTTCGGGAAGCTCACCGGGAGGTTGACCGAGCACGCCCGGAGTGGTCGCACCCTGCGGATCAATCGCCACCTGGAACTGCTTAAGGTTGCCCACAACGAAGTTGTTGAACGCTTCGGTGTTGCTGACGGTGCCGAAGGTCGCGACCGCGTTCTGGTAAGCGCCGAACGTGCGGTTATCGCGGATGTGGATGTACTGGCCGCCGAAGCGAAGCTGGTGGCTGCCCTTCGTCCAGTTGAAATCCTGATAAAGCTGAAGGAAGTTCTGCGGGCCGCCGAACGGGATGGCGCTGCCGGGCGCGAACGGCAGGTAGCCCGGAAGGGCTACCAGGTTGCCCTGCAGGCGGACCAGTGGTGGTGTTGCGGAAGTAGAAGCTGGGCGTCGGCGGCTGCTCGGGGTTGAGCGGCTGGTTGTTGTTCAGACGATTGAAGACCAGCTTGCTTTGCGTAACCAGCGACTGCGACCAGGTGCGCGTCATGTTGAGCAGGTAATTCTGGTTGAAGGCGTCCGCGCCGGTGTTGAACCCCGCGAACGGGCTAGAGGCGTTCGAGCCGTCAAAGAAGAGCTGATCTTCGATAGCGAAGCGCCCATACACCTGCGTCTTGTCGGTCGCGTTCCAGTCTATGCGACCTACGGTCTGGTAGCTGTTCTGCGGAGCGCCCGCGCCGACATCGGCCGGCACCTGGTACTGGACCTCGCCGAAGACCGGGAGGTTGGCCGGAAGGTTGGCGAACGCGCCGGCGCCGAGCCCGAGCAGGGTCGATACCTGCCCCCTGTTGAGCGTGCGGCCGATCGGAGCGACGGTCGAGAATGCGCCGATGGCCGTGCGAGTCCTGGCGTTGACCGCGATCAGGAATTGCGGAGTCGGAACGAAGTTGATGACGTTCGCGCTGCTGCGAACGCGGATGAACTCCGTGCTGCTGAAGAAGAAGAGCTTGTCTCTGATTATGCGACCGCCCACGGAGTAGCCGAACTGGTTGCGGACGAAATGGCTCTTCTCAAGACCCTGAGCGTTATCGTCAAAGTCATTCGAGGCGAGCTTGTCGACACGGTTGAACAGGAAGAGCGTGCCGTGGAAATCGTTGGTCCCAGACCTCGTAGTCACGTTGACGATGCCGCCCGAAGCGCGGCCGTACTCGGCCGAGAAGTTGCTGGTGATGATGCGGAACTCCTGGACCGAATCCAGGGGAACGCTCTGGCCGACGGTGGCCGTGAAGGTGTCTACGTTCTCGCCGCCGTCGAGCAGTATGTTGGTGCTGGCGGCGCGCTGGCCGTTGATGGCAAAGCCGGTGCCGCGCCCCGACGGGTCGGCATCCGACACGTTGCCCGAAATGGCGACGAGCGCGTACGGGTTGCGCGTCAGGGTCGGAAGCTCCGTGACCTGCTGCGCCGAAACCACGTTCGAGAGCTCTTGCGTCTGGGTGTTGACCTCGACGCCGCCCTCGCCCGCGACTACGTCGATGACGGTGCTGCTGCCCGTGGCAGACATCGCCGCATCAATCGTCAGCTTCGCGCCTGCCGTTATTTGCGCCCTTTGCGTGAAGTTCGCAAAACCCGAGGCGCTGACAGCGACTTCATACAGGCCCGGCTGAAGATTTGTGATCGTTGCCACACCCTCTTCATTTGTGGTGCCGTTGACCACTTGTGCCCGCTCGATGGACTTGACGGTAATAGTCGCGGCGGGAATTACTGCCCCCTGGGGGTCAGTTGCCTTTATTGTGATCTGGCCGGTCTCGGTTTGTGCAAACCCTGCGACCGGAAGAACTGATAACACGAGAAAAACTGCGAGAAGGCTTGCCACCATCTCCCTCAGTGTTTTTCGGTTTGATTTCATCTAATCTTCCTCCTAAGAGTCAAAGTAGCTGTCATAAGAATCTCACGCGGGTGTGAGCTTTTTCCTCTTAGCTACTGAATGGTGCCGGTCTTACTCTCGGTATCGACCGACTCGATTAGCACGAGTTTCAGAACTGGAAAACTGCTTTAAGAAAACGGCCCTTGGTTTTTTGCTCATCGAATCTCGCTCTTTATTGCATCCGACGCTTGCGGTCAGAGGTCGTTTGGCTTTGCCAATAAACACGTGGCAATTGCTCAAACGCAGCGAGATAAGAGCACGGGGTGATTCCCAATTCATAAGGATCATTTCTGCTAAGAACACGGGCAATAGAGCAGTGGATATTAGGCAAGTTCCGGACCCAAGCCGTCGGAAAAGATGGGGTGTGGTTAATTATTGAAAAAGCTTAGCTTACTTCGTGATGAGGCGTGCGCGTTAATGATTTTACGGAGTAAAAACTTCAAAAATTTGGAAAATTTCCAAAAGAATGGAGATCAGTTTGACCGGTTTGGCCGTGTCCGGTCCGGCGACCTCCCGTTTGCGGTAACGGGGAGCAATCCCTGCTTGCGCAACGAGAAGAGGCTGATCAGGGTGATCGCCCCAAATACGGTGCTCAAAAGCAGCAATCCATCTATGCCTTTCCACTGGGCGAAAAACCCTCCGGATGCCGTGCCGATGAACTGCCCGACGCCCAGGAATACCGAATACAGCCCCATGATCGTGCCGCGGTCTTCGGCGTGAAGCTCGGTCACATCGGCGAGATATGTGAGCGCGGCCGGCGCAAAACCGCTCAAGGTGACTACGCCTATAAGCAGGCCCGCCACCAGCGGATAAAGCAGGGGACTCGAAAACGAATCGAGGTGATTTAGCCCGTAGATCGAAGGCAGTATGGCGACAAGCCCCACTGTCGCTACGATCATGGCGGTAATCTTGCGGTAGCGGCCGAGAAAGAAGCTCCAGACGAGCACGCCCGCGGCAAAGATCATAAGCAGTATCCCGAACCCGACATAAACGTCTTCGGGCGAATCGCTCCACATACCCATGAGGTGCTGGCCCTCATAAGCGGGCGCGGGGGGCGGAGAATCGAGACCCATCTCGCGCTGATTGTTATTCTTGCCCGTCAGCAGTCGTATGCTGTAATTGAACCATATGCCGATCACCGAATTGAGCGCTATCCACGCGGGCACGAGCCTCCAGACGAGAGGCGATTTCAGTATGGCGCGGTAGTGGCCCCATTTACCGCGCGGGTCGGCTTCACGGGAAAGCGTGGCCCGCCTCATCCCTTTCAGCCCCCAGGCGAATACCGCAAGGCTCATGAGGTATATCAGCCCGTTTATCGAGAAGGCCGGGCTGGTAAAATGGAGCCCCATTATGGTCGCCTCGGCGCCGAAATTCTTCCAGATCACGCCGCCCAGCGCCGCGCCCAGCGCCATGCCGCCTATGAAGGTTATCTCGAACAACCCGACGATGCGCGCCCGCAACTTTGGCCGCGCCGAGGTTGCTTCGGATATATAGCTGAGCGTGGCCGGGATGGCGCTGGCGGTCGAAAGCCCTTCGAGCAGACGGGTGATTACCAGTATCCATATGACAGTCGTCATCGAGGTTATCTGGACGGCGATGGCGCCAAGCACCGGGCCAAGTATGATGAAGCGCTTGCGCCCGTAGCGGTCGCTCATCGCGCCCAGGATCGGCGCGCCCACAAGCTCCGCGAGAAAGAACGAGGCGGTGATGAATCCGGTGGCGGTGTAGAGAATCCCTATGCGGTCGAAATAGGATTGGAGCATCAGCCCCATCATCTGGGCCGCGACGCGCAGTATGAGGCTGCCGATGATGACGGCCGTCAGCGAGCGAAGCAATGCGGCGGCTACTCGCCTCTTGAGTCTCGACCGGGTCCGCGAAGCGGCGGGCGACCCTGCCTCGGCCGCCTGTATATCCGGCGCGGGCGCTAGGTCGCGGCCCGCGCGCCCTTTTTCCGTGTCGGGATCACTCTCAGGTTCTATGTGGGTGAGGGACATCTCGATGCCGGGAGTTAATCTTTACGCTTTCGATGTTTTCAAAAGTCTCAGGACCGTCCGCAAAAGAGCTTTGCCGGTATGAACGTCTCGCATGCAGAAGGTAGCAGAAAGCGCGACGGCGTGTCCAGGCAGCCCGCTTCGAGGCTGCCTGGACACATCATAGAGGATCGGCCATAGAGATTGATTACGCGGATGGTTTATAAGCCGGCTTTCACAGCCTGCTTTATTCAATAGTAACTTTTTTCATGATCACCGGCTCGACGGGGCGGTCCATGCGGCCGGTGTGCACGTTGGCTATTTTGTTGACGACCTCAATCCCCTCAAGCACTCGCCCGAAAATCGTGTAATTCGGCGGCAGCGGATAATCCTTGTGCATGATAAAGAACTGAGAGCCGGCGGTGTCGGGTCTTCCCTTATTTGCCATAGCGACGCTGCCTCGTTTGTAGCCGCCCTGGTAGAGCGGCGAAGCGCTGTCGACTTCATTGGGAAGCGGCTGGCCTGAAGCGGTCGCGCCGCCCGTGCCGTTGCCGTTGGGGTCGCCGCCCTTGAATCATGAAGCCGCTTATCACGCGGTGAAACGTGAGGCCGTTATAGTAGCCGCGCTCGGCAAGCAGTCGAAAATTCTCAGCCGTCGTCGGCGCTTGATCCGCGAGCAGCTCAATTTTGATCACCCCATGATTTGTCTCGATTATCGCCGTGCGATTGCCGCTCGCGGTGGCCTGCGCCGGCTGGCTCTTTGCGTCAGTCTTTGCGGGCGTCGTTGTGGTAGAGGTTTTTGTAGTGGAGGTTTTTGTGGTCGGCGTCTTCGCGGTGGGCTTGCGCGTTCTGGACGTGCTCTTTTTTTTCTGCGCGGCCGGCTCAAAGCTCGCTTCCCGTCCACCCGCGTCTTTGCCCATCGCAAAAGCCGGGACGGCGATGAGTATGATCAACAGTTGAGCCGCGAGTCGCGCGACCGGGCGTCGGCCTACATTGTGAATCATCTACTTCTCCTTAATAAAAGCGGCAGCCCGGATTTAGCTTTATAGAGCTTTCGCGGGCTGCCATCGATACTGCGCCATCTTCGACAAGCTATTTCTGAATCGTCACGCCGGTCATCTTGACCGGCTTTACCGGCCGGTCCTGGTGCACCCTTGGGCGCAGCGGCTATCTTGTTTACGGCGTCCATGCCTTCGGTCACCCGGCCGAAAATAGTATAGTCCGGCTGAAGTGGATAGTCCTTGTGCATGATAAAGAACTGAGAGCCGCCTGTTTCAGGTCTCCCCTTATTTGCCATAGCGACAAGGCCGCGCTTGTAGCCGCCCTGGTAGAGCGGCGAGTTGCGATTTATCTCGTTCGGCAGCGGCTGGCCTGATGCCGTGTCTCCCCCGACGCCCGTGCCCTGCGGGTCGCCGCCCTGGATCATAAAGCCGCTGATCACGCGGTGAAATATCGTCCCGTTATAGTAGCCGCGCTCGGCGAGCTGCTGAAAATTCTCGGCCGTGCGCGGAGCCTGATCTTTAAGCAGCTCTACCTTGATCGTGCCGACTTCGGTGTTGATCACTGCCACGGGGTTCGGGCCGGTGCTTACGGGCGCGGCGTTCTGGTTGCCGGGTTGCGCCGTGGTCGCCGCGGCCTGGTTTCGATTGCCCGATTGATTGCCGTTCGACCTGCCGGCATTCTGATTGCCGCTATCGCCGCAAGCGGCCATCAGCGTCGCCGCGGCCGAAAGTAAAAGCGCGCAAAGCTTGCGTCGGACCTGGCCCGATGCGTTGTCATTAGATATTTTCATCACCCCTCCAAAGAAAAAGGCAAGCCGCCCGCGCACGCGACTCTACCGCGAGCCTGCGCGTGCGCCTGGCGCTTGCCGTTGTTTGTTTATACTGAAATCGCTTCCGACTCACCGGTGGGCCTTTGCCGAACACTCCCTTTTATTTTGCGCCCGGGTGGTCTTTCTTGTACTTGCCGAGGCAGGAAGGGCAGCAGAAATAGACCTTGCGCCCCTCGTCTTCAAGAAAAACTTTGGTGTTTACCGCGGTGTTCATAATCGGGCAGAGCGCGTTGGTCTGCACCGCGTCTTTGTCCTCTTTCGACATCTTGGCAATGAACTTTTCCGGGTCCTTATTGAACTCGTTCAAACATCCTTCGCAGCACACATAGACGTACTGCCCCTTATATTCGGTTCGGTATTTTTCTGCGACCGGGCCGCCGCTCACCGGGCATTCCTTATTGGTCACGGCCTTCTTTTGAGGTGTATCTGATTTCTGAGGCGTATCTGCCGCCGCGCCGATCGCGCCGGCGAACATCATCATGATAAATAGAGCAGTGGTTATTCTACGCATAGCTTTGGGCTCACTCCTTGATATGTGTTGATTAGGCTCAGAGACAGCCAAGTAGCAATTATACAGGCGTGCGCCCGCTCGCGCAAAGTCGCAATTATTACCGCCGCTCCGCTCAACGGCGATAAAGCTCCAGCGCGCGGTTTTGACGCGCAGGGTCATAGATAACCGATATGAGATCGCCCTTATCAAGCTCGGCCGCGGTGATCAATTCCTCATCCGCATCCTCGTCGGTGAGCAGCCCCAGCAGGCTCGGCTCCGAGTCGCTGCCCGCGGCGCGGCCCACCGGGTCGTTTTCGCGCGCCAGTACCGTCACTTCGCCAAACTCCTTCCCCTGGTCTATGGTTATCAGCAGCATTCCTTTCTCCTGCGTTGCGAGGCGCGAGACTTCGCCGCGCGCCGCGAGCAACTGCTTTCGCGCGCCCGCGACCTGCGCAGCACCCTCAAGCGCCGGCGCAAGGACCAGCCACAGGCAAAGCGGCGTCAGAAAGATTCGCATAGATGCCTTACACCTGCCCTGTTTGATTCGGTCCGTTTCGGTTAAATTACGCCGGGGAGAAGCGGGAGAACGCTCTCCATCCTACTACGCCGCCCGACTTGCTTCAAGCAACTTGTTTGAGCGCAACCGGCGACGGCTTGCAACCCATCATGTGGTATGCTAGACATTGCATGTATCTTAAATCTGTTTTCGATAGTTGGATAAAAGAGGATTATATGCGAGGTAAGATAGCGATATTCATTGATGGTAATAATCTCTTTCATGCGGCGCGGTCGGTCGGCGTCGAAATAGATTACGCAAAGTTTCTCAGTTTCCTTCGTGATGGCGCGCCGCTTCTTCGGGCCTTCTTTTACACCGGGGTTGACGAGAAGGCCGAACGACAACAGGGCTTCCTGTTGTGGATGCGCAGGAACGGTTATCGAGTCGTTGAAAAAGAGTTGAAGACTTACGCCGACGGCACGAAGAAGGCGAACCTCGACGTGGAGATAGCGGTCGATATGCTCTCGCTCGCCGACAAGTATGACACGGCCGTGCTGGTTTCGGGCGACGAGGATTTCGCTTACGCCATAAACGCGGTCGCTTATAAAGGCGTGCGCGTCGAGCTGGCCGGATTTCGCAGCAACACAAGCCCGCGCCTGATCGACGTTGCCGACCAGTTCATAGAGCTCGATTCGCACATCGAAGAGATATGCAAGGCCGACAGCCGGTACAACTCCCACTACCACTCCGGCGCGCATTACATACAGAACCGGAACACGGGCAGCTTTAACACCGGGGCTTACAGCGCCAACCAGCTTAATGCCAACGGCTTTTCGCGCATCCAGGATGCGGAGCCGGAGACACCACCGAGAAATAAAGAGGACAGCCGGGCGGCGACCGATTAATCGGTCGCCCGCGCGTTTACTCGGATGCAGGCGACGCGGTGGCCGGGCGCGACCTCGACCAGTTGCGGGCGTGACTGCTTGCACTCGTCGATTGCCATCGGGCAGCGCGGGTGAAAGCGGCATCCCTGTGGCGGGTTGCTCGGGTTAGGAACATCGCCCGCGACCCGCACCCGCTCTCGCCGCGCGCGCGGGACCGGCACCGGTATCGAGGCCAGCAGCGCCTGCGTGTATGGGTGGAGCGGCCGCGCGAATATATCCTCGGTCTCCGCCTCTTCGACTATCTCGCCCAGGTACATCACCGCCACCCTATCCGATATGTGATCGACGACCGCCAGGTCATGCGCGATGAACAGGTATGTCAGATCGAACTTCTGTTGCAGCTCGCTGAGCAGGTTTAGTATCTGCGCCTGAATAGAGACATCGAGCGCCGACACCGCCTCGTCGCACACTATAAACTTCGGGTTCACGGAGAGCGCGCGAGCTATTCCGATCCGCTGCCGCTGGCCGCCCGAAAACTCGTGCGGGTATCGCCTGTAGTATTCCGGCCCGAGTCCCACCAGGCTTAGCAGTTCCTCCGCCCGATCGCGTGCGCGCGCCCTTGCGCCTCGGCCCGCCGAGACCTCGCCGACACGATGAACGAGTATCGGCTCTTCTATCATAGCGCCCACGGTCATGCGCGGGTTGAGCGAGCCGAACGGGTCCTGAAAGATTATCTGCATCTGCGGGCGCAGCCGCCGCATATCGCGCTCGCCCATCTTGAATATCTCATTGCCGTCGAAAAATACCCGTCCCGAAGTCGGCTCGATCAGCCTCAATATAGTCCTTCCGGCCGTCGTCTTGCCGCAGCCCGATTCGCCGACAAGCCCCAGCGTCTTTCCCCTCGGTATCGAGAACGATATGTGATCGACCGCGCGCACGTGCCCCACGGTGCGCGGGATGACACCCTTGCGCACCGGGTAGTGCTTGACAAGGTCTTCGACTACGAGCAGGTCATCCATTTTCTATGGCTCACGTTTCGGCGCGCGGCCCCACCTGATCGGCAAAATGGCAGGCCGCGAAATGGCCCGGCATCACCTCCGTAAGCGGCGGCTCCTGTTTGCAGATTTCCTGAACCATCGGGCAGCGCGTCCGAAACCGGCACCCGGTCGGGAAATCCAGAGGGCTCGGCACCATGCCGGGGATCACCGCGAGCGATTCTTTGCGCCGCGCGAGCCGGGGGAGCGACCGGAAAAGCCCGTGCGTGTAAGGGTGGCGCGGGCCCTCGAACAGCTCGACTACGCTCGTGTATTCGACGATCTTGCCCGCGTACATGACGGCGACGCGGTCGCATACTTCGGCGACGACGCCGAGGTCGTGTGTTATAAGCAAGACGGACATGTTCATCTCGCTTTGAAGCTCGCCCAGCAGGTCGAGTATCTGCGCCTGAATCGTCACGTCGAGCGCGGTCGTCGGCTCGTCGGCGATCAAAAGCTTCGGCCGGCACGCGAGCGCCATGGCGATCACCGCGCGCTGCTTCATCCCCCCCGACATCTGGTGCGGGTATTCGCTGAAGCGGGTTTCGGGCGACGCTATGCCTACCCGGCTCAGCATGTCGATGGCCTGCCCGCGCGCCTCTCGCCCGCGCGCCTTGCCGTGTTCTTCGAGCGCTTCCGTTATCTGGCGGCCGATTGTCATCACCGGGTTGAGCGATGACATCGGCTCTTGAAATATCATCGATATGAGATCGCCCCTCACGCGCCTCATGCGGTCTTCATCGAGCGCGAGAAGGTTCTCTCCGCCGAACTTTATCTCGCCCCCGCCGTATCGGGCCGGGGGCTGAGGCAGAAGTTTTAGTATCGAATAAGCCGTCACGGATTTGCCGCAGCCGGATTCGCCTACAAGCCCCAGCGTCTCGCCCTCATATATCTGAAAGCTCACGCCGTTCAACGGCCTTCACCTCGCCGTCGCTCGTGCGAAACGAGACCTTCAGGTCCGACACCTCTAGCAATTTGGGATTTTCGATTTCGGATTCTGGACCGGGGCCGGCTGATGATGGTGCAGTGCTGGAATCGATGAACATAAACAATCCGCGATCTAAAACCTGAGATCCAAAACCGGTTTAGTTTTTCGGTGGCGTGAGGATGTCGCCGGCGAGGTGTATCTGCTGTTGCCCTTGATCGCGCACGCGGCGGGCGAGGTCCGGCAGTTGCTCGCCGCCGGCCTGCTCGGCGAGCTTTATGACCATCGGCAGGTTGACGCCCGTAATCACTTCGACCTGGGCCTGACCCAGAAAGCTCGCGGCGATATTGGTCGGGGTGCCCCCGAACATATCCGTGAGCAGCAGGACGCCGCTGCCGGAATTAACCCTGTCGATGGCGCGCTCTATCTCTTCGCGCGCGACGTTGACGTCATCGTGCCAGCCGATCGACACGGCGGTTATGTGATTTATCTGGTCGCCCACGATCATCTCGGCGGCAGAGAGAAGCTCGTTAGCCAGTTGACCGTGCGTTACTATTACTCCGCCTACCATTGACGTTTGGGATTCAGGGGTGAATCCCGGCTCCTTTCACACCATGTATCGCTGCTCGTCTTTCCCTATGTCGCGGTGGACCACCTTCGTCCTGTGGCCCATCTCGGCGAGCCGCATATTAAGGGCCTCGGCCACCATCACCGAGCGGTGGCGGCCGCCCGTGCACCCTACGCCCACGGTCAGGTAAGTCTTCCCCTCACGCTTAAAGCGCGGGAGCAGGAAGGCGAGCAGATCGACGAGCCGCTCGATTGTGTCCCCGACCTCGCTTTGCGATTTCAGATACTCTACCACAGGCGCGTCGCGGCCGGTAAAGGAGCGCAGCTCGGGAATGAAATGCGGGTTCGGCAGGAAGCGCACGTCGAAAAGCATGTCCAGTCCGCGCGGCAGCCCGTGTCTGAAGCCGAATGAAGAGATGGTGACGCTCAGCTCGCCAGCGTCGCTTTTTGCCGAGAACCGCTCCTTTATCACGTCGCGCAGCGTATGGACCGTGTGCTCGGACGTGTTGACGACGATGTTGGCGAGGTCGCGTATCTCCGACAGCAGCTCGCGCTCCTGGCGAATCGACGCGAGCACATCCTGATCGGGCAGCGGGTGGGGCCGGCGCGTCTCGCTGTAGCGGCGCAGCAAGACTTCCTCATCTGCGTCCAGAAAGAGCACCGTGGCGTTTACGCCCTTTTCCGAAAGCTCCTGGCGTATGAGCGGGAATCGGCCCAGAAACTCGCGCGAGCGGACATCGACTACGAATGCCGTGCGCTCAATCTCCGTCGAATCGTCGCACAGCCGCACGAAGGTCGGGATGAGCTGTACAGGCAGGTTGTCAATGGCGAAGTAGCCCAGGTCCTCGAATGCCTTGAGCGCCGAAGACATCCCGGACCCGGAAACACCGGTGATGATCACAACCGAAACAGGCATAAAAAGAGGGGACAGGGGACCGGGGGTGTGGACCGGGATTGTCAGTGAAGCAGCATTTGAAACCCGAGATAACAGACCTGAAATCTCAAACGCCCTGGCCCCCGTCCTTCGTCCCCCTTCCTCTGCTCAGGGTTCGATCAGTCCAAAGTTGCCGTCCTTGCGGCCGTAGAGCACTCCGACTCTATCCGTTTCGGAGTCGCGAAAGACGATAAATTGATCGTCGGAGTCGGCCAGTATCATCGCCGCTTCTTCGGGCGTCATCGGCTTGACGCGGTAGCGTCGCGCCTGGATTATGCGAGTCGTATTGGGCGCGGCTTCCAGGGCGCCGCCCGGCACCGGGGCGACCTCCTTGACCGAGGAGCGCCCTTTTTTCTTGCTGGTGAACTTCTCTTTGAGCCTGAGGGCCTGCTTTGCCGCCTTGGCCGCGGCCTCGCCAACCGACTTGTTGAGGTCCGAGTTTTCGGCCACCGAGGTGAATACGTTGTCGCGCCAGTAGACGACCACCTCGGTTCGCCTGAGGTGTTTTTCAGCGGTGACCGTTATGTGCGCCCGCATAGGGGCTGAGTCCAGCATCTTGTCGAGCTTGCCCAGTTCTTTTTTTGCCAGCCGCTCGACGGCCGGGGTTATTTCTACGTGACGACCGGTGAACTCGAATTCCATTTATTCCCCCCTAATTGAAAGCAGGCAGACAAGGTCGCGGCCGGTAAGCAGCCCTTTATGTACTGCCCGCGGCTTTGAATCTTGCTGCCTGCATGAGTTCCAAAAATGTGACTCTATACTATCGCGCGGCGCTCGCGCGAGCCGGGGATGCGCATCTGGTCGCGGTACTTGGCGACCGTGCGCCGGCTCATCTTCACGCCATCCCTGGCGAGCCGCTTCGCTATCTCGTCGTCGGTGATCGGGCTGATGCGGGTCCTCCGCCTCGATCATCTTCTTGATCTTCAGCTTGAGCACGCGCGTCGAAACATCTTCGCCCGTGTCGCTCTTCATCCCCTCGGTAAAGAAGCGGCGCAGCTCGTAAACGCCCTGCGGGCGTGTTGACATACTTGCGATTGACCACGCGCGACACGGTGCTCAGGTGCATGCCGATGTCTTCGGCGACGTCCTTGAGCATCATCGGCCTCAGGTGCTCGACGCCCTGGTCGAGGAAATCCTGCTGTCGCTCGACTATCGACTGGCAGACGCGATAGATCGTCTGCCGGCGGTGCTCGATGTTTTTGAGCAGGTCGACGGCGGAGCGGAACCGCTCCTTTATGTAGTCGCGGCGTCTCTTTCGACGAGTCCTTCGACTCCATCATCTGCCGATAAGTCCGGTTTATACGCAGGTGGCGGCATGCCGTCGTCTTCAAATCGTATGACGTAGCCGTCGCCGACCTTTTCGATCGTCACTTCGGGGACGACCGGCTGCGGCTTCCTCGGCCGAGTACTTGCGCCCCGGCTTCGGGTCGAGCTTCTTGATGATCTCCATCTCTTCGAGGACCTGTTCGAGCGGAACGCCGAGCGTCTTGGCGAGCTCCGGCAGCTTGTGCGTTTGCAGGCTCTCGAAGTGGTCGCGCACCATCACGGTCGCGAGCCTGTCGCCGTAGCCGTAGTAGTCGAGCTGAATCAGCAGCGATTCGCGCACGTCGCGCGCGGCGACTCCCACGGGGTCGAGCCGCTGGACTATGCGGAGCGCGCTCTCGACCGTCTCCATCGGCCAGGGACCCATCGCCGCGATCTCTTCGATCGTCGCGTCGAGAAACCCCGTGTTCTCGTCGAGGTTGCCGATGATCGCCTCGCCCGCCGAGCGCACGCCGTCCGCGACATCCGTCAGGTGGAGCTGCCAGATCAACTGCTCGTAGAGCGACTGGCGGCGCGTGAGCATGTTCTCGAAAGAGACGTCGTCTTTCGCCTCGTACTCGTGCGTCTTGTAGCCCGGGTCGAGGTACTCTTCGAAGGTCGAGCCGAAATCGATCTCCTGAAACGAATCTCGCTCGCGGTCGGGCTCCGCGTCACCATCGGCGGAAGCCGACTCGATCACCGCGGCGGTCATCTCCTGCCGGCACCGCCCGCAGCCACCGTGTCCGCCGTCACCGCCGCGCCCGGCTCGATGTAATCGGCTGTCGGTCGCGTCAATGGCGGCGATGTCGTCTGCGAGCGATGCCTGGTCGTCGGAGCGATTCGCCCGGCGCAACCTCGTCAAGCACGGGGTTGGCCGCCAGCTCGGTCGTGACCATATCGGCGAGCTCCAGCTTTGTCATCGCCAGTAGCTCGATGCGCTGCCGCATCTGCGGCGTCAATACCAACCGCTGTGAAAGACTAGTTGTGAAGATGTGGCTTGACCGACATAGCTAAGTCAGGAGTCAGGAGTCAGAAGTCAGGAGCCAGTATGAAAGGAAGCGATCGCTTTCGGCCTTCTATTCTGGCTCCTGACTCCTGACTCCTGATTTCTACATCCTGAAATTCTCCCCCAGATATACTCGCTTAACTTCTTCATCGCGCGTCAGCTCATCGGGAGTTCCGGCGCGAAATATTTGTCCGTCGTTAATTATATACGCTCTATCCGTAATCGCCAGAGTCTCGCGCACGTTGTGATCGGTTATCAACACTCCGATTCCGCGCTCGCGCAGCTTCTGAAGTATCCGCTGTATGTCGATGACCGCGATCGGGTCGATGCCGGCGAACGGCTCGTCGAGCAGGATGAACTGCGGCTCGATCACGAGGCAGCGCGCTATCTCGGTCCGCCGGCGCTCGCCTCCCGACAGCTGATACGCCTTGGTGTGGCGCACGTAAGCGATGTCGAGCTCGTCGAGCAGCGATTCAAGCCTGTGCTCGCGCTCGCGACGGGTGAGCGGGAGCGTCTGAAGCACGAGCATTATGTTCTCTTCGACCGTCAGCTTGCGAAAGACCGACGCCTCCTGCGGCAGGTAGCTTATTCCGTTGCGGGCGCGCAGGTACATCGGCAAGCGCGATATATCCTTGGAGTCGAGCAGTATCCTGCCCCTGTCGGGTTTCTCCAGGCCAACTATCATGTAAAAGATCGTCGTCTTGCCCGCGCCGTTCGGCCCGAGCAGCCCGACGATCTCGCGCTGTCTTATCTCGAGCGACACGTTGCCGACGACCGCGCGCTTGCGGTAAGACTTGCGTAATCCCTGGACGGCCAGCACGCCGGTCTGTTTTGTGGGAGCGTTGGGGCTTGCTTGTTCAGAGTTTCTGGCGTCGCCGGGCGGGGTTTCGATCACGGACACATCTTGCCATTTGGCACTTATTCTTTCATTGCTTCTTCAAGCGATGGGTTGATCGAACTCGGCCAGCTGCCCTGTTGATTTTCGACCGAAATCTTATCATCGCGACTATTGAAAGTCAATTGAGTGCCCATCGTAGAGCCTTGCTCGGCATCGTCAACTCGCGCGGTTTTTCCCGATAAAACGCTCTTGCCATCGCTCCCCGTGTAAGCGAGCCTGTCGCCCGTCCCGCGGCGGCCCGGCTGCACGAGCACGACTTTTCCCTCGGCAAACAGACGGTCAACTTCGTTGGATTCTGCCATGCATATATACGTCAACTTTATCGGCGTCTATTCGGTCCGTTCCCTGCTTGCGCCTTCACCGAGCCTTCGTAGTGAACCAGCCTCTCCGTGTCCGAATAGGTCATGCGGTCGGCGGAAGCAAAGCCGGGCGCGGGCTCGGTCTTGCCCGGTCCGACCTCGCGCCGCGTATTGTAAAGCGCGCTCTGGACATTGCCCGTCGCGACCATGCGCTTATCTCTCTGGTACAACTCGATGCGGTCGCCTTTCACGAAATTGTCGTCCTGCCACCCGCGCGCGTTGCCCGTATAGACCGCGACCCCTTCGCTGTTGCGCGCGTGCGCCTCGTTCGGCCGTCATGAAGACCGGCGATTTCGTGTTGGAGAAGGGCGTTGAGTTGTTCGTAGTCTCGCGGCTGTAATAAGTCGTGCGCACGTCGCCCCGCGCGAATGATTCGTCGGCGCGGCGGTCATAATCTATCTCGTCGGCCTGCGTGCGCGCCTTCGAGTCCCACGCCATCGGGCGCTTGCCTCTCAGGCTCAAAAACTCTTTGCCCCCGTCATAGGTCGCCCGCTCGGCCTCGGCGTTGCGGTCGCCTTCAGCGTATTTGAAATCGCCTTCCTGCAACATGCGGTTCAACGTCCTGAGAGTCCGTGTTGAAGTCGGCCTTGAGCGTCTGGCTCGTCGTTATGCGCGGCGGGTGCTCGCCGGCCGTCATCGCCTCTATCTGCACCTTCACCCCGCCCGACGCGTTGAAAGTCTTGAGCCGGCCTTCCTGCTCGTAAAAGAGCCCATCCATGCGCGGCGCGCTTATGGTCTTTTTGTCGGCGCGCGGCTCGGCGCGTATGGGCGTGACGGTAATCACCGCGTTTTCCGCGGCCTCGGCCGATTCTATATTCTGCCCGTCGGGAAAGAACTTGAGCATTACCGCGTTTGCTTTCAGCTCGCGCGCGGCCGGGTTGCCTTTAGCATTGGTCGGCGCGTGAATATTGATTACCGCGTCGCCCGTAGCGTTGATCGTCTCGACTACGTTGCCTGCCGGGCTGTCGCCGAACGTGGCCTCGATGGTACTCGCGCGCGCCTCGCGGGTCGCCCCCGGCCCGAGCGAGCGGGTGTAAGCGCCGCCCATCGCCACCGCGCGGATAAGCAGGTTTGCATCCCCGAAGAAGAAATCCATGTCGGTCGAGCTTATTTCGGCGCGGTCCTTCTGGACGAGGCGCGCGTTGCCGCGCGCTTCGATGCGCTCGATCTTCTTTTCGTCGTTGATAAGCCCCACCATATGATCGGACTTCATCTCGTCCGCGCCCTTGGTGAGGATGACATTGTTAGTAAAAGTGACGCGGCCTTCTTTCTTTTCAAGCAGCGCCGACGCGCAGCGCACACGGGTCGGCTCCTTCGAGGCCAGGCTCGCAATGCTGGCGGTCGTCTTTCCGGTTTTGCCGGAAGCCTTGCCGCTCTTTTCACTGCTTGCGCCCGCCAGCTCCGCGCGGCGCTTTCTTTCGAGCTTGCGCGCGCGCTTGCGGGCCTTGCGCGCCGCCTTGCGCGCGGCCTTATCCGCGTCGTTGCCGGCTTCGCTCTTTTTGCCTATCGCTTGCCTCCCGCTCTTGCCTTCCGCCTTGATCGTCAGGTCAACGTCGCTCAGCAAACGGGCGCGCTCGTCCATTATTTCGATGATCAACCCGACGCATTTGCCTTCGAGCGTATCGCCCGCGAACTCCACGGGGCGGTCCGTATCGACCGTATTCTTTGCCTGGTTGTAATGCAGGTAGCTCGTTTTGACGACCATTCCGTCAGAGGTTTCCACCACCACGTTATTGATGAATTCGGCGTCGAGCTTGCCCAGGTTCGACGTGTCGCTCACCTGCGCGCTGTCGGACGCAACCTTGTCATGGCGAGTGCCATCCGCGCCGAAGCTTTCGAGCTTGACCTGCTCTAGCTCGTGCGTGCCGTCCTCGTATGTCTTGTCGGTGCCGGCTGTCAGGACGAACCGGATGCGACCCTCGACTTCGTGCGCGTAGCGGGTGTTGTTGAATATGGCGACAACGCGCCCCTGTAGTTTTGGCCGGCCCTCGTCGCCTTCGACCCGGCGGCCGCGCATCGTCAGATAGATGGCGAGCGCCGCCGCGATTGTTATAAACACCGCGAGCGCCGCGAGCCTGCCTGCCGATAAGAGCTTTACACGTATCATAAACCTTTATGATTCTTACACGCCGACTCTTTTAGTGTCGAGGTAATCGGTAAGCCGCAGGCAGTGAGCGGCGAGCAGTTAACCTGTCGTTTTAAAGTCCGCCTGATGCTTCGGCGCCCGCCGACTGCCGATTATCGCCTACTGAATCTTTAGATCGCGGAGCGTAAGCTGTACCTGCGTATTGTTGTTGTAGGTATTTTCAGAGAGGGTGAAAGCGAGGCTCACGCGGTCGCCGGGGAATATGTCTGACGCGCGCTCGCCGGCGCCCCACCAGACGCAGTCTAGCCAGCGGCTGTTTTGCTGGACGCGAAATTTCAGGTGTTTCTCTTTCATCACGCGCGGGGCCGTGACTACCTGCGCGCCGTGCGACTCGAATACCGGTTGCGGGTTCCCCGGGCCGAAAGGCTCAAGGTGCATTATCTCTTCGACGGTCTCGCGCGTGGCGAGCCTGAGCGGCAGCGTCAGATCCGTCTCTACGATGGGGATCAGGTCTTCATCGCTGAGGCGCGGGCGCGCGTACTCGTCGAGCCGCCGCCGCAGCTCGTCGATGCGGTCGGCGGGGATGACCAGCCCCGCGGCATGCGAGTGCCCGCCGAACCGCTCGAACAGCTCGCCGCAGCTTTCGAGCGCGTCGAGCAGATGAAAGGCCGGTATTGACCGGCCGCTGCCGTGGCCCGATTTGCCGTCTATCGAGATTATTATCGCCGGGCGGGAGAGGCGCTCGACGACTTTCGACGCGACTATGCCTATGACGCCGCGGTGCCAATCGCGGCCCGCTATGACCGCGACGCGCGACCGGCCGAGCGATTTGTCACGCTCGATTTCCGAAAGCACCTGGGCGATTATGTCGGCCTCGGTCTTCTGCCTGGCCGAGTTCTGCTCGTCCATCTGCACCGCCAGCCTCATGGCCGTCTCCAGGTCGGGCGCGTCAAACAGGTCGACGGCCGCGCTCGCCCCGGCCATCCTCCCCACCGCGTTGATGCGCGGGCCGATTCGAAAGCCCACGTCAAAACAGGAGACCGATTTGCCCGCTACTCCCGCCACCTCCAGCAGCGCGCGCAGCCCGTAGTTGGTAGACTGCTGAAGCCCCGCGAGCCCGTATTTCGCTATCACCCGGTTCTCGCCCGTCAGCGGGACTATATCGGCAATCGTCCCGATGGCCGCGATCTTAATGAACGATTCGACGAACCGCCCGCGGCCGGTCTCGGTCAAAAGCGCCTGCGCGAGCTTAAAGGCGACGCCGCAGCCCGCGAGGTTTTTATTAGGATAGTCGCAGTCGCGCCGCTTCGGGTTAAGCACGGCGTTCGCGCGCGGCAACCCCTCTTCGGGCAGGTGATGGTCGGTGATGATTATATCGAGCCCGAGCTCGCGCGCGCGCTCAACGGTCGCCTGCGCGCGTATGCCGGTATCGACGCTGATGATAAGGTTGATGCCGCTGGCGCGCGCCTTATCCATAGCGTCGTCGCGCAGGCCATACCCGTCCTTCAACCGCTCAGGTATGTAATAGGAAACGTCGGCCCCGATGAGCGAGAGCGCCTTCTTGAGTATGACCGTCGAGGTAGTGCCGTCTACGTCGTAGTCGCCGTAAATGAGTATCTTCTCTTTACGCTCGACGGCGCCCAGTATGCGGGCCACGGCCTCGCGCATGTCGCGCATCAGGAAGGGGTCGTGCAGATCGGCGACCTTCGGGTTTAAAAAGTGGTGCGCAGTGTCGGGCTCGGTGATGCCGCGGTTTGCCAGCAAGTGAGCCGTGACCTCCGATATGCCAAGCTCGCGGCTCAGCCGCGACCGGCAGGCGTCGTCACAGCGGGTCTGAATCCATCGCTTATTCTGATTCCTGATGGGCATGCCGTGGCTGATGGTAACACAAAGATGCTGGAAGTCCGAGGTCGGAAGTCCGAGGTCAGGGCTCTATGGCGCAGACCTGAAGCTTAAACGGACGCTCGCGCGACTGTCCGTTCTTATTATGATGATGTGGAAGTGATGAATTCCCGCAAATCCGGGCTGCACCGTTCACAGCCCGGATTCAACCCTCTGCTCCGATCATTTCATTTTTTGCTCACGCGGTTGAAATGCACAAGCACCTTTGACGACTTCGCCTCGCCCTCAAGCTCGAAGCTTGCATCGGCGTCCGATTGATGCTCTGTGAGTTTATAAACGCCCTCTTTACCGCTCGACCGCTGGCCGCCGTTTGCTCGCGCAAGAAGAGCTTCCGCGTCCTTCACGCTCGCCTTTTCGGAAGCGCTCTTTTTCGAGCTAAGGGCTTCGAGCGCGTAAGACTTCAGCAGCTTCGGCCAGTAGGCTTGAAACAGCCTGGGGCTTGCAAACACGTCAGCCGATACCACGCGACCACTTATCGCGACCACGACCCCAATCACCTCTTTTCCTGGAACTTTCCCTTTGAGCGCAAGCTCGTAGCTATCAATCGTGCGGCTGACTCGCCTGTCTCCATAGACACTCTTGAGATCGCCGGTAGAAGTTGAGACACCGTTGGCCTCAACCTGCTCGGCCACGCCTTTCCACACTTCGCTCTGATCTTTCTTCGCCTGCGCCCTGGCTCGCACTTTCGGCGAAGCCATCATGAACCCGCCGCTCCCCCCGCTGCTGGCGCGACCCTTGGCAAACGCCGCTTCGCCCGACCACCGGCCATGCTCTACGCAAAACACGTCGAGCGGCACAGGCTCGTCTGACGACGCAATGATGGCATCATAACCGACAATGCGGTCCTGCTTGCCGCCCACGACCATCTCGCCCGCGATAAGGACGAGCTTTTTGCCGGACTTGTTCGTCAAGGCGAGCTTGTTGACCTGCGCGCTGTCAGCGCGCTGCTGTGAGATGCGGTTAGCTCGCACATCGGGGCGTTGCCGTATTATCGGGCGAGAGCGCCCGTCAGCGCCCAGCTCCGTGACCGTGACAGTGCCCGCGCGCAATCCTTCATCGAGCGTGATGAAATCATCTGTGCCAATCGACGCGTCACTTGTGACAGGAAAGATCGCGAGGTTTTCATGAACGATTGGCTCGCCGACTCGCCAGCTTGTTGCGACCGGGTTTGGCGCTGAACTGATGGCGGCATTAGTCCTCGATTGTTTCTGTTCTTTGTTATTGGATTCAACTTTCGTCGTGTAATTTAGGAGCAGGCAGGCCAGCGAAAGGCCGGTCAGAATTACGCCTGCGACTAGACGCGTGGAAATTCTCATGTGAGCCTCCTGATGGAGATTGGAGCAGGGCTGGCAGAAACCGTCTGTTGGTTAGATGAAGCGACCGCAAGCAGCTTGCATCTGAGCATAGCGGCGTCGCTCTGTTGTTGTTAGACGCTTCGCGCGGAGATTTGTTCCGGCAAATCGGCGGTGAAAGCCTGCGCGCTTTCGGCTGCCGGCAACCGCGATATATCATCCGACCCGTGCGATGGAGAAACGCAAGGCTATTCTTTTGTTAGCGGAGCTAATAGCAATCCTTCCGCGCAAGGGCTGTTAGGCTCAGGCGTGATCAAGGTCGAAAGCGCGACTTCCGGCTTCGGACTCCTCATCTTTCCAAAGCGGCAGCCGTACCGTAAAGCGCGAGCCCGCGCCTTCGGGGCTTGAGGCTTCGATTGAGCCGCCGTGCGCGTTGACGATCCATTTCGATATTGCCAGCCCGAGACCGAACCCGTTCACCCTCGAATCGAGAGGGTCGCTCTGTCGGTAGAATCGGTCGAAAATGTGAGGCAGCGTCTCGGCCGATATCCCCCGCCCGGTGTCGGACACCTCTATGAGCGCCGACGAATCCTCGGCCTTGAGCGCCAGCCTGGCGCGGCCGCCGCTCGGCGTATATTTGATGGCATTGTCGAGCAGGTTGACGAGCAGTTGCTTGAGCCGTTTTTGATCGCCTTCGATGATCATGGGCTCGGCGGGCGGGATGTAATCGAGCGCGACGCCCGCGCTTTTGGCGAGCGGGTTGATATAGGCATGGATTTCGGCCGCCAGCTCGTCGACGCGAATAGGTCCGGGCTCAAGCACGCGCTCGCCCGCGTCCGAGCGCGCGAGAGTCAACAGGTCGTCTACGAGTCTGGTCAGGCGGTCGACTTCCTCTAGCGAAGATTCGAGCACGCGTTTGTAGTCGTCGCTAGAGCGGTCGCGCCTGAGCGTCACTTCGATGTCGCCCTTGAGCACCGCGAGCGGGGTCTTCAATTCGTGCGAGGCGTCGGCCGTGAACTGGCGCTCGCGCTCGAATGCCTGTTCGAGCTTGCCAATCATCTCGTTGAAGGTCGCCGCCAGATGGCCGATCTCGTCGCGCGTGCGCGGCTCCTCGACTCGCTCGCTGAGGTTGCCTCGCCCTATTCGCTCGGCCGCGCGCGTGATGCGGTTGACGGGCTGCAGGGCGTTGTTGGCGATCCACAGGCCGCCGAGCCCGGCCAGCGCGAGCGCAATCGAATTAGAGACCGCAAACAGTATAAGAACCTGCCACTGGGCCTGGGCCAGCCCGCCAAGCGACTGGCCCAGTATGACGAAGAAGGTGCCCCCCTCTTCGTCGCGCGCGGGCCAGGTGACGACGCGCGCGCGCTTGTCAGGCGTGATATAGACTTCGTCAAACTGCGGCTCCCAGGTCATGCGGGCGCGCTCGATAGACCCGGGGATGACCGGCACTTCGTGTCCATCATTGTCGAGGATCTGGTCGGTGATCTCGACATCGCTATTGAGAATTGTGACGTACTGCGGTTGCATAAGAAACCCGCCCGAGCTGCCCGACTCTTCGCTCCGCGACGGGTCGCCGATCATTCGAGCCATGTGATCGGCCTGGCTCCATAGCGATGCGTCGATTGCCGAAAGCATACCGCGCGACAGGTAGAGATAAATCGCCACGGCGAACGCGATGAGCACCGTCGCGGCTATCCCCAGGTACCACAGAGTCAGTTTTGCGCGAATCGAAAGCATAGAGGGCGAATTTATCGCAGCCTAAACGTGATATTGCGAGACAGAAGTATATTAAACCCGGCGGCGCGCGAGACAAAACCTTTTGCATCCGTTTACATAGCGCTAGATTTCAAACTGCCGGTAGGTATAGAATCCGCGCGGGCTTATTCAGCCTGCTTGCCCTTTATTTGCCTCGGAAGGATCTTCTCTCAAAGGGTTATGCTGTTCATTACTATGCAGGTTTTAGCTGGTAGTTGAATGCGGATGAAAGGACTTGAACCTTCACGAGATTGCTCTCACAGCGTCCTGAGCGCTGCGCGTCTGCCATTCCGCCACATCCGCATAATTGCGAGATTGTGCATTCAACCGAAGTGAAAATATACTAGCTGGCCGGCGCGAGAGCTGTCAATTTCATTTCTAGATTACGCGGAGGGTAATTGCTTACTACCACCTTATCGCCGCAGAGAGTGCTTCAGGCCCTGCCGAAATCGCGCGAGCGGGCAATAAAATCAGACTTACTGGCCGAAAAGCTCGGATTGAACGAAGCCCAGATGGCGCGCCTGCGCGATTACCTGACGGAGTTCGCCCGCACGGGGCTCGCCTCCGCGAAAGGCGGGCGTTACTGGCGCAAGCAATCGTCCGGCTTGATCATCGGCATCCTGCGAGGCACGCGCTCGGGCCACGCCTTCGTCGTTCCCGAAGATGAGCGCGAGCGCGCCGACGGCGACCTTTACATAGACGAGCATTCGAGGGGGGCGGCGCTGCACGGCGATAAGGTGATCGCGCGGCTTACCCGCGTCTCCGCGCGCGGGCGCGAAGGGCGCGTCGAGTCGGTGCTGGAACGCGCAAACTCTACGGTCGTGGGGCGGTTCATAAAGCTTTCGTCGGAGAGCTTCGTCTCCCCTATCGAGGAAAAGTTCCTTTATGAGATAAGCATCGCGCCGCCCGACACTCTGGGCGCCACGGACGGCGACATTGTAAACGTAGAGATAACGCGCCCGCCCGTCGCCGGCCGCCCTCCTCTGGGCCGCGTCATCGAGGTGCTCGGCCGCGACGACACTCCGGGGATCGATATAGAGATAATCATCCGCAAGCACCACCTGTCTCACCGGTTCTCCGATGAGACGATAAAAGAGTCCGAAGCCATAGACGAGATGATCGGCGACGAAGAACTGAACGGCCGTCTCGACCTGCGCGATAAGCTCACGATCACGATTGACGGCGAGACGGCGCGCGATTTTGACGACGCGGTGTCGCTTGAGGAGCTGCCCAACGGGCGGCTGCTTCTGGGAGTCCATATCGCCGACGTGGCCTATTATGTGCGGGACGGGAGCCTGCTCGATGAAGAAGCCTATCGCCGCGGCACGTCGGTATATTTCCCCGAGCGCGCGATACCGATGCTGCCCGAGCGGCTTTCAAACGGGATATGCTCTCTCAAACCGGAGGTGGACCGGCTCACAGTGTCGGCGCTGATGGAGTTGAACGCGACGGGCCGCGTCGTTGATTACCGTCTTGTGCCGACGGTGATTCACAGCCGCGAGCGCATGACTTACACCGCGGTCAACGAGATCATCGCCAACCCCGAGGGCGAGACGGCCCTCGGTTACGCCCACATTAAAGATATGATCTTAAAGATGCACCGGCTGACGCTTGCGCTCATCAGCAGAAGGGAAGAGCGGGGGGCCATAGATTTTGAATTGCCGGAGCCTGTGTTGCTATTTAATGACGAGGGGAAGATCGGCGGCATACTTCGCTCGGAGCGCAACATCGCGCACCGGCTCATCGAAGAATTCATGCTGCTTGCAAACGAGACCGTCGCCCGCCACCTCGAACGGCTCGGCGTGCCGATGCTCTACCGCATACACGAGGAGCCGAACCCGGTTAAGGTCGAGGAGTTCGCCGAGATAGCGGGCTCGTTCGGCCACAAGTTCTCAACGCATGGCCCCACGCCGCAGCGGGGGTTCCAACACCTCTCGCGCGAGATACGAGGGCGGCCCGAAGAGCGCATGCTTTCGTTTCTGATGCTGCGCTCGATGCAGCGCGCCCGCTATGCGCCGCAGAACCGTGGCCACTACGGGCTCGCCATGAAGACCTATACCCATTTCACTTCACCCATAAGGCGTTACCCCGATCTGGTCGTTCACCGGCTATTGCGCGAGGTCATCGAGCGCGGCAGTCGCGTCGAGGAAGAGTGGCAGGCGGTCGATTTCGGCAGCAAGCGCGCGGCAAAGACTCTTTCGTCGGCGGTCTTGGATGAAGAGCGCGAGAGCGAGCTGGGCGCGGTTCTCGAATCCATAGGCGAGCACACGAGCGAGCGCGAGCGCGCGGCCGCCGCCGCCGAAGACGAGTTGATGAACTGGCGCAAGGCCGATTTCATGGCCGCCCGCGTGGGCGAGGAGTTCACCGGAATAATCACGTCGGTCAAGGATTACGGTTTCTACGTCGAGCTAAACGAGTTTTTCGTCGAGGGCCTAGTGCATGTCTCGACGCTCCTCGACGATCTGTATGAGTATCATGCGCGCAAGCATCGCCTGGTGGGCGCTCGCTCGGGTCGCAAGTTTCGCCTCGGAGATGAGGTGCGCGTCGTCGTCACAAGAGTTGACCGCGCGCGCCATCTTATCGATTTCGCCATCGCGTGACGCGGGCCCGGCCCGGTAGTTTGACTTCAACTTCGCCGGTTGATAGCTTTTTCATTTGCCCGCTCTTTCCGATCTGCTTCCGTGGAGGCAACGCAGTCAAGGAGGATGTTATGAAACGCTTTATCGCCCCGATGATCATCATCGTGATGGGGCTTGGCATGGTCACGGCGAGTAAGGCGCAGACCGCCGCCGCGCCGTTCACAATCGATCAATTGATAGTCGTGCGCCGGGTGGGCGATCCGCAGCTCTCGCCCGATGGCCGCTGGGTCGCCTATACGGTTACCGATACGGACAAGGAGGCCAACCGCCGCACGACGCAAATCTACCTCGCGCCGACGACCGGCGGCCCGGCGCGCCAGCTTACAAACGAGAAGCAGTCGTCGCATTCGCCGCGCTGGTCGCCCGACGGCTCGCGACTCGCTTTCATATCCGCGCGCGACGGCGAACCGCAAATCTATCTCCTCGATATTGCAGGCGGGCAGTCGAAGAGAGTGTCGAACATCCCGACCGGGGCCGACGGCCCCGTATGGTCGCCCGATGGGAAATGGATCGCCGTGGCCTCGGACATCTATCCCGATTGCACGACGGACGACTGCAATCGCAAGCGCGCCGCGGCCGCGGCCGAGAGCAAGGTCAAAGCGAGAATCGCGGACTCTCTATTGTTCCGTCACTGGACGAGCTACAAAGAGGGCAAGCGTACGCACGTTTACATAGTCGCGACCGACACGGGAGAGTCGCGCGACATGACGCCGGGCAATTGGGACTCGCCTCCTTTCAGCCTCGGCGGCCCCGCGAATTACGCCTTCTCGAATGATTCGCGGGAACTCGCCTTTGTGCGCAACACCGACAAGGATGAAGCCCTCTCGACAAACGGCGACATCTTTATCGCGCCAATCGCGGGCGGCCAGGCGCGCCGCATAACCGACAGGAATCGCGGCAACGACGTGTCGCCGCAGTATTCGCCCGACGGCCGCTTTATCGCTTACCGCTCGCAGGAGCGCGCGGGGTTTGAAGCCGACCGCTGGCGGTTGATGCTTTACGACCGCAAGTCTGGCGAAAGCCGATCAATAAGCGAGCAGATTGATAATCATGTCGAAAGCTTCGCCTTTACGCCCGACAGCCGGAAGATCTATTTCACCCTGGCCGAGCGCGGCCGCCAGCCTATTTATGAGATCTCGGTCAGCGGCGGCCAGGCCCGGAAGGTAATCGACGGCGGCGTCAACGACGACGTGCAATTGAGCGGCGACGGCCGCACGATGATCTTTACCCGGCAGAGCATGACTCATCCGATCGAAGTATTCCGCGCGAGCGCCGACGGCACCGGCATGACGCAGGTAACCGAAATCAATAAGGCCTTCCTCGGCCAGTTCAATCTCAAGCCGGCGGAGGACGTGACGTGGGAGGGCGCGGGCGGCGCGGCTAATCATGGATGGCTCATAAAGCCGGCGAACTTTACGCCCACGAAAAAGTACCCGCTCATCGTGCTCATTCATGGCGGGCCGCAGGGCGCTTGGAATGATGCGTGGAGCTACCGCTGGAACCCGCAGGTCTTTGCCGCGGCCGGGTACGTCGTCTTTGCGCCCAACCCGCGGGGCTCGACAGGCTACGGTCAGAAGTTTACCGACGAGATATCGGGCGATTGGGCAGGCAAGGTCTATACGGACATAATGAACGGGGTGGCCAAGGTGGCGGGTATGCCTTTCGTTGACCGCGAGCGCGTGGGGGCGGCCGGAGGCAGCTACGGCGGATACATGGTCAACTGGATTCTGGGCCACAACGACGACCCGCGCGTGAAGTTCAAAGCGCTGGTCTCGCATGCGGGCGTCTATAATCTGACGAGCATGTACGGCGCGACCGAAGAGCTGTGGTTTACGGAGTGGGAGTTCAAGGGGACGCCGTGGGCCAACCCGGAGCTGTACACGAAGTGGTCGCCGCACCTGTGGGTCAAGAATTTTAAAACCCCGACGCTTGTCGTACACGGCGAGCTCGATTATCGCGTCCCATACACGGAAGGGCTGCAACTCTTTACGGCCCTCCAGCGCCAGGGCGTCGATTCGAGGTTGCTGCTCTACCCGGACGAAGGCCACTGGATATTGAAGCCGCAGAACTCGGAGCTGTGGTATGACACGGTTCTCGGCTGGTTCGAGAAATACCTGAAGCCGAACGGCCAGGCATAAATAAGTAACGCGTATTAGGGGCCTTGCGTATAAAGTCTTGCCCTATGACAGGAGCCCCGTAGGGGCGAGATGTTTATAGCAATAGTCGTAGATAGTGTGTGAGCCCCGTAGGAGCGGCATATCATATCCTGCTCCTACGGGGCTCCAAGAAAGAAAACCAGCCGGTTTCTATAGACATCGCGCCCCTACGGGGCTCACCATTGCTTGAGTTTCTTGATTCTTCTCATACACCCTCTATAAGCATCGCGCCCCTGCGGAGCTTTTCGAGCTGATTTAGCAAAGCCATTACTCTTTCCCATCCTCTCTGATCAACACCACAATCGCGCCCGTCGATATTTTTTCTTGACTTGCCCGTCCGCGATGGTGTTATATGGCTTTGCCACATATTGGAATAACTTCTATGTTTGATCGAGAGCTAAAGAAGGGGAGCACCGAGATGCTGATCATGGCGCTGGTCGAGGACCGGCCGCGCCACGGTTACGAGATAGCCAAGCTTATAGGCGAGCGGTCAGAGGGGGTGCTGCAATTTCACGTGGCCTCGCTCTACCCGCTGCTCTACCGCATGGAGAAGCGCGGCTGGATAAAGGGGCAGTGGATTGAAAAGGCCGGCGAGCGCCGCCGCCGCTTCTACAAGCTCACCGCCGAGGGGCGCAAAGTGCTTGCCGCGCAGCGAAACACCTGGCAGGAATTTTTTACCGCGCTCGACCGCGTAGCGCGCATCACCGATGATTTAAAGGATGCCTGAAAAGAGCTACTGGAAGCAGTACATACGCTCGCGCCTGCCCTCGCTCGGGCTTACCGGCGAGCGCGAGATGGAGATCGTCGAGGAGCTGGCCGAGTATCTCGAAGCCGCCTACGAAGACTGTCTGGCCGGCGGCGCATCGGAGCAGGAGGCGCGCGCGCGGGCCGAGGCGTCGATCCGCGATTGGCAATTGCTTGAGTGCGAGTTGAGCCGCGCCGAGCATGGTTTCTTTGCCCGAAACCTCCGGGCGGTGTCGCTCGCAAGAGAGCAAAACAGACCGGTCGATAAAAAAAAGGGAACCGTCATCATGGAATCAATCTGGCAAGATTTGCGATACGGAATGCGGGTGCTCTCCGCCAAGCCTTTTTTCACAATCGTAGCAATATTGGCCCTCGCAATGGGCATCGGGGCGAACACCGCGATCTTCTCCGCGGTCAATGCGGTGTTGTTGCGCCCGCTCCCCTTCGACCAACCCGACCGCATCGTAAGTCTGTTCGTCGTGAGCCCGCAACGGCCCGATCAGCGCGGGGTATTCTCTTACCCAGACTTTATCGAGTACAAAACGCGGAGCGAATCGCTCGAATACGTGGCCGCTTACCAGCAATCCGGCACGGTGCTGGGCGCGGGCGAAGATAAGGTGCGGGTGACCGGCGTGGATATTTCCGCCGAGATGTTTCCCATAATGGGAGTGCAGCCTGTCGCCGGCCGCGTCTTCACACCGGAAGAAGACAGGGTGGGGGCTCCGCCCGTCGTCGTGCTCAGCTACGATTTCTGGCAGAACCATTTCGCGGGCGACGCGAGTATAATCGGGCAGCCCATCAAGCTGGCCGGAGAGAGAACCGTCGTCGGCGTCATGCCGGCGGGCTTCAAGTTCCCGCTCGACCCCGAACACGCCATACAGTACTGGATGCCGATCACAGACCTTTCGCTTGAACCATATTTCAACAAGCGCGACTCGGTATTCTTGCCGCTCGTTGCCCGACTCAAGCCGGGCGTCTCAATAGAAAAGGCGCAGGCCGATTTGAGCAACATCGCCGCCAGCCTCCAATCGCAGTACCCGGAGACGAACACCAACAGGCAGGTCAGGGTCGTCTCGCTCCACGAAGATTTTGTGCGCGAGATTCGCCCGGCGCTGCTCGTTCTGTTCGGCGCGGTCGGGTTCGTCCTGCTGATCGCTTGCGCGAACGTGGCAAACTTGCTGCTGGCTCGGGCCAGCACCCGCGGGAAAGAGATTGCGATACGCGCCGCTCTGGGCGCAAACCGGGCGCGGATTGTGCGGCAATTGCTCATAGAGAGCCTGCTGCTGTCGCTTGCGGGCGGCGCAACGGGGCTGCTGCTCGCGATATGGGGTCTCGATCTGCTTGTGGCCATGAGTCCGGCGGGGCTGCCGCGCATCGAAGAGGCCGGACTCGACGCGAGCGTGCTCGGTTTCACCTTTATAGTTTCAACGCTGACCGGCGTAATCTTCGGGATGGCTCCGGCGCTTCAGGCGTCGAAGGTGAATCTGAGCGAGATGATGAAAGAAGGAGCAAAAGGCGCAAGCGCCGGTCGCAGCCGCAAGCGTCTTCGCGGCGCGCTCGTCGTCGTTGAAGTCGCGTTATCGCTCGTGCTCATCATAGGCGCGGGGCTGCTGGTCAAGAGTTTCCTTCATATCATGGCCATCGATCCGGGTTATGACCCCGACCGCGTGGTGACAATGGACCTGCCGCTTGCGCCCTCGAAGTATTCAAAACCCGAACAACTGTCCGCATACTTTGATGAGGTCACGCGTCGCGCCGCGAAGTTGCCCGGCGTAGAGGCGGCCGCAGTGACTACGCTTCTGCCGCTGGGCGACCAGGATATAGTCTATACCTTCAACATCGTCGGACGGCCGCCGGCCCCGGCGGGTGAATCGCCGAGGGCCCGCTACCAGATCATAGGCCCCGGCTACTTCGAAGCGATGAAAATGTCTATGCGCAAGGGGCGCGCGTTCTTTGAGCAGGATACGTCGGCTACTCCGGGAGTGGTCGTAATAAACGAAGCGCTGGCCCGCACGTACTTTCCGGACGAAGACCCGATCGGCAAACACCTGGATGGGGATGACGCGGATTTTCCCCCGCGCCAGATAGTCGGCGTCGTAGGCGACGTGCGACAGATGGGTCTGGACCAGGATATAGTGCCGATAGTTTATGTCTCGCATCTACAGAACCCCGCAAGGAGAATGAATCTCGTGGCGCGCTCGATGTCACCCAACCCGGCCGACATCGTCCCGACGCTTCGCGGCGCGGTATTGGAACTCGATAAGAACCAGCTCATATGGCAGACGCGCACGCTCAACGAATTGCTCGACAAATCGATTGCCGCGCGCCGCTTCAATATGATTCTGCTCGGGGTCTTTGCCTCGATAGCGGTCCTGCTGGCCGGGATAGGCGTCTTCGGGGTGATGAGCTACACGGTAACGCAGCAGACGCACGACATCGGCCTGAGAATGGCTCTGGGAGCCGGAAAGACGGATGTGCTGCGCATGGTGATCACTCAGGGCATGAGCCTTGTAGGGGTAGGGCTCACGCTCGGACTTGCGGGGGCGTTCGCGGTGACTCGCGTCTTATCGGGTCTCATACACGGCGTGAGCGCGACCGACCCGGCGGTCTTCGCCGTCGTGGCGGCCTTTCTCGCGGCAATCGCGCTCATCGCATGCTACCTGCCCGCGCGCCGCGCCATGAATATAGACCCGATGAAAGCTCTCAGGTACGAATAGAAAGCTGTTGGCGGCGAGCATCGATTTGCGTTTGATGATTTGCGCCTGATGTATGAAATAGCAGATTCGAAATACCGGGCTTACTGCCCGCCGACTTTCACGCCTCGCCAGAAGGCCACGTATCCTTTGATCTCGGCGGCCGCTTGCTTCGGGTCGGGGTAGTACCAGGCCGCGTCTTTGTTCACTTCGCCGTTGACTACCACATCATAATAGCTCGCCTGGCCTTTCCACGGGCAATTGGTCTTTGTGTCGCTTTCGCGAAAGAACTCGCCGTTTATCGAAGTAGGCGGGAAGTAGTGGTTACCCTCTATCACAATAGTCTCTTCGCTTTCAGCCAGGACGCTGTCACGCCAGGTTGCTTTCATCAGTTATCTCCCCGTGAGTCTGTGTCAATCAAATTAATATTAATATTGCGCGAAGCCCGGTTATAGATGAAAGACTGCTCGCCGTTTCATCGAGTCATCTCTTTCACCATTCTTGCCACAGGAAGCTTTACCCCCGCGGGTAAGTCTATGTTGAACCTCTCCGCCACTTCATACCCGCACGCTTTATAGAGAGGCTCCCCGGGCAGCGTCGCCACAAGCTCGACCGTTTTGAAATCAGCCTGGCGGGCCGCGCGCTCACAGACATCTATTATACGCCTGCCGATCCCGCGGCGTGCCCAGTCCGGGTGGACAAAAAACGCCCTTATGCGCGCGGCCTGTGTGTCGGGGTTGAGTAATTCGTCTGGCGCGTCGGGCTTCGCCTGGTCGCCTCCATAAAGTGTCTTGCGTTTGCTCCACCCGCCGCATCCGACGAGTTGATTCTCTGATTGAGCGACGTAGTATGTGCCGTCGCCGATGAGATTGGTATCGACGCCGAATATGTAAACAAGCGCGCTCTCGGATTGGTCCGTCGTATAGTAGCCCGGGCTCAAACCGCGGACGGATTGGGATATGAGTTGCTCAAGCCGCGGGATGTCGGCCATCGTTGCGAGGCGAATCTCGATCTGCATGCCTGCCTTTATAGCAGGTCGCGCCGGTCGACTAAAGTCGAGGCGGGGATGACACGCCGCCGCTTTTTGTCAGCTATTCGAGCAGTCTGCTGATAGCGACCACTAGCCTGTCATAATCTAATGGCTTGCGCACGGCCTGGTCCGCCCCCGCGCTCATCGCTTCTTTCAGGCTGCCGCTGCCGTAGGCGCTTACGACAAGGATGGGCACCTTGTTGCACTCGGGCTTCCGGCGCAGGACCCTTACCATCTCAATGCCGTCCATACGAGGCATGTTGATGTCGGTTATTATTAAATCCGGGCAATTAGCATCGACAAGCCTTATGCCTTCCTCCCCGTTATCCGCCGTATAGACCTCATAGCCCTGGCCTTTAAGCATTAACGCGAGCAGATCGCGGAAATCCTGATTGTCTTCAACTATGAGGATTTTCTGCATTGGAAACCGCTCCCCTGGTCGCGTTTCCATACTCATTTCTGGAGATATGTTTCAATCAGGTACGGAAGGCAGCGACTTAGCTATACCTCTTCTTATTAAGCAATTTTGAGCCCGAAAACGTGATTGTCGCCGGTAGATTCCGTGGAGGCAGGCTATAGAAGGATGTCAGGCGAAGTCATACTGTTGCTCTGGGCGAAACTTTTTTTCCGGCCGCGCCTGTGAAGAACTCAATTCGGGTATCGTATAAAAGAACTTGTGGAGCCACTCGCTGGTGGTATAATCCCGCACGCTGCGACATCACCCGCAACTCCTGAGATTCCTGGCTCACACGCACATCTCGATCAACGTCGCAGTCGCGCGAGGCGTATTTAACCGGCTACATCTGACGGTTCTTGTTATACAACCTTGCTATCAGTTCGTGCTATGAGCGGCTACATAGCATTAGTCATAAGACTCTTTCTTATTCATCTCTAGCGCGACACTATTACCGCCGATCAAATCGCGCTTTCACAGAGTTATAAAAGGACTCAAATCCCCTGGGCTGTGAGTGGGACTTCGGGCTTTCGCCCCGGGTCCCCGCCACTCGGATAATGCATGCTAAAAACAAAGGAGATTCCCATGAAAAAGAGCTTTTTATTCCTGTTTGCGATATGCGCGGTTCTTTCGGGCATAGATCAGGCGTCGGCACAAACGCCCTCGCCGGGGGCGCCGCCGAGAGTGCTCTTTATATTCCGCGAAGATATAAAGGCTGCCCGCGTGGGCGCGCACGAGCAGTTAGAGACCGGCTACGTAAAGGCACTACAGAAGGCCAACTGGCCGACAATCTCTCTCGCCATATCGTCGATTGCCGGCGCAAACGACGCGTGGTTTATCACCGGCTACGAATCGTTTGCCGCAATGGAGAGAGACCACATGGCGATGGAGAAGAATATGGAGCTGATGAGGGAGTTCAGCCGGCTCGACGCGGCGGATGCCGAATTCCGCACCAACCAGCGTGGCATCGTTGCCAGCTATCGCGAGGACCTGAGCCATCACGTCGAGGTGAATATTCCGCGGATGCGATACTTTCAGATAAACACGGTCCGTCTGCGCCCGGGGCATAACGAGGAGTGGTTCGAGGCGAGAAAGATTCTGGTTGACGCCCTGAAGAAAGCAAAGGTCGATACTCCGAGCCATGTCTTCGAGGTGAACGCGGGAATGGCCAACGGAACTTTTCTGGTGATCACGCCGAGAAAATCTCTGGCCGAGATGGACCCCAACCCCGACCGCGCCAGGGCTGTCAGGGCTGCGCTAGGGGAAGACGGAATAAAGAAGAGGACAAAGCTCATAAGCGAGTCTATGATCGGGAGCGAGAACAGCCTCTACGCCTTCAGCCCCAGGATGAGTTATGTGTCGAAAGAATTTGCCATGGCCGGAGGCGAGGAGTTCTGGCACCCGAAACCGATGGTGGCGATGAAGCCCGCGTCAAAGAGAGCGGGCGATAGAAGCACCGCCAGAAAACAGCGATGAACCCGTTGCGCGCGGGGTCATATTCCCCGCGCGCAACCCCGAATCACCGCGCCGTTTGATTCACGCAGATTTTAGGGCATTCCCGCCTCCTGGCATATATAATTAGAAGCGTGCAATTATCGCCCGCAATTAGACTGTTAATCAGATTGGCGACTCTTGTCCTTGCCTCAATTCTGGGAATTGGCGCCGGATGGCTTGCCGGAGGGGCGCTCGCTCCCGCGATAGCCCACTTTGTTGGCGTTCCGAGCCAACCCGAAAGGTCGCGGCCGCAAACCGGTATCCCGCCTCCCGCCGGTGAAGAAACTCGCCAGAACAGCACACCCGAAAGCCGCGAGAAACCTACCCCCGCACCTGGCAGTTCGGCAGACGGGGCCAGCGGGGATAAAAAAGAGGAGCTTACTTTGGAAGAGAGGCTAAAGCGCGAGGCATTGAATGAAGTGAATAAGAGGATCGAACAGGCAAAGCGAGAGATTGAAAAGCGGGTCGGGTTGGGCGAAAAGGAGAAGAGCAGAGGGGAGCGAGAGAAGAACGGCCGCGTCAGAGGTAAGAACTAGCCCCCTAAACGAAAATGCATGTTGCTATGCACATTCTGGCACTGGTTTGCACACCTTCGCGGCCTCACATAACAAGACCGCTGGTGCCTTCGGTAAAATCGAACAGCTCTCCACATGCGCAGTAAGTAAATGGGCTAGACCTGACATCGATCAACGCGCGGCCCTCTTCACAGGCGATCTCTTTAGCCCGCTCAAAATCACCCCACGCGCCCGCACCGGTCCATACCAGATAGCGCCGCCCGCAGTCCTCGCCGGGGCAGGTGATAGGCATAGCGACAGTGAGTGGCAAAGCAGGGAGCCGCCGCGACCGCATAGCTTACCCTTCATTCTTACTTTTATCAGCAGACTTCTTGCGGGGCCTGCCGCGACCTGGATTAACGAAGCCTTTAATATAGCTTTCTCTCCGGGCATTGGGAAACCGCTTCGGCCTCTCTTCATCGCCGGCAAGCCAGATGCGCAGGCTTATGACTGATGCGCCCGTGACCTCTGCCGCCTGACGAATGGTGTACATTGTTACTCATCACTTTCTGGACAAACTTGCGCCACTTTAGCGGAGAGCTTCTGCCCTATCAAGCGGAATTATAAATAACATCTATGGCTTGCCGCTGCGACAGTCCTGAAACCGGCGGCAATGAGCGTGTGTAGTGTCGAGAAGGATGATCTTCAACGAAAATCGGCGGGCATTACTTGTGCCGTATGCTTAACGCTATAGCCACATCAGGATTGAAGCGAGGAATGCGGCACCGTTGAAGGTTCTGTCCCGGTTTACACGGGTATGAGTTCTATGAATGTAATAGATGTTGGCAAAAAAAATTGGAGGTCGCTACCGTGCCCGAAGACGAATCGAACGATGACGGAGTGCTACTGAGCGATACTAAGTAGTAATCTTTGATTGAGTTGCCGCGATTGTGCCGTAGCCTTATGTGATACTGAGTGATACTGAATTATCACCACTTAGATGGGATGACTGAACAGGGTTACGGCACAGTTTGCGGCACAGCAAACTGATAAAATCTTCTCTCCGGGCATATAGCTTGTACGGATATAGTGTGTAAATCTCGCCAATTCATTATCTTTCCGCGACCTATATTCGGGTTTT
>CAWHTK010000009.1:0-178041 GCA_963832205.1 Blastocatellia bacterium | reverse complement strand
CCGAGTCTCCCTCATTTCTAATTCGTAGAGACTGCTTCCGACCCGACCGCGCTCGCCGACCCTGTGCGCCGCGAAGTGATCGCGCTCGATAGCAATGTCCCATCTATGACATCAAGTCCATGACTGAGCGGACCTCCGCCGCCACTTCGCGAACCAGATTCAGCGCGATGATACTGGGGCTGTTTGCCGCGCTCGCGCTCTTGCTTTCCGCGACCGCATATTCGGCGTTATGTCTTATGCGGTGTCGGGCGCACGCGCGAAATAGGCGTGAGAATGGCTCTGGGAGCCGGTCGCAGGGAAGTGCTCCGCCTGGTCATGGGCGAGGGGCTTGTCATCGCGATGGCCGGAATCATCCTGGGGCTGGCCGCTCGTTTGCGGCGACGGGGTCTTGAGGGCCAGCTATATGGAGTCAGCGCGATTGATGCTCCCGTCTTCGCGTTTGGCGCGTTGCTTCTGGGAGCGGTGGCGCTCGCCGCAAGCTACCTGCCGGCGCGGCGCGCGGCAAAAGTTGATCCGATTAAGGCATTGCGCCATGAATAAATATCGAATACGAAACCTGGATTATAGATTCTCGGGAGGGATAACGATGGAGACCATCTGGCAGGACGTTCGACACGGTGCGCGCATGCTGATGCGCAACCCTGGCTCGCTTTAATCGCGGTGCTGACGCTCGGTCTCGGCATCGGCGCGACAACCGCCATCTTCAGCGTAGTCGACGCCGTTTTAATCCGTCCGCTCCCGTACAAAAATCCCGACCGCCTGGTGATGGTCTGGGAGACAAACGCGAAGGAGAGCAAATCGGAAGAATCGATCTCGCTGGATGACTTCAAAGATTTCAAGGAGCGCGGCCAGAGCTTTGAAGAAATGGCCGCCGCCTCACCCAGATGGATTTTTAACATGACGGGCGGCAGCGAGACCGAGCAAGTCGGCGGGCTCTTTGTTTTCGGCCAACATATTCAATCTCGTCGGGGCCAGCGTCGCGCGCGGCCGTGCCTTCGCCGCGGAGGATGACATCGCAGGCGCGCCCGCGGTCGTTGTTGTCAGCCACGGCCTGTGGCAGCGGCAGTTCGGCGGGGACCCGGACCTGGTCGGCAAATCGCTCCAGCTTGGCGGCAACCCGGCGACGATCATCGGGATCATGCCCGAAGGCTTTCGCTTTCTTGAGGACGCCGACCTGTGGGTGCCGCTTGCGTCGAACACCGTTGCCAGTCGCGGCCGGGGCATTCGACTGCTTTCCGTAACCGGGAGGCTGCGTCAGGGCGTGACAATCGAGCAGGCCGAGGCGGAGCTTGCCGCCGTGGCCCGCGAGCTTGAAGAGAAGTTTCCCGCGACGAATACCGGCATAGGCGCAAGGCTCGTCAGTCTGCACGCGCAGATGACGAGCGGCGTTCGCACGATCCTGCTCGTGCTGCTCGGGGCGGTCGTGTCAGTCCTGCTGATCGCGTGCGCGAATGTGGCGAACCTGCTGCTTGCGCGCGCGTCGGTGAGGCAGAAGAGATCGCCATCCGCTCTGCCATCGGCGCTACGCGGCGCAGGCTTGTGCGGCAATTTCTGACCGAGAGCGTAATGCTCGCGCTCGCGGGCGGGGCGGCGGGGCTGCTGCTCGCGTGGTGGGGAGTTCGACCTGCTGATCGCTTTGAGCCCGGCCAACATCGTTCGCCAATCGAGTATCGAGATGAACGGGTCGGTGCTCGCGTTCGCGATCACGATTTCGGCGTTGACGGGGCTTGTCTTCGGGCTCGCGCCCGCGTGGCAGGCGTCGCGCCCGAACCTGAATGAGATGTTGAAAGAGGGCGGCCGCTCGTCGGGCGCGATTGCCAGCCACAGCCGCTTCCGCCGCGCGATCGTTACGGCCGAGATCGCCATCTCGCTCGTGCTTCTGATCGGGTCGGGTCTGCTCATAAGGAGCTTCGCGCGGCTTACGGACGTCAACCCCGGCTTTGCCTCGGAAAATGTACTGGCGTTTACGACGCTGCTTCCGGATGCCAGGTACAACCAGCCCCAGCAGCGCGCGCTCTTTTTTACTCAGCTCGAAGAGCGGCTCAAACAGGTTCCTGATGTCGGTATCGGTCGCCGCGACCTCGCGGCTTCCGCTGTTGACTCCGAATAACAACATAACGTCGTCGCTCTCGATAGAAGGCCGCCCCCTTCCGCCGGGCAATCTGCCTGAAGTAGACTTCCGCCGCGCGAGCACTCACTATTTCGAGACGATGGGAATTCCGCTCCTCGAAGGTCGCGCCTTCACCGACCAGGAAGTCACGTCGGGCACGCCGACGGCGATAGTCAACGAGGCGTTCGCGCGCAGGTTCTTTCCGGGCGAAGAAGTTCTCGGCAAACGTGTGAGGCTGGGGCCGAACCCCGACCAGTTGCCCTGGGTGACGATAGTGGGAGTCGTCGGCAACGTCAGGCATCTGGCCATCGACACCGAGCCGCGGCCAGAGATCTATCGCCACTACATGACGTTCCCGCTTACGAGTCCCGTGATAGTCGTGCGCTCGTCGAGCGACCCGAAGCAGTTGATCGCGGCCATACGCGCGCAGGTCCAATCAATCGACGCCGAGCTGTCGATGGCAAATATATACACGATGGACGAGCTGGTAGCCCGGTCAGTGGCGGGGCGGCGCTTTTCGATGACGCTGCTCGCGATTTTTGCGGGCGTGGCTATTCTGCTTGCGGCCGTCGGATTATACGGGGTGATGAGCTATTCGGTCGCGCAGCGCACTCATGAACAGTAGGCGTGAGAATGGCCCTGGGAGCCAATCATAGGGATGTAGTCGCGCTGGTGGTCGGGCAGGCGGCGCGGCTCGCCGCGGCCGGCATAGCTATCGGTCTGGTCACGGCCTTAGCCGTCACCCGGTTGATGGGAAATCTGCTTTACGATGTTAGCGCAATCGACCCGGCAACCTTCGTGGCCGTATCCTTGCTGATCGGGGCGGTAGCCCTGCTGGCAAGCTACCTGCCGGCGCGGCGCGCGACAAGAGTCGACCCGATGGACGCGCTCAGACACGAATAAGGAGCAGAAGTTAGAAGTCAGAAGACAGGAGTCAGCATAAAAGAGGAGGCGCTTCGCGCCGACATCCATTTCCATTCTGTCTTCTGACTTCTGACTTCTGATTTCCGGAGGTGTGCGATGGAAAGACTATGGCAAGACATACGCTACGGCCTGCGGACGCTTCTAAAGCGGCCGGGCTTCACACTAATAGCCGTGCTTGCGCTCGCGCTCGGCATCGGCGCGAACACCGCGATCTTTAGCGTGGTCAACGCTGTGTTGCTGCGTCCGCTCGCTTTTGATGATTCAGACCGGCTAGTGATGGTCTGGGAGAAGCGGATGGCGCTGGGCCGCGTCCGCAATCCCGCATCGCCGCCCGATTTTGTCGACTGGCGCGCGCAGAACAGGGTCTTTGAAGATATGGCCGCCATACAGAATCGCGGCTTTACGCTCGGAGGCGGCGATGCGCCCGACCTGGTCGAAGGCGCGGCTGTCACTCCGAGCCTCTTTCAGGTGTTGCGGTCGCGCCCCCGGTACGGCCGAACATTCGAGCCCGACGAGGATCAGCCCGGCAAGAACATGGTCGCCGTCATCAGCCACGGGCTCTGGCAAAGACGCTTCGCCGCGGACCCCGGAATAATCAACAGCGCGGTGACGATAAACGAACAACCTGTGACAATCGTCGGGATAATGCCGCCCGATTTTGTCTTCCCGAATAACGAGACGGAGATGTGGACGCCGCTTGCGCTCTCCCCGGAGCAGGCCAACAACCGCGGCAGCCACTCGCTGCTTGTGATAGCCCGCCTCAAGCCGGACACAACGCTCGATCAGGCGCGGGCCGACATGGATAGGATCGCCGGCGAGCTTGAACAGCTTCATCAGGTCAACACCGGCCATGGAGTAAACGTCTTCTCGCTGTACGAGGAGGTTGTCGCGACCGCGCGGCCGATGTTGTGGATACTGCTGGGCGCGGTTGCGATTCGTGCTGTTGATCGCGTGCGCAAACGTAGCTAACCTTTTGCTCGCGCGGGCGGCAAGCCGTCAGAAAGAGATCGCCATAAGAACGGCTCTGGGAGCCAATCGTGGCCGTATCATAAGACAGCTCCTTACCGAAAGCGTAATGCTCTCGCTCGCCGGTGGGACGCTCGGGGTGCTGCTGGCGCTCTGGGGGCTCGACCTCCTGCTCGATATTAGCCCCGGCGCTATCCCGCGTTTTAAAGAGATCGCCATCGACAACCATGTGCTCCTTTTCACGCTCGCCGTCTCTATATGCACGGGGATCATCTTCGGACTCGTGCCGGCGCTCGGCGCGTCAAGGCCCGATCTAAATGAGACGTTGAAAGAAGGCGGTCGCACGTCGGCCAGTGTGCGCCGCAACCGCACGCGCGCGGCTTTCGTGATTGCGGAAGTAGCCATATGCCTCGTGCTGCTCATAGCCGCGGGTCTGATGGCGAGGAGCTTTATAACGCTTATGAACGTGAGTCCCGGCTTCAATCCCGACGGCGTGCTGACGATGGGGGTTGCGCTTTCGGGCAAGTATCGCGAGCCAAAGCTCGCGGCCGCGTACTATCAGCAGGCCATCGAAAAGATCGGCGCGACTCCCGGCGTAGAATCCGTAGGCGCGGCGCTGGGATTGCCGCTCACGGGCAGTCCGGGGTCGCGCTACCTGGGGATAGAGGGCCGCCCGCCGCAGCCGCCCGGGCAGGGGTATAACGCGAACCTCAACGTAGCCACGCCCGGCTACTTCAAGACCCTGCAGATTCCGCTCATCCGGGGACGCGAATTCACCGACTCCGATACCGCGGGCGCGCCGGAGGTGGTGATCATAAACGAGGAGATGGCTCGTCAGTTCTGGCCCGACGAGGATGCACTCGGCAAGCGCATTGCGCTCGGCGGCACCACGAACTGGCGCACTATCGTCGGGATAGTCGGCGACGTGAAGCAGAACGGGCTCGAAGTGAAACCGCGCCAGGAGATGTTCTTGCCGTATTACCAGGAGGGATACCGCGATGCGACATTCGTGATCCGCACGACAACGGACCCGGAGCAGATGTCGGCCACTCTGCGCGGCGCGATTCAGGAGCTTGACCGCGACCAGCCGCTTTTCCTGGTTAGGACTATGGACGAAGTCCTGTCGGAGTCGCTCTCTTTGCGCCGCTTCAACATGACTCTGTTTATAATATTCGCCGCCACGGCGCTGGTGCTCGCGGTAGTCGGGCTTTACGGCGTGATGTCTTACATGGTGGCGCAACGGACGCACGAGATCGGCGTAAGAATGGCTCTGGGAGCCAGCTCCAGGGACGTGCTCGCTATGATAGTCGGCAACGCGATGAAGCTGACCGTCGTGGGTATCGTCATCGGGCTCGTCGTGGCATTCGCGCTGACGAGACTGATGGCAACCCTGCTTTACGAAGTAAAGCCGACCGATCCGCTGACGTTCGCGGTCATATCAATACTGCTCGCGCTCGTCGCGGCCGCCGCCAGCTACTTGCCCGCGCGCCGCGCCACCCGCATCGATCCGATGGTGGCGCTGCGGCACGAGTAGTGGGATGAAAGGGTGAAGGATTGTCGGTAATTGGCATTTGAGATTTGAAATAGCATATCTCAAAAGCTCACCCCTTCACCCTTTCATCCCTTCTCTGTTCAACGGGCGGCCTGGGGCAGGCGCTTCAGGTCTTCGTTGAGCGAGTCGAGAAAGGCCGCGAGTTGCGCCACGTCTTCCTGGCTGATTCTTATGCGGGCGAGTTCGTCGTCCGCCTGTCGCAACCGGCCTTCGCGAGCCATTGCCGATAGCCTCATCAGTTCGGCTATAGCGTCTTCGACCGTGCCGTAAGCGCCGTTATGCATGTATGGTTGCGAATAGGCGAGGTTGCGCAAGGTCGGCGTCTTGAATGCCCCGATCATCCTTTGCAGAAACTGCTCGTCGCTTTCGCCGCGCCGCCGCAGGGGAGAGCCGGTCAAGCTGGCGTAATTCCAATAGCCGAGGTTGACGTTGCCGGGCTTGTCGCGGGAGATAAGCTCTTTGAAGGCTTGCGACGGGCGAACGGCTTCCGACGCCGTCGGAATCTTGAGGCGGGCGAAACTCCCTTCACCGTGAATGCGGTCGTACTCGACCTCCGTCACGCCGACGTTGTGGAACGCCGCGTTCGTAAACGTCGGGGGCGCGTGGCACGCGACACAGTTGCCGACGCTTGAAGCGCCTTCCGTCCGCAGAAATATCTTCATCCCTCCGAGCGCTCGGGCGTCAAACCCGCGAGTGAACTTGAGCCCGCCTTTCTGCTCCAGGTCCGATATTCGCGCGAGCAAGCGGCCGGCGAAGCGCTCCCCCGTCTCGCCCGAAGCCGGCCCCGATTCGAGACCGTTCATCTGAATGAATTTGTCATAAGGCGAAGATCGGTTCGTTTTTAGCGTTCTCATGAATTCGGCCATGGCTTTCGCCACAAGATCGACGAGTTGTTCCGCGTTTAGCGCGGCGGGGTCAACGTCGTAGGCTCTCTTGAATTCATCCCGATAAGGTGCGCGGCCCGCCTGCCGGTCGCCCGCGTCATTGATGATCGTGTGACGGACGCGCCGGTAAGCATCTTCCTGCTCGCCGGCGAGGTAGCCGAACGTGCGGCCCGAAATCGTGCCCTTGACGAGTTGTTCAAGCGAGCTGAACTCGCCGTCGAAATGAAGCTGCTCCATGTCGGCGACGTCGAGTATCGTCGGCGTGTTGCGAAGGCCGTCCCTTCTGGGGTCGGTCGAGCGGAACGGGACCCAGCTCCGGGCGAAGAAATCGGTGAACGCGCGCGCGCCTTGCGGGTCTTCATCGGTCAAATGGCAGAGGCTACAGCTCGCGATCAGGTCTCCGTGAGGCGCCGAAAAGCGCGGCTCTTTAAAGAGCCGCGCGCCGAGGCGCACTTGCCATGAACGAGTTTCGGGACCGCTCGCGGGCGCGTCCGTCGCGTAAGCGATTAAGAACACGCAGGCCGTTATCGCGAGCGCAAGTTTCTGGAATCGCCTCGCGCCCGGGCGGCCACCATTCCCCACAATATAGATTTCGTTATCCATAAACTATCTTCGCCGGATCGATTTCCTTCAGGTTGTTTGCCACTGGAGTGTCTCGAAATACTATTCCAGCGACCCTCTCTCGATCAAGCCTGATGGCTTGCCCGCGATCTCGATAGTCCTTTCTACCCCGACATCTTCGAGGAAAAACCTGTCGTGGCTTATGACTACGAGCGCGCCGCGATAGTTTCTGATCGCCGACGCTATTGCCTCGACGCTCGACAGATCAAGGTTGTTCGTAGGCTCGTCGAGCAAGAGTATCTCTGGCGCCTGGTCGGCCCCGAGCAGGCATGCAAGGCCGGCGCGCATCCTCTCGCCTCCGCTGAGCACGCCGGCCTTTTTGAAGACCTCGTCCTTGATGAAAAGGAATCTCCCCAGCAGTATGCGAAGCTCGTGCTCGGGCCGCAGCATAGCCACGCGCTTGAGATTCTCATAAACGGTCAACGAGTCGTCGAGAACTTCAAGCCGCTGATCGAGCAGCCCGATCTTTTGCGTGCCCACTTTCACCGCCCCCGATGTCGGTTCTAGCTGGCCTCGTATGAGGCCGACGACCGTTGACTTGCCCGACCCGTTAGGCCCATCAAGGCGCACGCGCTCTGGCCCGACGAGCAACATATCGACGGGCCGGTCCCAGACCGTAGAGTCCGCGCCGGGGTATCGGTAATTGACCGCGGTCATCTCTATCATGCGCTTTCCGGCGGGCACCGCGGGTTGGCCAAGGTCCAGGATTATCTGGCTGTCAATCGTTACGCGCGCGCGCGCGGCCGTGACCTCGCTCATAGCCGTATCGATCTTTCTCTCGTGGCGGTCCTGAAGCTTTGCGGCGGTATTCTCGGCTTTACGCTGGAGGCCGCCCGCGACAATCGACGGCAGGTTTGCCTTTATACCCTGCCTGCGCCCGGCGCTCGCGCGCTTGTGTTGGCGTTCGGCGGCGCGTTGCCTGAGGACGCGCGCGCGCTTCAGGCGAAGCTCGGCCGAGGCAAGCGTATGCTCGGCGGCCCCGCGCTCGACTTCGCGCTGCGCTCTATAAAAATCGAAATTGCCGCCGTAAAACTTTATGCCCTTCTGGTCCATCTCGGCGATCACGTCCAGGAGCCGCAGGAGCACGCGGTCGTGGCTCACGACGACGACTCCCTTATTCCACGACGCGATGAGCTGATAGACGAACTCGCGCGCCCGCTGGTCTAAATGATTGGTCGGCTCGTCGAGAAGCAGGAACTCGGGCTCTTGTAAGAAGCAGCCTCGCGAGCCGGACGCGCATAAGCTCGCCGCCGCTGAGCGCGCTCGCGGGCTGGTCGAGGCGCAGGTAAGAGATCGCGAGCTGATCGAATAAGATTTCGATTCTTTCGGGCAAGTCCCAGAGGCTCTCGATCAACTCAAAATCCGCGGCCTCGCCCTCGCCCCTTTGTATGCGCTCGTGAGCGCGAATCTCCGCCCTGAGCCCGAGCGCGTCGGCGACATTTGCGCTGGCGCTCAGACAATCCGATTGAGGCAGGTAGGCCACGCGCCCCGCCCGGGTGAGACTTCCTCCCGACGCGCTCTTTCGCCCGGCCAGTATGTCGAGCAGCGTCGATTTGCCGACGCCGTTCGGGCCTATCAGCCCGGTGCGCGTCATGTTGAAGCTGAATGTGAGCGAGCTGAAAAGCTGGGAGCCGTCCGCGTGTAGATATGATAGATCGGCAGCCGTGAGGTGATATTGCATAGCTAAACTCCTCGGTTGATAAAACCGCGCGGCACCGGAAAAAGGTCGCTTTCCGGTGATGGTTGATACGGGTTTTTTTAGAGTTTAGCCACGCATAATAAGGAGGAATTCCGTTGCCACTTACCGAAGCTCGCGGAATCCTGAAGAGATTCTCCTCGACTTTAAGAAATATCGAACTCGCGCGTGTAATTTAACACCGGGCAAAACTCTTTTCAAGAACTACGCGCGGCTGCCCTTGATTGATCATTCGGCAGGTCACATACTTTAAGTCTGCTGATACGGGCATTCAGAGGTGGATTATGAAGACTCTTTTTCTACTTGTAGTATCAATTGCTATGTTAACCAACACTCTCGCACAAACAGGATCGACATCGGGCGCAACTCTCCCGGCCGGCTACTGGCCGCTGGAAAAGAGCCAGCCGATAATCGATAAGACACAGACCATACGGCTCGCGCCGGATCTCGGGCATCTGAGCGCGGGCGAGCGCACGGCGGTCGAAAAGCTCAACGAAGTGGGCAAGATCTTTCAACAGATTTACGAGCAGCAGCGCCACCCGCAGGCCGCGGCCGCTTATACGGCGCTCGTCGAGCTTGATAAGAGACTCGGCTCGCCCGCCGCGACCCGGAATCTTTTATCGATATACCGGGTTAACCAGGGGCCCATCGCCACGACGCTTGAAAACAAGCGCGAGCCGTTTCTGCCCGTAGAGCCTGTGGTGCCGGGCAAGAACCTATACCCGTTGGGCGTCACCAAGCAGGAGGTCGAAGCATTTCTTACCGCGAATCCGGAAAGGCGCGATTCGATACTCGATCTGCGGACCGCCGTGCGGCGAGCGACCGCTGAAAACCTTGAGCGCGATCTGGCAAAGCTCAAGCAGTACCCCGCGCTCGACACCCTGCACCCGAATCTGCGGCGCGAGCTTGAAGGCTGGCTCGCGCGGCGCGACGCAAAAGGCTTTTATGCCGTCCCGTACTCCGTCGCATATTCGGACGAGATCATGCGGGCGTACGCGCTGCTGAACGAAGCCGCCGCCGCCGTCCATAAAGACGATGAGGAGTTCGCGCGCTTTCTTCGCAATCGCGCCCGCGACCTCCTATCCGACGATTACGAGTCGGGCGACGCGGCGTGGGTGACCGGGCAGTTCAAAAATCTCAACGCGCAGATCGGCTCATATGAGGTGTATGACGACGAGCTGTTCGGGGTGAAGAGCTTCTTTTCCCTGAACGTGCTTGGCACCCGCCGCGGCGAAACCGACGAGCTTCGCAAGGCGATGCGGGGGCTCCAGGCGCTCGAAGACTCGCTGCCGTACCAGCAGCACAAGAAGATCAGGGAAGACATTCCCGTAGGCGTTTATGATGTCATATCCGATTTCGGTCAGTCGCGCGGCGGGAACACGGCTACCATTCTGCCGAACGAGAGCTATCTGGCCCGCCGCTACGGCCGCACGATCATGCTGCGCGCAAACATAATGCGCAGCCCCGAGATATTCCAGGGCACCTCCTCAACCTGGGAGGCCGCCGTAGCTCCCGCGCATAAGAGTGAGCTTACCGCGGACGGAAATTTCTACCGCACGCTCTGGCACGAGGTAGGTCATTACCTCGGCGTGGATAAGACGAAAGATGGGCAGGACCTCGATACGGCTTTGCAAGAGAATTCGAGCGCGATGGAAGAGATGAAGGCCGATCTCGTGTCGCTGTTCGTCGCGCGCGCGCTGCACAAGCAAGGCTACTACACCGACTCTCAGTTGCGCTCGGTCTATGCCAGCGGCATATTGCGCGTCCTGCAAAACAACCGCCCGCGTCGCGACCAGCCTTATAACACGATGCAGTTGATGCAGTGGAATTACTTTCTCGAAAATGGACTGCTCAGCTTCGACACGCAAACAAAAAAGCTCTCGATCAACTATGATAAATACCACGACACAGTTGGTCGGTTGCTGGAGCGCGTGCTCGAAGTCCAGCGCCAGGGCGATAAGGCGGGCTCGGATCGCTTTATCGATCAGTACACCCGCTGGGACGAATCGCTGCACGGCGCGGTCGCCAAGAGCATACGCGACCAGCAACGCTACCGCTTCCGAATCTTTAAGTACGCCTCGCTCGGCGAATGATGATGTGGGGTGCGGTGATAAGCCGCCGCACCCCGCATACGACTGCGCTCTCGACCCTCTCTAGCAAACCCTTCTGCCACGCTTTTGGGAAAATGGCATCCCGCATGCGAACACCGATCAAGACGCGAGGCTCGGATCAGTCCGGCTAAGGTGAATCATTTAGTCAGTTAACCGGCGACCGGGTGGTGGCACGCAACTTGGCTATAGACCGTCGGAGTATCAGCTATGACGACGGTGGATTCGAGCACGCCAAAAACATTAATTGCCGACGACCAGCCGGACGTGCTGGAAGCGCTCAGGCTCCTGCTAAAGGGCGAGGGCTTTCAGACCAAGGCGGTCACTTCGCCCGCGGCGGTCATCGAGGCGCTCAAAGGTTCCGATTACGACATCCTGCTTATGGACCTCAACTACGCCCGCGACACCACGTCGGGGCAAGAGGGACTCGACCTGCTGTCGCACGTGCAGGAGCTCGACAACACGCTCCCGGTCGTAGTGATGACCGCGTGGGGAAGCGTCGAGCTTGCGGTCGAGGCCATGCGGCGCGGCGTGCGCGATTTCGTGCTCAAGCCCTGGGACAACGCGCGGCTGCTTTCGATTCTCCGCACGCAGATTCAAAACGGGCAGACGCTCAGAAAGAAGCAGCGGCTCAAGGCCGAGACCCGGAGCATCAGCAGCGAGATCCGCGACGTCGTCGATTTAAAAGTGATGCTGAAGCTCGTCGCCGAGCACCTATTGCAAACGCTCGAATGTAGCACCGCGGTCTTTTTCACCCGCGCGATGTGCGACGGCGGGTTTTGCGCCACGGCCAGGGCGGGCCTTGACGACGGCGTGACGTCGGGGCTGAGGTTCGACCTTGCGAGCCCCCTGCTCAAAATGATGCAGGAGCCGTTCGACCCGCGCGAGGCGGTTCTGGACGAAGAGGACCGGGCAAAGATCGCTTGCATCAAGAGCGCGCTCATAGTCCCGATAAAGATAAAAGATGAGCTGGTCGCCTTCCTGAGCCTCGGGTGCAAGCCCACCGAAGACGAGTACGATTCGGACGAGAAGCGATTCCTCGACGCCATAGTCGAGCAGGTCTGCGCCGGGATAAATAGTCTAAGGCTGCGCGGCCAGGACCACGAGATAGAAGAAGCGCGAGAGATACAGATGCGGTTGCTGCCCAAGCAGGTGCCGCAGATTCGCGGCCACATGGTTTCGACCGCGTGGCGGCCCGCGAGCGCCGTAAGCGGCGACTACTTCGACGTGATGAAATTCGACGACACCGGCATGGCGCTCTGCATAGCCGACGTGTCGGGCAAGGGGATGCCCGCGGCGCTGCTGATGTCGAACGTGCAGGCGGCGGTCAAGGCGTTCGCCGTCAACGGGGTGATGCCGGCCGCGCTGTGCGAGAAGGTCAACCGCGTCGTCAGCAGCAATACCCGCGAGGATAAATTCATCACGCTCCTCTACTGCCTGGTAAGCGCCGACACGCGCCGGCTGGTCTATTCCAACGCCGGGCACAACGCCGGCATTTTGTGCCGTAGAAGCGGCGCTACTCTGAGGCTGGAGCGCGGCGGAACGGTGCTCGGCCCTTTCCCGGAGTGGAGCTACGAGCAGGGCGAGGCCGAGCTGCGGCCGGGCGACCGCGTCGTGCTTTTCACCGACGGCGTGACCGAGGTCCGCAACAGTGAAGGCGAAGAGTTCGGCGAGGACCGGTTGATCGAGTTGCTGGTCCGCAACCCCGGGCTCGACGCCGAACAGACCCAGCAGCTCGTCATGGCCGAGGTCGCGAGCTTCAGCGGCGGCAATTTTCTCGATGACGCGACGCTGATCGTGCTGTCAGTCGAATAACGAGTCTCGCAAATACGGGGCGGCAAAGGTGAGGCGGCGTTCGGTATTTCAGACGAGATACCGCGCGCGGGCCTTTGTTCGCTATCAGCCCGACATACCCTTACCGACAGGTGCGCAATGGATACAGTGCTAAGAGATTTCCGATACGCAATCCGCATGTTCGCAAAGCGGCCGGGATTCACGCTCGTAGCCGTGCTCGCGCTCGCGCTCGGCATCGGCGCGAATACGGCCATATTCAGCGTCGTCAACGCCGTGCTGATCGAGCCGCTGCCTTACCCGGATTCAGAGCGTTTGATGTCGGTCTACCTGGTGCATCCGGGCGGGCGCGACCGGGGCGTGCTCTCGGTGGCCGACTTCCTCGGCGTGCGCGACGGGGCCGAGAGCTTCGAGAGCATCTCGGGGGCTTTCGTATCGGGAAACGGGTTCAACCTATCGGGCGACGATTCGCCGGAGCGGGTCACGGGCGCCGCGGTCACGGCCGATTTCTTCCGCACGCTAGGCACAACCCCCCTGCTCGGCCGCACGTTCGAGCCGGGCGAAGACCAGCCCGGAAAGCCACAGATGGCCGTCGTCAGCTACGGCTTCTGGCAGAAGCATCTTGCCGGCGACCAGGCCGCGGCAGGCCGCTCGATAACCATCGAAGGCCAGCCGGTGACGGTCGCGGGCGTTCTGCCGCCGGAGTTTCAGTTTCCGGGCGGCGCGCCGGTCGACGTCTATCATGAATTTCACTTTGAACCCGCCGCGCTCCCGCGCGCCGTTCTTCCTGGTTACCCACGCCCGGCTCAAGCCGGGGGTGACCGAGGGCCAGGCCGAGCAAGACCTCAGCCGCGTCATCGAACAGATAGAGCAGAAATACCCGGGCTCGGCCGTCGACCTGAGATTCAACCTCGTCCCGCTCAAAGAGAGCCTGGTGGGTGATGCGCGGCTGCCGCTCATGATAATACTCGCGGCCGTGGTGCTAGTGCTGCTGATCGCGTCGGTCAACGTGGCCAACCTGCTGCTCGCCCGCTCCGTCGCCAGGGAAAAGGAGATGGCCATAAGAATGGCTCTGGGAGCCAATCGTGGCCGGATTATAAGGCAGCTTCTGACCGAGAGCATCCTGCTTGCGCTCGCGGGCGGCGCGGCCGGACTGCTGCTGGCGCTGTGGGGGACAGACCTGCTGGTGGCGCTCGACCCCGACTCGCTCAGGCTGCACGACGTGGGTATTGACATGCGCGTGCTCGCCTTCACTTCTTTGATCTCGCTTATGAGCGGCGTGCTGTTCGGCCTCGCCCCCGCCATCCAATCGTCGCGCTCGGGCCTGAACGAATCGCTAAAAGAGGGCGGCCGCTCGGGCATGGAATCGGCGGGCCGCAAGGGGGTGCGCAGCGCGCTTGTGGTCGTCGAGATCGCGCTCGCGCTCGTGCTGCTTGTGGGCGCGGGGCTTCTGGTGCGCAGCTTCGTCGAGCTGCAACAGGTCCCAGCGGGCGTGGATTCGGAAAACGTGCTGACGTTCCAGCTCAACGTCCCGCGCGCGAAGTATCGGGAAGATGCTCAGATCAACGGGTTCTTCAATCAAATGCTCGAGCGCGTAAACTCGCTGCCCGGCGTCGAGTCCTCCGCCGTAAGCATGAGCCTGCCGCCTCACCTGCTGGTCATGCGCAACCCGTACACCCCCGAAGGGCTCACGGTCGCGCCGGGCGAAAGCCGGCCGGCCGCCGAGCAGTTGCTCATAAGCTCCGCCTATTTCGACGCGCTGCGCATCCCCATTCTGAGTGGCCGCACTTTTAGCGAGGCGGACGGCCCCGACGCGCCGCCGGTCATCATCATCAACAAGACTATGGCGGAGACCGTCTTCGCGGGCGAGGAGCCCGTAGGCAAACGCCTGCAGACGGGACAGCCGTGCCCGACCTGCCCCTGGTACACCGTGATCGGCGTGGTCGGCGACGTGAAGTATGAGGGGCTCGACGCGAAGGCCGCGCCCACCATGTACACGCACTATTTCCAGGACCCGTTCTGGCGCTCGATGTTCGTCATAGTGCGCGCGAAGGCGGACCCCGTGGCGCTGGTCGGGCAGTTGCGCCAGGAGGTGCTGTCGATTGATAAGGACATTCCTATTGCCGAACGTCAGGACCATGAACGAGCTGCTCGTGGAGTCGGTCGCGCGACCCAGATTCCGGACCCTGCTTATCGGCATATTCGCGGGCGTAGCGCTCTTGCTCGCGGCCGTGGGCGTCTATGGGGTGATGAGCTATTCGGTCACGGAGCGGCGGCGCGAGATCGGCATAAGAATGGCTCTGGGAGCCTCTCACGGCGATGTGGTGAGGATGGTCGTCGGGCAGGGAATGAAGCTCGCGCTCATCGGCACCGGCGTCGGCCTCGCCGGCGCGTTCGCGCTAACCCGCCTGCTGTCGAACCTGCTGTTCGGCGTCACGGCCACCGACCCGCTGACGTTCATAGCGCTGCCGCTCGTGCTCGCGGCCGTGGCCTTTGCGGCTACGTACGTCCCGGCCCGACGCGCCACGCGCGTCGACCCGATGATCGCGCTCAGACACGAATAGATTTGAAATTTCAAATTTGAGATTACCGGGAGAGGGGCTAATGGGCATTTTTGGACAGGATGTTCGATACAGTCTTCGGATGCTTGCAAAAAAACCGGGCTTCACGTTTATCGCCGTCATCACGCTCGCGCTCGGGATAGGCGCGAACACGGCAATCTTCAGCGTAATCAACGGGGTGCTCTTGCGCCCGCTGCCTTACCCGCAATCCGAGCGGCTGGTGCAGGTCTGGGAGACGTTCCCCTACAGCGGAGACAGCTCGGGGGTGGCGACCGGGAGCGTTTCAGCGCCCATCTACAAGGACTGGAAGGAGCAGAACACGGTTCTCGAAACCCTGACCGCGTTCTCCTCGGCGGGGTTCACGCTGCAAGCGGGCGATAACCCCGAGCAGGTGCCCGGAGTCTATACGACCGCAAATTTCTTCGACACCCTCGGTATGAAGCCGAAGCTCGGGCGCACGTTCGTTGCCGGCGAAGACCAGCCGGGCAACGAACAGGTCGTGGTCATAAGCGACGGACTGTGGCAGACGAACTTCGGCGGCGACCCGCGGATTATTAACCAGCAGGTAAATGTCAACGGGCGTAACTTCACCATCATAGGCGTGATGCCGCCCGAATTTAGCTACCCGCGCGGCGCGCGCTTATGGGCGCCGCTCGTCTTTACGGAGACGCAGCTTGCGAGCCGCGGCAATCACGCCTTCTTAGTCCTCGGCCGCATCAAGGACGGGGTAACGATCGGGCAGGCACAGCAGCAGATGGACATGATAGCCGCCGGGCTCGCCGAGCAATACGCCGAAAACAAGACGCGCGGCGTCAGACTCGTCGAGCTTCAGGAGCAGATGGTCAGCTTCATAAGGCCCGCGCTGTTGATATTGATGGGCGCGGTGGCATTCGTGCTGTTGATCGCCTGTACGAACGTGGCGAACCTTCTGCTCGCGCGCGCCGCCGGCCGGCATAAGGAGACCGCCATCCGCATAGCGCTCGGCGCGGGCAGCTTGCGACTGGTGCGGCAATTCCTCACCGAAGGCGTAATGCTGTCACTGCTGGGCGGCGTGGTGGGGCTCTTCCTGGCTTGGTGGGGGATCGACCTGCTGATGGTCATGGCGACCGGCATTGTGCCGCGCACAAGCGAGGTCCAGCTTGACGCCAATGTCCTGGTCTTCACGCTCGTCATATCGATCCTGACGGGACTCGCCTTCGGGCTCGCGCCCGCGTTCCAGGTCGCGCGGACGCGCGTGCAGGAGGCGCTCACGGCCGAGTCGCGCAGCGCCATAGGCAGCGCCCGTTCCAACAGCCTGCGTAGCGTTCTCGTGGTCGTAGAGATAGCCCTGGCGTTCGTGCTGCTCATCGGCGCGGGGCTGCTCATACGGAGCTTCATGTTATTGCAACAGGTCAACCCGGGGCTCGATCCTGAAAACACCTTGACGATGCGTATAACCCTGCCGGCGGAGAAATATACCGACGACGGGAGCACGGTCGCTTTTTACGACCAGTTGCTTGAGAGATTGAAGGCGAACCCCTCGGTCGAGTCGGTCGGCGTCATCTCGCACCTGCCATTCAGCTCCTGGGGCTTCAACGGCAACCCGAAGCTGGAGGGCAAGGGGCCGTACGCGCCCGGGGAGGCGCCGCTCATCGAGTTCCGCGTCGTAAGCAGCGATTACTTCCGCTCGCTCGGCATCCCGCTGGTGCGCGGCCGCTACTTCAACGAACAAGACGGCCGCAACTCGCCGGGCGTCATAATAAATAAGACCATGGCCGATCAGATATGGCCCGGCGAAGACCCGATAGGCAAGCACGTCTTCGACCCCGGAGCCCCGGTCGTCGGGGTCGTCAGCGACGTGAGGTTCGCGGGTCTCGAAGCGCAGATAAGGCCGGAAGTCTATATCCCCTACGCGATGGGCGGATGGAGCGGGGTGGCGCGCAATATGACGCTCGTGGTTCGCTCGCGCTCGGAAGCCGCGGGGCTGACCGCCGCTATCCGGCGCGAGGTCGAGGCCGTAAACCCCGGACAGCCGGTCTACAGCATACGTCCGATGGAAGAAGTGATATCGCTTTCGGCCTCGCCCCGCCGCTTCAACACCATCCTGCTGGGCATCCTCGCCGGCGTGTCGCTGATTCTCGCGATGATAGGAATCTACGGCGTGATGAGTTATTCGGTCACGCAGCGGACGCGGGAGATCGGCATAAGAATGGCTCTGGGAGCCAGTCACGGCGATGTTATGAAGATGATTGTGGGGCAAGGAATAAGACTCGCGGTCTTCGGAGTCGCCATCGGCGTTGCGGGGGCTTTTGCCGTGACGAGGCTCATAGCGAGCATGCTTTTTGAAGTCACCGCGTCAGACCCGGTGACGTTTGCCGTCGTCGCGGCGGCGCTCGTCGGCGTAGCCTCGCTCGCCTGCTACATCCCGGCCCGCCGCGCCACGCGCGTAGATCCGATGGTCGCGCTCCGGTACGAGTAACGGGTAGTGATTTACGTTTGGTGAGACGCCGTTTGAGTTTTACGAGTCTTCGGTTTGATATTTCAGATTAACTGCTTACCGGTAACAACATGGATTTTCCACGGCCGATCCCCCGCAATGCCAGATGGCGGCGCGTCAAGCGCAACGCGATAACGGCCGCCGTTTTACTCGCCACGGTGATGGCCGTGGGGTCGTTGCCCGCGATTGTGCTCTATTTCTTCATCCCGAAAGATGAGCGTGCGGCGGCCGACGCCACGTCGCAGCAGGTAAAGTCGCCATCCGCGAAAGTGACCCCGCTTGTCGCCTTTATCAATGTCAACGTCATACCAATGGACGCCGAGCGCGTGCTTGCGGCGCAGACGGTCGTCGTCCGCGACGGGCGAATAGTCGAGATCGGACCGGCCGACCGCGTCGTGGTGCCGGATGGCGCGCTAAAGGTCAACGCCGCGGGCAAGTATCTCACGCCGGGGCTCGCCGACATGCACGTCCACCTTCAGGGGTACGACGACGCGAGCAACAACGCCATGTTGCAGTTGTTTGTCGCGACCGGCGTGACGACGGTGCTGAACCTTTACGGCATGCCCGGCCATCTGGATATGCGCGAGCGCGTCGCGCGCGGAGAGTTGTTCGGGCCGACCATCTTTACGAGCGGGCCGTTCATATCCGACGCGCCGCACACCATGCCGACTCCCGAAGAAGCCGAGCGGGCCGTAATCGAGCAGAAGCGCGCCGGCTACGACATAATAAAAATACACGGCGATTTTTCGGCTGAAGCATTCCGTCGGCTCTTCGCCGCCGCCCGCAAAGAGAAGATGCGGGTAATAGGGCACGCGCCCCGCAACCTCGGCGCGATGGCCATGGTCGAGCAGCGACAGGACGCCGTCGCGCACAGCGAAGAATACCTCTACTCGTACTTTTACTTTAATACGAACAGGCCGCCGCGCGACGCGGACGAAGAGACGCGGCGGCGCTTTCTCGGCGAGCAGGAGAAGCGCATCCCAGAGATCGCGCGGGCGACGGCCGAAGCCGGGACGTGGGTCGTGGCGAACCTTTCGGCCTATAAAACCATCGGGCAGCAAGCCTCCGATATATCGTCGGTGCTCGCCAGACCCGAGATGAAATACGTGCCGCCGCGCATCTTCGTCAACTGGATGCCGGACAACAACACCTACGTCAAGAGGTTCAATGACGACTACTCCAGATGGATACTGCGCGCGAATTATGGGTTGCTCGAAAAGCTCGTCCGCGGCTTTCGCGACGCGGGCGCGCGGCTGCTTGCCGGGACCGACGCGCCGATACCCTCGATAGTGCCGGGCTATTCGATACACGACGAGCTTCAGTATCTCGTAGAAGCGGGGCTCACTCCGTACGAAGCGTTGAGGGCGGCGACATCGAACGCGGCGGAGTTCTTAGGCGTGACCGACGGCGGCACAATCGCGCCGGGCAAGCGCGCCGACCTTGTGCTGATGGAATCGAACCCGCTCGAAGAGATAACGAGCACGCGGCGCATCGCGGGCGTTATGGCGCGCGGCCGGTGGCTTGACGGGGACGATCTTCAAAATATGCTCAAAGGACTGCTCGCTTCATACGGCAGAGGCGGGCGTTGACAAAGGAGACGGCTGTTATGGGTGGGGCTTTGATTCAGGACGTGCGATATGCGCTGCGTATGCTGGCCAAAAAACCTCTGTTCGCCGCGATGGCCATTTTCTCGCTCGCGCTCGGCATCGGCGCGAACACGACAATATACAGCCTGCTGGACTCGGTGCTGCTCCGGCCCCTTCCCGTAGAAGAGCCCGACCGGCTGGTCGCTTTTATGAACGACTCTATCTCTTACCCGGTCTATAAAGACCTGCGCGATCAGAATGAAGCGCTGTCGGGGCTGGCCGGGTTTGCCGAGCGGCAGTTGAGCCTTGTTAAAGATAATCAGCCGGAGGTCGTCTCGGCCGGGGTCGTTTCGGGCAACTACTTTGAGGTGCTTGGGGTCAGGGCCGCCCTCGGTCGCACGTTCCTGCCGGAAGAAGACCAGACGCCGGGCGCACACGCGGTTGCCATAATCAGCCACGGACTATGGCAGCGGCGCTTCGGCGGGGACCCCAACGTCTCGGGAAAGAGCTTCTTGCTCAATAACCAGAGCTTCACCGTAGTAGGCGTCGCGCCGCGCGAATTTCGAGGGACGCGGCTAAACTCCGCGCCCGATCTATGGATACCCATAATGATGTGGCCGCGCATGGCGACGGGATATCTGTCGCGGCTAAGTATCGATTCGCGCAACTGGAGCTGGATGTCGCTTGTCGGCCGCCTGAAGCCTGACGTGAGTCTCGCTCAGGCCCAGACGACATTCGATGCGCTGGCCGACCGGCAAAAACAGGATCACGCGAGCACCACTTCAAAAAACTTCTCGATCGTGCTTCGCCCGATAAACGAAGCCGTCGTCAGCATGCGCAGCCGCGGCGATATGGTCCTGTTCGTCTGGTTGCTGATGGCCGTCGCGGGGGTGGCGCTTATGATCGCCTGCGCGAATGTCGCGAACCTGCTGCTCGCGCGAGCCGTCGGGCGGCGCAAAGAGATGAGCATAAGAATGGCTCTGGGAGCCGGTCGTGGGCGAATCGTCCGCCAGCTTCTTACCGAAAGCCTGCTGCTCTCGATTATCGGCGGAGTCGTCGGGTTGTTCGTGGCGGTCTGGGCGGCGGACCTGCTCAGCGTCTTTAAGCTACCCGGCGGCATCGACCTTGCGAAGCTCGGCTTCAGCCTCAACGGCAAAGTGCTCGCCTTCACCTTGCTGCTTTCGCTTATCACGGGGACCGTATTCGGGCCTGAGGTCCGGCCTTTCAAGCATCGAGGCCGGACCTCAGGCACGAATAGAATTCAGATTTGAAATCTCGAATTTCAAAGGGAGGCCGTATGCAGACACTATTACAGGACCTGCGATTCGCGGTTCGTATGCTTCTAAGTAAGCCGGCCATCACGCTTGTTGCCGTGCTGGCGCTCGCGCTCGGCATAGGCGCGGGCAGCGCCATCTTCAGCGTGGTCAATTCCGTGTTGCTGCGCCCACTGCCTTACCCGGAATCCGACCGGCTGGTGATGGTCTGGGAGTCGAACACGCGCGACCAGGGCGGGCTGTCGTCCTGCTCGTTCCCGGACTTTCGCGAGTGGAGGGCGCGCAACAGCGTCTTCGAGAAGATGGCCGCTTATGCGAGCGCCACTTTCAATATCACCGGTGACGCCGAGCCCGAGCGAGTGCCGGGCGCATTCGTATCGCCCGAAATATTCTCGGTGCTCGGCGTAAACCCCGCGCGCGGCCGCGATTTTACCCCGGACGACGAGCAGTACGGCCGCAACCGCGTCGTGATACTGAGTCACGGCTTCTGGCAGCAGCGCTTCGCCGCGGACCCGGGCGTCGTGGGCAAAGTTATAACCGTCAACAGCGAGTCGTATGAAGTGATCGGCGTGATGCCGGAGCGCTTTGAGTATCCCGAGCCTGGCATAGCGCTCTACACCCCGCTGTCGTTTCCCGAAGGTCACTATCTGAACACTCGCGGCAATCACTTCCTCGAAGTGATCTCGCGGCTCGCCCCCGGCATCACCCCCGAGCAGGCGCAATCGGAGATGATTGCCATCTGCGCGCAGCTTGAGCAGGAGCTGCCCGAAAACGCGGGGCTCAGCTCCAGGGTGGTCACGCTCAGGGAGCAGTCGGTCGGCAACGTCGAGACGGCGCTGATGATGCTGCTGGGCGCGGTCGGGTTCCTGCTGCTGATTGCGTGCGCGAACGTGGCCAACCTGCTGCTCGCGCGCGCGACGGCTCGTGAAAAAGAGATCGCCATAAGAACGGCTCTGGGAGCCGGTCGTGGGCGAATCATCCGCCAGCTCCTCACCGAAAGCCTGCTGCTTGCGGCGCTTGGCGGCGCGGCCGGGCTGCTGCTCGCAATGTGGGGGGTGGATGTCCTGGTAAGCCTCGGCCCGCGGGACCTGCCTCGGCTCAGCGAGATAGGCGTCGACTCGCGCGCGCTGGCCTTCACTTTCGGGTTGTCGCTTTTGACGGGCGTGCTATTCGGGCTCGCGCCCGCGCTCCACGCGTCAAAGCTCGACCTCAACGACTCGCTTAAGGAAGGCGGCCGCGCAATGACCGCGGGCCGTTCGGCTCGCACACGCGGGCTGCTCGTCGTAGCGGAAGTCGCGCTCTCGCTCGTGCTGCTTGTGGGCGCGGGATTGATGATAAAGAGCTTTTTGCTGCTTCAGAATGTCGATCCGGGTTTTAATCACAAGAACATATTGACGATGTCCGTTTCGCTCCCGCGCCTGACGTACCCGGACGAGCAGCCGCTTAAGCGCGACGCTTTCTATAGCCAGCTCTTAGAGCGTATCAAGGGGCTGCCGGGCGTAGAAGATGTGGGCGCGGCGACGGCCCTCCCGCTTGCCGAAGGCGGGTGGGGAAAGATGTTTAGCGTCGAAGGGCGCGCCCCGGCCACCTCGCTCGATGAAGTCCCGGCCGTCCAGTATCGCCAGGTGGCGGGCGATTACTTTTCCACTCTAAGCATCGCGCTTCGGAGCGGCCGCCTCTTCAACGCGGGGGATAACGCTTCGAGCCCCAAAGTCGCCATCATCAACGAGTCGATGGCCCGCCGCTTTTTTGATGGAGAAGACCCGCTGGGCAAGCGCGTATGGCTCGGCCCGCCCGAGAGCCTGCTCCCCAGGGACATCGAGCCGATAGTATTCCCGCGCTACACGATTGTCGGAGTCATCGCCGACGTAAAGCACAATGGGCTCGATCAGGAGGCGCGGCTCGAAATCTTCGCGCCGCATTCGCAAGGTGATCGCGGCGAGATTTCTCGCAGCATGTATATTGCCGCCCGCACCGCCGGCAACCCGCAAAACTTCATCGCGGCCATACGCGATCAGGTGTGGGCAATAGAAAAGGATCAACCCGTCGCAAGCATCGCCACGATGGAAGAGCGCCTATCCGGCTCGCTCGGTCGCCAGAGGTTTTACATGCTGCTTTTCGGCATATTCGCGGGCGTAGCGCTCGTGCTTGCGGCGGTAGGCGTATATGGCGTGATGAGCTATTCGGTGACGGAGCGGCGGCACGAGATCGGCGTGCGGATGGCGCTCGGCGCGCGTCCCGCCGACGTGCTGAGGATGGTCGTCGGACACGGGATGAAGCTCGCGCTCGCGGGTGTGGCCGCCGGGCTGGCGGGGGCATTCCTGCTCACGCGATTGATGAGCACCCTGCTTTTTGAAACGAGCCCGACCGACCCGTTGACGCTTGCGGCAGTAGCGGGGCAGTGACAGGAGTGGCTCTGGGAGCCGTTTTCGTGCCGGCGCGGCGGGCGACAAGAGTGGACCCGATGGTGGCGCTCAGGCACGAATAGATTTGAGATTTCAAATTTGAGATTTCGAAATGGAGGCCCTATGCAGACACTATTTCAAGACCTTAGATTCGCGGTTCGTATGCTTTTGAAGAGCCCGGGCTTCAGCCTGATCGCGGTGCTTGCGCTCGCGCTCGGCATAAGCGCCAACACGGCCATCTTTAGCGTTGTCAACACCGTACTGTTGCGGCCGCTGCCTTATAACGACCCGGAGCGGATCGTCGTTCCCGTCTCGACGAACGCCGGGCGCGATTATGATAAGTCGAGCATCACCTACGCCGACTACCTGGACTGGAAAAAAGAGACCGACATATTCGAGAGCGTCGCCGTGCTCAACGAGCAACGGGCCGACCTGGCGGGCGAAGGCGAGCCGGAGCGGGTGCTGATCCTGGGCGTCTCCGAAGATTACTTCGCGGTCATGGCTTCGAGGCCGCTCGTGGGCAGAACTTTCTCGGCCGACGACTACCGCGAGGGATCGTCCCCCGTGCTGGTGTTGAGCTACGGGCTGTGGCAGCGCCGGTTCGGCGGCGACCCGAATGTCGTGGACCAGAAGGTATTACTCAACGGCAGGCCTTACCCGGTGATTGGCGTAATGCCAAAAGATTTGCAATGGCCTGACGACGTCGAGATATGGGTGCCGTTCGTGGTTGGGCCGAACCCTTCGCCCGACCTGCTGCGCCGCGACAACATGATCTTCCGCGCCGTGGCCCGCCTCAAACCCGGCGTGTCCGTAGATAGGGCGACGGCCGCCATGGAGAGCATCGCCCTGCGCCTGGAGCAGGAGTTCCCCGAGTCGCGCAAGGGCTGGAGCAATCGCGCGCTGCCGATTCGCGATTACATAGTTGAAGACGAGCTCCATCTCGCGCTCGTCGTGCTGCTTGCGGCCGTCGGGTTTGTTCTGCTGATCGCCTGCGTGAATGTGGCGAATCTGCTGCTGGCGCGCGCCGCGACCCGCGAGCGCGAGATGGCCATACGCATGGCGCTCGGGTCGGGCCGCGCCCGCCTCGTCCGGCAGATGTTGACCGAAAGCCTGCTCCTCTCGCTCGTCGGCGGCGGGGCAGGGCTTATGCTCGCGCTGTGGGGCGTCGACGTGCTCACGTCGCTGGCTCCGCGCGACATCGCGCTCATCAGCAATGTCAGCATTGACGGACGTGTGCTCGCCTTCACGCTCGCGGTATCGCTTGTGACCGCAATCGCCTTCGGATTGTTGCCGGCGCTTCAGGCTTCGAAGCTCAACCTTACCGAATCGCTCAAGGAAGGGAGCCGCGGCGCAACCGGCAGCCGCCGCAGCGGCCGCATCGCGCAGCATACTCGTAGTCGCGGAAGTGATGCTTTCGGTCGTCCTGCTCATCGGCGCGGGTCTGCTCGTGCGCAGCTTCATGCGGCTGCAGGAGGTCGACCCCGGGTTCAAAGTCGACAACCTGATCAAGATGAGCATAAGCGCGCCCAGGGTGCGCTATCCCGAATGAGCCGGCGGTCGCGGCGTTTTATAAGAGCGTGGTCGAGCGGGTGAAGGCGACCCCAGGCGTGGAATCCGCGTCCGTAAGCTCGGCCGTGCCTCTGGGCGGAGGCGGGTTTTATCTGGGCAGGGTCTTTCTGATCGAAGGCCACCCGGAACCGCCCGGCGGGCCCGATTACCCGGCGTCAGTGGAACGTAACCAGCCCCGACTACTTCACCACTATGGGGATGACTATTGTAGAGGGGCGCGATTTTGATGACCGAGACACGGCCGACTCGAATAAGGTCATAATAATCAACCAGACGCTCGCCCGGCAGATGTTCCCCGGCCAGAGCCCGCTCGGCAAGCGGATAAGGTCGTGGAGGGACGAAAACGAGCTGCGCGAGATCATCGGGGTGGTTCAAGACGTACGCTATTACGGCCAGGACGACGAGCTGAGGGGGCTCGTCTATGTGCCGCACACGCAGGACACCTGGCGCTCGCTGGTGCTGAGCATCCGCACGACCACCGACCCTTCGGGGATGACTAACGCGCTGCGCGAGCAGATATGGTCGGTCGATAAAAACATGGCGATCGCGCAGGTGAAGACGATGCGCGAGGTGCTCAATGAATCGATGGCTTCGCGCCGGTTCAGCATGCTGCTGCTGGCCGGGTTCGCCGCGACCGCCATGTTGCTCGCGGCGGTCGGGCTCTACGGCGTGCTCTCCTACAGCGTCGCGCAGCGCCGCCAGGAGATAGGGCTGCGGATGGCGCTCGGCGCGCGGCGCGGCGACGTGGTGAGGCTCGTCGTCGCCTACGGGGCAAAGCTCACGCTTGTGGGGCTCGTGCTAGGGCTCGCCGCGGCCTTCGCGCTTACGCGGCTCATGGGCAGTCTGCTCTACGATGTCAGCGCGAGCGATCCGCTCACATTTGCCGCGATCTCGCTGATACTGATAGCTGTGGCCCTCGCCGCCACTTTAATCCCGGCGCTCCGCGCCACGCGCGTCGATCCGATAGTCGCGCTTCATTACGAATAAGGAGCAGGAGACAGGAATCAGGGTCAGGAGGCAGAAGTCAGGAGTCAGCATAAAAGAGGAGGCGCTTCGCGCCAACGTCCATTTCCATTCTGTCTTATGTCTTCTGTCTCCTGATTACCGGAGGCAGTCATGGAAAGATTATGGCAAGACGTTCGCTACGGGGTGAGAATGATGGTGAAGAATCGCGGCTACAGCGCGCTCGCGATTCTGACGCTCGCGCTCGGCATCGGGATCAATAGCTCGATATTCAGCGTGATAAACGCCTTGCTGTTTAGTCCGCTGCCTTTTAAGGATTCGGATCGCCTCGTTCTCTTCTGGACCCGCTCGCCGGGGCTCAACACTCCGCAGGACTGGCTCTCGCCGGCGCAATACGTCGACCTCAAGGGTGAAGGCGAGACCTTTGAAGACCCCACCATCTTCATAGGCGGGAGCTTCAACCTTACGACCGGGGACGCGCCCGAGCGAGTAGACGGCATCCGCGCGTCCTCTTCTTTATTCTCCCTGCTCGGCGTTAACGCGGAGAAAGGGCGGGTCTTGTTGCCCGAAGAGGACGTTCCCGGCAAGCCGCCCGCCGCCGTAATCAGCCACGAGCTGTGGCAGCGCCGATTCGGCGGCGACCCGAACGTCGTGGGCAGCTCCGTCAAGCTCAACGATAATGTCACCACGATAGTGGGCGTGCTCCCCGCCGGCGTATCTTTTAAGCGAGAGATGATGCCGACCGTTGGCGGGATGGAGAGGGCCGATTTAATACTGCCCCTTCCGCTCGCCCCCGACGCCCTGAACAATCGCGGGTCGGAAAACTTTAACGTCATGGCGCGGCTCAAACCGGGCGTCTCTCTTGCCCGCGCGCAGGCGCAAGCCGATGCGGTCGCCGAGCGTATGAAGCAGGATTATCCCGAAAACTATCCTCCGAACAGCGGTTTCACCCTGAGCGTCGTGCCCGTATTCGATCAAGTAGTGGGAGAGGTCCGCCCGGCGCTGCTCGTGCTATCGGGCGCTGTGCTGTTTGTCTTGCTCATAGCATGCGCCAACGTCGCAAACCTTTTGCTCGCGCGTGCGACGGCGCGCGAACGGGAGTTCGCCTTGAAAACGGCCCTGGGAGCCAATCGTGGCCGGTATCATCCGTCAGCTCCTCACCGAAAGCCTCCTGCTTTCGGCGGTCGGGGGCGGGCTGGGGCTGCTGCTCGCATGGTGGGGACTGGACGCAATACTCGCGCTGAGTCCCGGCAACATTCCGCGAATCGGTGAGATAGGGATTGACGGTCGCGTGCTCGCTTTTACCGCCGCCGTATCGCTCGCGACAGGGTTTATATTCGGGCTGGCCCCGGCGTGGAAAGCTTCAAAAGTTAGCCTCAACGAGGTGCTCAAAGAAGGCGCGGGGGGCGTGGCCGGCGGCGGGCGCGGCCAGAAGCTGCGCGGCATCCTGGTCGCCTCCGAGATAGCCCTCTCGCTCGTGCTGCTTGTGGGCGCGGGATTGCTGATACGCAGCTTCGTGAAATTGCAAGAGGTCGATCCGGGTTTCTCCGCCGACAATCTGATGTCGATGCGCATATCGCTTGCCGGTTCGAAATACTCTAAAGCCGATCAGAGGGCAGCCTTTTTCCACCAGTTGTTCGACCGCGTCGAGCAATTCCCCGGCGTCGTCTCGGCGGGCGGCGTAAGCGTGCTGCCGCTGAGCCCCGGCGTCGGCTGGGGCACCATTTGGGTAGAGGGCTATGATGCCGGCCCCGGCGAAGGATTGGTCCAGGCCGATCAGCGTGTCGCCGCGCGTGATTATTTCGCGGCTATGGGCATAGGGCTTATCGATGGGCGATTTTTTGACGGGCGCGATACGAAAGATTCGCTCAAGGCGGTTATCGTTGACGAGGGCTTCGCCGCCCGCTTCTGGCCCGGCCAGTCGGCGCTGGGCAAACGTGTAAAGCGCGGCGGGGCCGATTCCGACGACCCCTGGATGACCGTCGTCGGCGTCGTCAAGACAGTAAAACAGTATTCGCTCGACGCCGACCCTCCGCGCGCGGCGATGTATATGCCGCACTCGCAGGAGCCCACGAGCAGTCTCTACCTCGTCGCGCGCAGCGCAAACGACCCTTCGCAGATGGTCGCGCCGGTCACCGCCCTGGTGAAAGAGATTGACCCGGACCTCCCGGTCTATAACGTAAGCCCCATGCAGCAGCGTCTTGCGGCCTCGCTCTCGCAGAAGCGGTTCTCGATGCTGCTGCTGGGTCTTTTTGCCGGCGTGGCGCTCGCGCTGGCCGCAATCGGGATTTATGGCGTGATGGCCTATATGGTCGCGCAGCGCACACGCGAGATAGGCATAAGAATGGCTCTGGGAGCCGAATCCAGGGATGTCGTCTCGCTCATCATCAGGCAGGGCATGGTGGTCGCCGCGGCGGGTGTCGCGGCCGGCATCGCCGGGGCGCTCGCGCTCACTCGCTTTATGTCGAGCATGCTCTACGGGGTGAGCGCGGCCGACCCCGTGACCTTCGTCCTGGTTTCGATGGCGCTTGCGGGAATCGCCCTTCTGGCCTGCGCGGTGCCCGCGCGCCGCGCCACGCGCGTCGACCCGATAGTTGCACTCAGGTATGAGTGATTGACCGTATATATATTTGTACATCCTGATCGAAAGCCGACCTCGCCAAACAAATGTCGGAGGTGAAGGATGGAAAGGCTCATTCAAGACATACGCTATGCCGCGCGCGTGCTGATAAAGGGGCGCGCGGTGACGGCCGTTGCGGTATTCGCGCTCGCGCTCGGCATCGGCGCAAACACGGCCATCTTCAGCGTCGTAAACGCCGTGTTGCTCCGCCCTCTTCCTTACGAGACACCGGAGCGGCTCGTGATGCTCTGGGAGAATAATCCGGAAGTCCAGATAGGGTTCGATCTGCTGCCGGTCGCCATCGCTAACTTCGTCGATTGGCGCGACCAGAGCGAATCGTTCGAGCACGTTTCGATACTCGACAGCAACCGGATGACGCTGACCGGCGGCCAGGAGCCGGAGCGGGTCGCGGGCGCGAGCGTCTCGGCAAGCTTTTTTCAGCTTATGGGGATCAGCCCCGCCTTCGGCCGCGCGTTCTCCGAGGAAGAAGACCGGCCCGGCGCAAACCGCGTAGCCGTCATCAGCCACGCCATGTGGCAGTCGCGCTTCGGCGGCGGCCTCGACGTTATTGATAAGACTCTGATGCTCGAAGGGACGACCTACCGAATAATCGGGGTGATGCCCGAAGGCTTCAGCTTTCCGCGGGCGCAGGACCTGCCGTCATATTTCCGGCTCGCGCCGCGTACCGATGTCTGGACCCCGATCGGGCTCACCGACGAACAACTCAACAACCGGGGCAGCCATAACAAAGCGGTGATTGCGCGATTAAAAGAGAATGTCTCGGTCGCGCAGGCGCAGACCGAAATGAGCCAGATAGCCGCCCGCATAGGCGAGCGCTACCCGGAAGCGAGCGGCTTCGGCGTGACCGTGCTATCGCTATACGAGCAGCTTGTAGGCGGGTCGCGGACGGCGCTGTGGATACTGCTGGGCGCGGTCGCGTTCGTGCTGTTGATCGCGTGCGCGAACGTAGCGAACCTTCTGCTCGCGCGGGCGGCAAGCCGTCAAAAAGAGATCGCCATAAGAACGGCTCTGGGAGCCAATCGTGGCCGTATCATAAGACAGCTCCTTACCGAAAGCGTAATGCTCTCGCTTGCCGGCGGGGTTGCCGGCGCTTTGATAGCCTTCTGGGGACTGGACCTGCTTCTCGCGCTGAGCCCCGACAGCATTCCGCGCAAAGATGAGATAGGAATCGACGGGCGCGTTCTCGGGTTCACTTTCCTCGCCTCGCTCGCGACCGGGCTTCTGTTCGGACTCGTCCCGGCCGTTTACGCGTCCAAGTTAAACCTCAACGAGACGCTGAAAGAGGGCGCGCAGGGGCACCAGCCGCGGCGCGCTTACGCGCACGGCTCGCAAAGCGCTCGTCGTTTTTGAAGTGGCGGTGACGGTAGTGCTGCTTGTGGGCGCGGGATTGCTGGTGCGCAGCTTCGCGGGGTTGCTCGGAACCGACCCCGGCTTCGACACTCGCGGGATCGTCGGCATGGACGTAATCCTGTCCGGTTCTAAATACCCGAAGCAGGGCCAGCAGATCGCGTTTTTCAAAGACGTGCTTGATCGGATCGGTAATCTGCCGGGGGTCGAATCGGTTAGCGGCGTGTCGGAGCTGCCGTTGAGCGGCGCGGAAGAGATCGACCAGTTCACCCCGGAAGGCCGTCCTCAACCGGTCAATTTTAACGACACACCGCTTGCCGACTTTCGCTTCGCCGATCACCGGTACTTCTCGCTGATGAGCATTCCTCTACTACAGGGCCGGTATTTTACAGAGCAGGACGACGAAAGGTCGCAAAAGGTCGTCATCATCAGTGAGGAGCTTGCTCGCAGGTTCTATCCCGGCGAATCCCCCATCGGCAAACTGATCAAGGCGGGTGATTTCGAATCGCGCTCGCCCTGGTGCTCCATCGTAGGCGTAGTCGCCGACGTAAAGCACTCCGGGCTCGACAGCAACGCGCGGCCGCATCTTTATTTTCCCTACACGCAAAAATTCTGGGGGCGGTTGACGCTTGTCGCGCGAACTACTTCAGACCCGGACAATCTGGCGGCAGGCATGCGCGAGTCGGTCTGGGCGGTCGATAAAGACCAGCCCGTCGCCAGCGTCAAGACCATGGAAGAGCTGCTGTCGGCATCGGTCTCTCACAGGCGCTTCAACGCCTTGCTGCTCGGACTCTTCGCGGGGGCCGCGCTGCTGCTTGCGGCCGTGGGCATCTACGGCGTGATCAGTTATTCGGTCACCGAGCGCACGCACGAGATAGGCATACGCCAGGCGCTCGGCGCGCGGGCGTCAGACGTCTTGATCATGGTCGCGCGCCAGGGTATGGCGCTCGCGGCCGTGGGCCTGCTCATCGGGATGGTGACGGCCTTCGCGCTGACCCGGTGGATGTCGAGCCTGCTATACGGAGTGAGCGCGACCGACTCGTTGACATTTATCCTGACGCCGCTCGTCATCGCAGGAGTGGCTCTGGCAGCCACTCTGGTGCCGGCGTTCCGCGCGACAAGGGTCGATCCGATGATCGCGCTCAGACACGAATAAGGAGCAGAAGTCAGAATTCAGAAGACAGAATGGAAATGGATGTCGGCGCAAAGCGCCTCCACCTTTTCATTCTGACTCCTGTCTTCTGACTTCTGATTACGGGAGATGTTATGGAATCATTTTGGAAAGACATAAGCTATGGCGCGAGAGTGCTCATAAAGGGCCGGGGTTTTACGGCCGCGGCGATCATCGCGCTTGTACTGGGCATCGGCGCAAACACGGCCATCTTCAGCGTCGTAAACGCGGTTCTGCTTCAACCTCTGCCTCTGCCTGAGCCGGAGCGGTTGATGCGGCTCGCGGAGAGCTCGCCGAAATTTCCCGACTCGATGTCGGTCGCTTACATGAATTTCGCCGACTGGCGCGAGCAGAATCAGACCTTCGAAGACATGGCCGCGTATCGCCACGACGGGTTTAACCTGTCGACCGGCGACCTGACCGAACGCGTCTCGGGGCAATATGTTTCCGGAAGCTTCTTCAAAGTGCTTGGCTCTGGACCCACCCAGGGCCGCGGTTTTTCGGCAGATGACGACCGGCCCGGCGCTGCTCCCGTTGTCGTGTTGAGTCACGGGCTTTGGGAGCGGCAGTTCGGCAGCGATCCTAATCTGATCGGCCGTGCTATTACGCTCAACAGCCAGCCCGTCACGGTCGTCGGCATACTCCCCCGCGAGTTCTGGTTCTTATCAAAGGTGGACATCTATGTCCCGTTTGCCCACACGGATGAAATGATCATAAACACGCGCGAGGTCCGAGCCGGCACTCGCGTGGTTGGCCGATTGAAACCCGGCGTCACACTCGATCTGGCCCGCTCCGATGTTGCGCGGATTATGGCCAGCCTCGCCGTCGAGTACCCGGAGGCCAACGCGGGCAACGGCGCTGTGGTTGACTCTCTTTATGAAACGCTGGTCGGCGGAGTGCGACCCAAGCTGCTCTTTTTACTCGCGGCCGTAGGGGTTGTTTTGCTGATCGCCTGCGTGAACGTGGCGAACCTTCTGCTCGCGCGCTCGGCCTCGCGGCAGAAAGAGATCGCGATACGGGTCGCGCTCGGCGCGAGCCGCTGGCGAATCATCCGCCAGTTGCTCAGCGAAAGCGTGTTGCTCGCGGTCGTCGGAGGGGCGCTGGGGCTTTTGATTTCGTTCTGGAGCGTCGACTCGCTCGCGAGTTTCGTCTCGGATGCGATCCCGCAGGCGGGCGAGATAACGATTGACGGCCGGGTGCTCGCCTTTACCTTCTTGTTATGTTTGCTGACGGGCGTCATCTTCGGGCTCGTGCCCGCGCTTCAGGCGTCTCGCCCCGACCTCAACGAGACTATGAAAGAAGGCGGGCGCACGACGATGGCCGGGCGGCAGCGCACACTCAGCTTGCTCGTCGTCACCGAAGTCGTTTTAGCCCTTGTGCTGCTCATCGGCGCGGGGCTGATGATAAGAAGCATCCTCGCTCTTTATGACACGAGTCCCGGCTTCAACCCGAAAGATGTAGTGACGATGAGGCTGGCGCTCTCCAAGAGTGATTTCAGCGAGCCCGCAAAGCTCAGAGATTTTTATAGACGGCTCACCGATCGCATTGCGCGAGCTGCCGGGCGTAGATGCGGCCGCGTTGACGAATGATCTTCCGTTCGAAGACGACAACGAGACGGCGTTTTTAGTCGAGGGCCGTCCCGTCCCGCCGCGCGAGGACATGCCGTGGACGCTCTTTTCCGCCGTCAGCCCGGATTACCTGAACGCGATGCGCGTGCCCTTACTCAAAGGCCGTTTCTTCACCGAGCTTGACTCGAAGGACTCGACCTCGGTCGTGGTCATCGACGAGCAGATGGCAGAGAGGTTCTTTCCCGGCGAAGACCCGATTGGCAAGCGCATAATAATACCGATCCCGGAGGCCGATAGCCCGCGCGAGATCATCGGCGTGGTAGGACACGTCAAGCACTTCGGGCTGATCGGCGATCCACAGTCGAAGATTCAGGCGCAGCTTTATATGCCTTACGTGCAATTGCCTGACCTGTATATCGGGCTGGCGAGCACCGGCCTTGCGATGGTGCTGAGGACGGGGCTCGATGCCGCCACTATAAACGCGGCGATGAAAGCGCAGATGGTCGAAGTCGACCGCGGGCAGTCTGTTTATGACGCCAAGACGATGGAGCAAATAATCGCCGCATCTATATCTGAGCAGCGGATGCTGATGCTGCTTGCGGCCGTGTTCGCGGCCACGGCGCTGTTGCTTGCGGCCGTAGGGCTATACGGGGTGATCAGTTATTCGGTCGCGCAGCGGACGCACGAGATAGGCATAAGAATGGCTCTGGGAGCCAGTTCCGCGGACGTGACCCGGCTCGTGGTCGGGCGAGGCCTGGGGCTGGTGCTCGCGGGCATCGGCATAGGGATGGTCGTCGCTTTTGCCGCGACGCGGGTCATATCGAGCATGCTTTATGGGGTGAGCGCGACCGACCCTGTGACGTTTGCCGCCATACCAGTTCTGCTGGTTGCGGTGGCTTTTGTCGCGTGCGCGGTGCCCGCGCGCCGCGCCACGCGCGTTAACCCCGCCGTGGCGCTGAGACACGAATAGATTTGAGATTTGAGATTTCAAATCTCAAATTCTAGGAGGTGTTATGGAATCATTTTGGCAAGATATTAGATTCAGTCTGCGCACGCTGGTTGGAAAGCCCGCGTTCGCGCTTCTGGCCGTCATTTCGCTCGCGCTTGGGATCGGGCTCAACTCGACCATCTTCAGCCTGGTCAATGCGGTATTGCTCAGGCCGCTTCCGGTCGAAGAGCCCGACAGGCTCGTCCGGTTCTACGCTACCGCGGGCGGCGCGGCCTCATCGCGCGTGGCGTACGCGGATTACGACGAGCTGCGCAAAGCCGAATCTCTTTCCGGGGTGGTCGCGCTCAACATGATCCCGCTCGCCGTGGGCGCGGACGCGCAGAGCGAGCAGGTACTGGGCGAGGTCGTCAGCGGTAATTACTTTTCGGTGCTTGGCGTGCGCGCGGCGGCGGGCAGGCTCTTTACCGAGCAGGAGGACCGGGCCGCGGAAAGCCCCATCGCGGTCATAAGCCATCGCTTATGGCAGGGGCGCTTTGCGGGAGACGAAAATATTATCGGCACAACCGTCAGCCTCAACGGCTCTCAATTCACGATTGTGGGCGTCGCAGATGAAAGCTACGCGGGGACTTTCGCCGGGGCCTTTATCGACGCATGGGTTCCGGCCCATCACTCGGGCGTATGGCTCGGGCGCGGGTGGCAATCCGACCGCGCGCAGCATAAATTTCACCTCATAGGCCGGCTCGGAAATAGCGCGACAATCGATCAGGCGGAATCCGAGATAAAAGTTATTGCCGGGAACCTTGCGACGGCCTACCCGGATACGAACCGGGGGAGAAGCATTGAGCTGGGGCCGGGTACGCTCCTGCATGGAAGCAGGCGAAACGCCGTCTCGGTATTTCTGGCCGTGGTGATGGTACTGGTCGGGCTCGTGCTCGCCATCGCCTGCGCCAATGTCGCGAGCCTTCAGCTCACGCGCGCGCTCGGCCGCCGCCGCGAGATCGCCATACGCCAGGCGATGGGCGCGTCACGGGTGCGCGTGATGAGATTGCTCATATCGGAAAGCCTGCTGATCGCGACGGCGGGCGGCGCGGTCGGGTTGCTGGCCGCGTTCTGGGCCACCGACCTGTTGAAAGCATTCAACCCTGTCCCTTCGGTTCCTCTCGAGTTCGACCTCAGCCTCGACTACAGGGTGCTCGGCTTTACGCTGGCGGTGTCGCTCATCTCTGGATTGATGCTCGGTATCGCGCCCGCGCTCCGGGCATCCAGGGCGAACCTGGCCGATGTGCTCAAGGGCGAGGCGGGCTCGACCACGATTGACGCGCGGCGGTCGCGACTGCGCGGCGCGCTCGTAATCACCCAGGTGGCGACCTCGCTCGTGCTTCTGCTGGCGGCGGCCCTCTTTTTGCAAAGCCTTAAAGCGGCGCAAAGCATCGACCCTGGATTCGAGCCTCGCGGGGCGCTCGCGATGGACATCGACCTGGAACCGCGCGGCTTTTCCCAGGAGCAAAGCGAAAGGTTTTATCGTGAGCTGATCGAGCGCGTGAAGACTTCGGCCGGAGTCTCTTCGGCGAGCTTTGCCGACCTCGCCCCGCTCGATACGGCGACCTCGCGGCGGGCGGTGACGATAGAAGGTCACGAGCCGCCCGCGGACGCTCCAGCGATTCAAGTATCCTTCAACACGATTGCGCCGGGTTACTTCGAGACTATGAAGATCGCGCGCGTCTCGGGCCGCGACTTCACTGAGCGCGACATCGGGTCATCGCCCGGCGTAGTCATAATCAACCAGGCGATGGAGCGGCGCTACTGGCCGGACGACAACGCGGTGGGCAAACGCTTTCGCCTTGGCGACGCCATGTCGGGCGGGCGAACAGTGGAGGTAGTGGGTGTGATGCGAGATGTCAAGTACAGGACTCTCGGCGAAGAGCCGACTCCGCATATGTACGTGCCGCTCGCGCAAGAGTTTCAGCCTGCGATGACGCTGCTTGTGCGCACCGACGCCGACCCCGGCGCGATGATCGGCGCCGTCCAGCGCATGATCCAATCGCTCGACAATAACGTGCAGGGATTCTTTGCGCGGACGCTGGAACAGCACGTCGGGTTTTCGCTGCTGCCGGCGCGGCTCGCCGCTACGCTCGTCGGTCTGTTCGGGCTGCTCGCGCTGACGCTTGCGTTGATCGGCGTGTATGGAGCCGTCTCGTACGCGGCGAGCCAGCGCACGCGCGAGGTAGGTATTCGCCGAGCGCTCGGCGCGCAGGGGCCGGACATATTCAAGCTGATTGTCGGACAGGGAATGAAGCTCGCGCTCGCCGGGATAGCAATAGGCATTGCGGCGAGTCTTATGCTTGGCGGATTGCTTTCGAGTCTGCTTTTCGGCGTGAGCGGAACCGACCCGCTCACGTTCGTAGTCGTATCGCTCGCGCTCGCGGTTGTGGCGATGGCCGCCTGCGCGGTGCCCGCGCTGCGAGCGGCAAGGATTGAGCCCTCGCGAGCCCTTCGCCAGCAATGAACAGAGGCCGGGGTCAGAGTCATGACATCTCGGATTTCAAATTTGAGATTTGAAATTCCAGAAATCCGTATAGGGAGGAAGTTATGGGAACGTTGATTCAAGATTTGCGCTATGCGGTGCGGATGATCGCGAAGAACCCGGCGTTCACCGCCGTGGCGGTCCTGGCGCTCGCCCTCGGCGTGGGGGCAAATACGGCGGTCTTCAGCGTCGTCAACGCCGTGTTGCTTCGCCCTCTGCCCTACGCGGAACCGGATCGGCTGATGATCATGTGGGAGAAAGCGATGCGGATGGATACCTCGGTCGCTTACCCGAACTTCCTCGACTGGCGCGCCCAGCAGACGGCATTCGAGCAGATCACCGCCTTCCGCCGCGAGAGCTTCAACCTCGACGGGCGCGGGAGATGCCGAGCGATTACAGGGCCGCATGGTGTCGTGGGAATTCTTCTCGACCTTCGGCGTAACGCCGCTCGAAGGGCGCGACTTCAGGCCGGAAGAGGACCGCGTGGGCGGCGACCGCACGGTGATACTCGACTACGCTTTCTGGCAGCGGCGATTCGGCGGTGACCGGAGCCTGATAGGCCAGCCGATCACGCTCAACAACCTCGACTACACGGTCATCGCCGTAATGCCGGCCGAATTCCAGTTTGGCTCGGGCGCGGACCTGTTCGTGCCGCTCGGGCTTTTTGGCGAACGTTACCAGAATCGCGGCGAGCACCCGGGACTTTATGTGGTCGGGCGGCTGAAGCCGGACGTGACCATGGAGCAGGGCCGCGCGGATATGGACCGGGTGATGGCGGCGCTCTCCGAACAGTACCCGGATACGAACTTTGAAAGACGCATAAATATATCGGGCCTCTACGATGACACCGTCCAGGATGTCAGGCCGGCGCTCGTCGTGCTGCTTGTGTCCGTAGCGTTCGTGCTGCTGATCGCCTGTATAAACGTGGCGAACCTTCTGCTCGCGCGCTCGGCGGCGCGGCAGAAAGAGATCGCGATACGGGTAGCGCTCGGCGCGAGCCGCTGGCGAATCATCCGCCAACTGCTCAGCGAGAGCGTGCTGCTCGCGCTCATAGGCGGTGGCCTCGGGTTGCTGCTCGCGATGTGGGGGACCGACCTGCTCATCGGCTTGTCGCCAAATTCGATCCCGAGAGTCGAAGGCACGCGCGTTGACGCGACGGTGCTAGGGTTTACTCTGGCGGTGTCGGTGCTGACGGGGATGATCTTCGGTCTCGCGCCCGCTTTGCAATCCTCCCGCCCCGACCTCAACGAATCGCTCAAGGAAGGCGACCGCGGTTCCACGGGCCGCCGCCACCGCATGCGAAGCGCGCTGGTGGTCGCCGAGGTGGCGTTGACAATCGTGCCGCTCATCGGGGCGGGGCTGATGATCAAGAGCATCTGGGAGCTTCAAAAGATAGACATCGGTTTCGACGAAAAGAACCTGCTGACGCTCCAGTTGTCGGTATCGGCCGCGCGCGATAAGCCCGAAGAGGCGCTGCGCTTCCTGAATCTTACCGAACAGGAGATCGGCAAGCTGCCCGGCGTGCAGTCGGTAGCAGTCTCTTTCGGGCTGCCGTTCGCGGGCGCGGCCGAAAGCAGCTTCAAGATCGAAACCGATGGGCCGAGCGACGAGCGCATGGCGGTCATGTACCTTGTCAGCCATGATTACTTCCGCGCCCTCGGCATGCGACTGATCAGCGGAAGGTACTTCACCCCGGCCGATACTCGTGAGAGCGTGCCGGTCGCGGTCATCGACCGTAAGCTTGCCGAGCGCGACTTTCCCGGCCAGAACCCGATAGGCAAACGGCTCATGGGGCTTGGCGGGCATGCGGGATTTGAGATCGTCGGCGTCGTCGAGCCGGTCAAACACTATGGGCTCGAAGGGCAGGTCCCGGTCGAGCCGCAGATGTATTACAACTTGATGCAGATTCCGGACACTGTCATGCCGTTTATCCTTAACCGCATGAATGTCATCGTCCGGACGGCAGGCGATCCGGCGAGCCTTGCCGCCGGGGTGCGCGCGCAGATAGCCTCGATCAATAAGGACCAGCCGGTCTTCGACATAAAAAGCATGCAGCAGCGAGTGAGTGACTCAATCGGCGGGCGGCGTTTTACGATGCTGCTGCTGGCGGTCTTTGCCTCGGTGGCGCTGTTGCTCGCGGCCGTTGGCGTCTATGGCGTGATGAGTTATTCGGTGGCGCAGCGGACGCACGAGATAGGTATAAGAATGGCCCTGGGAGCCAGTTCCAGGAATGTGATGAGGCTCGTGGTCGGGCAGACCATGCTGCTGGTAGCGGTGGGGGTCGGGCTCGGGCTGACAGCAGCATTCATTCTGACGCGCTGGATGTCGAGCATGCTTTACGGAGTCAGCGCGACAGACCCGGTAACGTTTGCGGTCATCGCTCTTGTGCTGATCGCGGTGGCGCTGACGGCCTCGGCCGTGCCGGCGCGGCGCGCGACAAGGGTCGATCCGATGGTCGCGCTCAGACACGAATAAGGAGCAGAAGTCAGAAGTCAGAAGACAGGAGTCAGCATAAAAGAGAAAGTCAAAGTCAGAAGTCAGAAGCAAATGAAATGATGTCGGCGCGAAGCGCCTCCCCTTTATTCTGTCTCCTGTCTTCTGACTTCTGATTACGGGAGATGTTATGGAGTCATTATGGCAAGACACGCGCTACGGCGCGCGGCTGCTGCTGCGCAGCCCCGGCTTTACGATCATTGCGGTCGTGACGCTTGCGCTGGGGATAGGAGCAAACACCGCGGTCTTCAGCGTCGTAAACGCGGTGCTTCTTCGTTCGCTGCCTTACGAAGCCGCCGACAGGCTGGTGGTTGTCTCCGAGGCTATAAACAAAGAGCCGCGCCCGGTCGCCTACCCGAATTATCTCGACTGGCGCGACAGGCAGACGACCTTCGATGACCTGGCGGCGTACTCGCTGACCGAGTTCACCCTATCAGGCAACGGGCAGGCCGAGCGGATAATGGGCGAGGTGGTCACGGGCAATTATATTTCGCTGCTCGGAGTTCGGCCCGCCGACGGCCGCGCCTTCACGCCCGAAGAAAACCTCACGCCGCTCACGCACCCGGTTGCGATCATAAGTCATGCTGCTGGCAATCGCGCTTCGGCTCGGACCCGCGGCTCGTGGGCAGCACGATAAAGCTGAACGAGGCCGCCTTCACGGTCATCGGCATAATGCCCGAAGGCTTCAAGGGCTTTTCGGGCGAGGCGGAAGTCTGGGCGCCGATGATGATGCGCGACGCGCTGTGGCCGCAGACGGCACGATACGATTTCCTGCGCAACCGCGACATACACTGGCACCGCGTGATAGGCCGCCTGAAATCATCCGCCACGCTCCAGGGCGCTCAGTCAGAGATGGAGGCGATAGCCGCCGGGCTCGAACAGAGCTACCCGAAAGATAACGCCAACCGCGGGGCGCTCGTCGTGTCGGCGCGCGAGAGGCTGATCGGGGAGGCACGCCCGGCACTGCTCGTGCTGTTTGCGGCGGTGGCGTTCGTGCTGCTGATCGCATGCGCGAACGTGGCGAGCCTCGTGCTCGCGCGCGCCGCCACCCGGCAAAGGGAGGTCGCCATAAGAATGGCTCTGGGAGCCGGTCGCGGCAGGATCATAAGACAGTTGCTTACGGAGAGCGCGATCATGGCAATAGCGGGCGGCGCCGCCGGTTTGCTTGTCGCCACCTGGACGATAGACCTGTTGGTGTCGGTACTGCCGATAGAGTTGCCGCGCTTCGCCGCCGTAGGCATTGATCGCGGGGTGCTGCTGTTTACGCTCGCGGTCTCGATACTGACCGGGCTTGTGCTGGGGGCCGCGCCCGCGCTCCAGGGGTCGAAACCCGATCTCAACCAGGCGCTCAAGGACGGCTCGCGAAGCGCGGGACAAGGCCGGGGCGGAAGGCTCCGCTCGGCCATCGTCGTGGCCGAGATCGCGCTTGCGCTCATCTTGATGATCGGCGCGGGGCTGATGCTGAAAAGCTTCAGGCAGATGCGGGAGGTCGATACCGGCTTTAAGCCCGAAGGGCTGCTGACGATGCGATTCGACGTGCCGGCCAGTTATAAGGGTGAGGAGCGCGTGCGCTTTGGCGAGCGCGTAATCGAGCGCGCTTCTTCGCTCGCGGCCGTAGAGAGCGCGGCCATCACTTATACGGACATGTTCGTGTGGAACGGGATAAATCGCGGGTTCACTATCGAGGGCGGCGAGCCGCGCCCGCCGGGCGAGGCGGACTCGGTCTATTTCCAGGACATCAGCCCGAACTTTTTCGCGACGATGGGCATGCCGATTATTACCGGGCGCGACTTTGCCGCGAGCGATGACCGAAGCGCGCCGCGGGTCGCGGTAGTGAGCGAGGCATTCGCCCGGCGCTACTGGCCGGGCGGCGAGGCGGTCGGCAACCGCTTCAAGTATGGGCCGGCTGATTCAAAGGCCCCGTGGATAACGGTCGTGGGGGTCGCGGGCAATATCAAGTTTAAAGATTTGAGACACGATCCGATCAATGACCCGGTAGTTTATGTCCCGCTGCTTCAAAGCGAAGTCGTCATCAATCTGAATGTCGTCGCGCGCACCAGTGTCGACCCGGCGAGCGTTGCCGCCGACCTGCGCGCTGAGATTCAGAAGATGGACCCGGCAATCCCGGTCTATAACGTCGCGACCGTCATGGAGAGACTGTCGGACCAGACGGCCGAGACCCGCTCTTACGCGCTGCTCATAGGCTCTTTTGCCGCGCTCGCCATGTTCCTCGCTATCGTAGGCATATACGGCGTGATGTCTTACTCGGTCACCGAGCGCACGCGCGAGATAGGCGTAAGAATGGCTCTGGGAGCCAGTTCCACAAATGTCCTCGGTCTGGTAGTCGGGCGGGGGATGAGGCTTGCGGCGCTTGGCGTAGCCTTCGGGCTCGCGGGCGCGTTCGCCTTAACGCGGCTGATGTCGAGCCTGCTGTTTGATGTGACGGCCACGGACCCGCTCACCTTCGCGCTCACGTCATTGATCTTCGTGGCGGTGGCGCTCGCGGCTAGCTTTATCCCCGCGCGCCGCGCTACAAGAACTGACCCCATGGCCGCGCTGCGGTGCGAGTAGGTTCTGTTTCGGGCGTGTGAGTCCTGTAGGGGCAGCTTTGCCAAAAATCTGCCCCAATAGGAGAACGTTAACCCAGGCTGACATTTTACTGGCCTGTCCCGGATTGTTTTAGAATCTCTCTGGCCTCACTCGGCTTCAACAGCGTACGCACGCTCATGCTGGGTACATTGCCTTTATGCTTTTGGCGGCCGGGTCCCGGCGCAAACCGATTCCGCAATCCGCAATTCCCATAAGCGGACAGGAAGGCTTTAGCGCCGTTCAGGTAAGCCCAATCATAAAACAAGTTAGCCGGCAGAGAGTTTTGGCACTAGAATTCCACTTATGCTCATCCGGCCTATTGTAGCCGGTGATGCTTGCGGAGGTTTATTGCGTGGAAGGTTTAATCCAGGATTTGCGCTATAGCTTCAGGACGCTCGGTAGGCGCCCGGCTTATACGATCATCGCAATAATCACGCTGGCCCTCGGAATCGGGGCTACCACCGCCGTTTTGAGCCTCGCCAACGCACTGCTTTTTTCGCCCCCTCCCGTATAAAGACCCGGTCGTCTTGTCGCGCTCGAAGAGACGCGAGTTGATAAGGGATGGCAATCATTGAGGGTTTCGCTCCCGGATTTCGGCGACTGGCATGCGGCAAGCCATTCCTTCGAACAGATCGCGGCCTACGAAGAGAGCAACATAACGCTTGCGAGCGGCAGCCTGCTCGCAAGGGTGCCGGCAGGGATAATCTCGGCAAGCGCGCATTCGCTGTTAGGCGTAGAGCCTATTCACGGCCGGCCGTTCGCGCCTGAAGACGACCTGCCGGGCGCGGAGCGCGTTCTGGCCATCGGCGAAAGATTATGGCAGCGCGAGTTCGGGGGCAGGCCCGCGCACTCGCTCTACGTTCCATACACGCGGAACGTCTCACGGTCGATGACGCTTTTGGCGCGGGCCGAGGGCGATCCGGGGCGGTGGCCGCGCTGGTGCGCGAGCGGGTGCTTGCGGTTGACCCCGAGCAGCCGATCTATACCGTCATCTCCATGCGCGAGCGTATCGACCAGTTCAACTTCCCGCTCGTCGCCATGGCCCTCGCTCTTTGGGGCATTCGGCTTGATCGCCCTCGCGCTCGCGCTCGTGGGCGTCTATCGGACGATAAGCTACTGGGTGGGTCAGCGGACGCACGAGATCGGCATAAGAATGGCCCTGGGAGCCACTTCCGGCAACGTCGTCAAGCTGGTGATGGGGCAGACCGCGAAGGTCGCGCTCATCGGTATAGCCGTGGGCGCGGTACTGGCGCTCGCGCTTTCGAGCGTGCTCGCCTTCCTGCTTTACGGCGTAAGCCCGAGCGACCCGGCGACTTTCGCGGGCGTATCGCTCGCGCTCGGCGCGGCCGCGCTGCTCGCGAGCTTTTTGCCGGCACGTCGAGCGACGAAAGTTGACCCTATAGTCGCGCTAAGACATGAGTAGTAGGAAGAAGTCGGAGGCCAGGAGGCAGGAATCAGAAGCCAGGAGTCAGAAGCCAGAGTAAAGTGGGAGGTGCTTTGCGCCGACTTCCCCTTTCATTCTGAGTTCTGACTCCTGCCTCCTGGCTTCCGGCTCCTGTCCGCTGTTAAGATGTTTATCAAACTGCAACAAGCTACAAACATTGACGCTGGAGGATTGGATTCATGCTCTCAAAACTGATTCGCATCGCTATCGTTGCGACACTCTTTCTATTGCCGGGGCGGGCCGACGCGCAAACCAAGCTGCTGCGCTTCCCCGACATTCACGGCGACAAAGTTATCTTCACTTACGGCGGCGACCTGTGGGCTGCGGCCGCCGACGGGCGGGACGGCGACGCGGCTCACGACGCACCCCGGCATAGAGGTCTTCGCAAAGTTTTCGCCCGACGGCAAATGGATCGCCTTTACGGGGCAGTATGACGGCGACGAGCAGGTCTACGTCATGCCTGCGGCGGGCGGCGAGCCGCAGACAGCTGACTTTTTATCCCGCGCGCGGGCCGCTCACGCCGCGCTGGGGCTATGACAATCAGGTCTTCGGCTGGACCAAGGACGGCAAGCGCATCATCTTTCGCTCGCAGCGCGATTCGTGGACGCTCCCGGTCAGCCCGGCTCTACACCGTCTCCGTCGAGGGCGGCCCGGCCGAGGCGCTGCCGATGCCCGAAGCCGGGTCGGGCGACTACTCGCCCGACGGCACGCGGATGGTCTACTCCCCGCAGTCGCGCGACTTTCGCTCCGAGAAACGCTATGGCGGCGGCCAGGCGAACATGCTTTACATATTCGACCTGAAGACGCTACGACGCCAAGCGCATAAGCCAGAGGCCACGCGCCCGACCGCGACCCGATGTGGATCGGCGACACCATCTATTTCAACTCTGACCGCGACGGCCATTTCAACCTCTACGCCTACGACGTCCCCACGGGAAAGACGACCCAGCTCACTTCGAACAAGACGTGGGACGTTCGCTGGCCGTCGAGCGATAACCAGAGCCGCATAGTTTATGAGATGAACGGCGAGCTTCAGGTGCTCGACGTGCGGTCGAAGAAGACGACCGCGATCTCGATAACTGTGCCCGACGACGGGCTGAACCGCAGGCCGAGCCGCGTCTCCGCCGCAAACCTCATCGAGGACGTGTCGCTCAGCCCGAAAGGCGAGCGCGTGCTGTTTGCCGCGCGCGGCGACATCTTCACCGCGCCGTTCGAAAAAGGCCCGACGCGCAACCTGACTCACTCTTCGGGCGCGCACGACAAGTGGCCGCGCTGGTCGCCCGACGGCTCGCGCATCGCCTTCATCTCGGACAAGAGCGGCGAAGAGGAAGTCTGGGTCGTCGCGCAGGACGGGCCAAGCCCGCCGAGCAGATCACCAACGGCGGCAAGGCCATGCGCTATGCGCCCGAATGGTCGCCCGACGGCAAGCGCATCGCCTTCGGCGATAAGGACGGCAAGCTCTTCGTGCTTACGCTCGCTGACCGCAAGCTTACCGAAATCACCGACGCGCCGCGCGGGCAGATTCGCGACTACATCTGGTCGCCCCGCGGCAACCACCTCGCGTTCAGCTACGCGGATGCTGAACGGCTTCTCGTCGGTCTACATCTGGAACGCGGTCGACAAGAAAGTTAACCGCAGTCACCGACGAGCTCTTCAACGCTTTCAACCCGGCGTGGGACCCGCAGGGCAACTATCTCTACTACCTGAGCGACCGCGAATTCGCGCCGCAGATATCTTCGTATCGAGTTCAACTACGCGCTGAACCGCGAGACGAAGATCTACGCGATGTCGCTCCGCAAAGATGTGAAGCACCCGTTCCCGCCCGAGAGCGACGAGGTGACGGTCACCAAGGAAGAGGGCGACGGCGAAGGCCAAGCCGGCCGGGAAGGGCGACCCGCAGGTGCCGGGCGACCCGGTCAAAGACGTAAAGCAGGAGCCGGCGCAGACCAATCCGGGGCAGCCCGCGGCCCAGCCGGGCGCGCAGACCGCCGCGTCGGCTCAAGCGCGTCCCGCGACGCCTCGGCCTTCGGACCCGCTCGTCATTGATTTCGACGGCATAGCTCGCGCGCCTGCGCGCGTGCCGGTCGGGGCGGACAACTACGGCGGGCTCTCGGCCAAGACGGGCCATCTGCTCTATGTCGTCGGGCCGGCCTTTTACTACGGCCGGCAGGGCGAGCGCCCGGCCGGCTGCATATATACTCGATCAAGGACCGCAAAGAGACCACGCTGGTCGAAGATGAACGCGGCTACGTGCTTTCCGACGACGGCTCGAAGGTGCTCGTGGCTCCGGGCGGCGGATTCAACGATGTACGACGCGACGCCGCTGGCGGAGCGCACCCGCAAGCCGGTCTCGACCGCCGGCCTGATCGTCGACCGCGTCCCGGCCGAAGAGTGGCGGCAGATATTCAACGAAGTGTGGCGGCGCTACCGCGACTGGTTCTACGTCACCAACATGCACGGCTACGACTGGGAGGCCCTGCGCAGAGCAGTACCGAGCCGCTGCTCGCAGCACGTGGCCCACAGGTCGGACCTGAACTACGTCATCGCGAGATGATCTCGGAGCTGACGGTCCAGCACGCCTACGTCGAGGGCGGCGACTTTCAGATCCCGCCGCGCCCGAGGGTGGCACTGCCCGGCGCGCGCTTCGAGCTTGATAAGCAGGCCGGCCGCTTCCGCATATCGAAGATATTCGACGGGCAGAACGAAGAGGACATCTACCGCTCGCCGCTCACAGAAGTCGGCGTCGATGTCAAGGTGGGCGATTACGTGCTCGCCATCAACGGCGAAGAGCTGAAGGCGAACGACGACCCCTACCGGCTGCTGCGCAACAGGGCCGACAACCCAGTAACCCTGACCGTCAACCGCGAGCCGACGATGGACGGCGCGCGCACGGTCTCCTTCCGCCCGATCACCGACGAGAGCAACCTGATATACCTCGACTGGGTGCACGCAAACCGCCGCAAGGTCGAGAGCTTTCGGGCGGGCGCGTGCGGCTACATCCACATCCCCGACATGGGCGCGAACGGCATCCGCGAGTTCATCAAGTGGTACTACCCGCAGCTCGATAAAGAAGGGCTGGTCGTCGACGTTCGCGCCAACGGCGGCGGCAACGTCTCGCGCATGCTGATCGAGCGGTTGCGCCGCCAGGCTGCTCGCGCTCAACTACTCCCGCACGTCGGACCTGGCCAACACGTACCCGGACGGCGTCTTCATCGGGCCGATGGCCGCGCTGCTGAATCGAGAACTCGGCTTCCGACGGCGACATCTTCCCCGCCATGTTCCGGCAGGCGGGCCTGGGGCCGCTGATCGGCAAGCGCTCGTGGGGCGGCGTCGTCGGCATATCGAATCGCGGGCCGCTGATCGATGGCGGCGGCATAAGCGTTCCCGAGTCCGGGTTCGCAAATACCAAGGGCGAGTGGATGATCGAAGGCTACGGCGTCGATCCCGACATCGAAGTCGAGAACGAGCCGAAGGCTGTTGTGCAGGGGCGCGACCCGCAGCTTGAAAGCGCGGTCGAAGAGTGATGAAGAAGATTCGCACGCAGCCCGTCAAGCTCCCGGCCAAGCCGGCCGGCCCGATCAAGACCCCGAAGCCTTAAGTCCGGCTCGGTGTCATCGCTTGAGCCCCGTGGGGGCGCGGTGTTTATAGAAACATCTCGCCCCCGCGGGACTCTTATTGATCCGCAAGCGAGTGTGCCCGCCTTATATCTGCGATCAATCCTGTCCTGAAGAGAGGTATTATGGAAGGCATATTCAAAGATCTCCGCTACACGGTGCGCATGCTCGCCAAGCGGCCCGCCTTCACCTTTGTGGCGGTGCTGGCGCTCGCGCTCGGCATCGGCGCAAACACGGCCATCTTTAGCGTCGTCAACGCCGTGTTGCTTGAGCCGCTGCCGTTTAAAGACCCCGCGCGGCTGGTAATCATAAACGAGACCGTCCGCCGCGAGACAATCGAGCCCCGCCCGGCCTCATACCCCGACTTCATCGACTGGCGCGAGCAGAATCAATCCTTCGAGCATATCGCAGTCTTCGATAACTCAGGCTTCAGCCTCACCGGGGGCGAAGAGCCCGAACGAGTGAGAGGCGAGCTAGTGTCGGCGAGCTACTTCCCGCTTATGGGTGTCGAGGCCCATCAGGGGCGGACGTTTCAACCCGAAGAGGACGCCACCCCGGCGAGTCACCCCGTGGCAATCATCAGCTACAGCCTGTGGCAGCGGCGGTTCGCGTCGGACCCCGGCGTGGTCGGCAGCCGCATCAAGCTCAACGAGCGAGACCTCACCGTCGTCGGCGTCGCGCCGGAAAACTTCAAGGGCATATCGGCCGAGTCCGAGGTATGGGTCCCGATGATGATGGCGCCCGCTTTCTTTGGCGAGCAGACCATAAAGGAGCGCGGTAGCCGCTGGCTTAGCGTGATAGCTCGCCTCAAGCCGGGTGTCGGCATCGAACAGGCGCAGGCGGATTTGGACGCAATATCGGGCCGTTTGCAATCCGCCTATCCGAACTCGAACAAGGACCGCGGCGCGCAGGTCAGGAACGCGCACGAGGTGATGATGGGCGAGATGAGGCCGACGCTGATGGTGCTGCTCGGCGCGGTCGCCTTCGTCTTGCTCATTGCGTGCGCGAACGTCGCGAACCTTTTGCTCGCGCGCGCCGCCTCTCGCCATAAAGAGATAGCGATACGCACCGCGCTGGGGGCGGCTCGATCAAGACTCGTGGCCCAGTTGCTCACCGAAAGCATGACGCTCGCGATTGCGGGCGGCGGCGCGGGACTGCTGCTCGCGGTCTGGGGGATAGACTTGCTCGTAGCCTTCCTCGGCGACCAGGTGCCGCAATTTGTAAAGGTCGGCATCGACGCGCGGGTGCTTGCCTTCACGCTCGGAGTATCGATGCTGACGGGGATGATCTTCGGGATAGTGCCGGCGCTACAGGCGTCGAAGCCGGACCTCAACGAAGCCTTGAAAGAAGGCACGCGGGGCTCTACGGGCGGGGCGCGCCGCAACCGAACGCGCCGGCTGCTGGTCGTATCCGAGATCGCCATGGCGCTCGTGCTGCTGGTGTGCGCGGGGCTTATGCTGAGGAGCTTTCAGCGGCTCCAGTCCTTCGACCCCGGATTCAAAATCGACAATGTCGTAACAATGGCCGTCAACTTGCCGCGCAGCTACAGCGAAGAGCAAACGGCGGTCTTCAGCCGGCGATTGCTAGAACAGGTGCGCGGCTTGCCGGGCCTGAACGAAGTTGGACTTGCGACGGACACCCCGCTCGACGGTAATTCGAGCGCTACGTATGCGCAGGTCGAGGGGATAGCCTCGCCGGATAATACTCCGCGAGTCTATTTTCATAGAATCAGCCCGCGCTTCTTCGCCGCACTCGGAATCCCGATGCGCGAGGGACGCGACTTCAACGAGCAGGACGACGCGAAAGGGCGCGGCGTGGCTATAATAAGCAACGCCATGGCCGCGCGGTTCTGGCCGGGCGAGACGGCCGTCGGAAAGCGCATCAGCACCGACGAAGACGAGAGCGGCAAGCCCCTGTGGCTTGAGGTGGTCGGCGTCGTGGCCGACGTGAAATACCGGACGCTCATACGCGACATAAACCGCGACCCGGACATATACGTGCCGATGCTACAGAACCCCGGGCGCAGCCTGTCGCTGGCCATGCAGACCGGCGGCGATCCGGCGGCGCTCGCGCAGGCGGTTCGCGGCGAGGTGCAGCGCCTCGACCCGAACCTTCCGGTCTTCGGCGTCCAGACGATGCAGGAACGCATGAGCAGCCAGACGGCGCGGGCGCGATTCACGGCCCTGTTGCTGGGCGTCTTCTCGGTCGTGGCAATGCTGCTTGCGGCGGTAGGCATCTACGGGGTGATGGCCTATTCGGTCGCGCAGCGCACGCACGAGATCGGCATCAGGCTCGCGCTAGGCGCGGACCGCCGCGATGTCTTGAGGATGGTCGTGGGCGAGGGCATGGCCCTGGTCGGCGCAGGCGTGCTCATCGGGGCCGTAACCGCCTTTGCGGCTACGCGCGCAATCGCAAGCGAGCTGTACGGGGTGAGCGCGACCGACCCGCTGACTTTCGCGGCCGTGTCGCTCGTGCTCGCGGGAGTGGCTCTGGGAGCCTGTTTCATCCCCGCGCGCCGCGCGACACGCGTCGATCCGATAGTCGCACTCAGGTATGAATAAGGATCGGGAGACAGAAGTCAGAAGTCAGAAGTCAGCATAAAAGAGAAGGCGCTTCGCGCCGACATCCATCTCCATTCTGTCTTCTGACTTCTGACTCCTTCTGTCTCCTGTCTCCTGATTACCGGAGGTGTGATGGAATCTTTTATCAAAGACCTGCGCCTTGCCGCCCGCACGCTTTCAAAGCGGCCCGCCTTTACCTTCGTAGCCGTGCTGACGCTTGCGCTCGGGATTGGGGCTAACACGGCGATCTTCAGCGTCGTCAACGCCGTGTTGCTGCGCCCCTTGCCCTTTAACGATCCACAGCGGCTCGTCATCGTCCAGACGCACGACGGCACGAGCGCCCGCGGCGTCTCCTACCTCGATTACCTCGACTGGCGCGAGCAGGGCCGCTCGTTCGAGGCGCTTTCCTTCATAAATATCAGGTGGCAGGCCAATGTCGATTTCGGCGGCGAGCTTGAGACTATCAACAGCACAATATCAGAGTGGAATCTGATTGATATGCTCGGAGTGCGCCCGGTCGCCGGCCGCGCCTTCACCGAGCAGGATGACGCGGCCTCGGGCGACCGGGTCGTCATAATTAGTTATGACCTGTGGCAGCGGCGGTTTGGAGGCGACGCGAGCATCGCGAGCCGAAAGCTCGCTATCGAGGGAAGCGATTACCAGATCATCGGGGTGATGCCGCCCGGATTTAAATTCCCCTCCGAAAGCGATCTGTGGGTGGCCGGCGGGCGCTGGTTCAACCGCGAGAACCGCGCCATGCGCATAGACCGGGTAGTGGCGCGGCTCAGGCCCGACGTGACAATCGAGCAGGCGCGCGCCGACCTGCGGGCGGTGGCGGCAAGGCTCGAAGCGGCTTACCCGGAAAGCAACGCCGGGATGGGGGTGGCGCTCACGCCGTTGCGCGAGTTTCAGATCGGCAACATCGCGTCCTCGCTATGGCTGCTCGCGGGCGCGTGCGGCTTCCTGCTCTTGATCGCGTGCGCGAATGTCGCGAACCTTTTGCTCGCGCGCGCCGAATCAAGGCGGCGCGAGATCGCCATACGCTCGGCGCTTGGCGCGGGCCGCGCGCGACTCTTCCGCCAGATGATGACCGAGAGCCTGTTGCTTGCGCTCGCGGGCGGCGTGGCCGGGACTCTCATCGCGCTCTGGTCGGTCGAGGCGATAGCCGGTATGCTTCCGCCCGGCCTGCCGTTCTGGGTAAACGTCAGCATTGACGGCCGGGTGCTTCTCTTCACGCTCGGAGTATCGGTTTTCACCGGGCTGATATTCGGCATCGCGCCGGCCATCGGCGCGTCAAAGCTCAATCTCAACGACGCGCTCAAAGAAGGCGACCGCTCGGGCGACGGCCGCCGCCACAGCCGCGCGCGCAACCTGCTTGTCATCTCGGAAGTGGCGCTGGCGGTCGTGCTGATGGTCGGGGCGGGGCTGATGATGAAAAGCCTGACGCGGCTCCATAACGTTGATCCCGGTTTTAACCCCGAGAACGTATTGATGGTCGGTCTGAAGCTGACGTGGGACGGCGACCTTACAAGGGAACAGCGGGCGAATATTTATAACGACGCGGCCAAAAGGGTCGCCTCGATTCCCGGCGTGGTCTCGGCCGGTCTGAACCACGATCTGCCGTTCGTGGGACAGATGGTTTGGAACCGCACGGGCTTTCAACTCGATTGGCAGTCCGAGCAGGAAAGCGAGACGAACCCGCCGGCGAATTACCAGGCCGTCAGCCCCGATTATTTTCGCACGCTCGGAATACCGCTCGTCGCGGGCCGCTATTTCACCGAGCAGGACCGCGAGGGGGCGCTGCCCGCGATAATCATAAACAGGCAGATGGCCGAGCGGTTCTTTGCGGGCGCCGACCCGCTCGGCAAGCAGGTCCGCGTCGGGTTCGGCCCCCCGGATACGATCTGGACGGTTGTGGGCGTCGTGGGCGACGTCCGCTATCAGGGGCTCGCAAAGCAGCCCGAGATTGACATATACGCCTCCTGCCTGCAACTCCCGCCCAACGTGATCATCCACCTGGTCGCGCGCACCGAGGGCGACCCGATGGCGGTGGCCGCCGCGGTCCGTAAAGAGATATTCGCCGCGTCGAGCAACCTCGGCATATCGCGCATCGGGGCGCTCGCGGAGCTTGCCGAAAATACTATCTGGCAGCCGAAACTCTGGAGCACCTTGCTGGGCATATTCTCGGTAGTGGCGTTGACGCTTTCGGCGGCGGGCATATACGGCGTCCTCTCATACACGGTGAGCCGCCGCACGCGCGAGATAGGCTTGAGAATGGCCCTGGGAGCCAGTTCCAGGGATGTGCTGAGGCTCATTGTGCTCCGCGGCATGGCGGTCGTCGCCGTCGGGATAACGATAGGGGTGCTCGCCGCGCTCGGGCTGACGTGGGTGATGGCGAGCCTGCTCTACGAGGTAAAGGCGACGGACCCCGCGGTCTTCGCGCTCGTGCCCGTGGCGCTTGCCGCGGTCGCTTTTGTGGCGAGCCTCGCGCCCGCGCGGCGCGCGACGCGCGTCGATCCGGGCGTTGCGCTCAAATCCGAGTAAAATCTAAACCCCCGGAACAAACTCTCGCCCTCCGGTGTCTAACACGCGCGGGAAAGCTCCACCTCACTTGTCTGTTATCGCGCTCGCGAGTTTCAACCGTCGGAGCTTACTTGCAAACAGCCGAGGAATCATTATGACAAAGGCTAGATTCTGTCTGGCTCAGGTTGTGTTGCTGCTGTTTTGCCTGTTCTGCCCGGGCCAGGAACGAAAGGCGGCCGGTCAAGCGACCGCTTCCGCCGACGAGACTCAACTTGATCGAAGTCGTCAACAAATACCTCGCGGCGGTTTCGCAAAACGACCTCTTCTCCATGGTCAGGGCCTGGAGCCATGCGCTCGCCCGACGTCGCGGCGAGCTTCGCCGACCTGGAGAAATCGCTTGCCGTTGAGCGGCATAGCTTTTCAAACCTCCGGGTCTCGCGCATAAAGATCACCGCAAACAAGGCGATACTCTATGCGGCGGCCGATCTTGTGGTGACCGACCTGAAGACGGGCGAGTCGCGACCGCAGCGCTACGGCAGAAACTTCGCGTTTTTTAAAGAGAGCGGCGAGTGGAAGATATGGCGTGACGCGCCCGGCACGGACGACCTTTCCGTCTTCCTTGAAAAAGGGAAAGAATGGAAGACGGAGCGAGACGCCGCCGCGCACCTGGCGTCGGAGCTTATCGCCGCGAAATCGGACGAGGAAAAAATCGCGCTGCTGGCCGAAAACAAAGAGCTGATAAACGCCCACCTGGTGAGCGCGCTTGCCGAGAAAGCAAACGAATTTAGAGTCCGCGCCTCTTACAAGCAAGCCCTCGATGTTTATGGACTGGTGAAGCAGGTCGCGGAGGCGTTAAGCGATGAGCAGGCAATCGCGACGGCGGAAGCCGACCTGGGCGACGCTTACCAGGCGCTCGGCCAGGATAAGGCGGCGCTCACATCTTTTGAAGCCGCGCTCGCGCTTTTCGAGCGGCTCGGGGATAAGGATGAGATGGCCGGTACGCTTTCGAAGATAGGGACTATGCACTTCACCAAAAGGGACCACAAGAAGGCGCTGGACTCTTACGAAAGATCGCTCGCGATCTATGAAGAGATAAAGGAGAGGGCGGGCGCGGCCGGCGCGCTCGAAAACATCGGCGGCGTTCATTACGACCAGGAAGATTATGATCTCGCGCTCCAATTCTACGAGAAGAGCCTCAAGCTGCGCGAGGCGATCAATGGTGCGCGCGAGGTCGCCGCGACGATAAGCAATATAGGGAATATTCACTATCAGAAAGAGGATTACGGGCAAGCAATCGCTTACTACGAGCGGGCAATCGCGGGATTTATGCCGCTCGACGACAAGAAGGGCGCGGCCGGGGCGATGAACAACATCGGCAGCGCGGAGTTCTCGCAGGGCAATTACGACCGCTCGCTCAAGCGCTATCAAACCGCCCACGCGCTCGCGGAAGAAGTCGCTCGCCCGCGAAGAGCAGGCGACGTCGCTTCGCGGGATGGCCGCCGTATATTTCGCCGAAGGCAATTATGGCCCGGCGCTCGCGCACTTTCAAAAAAACCTCTCCCTGCTTGAAACGCTGCGCGAGAGGGCGGGCATGGCCGAGACGCTCTCCGACATGGGGCTGACCTACCGGCATCTTTATCTGTTTGAGCAAGCACTTGAAAGCTATCAAAAGAGCCTCAAGCTGTACGGGGAGGCGGAACAGGTTGTCCGACGTCGCCCGGACGCTCGCCGCGATAGGCGGCATACATTTCGCCATGGCGACTTTTAATCCCGGTCAGAGCGCGTCGATGTATGAGCTTGCGCTATCAAATTACGAGCGGTCGCTTGCAATGTTTGAGGCGGTCAAGGATCGGCAGGCGGTTGCGGGCTTGCGGTCGAGCGTCGCGGGCGTCCATTTCGCGCAGGGCAAAAAGGACCGGGCGCTCGAAGGTTATCGGAAGAGCCTCGCCGAGTTCGAAGCGCTCGGCAATCGCGCGGCGACCGCGGGCGTGCTTGAAAGAATATCCTACCTGCACCTTTCAAAAGGCGAACTGCCGCTGAGCGTAGAGGCGGGCGATGAAGCGGTCGCGCGGGCGCGCGAGACGACTAATCAGGACGCGCTCTGGCGCGCGCGGCTCACTACGGGGACGGCCCGGCGCGCGCTCGGCGACATGGTCAAAGCGCGGGAAGACGTTACCGAGTCAATCGCGACGATTGAGACGATGCGCGATGATCTGCTGAGGGTCGAGCAGGCGAAGCAGCATTTCTTCGGCGACAAGGCGCTGGCTTATAAAGCGATGGCCGACCTGCTCATCGCCGAGGGCAAGCTCATAGAAGCGCTCGGTTTTGCGGAGCGCGCGAGGGCCGTCACCTTGCGCGCGGCCCTGCAAAACAGCCGCGCGACGATATAGACGGGGATGAGCGCGCGTCAGCGGGAAGAGGAGAGAAAGCTTGAAAACGCCATCGCGTCGCTCAAGGCGCAAATCCGCCGTGAGGGTAAGCGCCGCCGGCCCGGCGAGCAGTCGCTCGCGGCATTGAAAGCGAGGCTCGAAAACGCATGGCGAGATTACCGGGGCTTTGAAAGAAACCTTTATTCGCTTAACCCCCGGTTGAGAACTCTCAGGGTCGAATCCGACCCGATGAAGATTGACGACGCGGCCGCGCTGATTGACCAGCGCACGGCGCTGCTGGAATTCGTCGTGACCGAATCGCGCGCTTACCTGTTCGCGCTGACGAAGGAGCCGGCGAGCAAATCTGTCCCGGCGCGCCGCCCCGCGCGCGGCGATCGTTTTATCAATACGTTGCGGGCTTACGCTCTGGACGCGGACCGCGCGCGGCTCTCGGACAGGGCGAGCGCCTTCCGGCAGGCTATCGAGCGGCGCGAGGATTTGGATCGGCAATCGCGCGAGCTTTTTGACCTGCTCTTAAAACCGGCAGGCGAGCAACTGGCGGGTAAGACAAAGATATTGATTGTGCCCGACGGCCCGCTCTGGCAGTTGCCGTTTCACGCGCTGCGACTGGAGAGCGGCCGTTACATTGATCGAAGAAGCGGCCGTCTCTTACGCGCCTTCGATAGCGGCTCTTACGGAAGCGGCAAAAGCCGCGGGGCCTAAGATTGCCGGCGCGGCCAGTCTATTAGCGGCGGCCGACCCGGTGATAAGCGCGCTGACGATTGAGCGATTAAAGCTTGTAGGCGAGCCCGCGCCGCGCCCCGGAGGGCCGGAAGAGATCAAAGCGATTGAGCGCCTTTACGCGGGGCGCGGACGAATCTTTACTGGCGCGCAGGCGACCGAAGAGGCGGTGAAAGCGGAGGCCGGCAAAGCGCGAATAATTCACCTGGGCGCGACCGCGCGCTTTAATGAGGCAAGCCCGATGTATTCGCACGTAATCCTCGCGCGCGACGAGCAGGCGGGCGCGGAGGACGGATTGCTTGAGCTGCGAGAAGTCATAAGACTGGCTCTGGCGGCCGATCTCGTGATCTTTTCGAGGGCCGAGAGCGCGGGCGAGAACGGCGATTCGATGGCCGCTTTGAACTGGTCGCTCTTTGTCGCGGGGTGCCCCGTGGCCATCCTCAGCCAGTGGAAATCTGATACGCCTCCCGCGGTAGAGTTTATCTCTGAGTTTCACCGCAACCTGATCGGCCCGCCCGCCGAGGCGCTGAGGGCGGCCGCGTTAAAGATGCTCGAAACGGGCGAGTACCGCCACCCTCACTTCTGGGCAGGATTGCGGGCGCTCGGTTACAGCCGGTGAAGGAATGAGAGGGTGAAGGGGTGAGGGATTGTCTGTGGATTGGCGTTTGAAATTTGAAATAGCATATCTCAAAAGCTTATCCCTTCACCCCTTCTTTATCTTCGCTGGCGGGAATAGTTGAACGTGGCGACGGCCTGTTTCCACAGTTCGGGGTAGTCGGTGAATCCGCCGTCGATGCCGTACTGAATAAAGCGCAGGATCTCCGCGATTATATTCTGTCGAACGGTCGAGCCGTTCGATTGCACCTCTTCGAGCGGCCGCCGCATTGCCGCAAGCGTCGAGCCGCGAAATGTGTAAGGGTGGACCACGAGCCCCGCGAACCTGAGCGTCATCACATCATTAGGCCCGCCGATCATCGTCTTGCTGGGGCCTACGCCGGTGGCGTAACCGGAAAGCTCTTTAGCCAGCGAGATCGTTATCTTTGCCGTCTCTTCGGCACGCCCCGCGTCCTCCATCGGTAGAAGCTGTATTCGCGCGACTCCCGGCGCGACCTCTTTCAGGCGGAGCAGGCTCGCCTTTGAAAAGGATTGGACCAGCAATCGATTGCGCCGCTCCTGGGCGCCGAGCCCGTGCGAGTTCAAGACCGTCATAAGCTTTTCGGCCATGTCGTGGCCGAGCGACTTGTAAAACGGGTAGTGTTTCATCTCTATATATAATCCCGCGCGCGAGCCGATCAGCTTGATCGCCTCTTCGAGCGTGGGGACCGAGAGACCCGCGTAGGACTTTCTTGCGGCGAACGGGTTCGCGCGGTTGAACCACGAGCCGGCATCGAGCCGCTTGATCTCGGCAAGCGTGAAATCGACGGCGTACCACCCGCGCCGCGCCGCGCCGCGTCCTTCCGGGTCGCGCTCGGTCGCGCGGTCGGGGAAGACCTCCGCCACGTTAGTCGTCCGCGAGAGGTCCGCGTCGTGAAGGCATATGAGCACGCCGTCTTTTGTGATCTGAAGGTCTTGCTCGACGAAGTCTGCCCCTTGCTGTATGGCAAGCTCGTAAGCGGCAAGCGTGTGTTCGGGCGCGTATCCCGATGCGCCACGGTGCGCTATGAGCAGCGGCCCGGGCTGCCCCTTTATGTCTCTGCCCGACGCGAAGGCCGGGGCTAATACTATGAGCACTGCGGACGCCAGGATAGTAAAAAAGTAGCCTGCTCGTTTCCTGTTAAGAATGCGGGTCGTTTTATCGAACATAATACCTCCCACGGCAAACAAGCAGAACGGCGGTTGAACTGGGCGCTTGCAATAAAGTTTTCCGGGGCAGCGAGTCGAGGGCCGGTGTTCGCTTTCAGCATAGAGCATGCGCGCCGGAAGATTCAACTCGTGAGCCGGCAAAAGTGTTGGTATAATTCTGGCCTGCGTTTTAGCCCGGGGGAGAATCAATGACAAGAGCGCGAATAGCTTTTCTCGTACTCGCGGCCGCGGTGCTTGCCGGGCCTTTCTCGTTTTCTTCAGCCCAGTCCGGCCGCTCGCCGCTTGAGGATGTACGCCGCGACCGGGAGTTTATAAAGAAGCACCTGCACGCCGACGGGGCGGGCTTGCGGGCGGCATACCGGAGCGCGGCCGTAACGTCGCAGCCGGTCAACGCGCGCCACTACCGGTTACAGATAAAGCTGACGCCCGAGCCCGCGGCCATAGAGGGCCGGGTCACGATAACGGCACAGGCCGCCGACGTGCTCACGAGCATCGATGTGAACGCTGAAGAGAATTTAATAATTGATGCGGTCAGCTTTAACGGTTCCCCCATTGCATACGAGCGCAAGCGCGACCGCATAACGATCACGCTCGCCTCGCCGATTGTTTCGGTCGATCTCTTTTCAATCGTCATCGATTATCACGGACAGCCTATAGTATCAGGCCGTCTCGGCGGCGGGATGCTGGTTGACCGCCACGGCCCCGACAACGTCCCGGTGATGGCGACCCTGAGCGAGCCCTTCGCGGCGCCCAGTTGGTGGCCCTGCATTGACGACCCGACCGACAAGGCGACGGTGGAGATCGAGGCCACGGTCCCGGACGGATTTCAGGTCGCGTCCAACGGGGTGCTTGACCGCGTGGAAAGGAACCCGAGGAATACCACTACCTTCTTCTGGCGCGAGATGTCGCCGCTCTCGACTTACCTCGTATCGGTCGCCACGACCAACTACGCGCGGTTCGAGGACACCTACAGGGCGATGGACGGCACGAGGATGCCGATCATCTATTACGTCTATCCCGAGCACCTGGACCTTGCGCGGCTCAAGTTCGGCGCGACGCTCGAAGCGATGCATATCTTTGCCCCGCTCTTCGGCGAGTACCCGTTTGTGGGCGAAAAGTACGGCATGGCGGAGTTCCCCTGGCGCGGGGCGATGGAGCACCAGACCATGACCAGCATGGGGTCGACTATAGTGGGGTCGCTCGCCACTACCGGGCGCTACATCATCGCGCACGAGCTTGCGCATCACTGGTGGGGCAACCTCGTCACGATGAAAAGCTGGGGCGACATATGGCTCAATGAAGGGTTCGCCACCTATGCCGAGGCGCTTTATTACGAAGGCGTCCAACACTCGCCCGCGAGCGAGTTTATGCTCGATATAGACGACGGTCAGGTTATGGGCCGGCTGGGCGGGACCGTCTTTGCGGAGGATGAAGACGACCCGTTCGATGACGGGAACGCGATTTACGAGAAGGGCGCGTGGGTGCTGCACATGCTCAGGCATGTTTTAGGCGACGAGAAGTTTTTCGCGGCGCTGAAACTTTATGCCCGCCGCCATCAGTTCAGCAATGCCTCGACCATAGATTTTCAGCGAATCTGCGAGGAGCAGTTCGGCGAATCGCTCGACTGGTTCTTCCAGCAGTGGATATATTCGCCGGGACGGCCCGTCTATAAAGTCTCGATGGAAACGATCGGAAACGAGTCCCACAATTACACGGTGAAGCTCACGATAAAGCAGAAGCAATCGCACAGCGTTGCGGGCCGCGAACAATCTTTCTACGTCATGCCCATAGACGTGACGATCCACGGCGAGGGGGTGAGCCAGAAAGTTGTGGTTTTCAACGACGCGCGCAAGCAGTCGTTTACGATCACCGTGCCTTTCCGCCCCTTTCGGGCCGCGATTGACGAAGAGAACTGGATACTGAAAAAAGTAAAAGGCCAATAGTGACAAGAAGCTGATCCGCGAAGTACCGTGCCGATTATTTGCCCGTTCCCGGCAATCACTACCGACTCAGGAGATAGCTCTTATGCTCAGACGCTCTGCTGGCGCCGCATTCTTGCTGCTGGCGCTCATTACGGGCTCCGCCGCCTCGCTCGCGCAGGAATCAATTGATGGCAGATTGAAAGCCGTTGACGATTACGCGCGGAAGGTAGCGAGCGACTGGCAGGTGCCCGGCTTCGCCATAAGCGTAGTCAAAGATGACAGGGTCATCTTTGCTAAGGGCTACGGCGTGCGCGAGATGGGCAAAGCGGATGCGGTTGACGAAAACACCCTCTTTGCCATCGCGTCAAACAGCAAGGCCGTTACCGCGGCGGCGCTCGCGATCCTCGTTGACGAAGGAAAGATCAAATGGGACGACCCGGTGACGAAGTACCTGCCGTGGTTCCAGCTTTACGACCCGTGGGTGACGCGCGAATTGACGGTGCGCGACCTGCTGTCGCACCGCTGCGGGCTTGCGACATTCGGCGGCGATTTGCTGTGGTACGAGACGACCTACAGCCGCGAAGAGATTCTGCGTCGCATCAGGTTCCTAAAGCCCACGACGAGCTTCCGCAGCCGCTTCGGCTACCAGAACATAATGTTTCTTGCCGCCGGCGAGATCATCCCCGTGGTGACGGGCAAGAGCTGGGATGATTTCATAAGAGAGCGTTTCTTCGGGCCGCTCGGCATGCGCCGGACCACGACGAGCGTGTCGGCCTTGAATGGAATACCGAACGTGGCGACCCCGCATAACGAGATGGATGGGCGATTGCGCGTAATAAGGTATTCGAAGGTTGACAACATTGGCGGCGCGGGGGCGATAAATTCTAGCGTCGCCGAGATGGCCGAGTGGATAAGGCTCCAGCTGGGCCGGGGCAAGCACAACGGCAAGCAGGTATTCAGCAATGCGGCGTCGCGCGAGATGTGGACGCCGCAAACGATAGTGGGCGGGGTAAGCGAATCGGCCGAGCGCTTCAACCCGACGCGCCATTTCAACCTGTACGGGATGGGCTGGTTAATAAGCGATTATCACGGGCGCAAGGTGGTTTCACACGGCGGCGGGCTCGACGGGATGATCTCGCAGGTGGCGATGATGCCGGAAGAGAATCTCGGGATAGTTGTGCTGACTAATAGCGAGACGCCGGCCGCGAACATACTGGTCAATAAAGTATTCGACGTCTTTATAGGGGCCCCGGCGCGCGACTGGAGCGCGGACTACCTGGCGCAGCGAAAGGGGAGTGAATCGGCGCGACAGGAGGCCGAGAAGCGGATCGAGCGGGAACGCGCGGCGGGGTCGCGGCCGTCGCTCGACCTGGCGCGCTACGCCGGTACTTACACGGGGCAATTATACGGAGACGCGAGTGTGGCAATCGAAGACGGGCGGATAGTGTTGAGGCTCGCGCCCGCGCCGAATTTCGTCGGCGACCTCGAGCACTGGCAGCACGACACGTTTCGCGTCAAGTGGCGCGACAGCATCGTCTATCCTTTCCCGAAAGGGTTCGTCACCTTCGTCATAAACGCCCGCGGCCAGATCGACGAGATGAAGATAGATGTGCCCAACCCCGATTTCGACTTTACGGAGCTTGAATTCAAGCGCACGCAAAGCGCAGCGCGGCAATAGCGGCCGCAGAAGGAAAATCACCTCATCAATTCAATAAGCTTAATACCGCGCCATAATGTGGTCTCTATACCCGCTGTAGCGGTAGGTCTCTGACCACAGCCCCACGGCGGGTGTCCGGGTTCAACGTCTGCGAGCTAGATAATAACAACCATAATCGTCCGAACGAAGCGCCAGCTTGAAAGGCCCGGCGGCGAGTTGCTAAGATGGTCAGTCGCTCGCTACAACATTAATGTGACTATGTGGATGGGTTTCAAGAAACTTGAGGGTTGAAGATGGCAGATTTCGTCAAGGTGGCTAACAAAGCGGATTTGCCGCCGGGGAACGGGATGTCGGTCGAACTCGGCGGGCAGACTATCGCGCTGTTTAATTGCGGCGGCGAAATTTATGCGCTCGATAACATATGCCCCCACCGGGGCGGACCGATCGGCGAAGGCTATGTCGATTGCGCGAACGGGACTGTGCAATGTCCGTGGCACGGCTGGACCTTCAGTTTGAATACGGGCGTTTCGCCGGTCAACACGCTTGCCAAGGTCCAGAAGTTCGATGTGGCGGTCGAAGGTGACGAGATAAAGGTGGCGCTCGATTAGGTTGCGCCGGGCGCGCGGCCCGGCTGAGAGCAAAGGAGCTACTAAAGTTGAGTTCTACAGGCGAGATGTTTGACGTTACGGTGATTGGTTCGGGGCCGGGCGGGTACGTCGCCGCGGTGCGGGCGGGTCAGCTTGGACTGCGAACCGCGATGGTCGAGAAGGACAAGAATCTCGGCGGCACTTGCCTGCTGCGCGGCTGCATCCCCACGAAGGCGCTTCTACACACGGCCGACCTGCTCGAAGAGTTCAAGCACGCCAAGAGCATGGGCGTGGTTGCTTCAAACGTGGCGCTCGATTTCGACCAGGCGCAGAAGTTCAAAGGCAAGATCGTGCTGAAAGGCGCGAAGGGCGTCGAGTTCCTTATGCGCAAGAACAAGGTCCAGGTCTTCAAAGGCGCCGCGCGCATAGACGGCCCCGGCCGAATAACGGTGACCTCGGGCGACGGCGCAGCCGAGCAGATCCAGACCAAAAACATCATCATCGCGACGGGGTCGGTGCCCCGGTCGCTCCCGAACCTCCCCATAGACGGCCAGCACATAATCACGAGCGACGAGATACTGGAGCTAAAAGAGGTGCCGAAATCGCTCATCGTGTTGGGCGCGGGCGCGGTCGGGGTGGAGTTCGCTTCGATGTTTGCGCGCTTTGGCTCGGACGTGACGATTATAGAAGTGCTCCCGCGACTTCTGCCCATCGAAGACGAAGAGGTGAGCGCGGAGCTTGCGAAGGCATTCAAGAAGCAGGGCATCAAGGTATTCACCGGCACACTCTTCGAGTCCTCAAGCGTTGAGGGCGGTCTGGTTAAGGTGACGGCGAAGGTAGGCGAAGAGCGGCGCGAGTTTTCGGCCGAGAAATTCCTGGTCGCGGTCGGCCGGCGCGCCTACACCGACAGCCTGGGGCTCGAAAACACGCGCGTCGAAGTCGAGCGCGGCTACATAAAAGTGGACGACCACATGCGCACGGCCGAGCCGAACGTCTATGCGATAGGCGATGTGATACCGACGCCCTGGCTCGCGCACGTGGCGTCGGCCGAGGGGATACTTGCGGTCGAGACGATAGCCGGCAAGAACCCGCGCCCGATCAACTACGACCGGGTCCCGAACTGTACTTACTGCTCGCCCGAAGTCGCCAGCATCGGGCTTACGGAGGCGAAGGCGCGCGAGCGCGGCTACGACGTTAAGACCGGCAAGTTTTCGATCCCGGTGCTTGCGAAGGCGCAGATACTCGGCGCGACCGAAGGCATGGTAAAAGTCGTGAGCGACGCCCGCTACGACGAGGTGCTGGGGGTCCACATAATCGGCCCGCACGCGACCGAGTTGATCGTCGAGGGCGGGGCCGCGCTGCAAATGGAAGCGACCGTAGAAGAGATGATCAACATGATGCACGCGCACCCGACCGTCTCCGAAAGCATGCACGAGGCGTTCGAGGACGCGCACGGCTACGCCATACACGGAGCTTAGGCGGGGGCAGAAGTCAGCAGTCAGGACATCAGAATGAACAAGGAGACGCTTCGCGCTGACTTCCATTTCTATTCTGTCTTCTGACTACTGCCCTGATTCACTGACTTCTGACTCTGACTCCTGAATGAAGATGGAGCTAAGCAAAGAGCAACAACTCGACCTTCTTTACTACTTGCGATTGACCCGCTCGCTTGAGGAGCGGCTCGACAATCTCTACAAGCAGAGCAAGATCGTGGGCGGGCTGTTCCGCAGCCTCGGGCAGGAGGCGACGGCCGTCGGGTCGGCTTACGCGCTCGACAAATCCGAGGGCGACATCATATCGCCGCTCACGCGCGACATGGGCGCGATGATGGTCATGGGCGCGACGGCGCGCGAGGTCTTCTCGTCTTACCTCTGGCGCAGCACCTCGCCCAATCGCGGGCGCGACCAGAACATACACTTCACCGATCTTGAGCGCGGGTTTATCGGCACCGTGAGCCCGCTCGCGTCGCTCGTGGCGGTGATGAACGGCGTGTTGCTCGCGGCGCGGATGCGGAAGAAAAAGACGGTCGGCATGGTCTATGTGGGCGACGGGGCGACGAGCACCGGCGTATTTCACGAGGCGGCGAACTTCGCCTCCGTGCAGAATCTGCCGCTCGTCATAATCGCGGAGCACAACGGCTTCGCATACTCCACGCCCACGTCAAAGCAGATGAGGGTGCTCAATCTCGCGGACCGCGCGAAGGCTTACGGGATGCCGAGCGAGATAGTTGACGGCAACGACGTTATAGCGGTCTATCGCTCTTCGCGGCGCGCGGTCGAGCGGGCGCGGGCGGGCGTCCGGGCCGATGCTTATAGAGGCGAAGACATTTCGCATGCGCGGGCATGCGGCGCACGATAACCAGTCTTACGTCCCGAAGGAATTGTTCGAACAGTGGGGCGCGCGCGACCCCATAGCGTATTTTGAGAAGCATCTTTTAGAGAAGGGCGTAGCGACCCTCTCCGAGATCGCAGAGGTGACCGCGCGCGTCGAGGCGGGGCTCGACTCCGACCTGGCGTGGGCCGAGAGCCAGTCGGCTCCCGAACCGGATAGCGCGCTCGGCGATGTCTTCGCCGGCAAAAAGCCGACCGCGATTGGTACGGGAAGGGGATGAAAGGGTGAAGGGGTGAGTATCGAAGTCGCGATCTTATCGATCGTAAATTCTTCACCCTTTCATCTCTTTAAAGTTATGGCGGCAATAACACTGCTTGAAGCGATAAAACAGGGAATATGGGAAGAGATGGAGCGCGACGAGCGCGTCTTCATTCTCGGCGAAGACATAGGCGTTTATGGCGGGGCGTTCAAGCTGACCGAAGGGCTTCTCGGCAGGTTCGGCGAAGAGCGCGTCATCGACACGCCGATATCGGAGAGCGCGATAATCGGCGCGGCGTGCGGCGCGGCCATGATGGGGATGCGGCCCGTGGCCGAGATGCAGTTTATAGATTTCATCTCTTGCTGTTTCGACATGCTGACGAACTACGCCGCCAAGAGCCGCTACCGGCAGGGCATCGGCATACCGATGGTGGTGCGCGGCCCGTGCGGCGGCGGGGTCCACGGCGGACCCTTCCATTCGCAGAACGTCGAGGCGTTCTTTCTGAACACGCCCGGACTTAAGATGGTCGAGCCGTCGACGCCCTACGACGCCAAGGGCCTGATCAAGGCCGCCATACGCGATGACGACCCGGTCCTGTTTTTCGAGCACAAGCTGCTTTATCGCAACCCGAAGATCAAACAGGAAGTGCCGGACGAAGACTATATCGTGCCGATCGGGAAGGCGGCCGTGCGGCGGCAGGGGAGCGACCTCTCGATCATTACGTACGGGGCTATGACCTATACGGCGCTCGATGCGGCCGAGCGGCTGGAGCAGGAAGGGCTCGATGTCGAAGTGATCGACTTGAGGACCCTCAACCCGCTCGACCGCGAGGCGATAGCGGAAACGGTCAAGAAGACCAGCAAGGTTATAATTCTTCACGAGGCGACGCGGACGGGCGGCATGGCCGGCGAGATCGCGGCCATCATAAACGAAGAGGCCTTCGAATACCTAGACGGCCCCATAGTGCGCGTGACTTCGATAGACACGCCCGTGCCCTACGCGCCTCCGCTCGAAGAGTTCTTTTTACCGCAGGTGGACGACGTGCTAAAAGCAGCTCGCTCGCTAGCAGCTTACTAAGAAGGAGATGGGAGACATAATGGCCGAAGACGTGAAAATGCCGCAGATGGGTGAGTCCATCGCAGAAGGTACTATAGTAAGGTGGCTCAAGCAGGTTGGCGATTCCGTAAAACGCGACGAGCCGCTGTTTGAAATATCTACCGACAAAGTCGACGCCGAGATTCCTTCTCCGGCCTCGGGCGTCCTCTCGGAGATAAAGGTTAAGGAAGGCGAAACCGTCGCGGTCAACACGACCGTCGCGGTGATAAACGGAGGCGCGGCGCAGCCGGCCGCCCAGCCCGCGAAGCAAGAAGAAGCGCCCAAGCAGGAAGCACCTGAAGCACCAAAGGAAGCGCCCGCTCAGCCCCAACAACAGGCTGCGCCCAGCGCGCCGGCCGCATCCGAGCAGCCTGCAGCCTGCGCAGCAGCTCCGCGGCCCAGGCGCCTGAAAGGGCCGATTCGCAGCCGGCCGCCGCTGCCGCCCGCCAGGGCGATCAGCAAGGCGTACGGCCTCCGCCTCGACGGCGGTTGCGCCTGAAGGGAAACAGCCCGACGCCGGCAGCGCCCGCTTCAAAGGACGAGGGACAGCGTGTGCGCTCGTCGCCGCTCGTGCGCAAGATCGCTGAAGAGCACGGCGTTGACATATCGCAGATCGAAGGCACGGGCATCGGCGGCCGCGTGACGAAAAACGATATACTGAGCTTCGTCGAGAATCGCCCGCCGCCGCCCAACCGGCCGCGCAGCCCGCCGCCGCGCAGCCTGCCGCCGCGGCCCAGACGGCTACGGCCGCGCCCGCGCAACCTGCTCGCGCGCCGCAGCCGCTTCGCGCGCCCGGCCAGGCCGAGACGGGCGAAGTCGGCCCGCCGCCGTTTGCCGAAGGCGACCGTTACGAGATAGAGCCGATGTCGAATATGCGTCGGACTATCGCGCTGCGCATGGTTGAAAGCCGCCAGACGTCGGCGCACGTCACCTCGTTTATGGAGGTCGACTATACGGAGACGGCCCTCTTGCGCGACGAGCTGAAGGGCGAGTTCTTGAAGCGCGACGGCGTCAAGCTCACTTTCCTGCCGTTCATCGTCAAGGCGGTCATCGAGGGCATAAAGAGATTCCCGATCATCAATTCATCGGTCTGGGGCGACCAGGTCGTTTATAAGAAGGATATAAATATCGGGATCGCGGTCGCGCTCGACTGGGGGTTGATTGTCCCGGTCGTTCGTAATGCCGATGAAAAGTCGCTGCTCGGACTCGCGCGCGCGATAAATGACCTGGGCGAGCGAGCGCGCAACAAGCAGCTCAAGCCGGACGAGGTGCAGGGCGGCACCTTCACCATCACAAACCCCGGCGTTTATGGCGGGCTCATAGGGACGCCGATAATCAATCAGCCGCAGGTGGCCATACTCGGCGTGGGCGTCATCAAGAAGCGGCCCTGGGTAATCAACGACGCCATAGCGATAAGGCAGATAGGGCTGCTCGGTTTGAGCTTCGACCACCGGGTGATTGACGGCGCAATCGCCGACCAGTTCCTCGCCGTGGTCCGCGACGTGATTGAGGCGGCCGACTACACCTCATAAGCAGGGTCGGGGACGCAGGGGCAGGGTCAGTCATTTATGAGAGCAAGCTGAATATAGCCGAAGGCGATCTCAATCTGCGCAAACGCGAGCTTTTCCGACCCCTGACACCTCCCCCGACCCCGGACCACTGGCTGCTGGCTCGGGCGAATCGGCTACTCGGAAGGGCTGCGGCTTCAAGAGCGCGCTGTCGAGCGGCTCCGCCAGGGCGAAGCAGGCGAGCAGCTCTTCCTGCTTGAGCACCCTTCGGTCTTTACGCTCGGGCGCGGGGCCAACAGCGCGAACATACTTGCCACGCCCGACCAGCTTAGCGAACGCGCAATAGAGGTACACGAGACGGGCCGAGGCGGCGACGTGACCTATCACGGGCCGGGCCAGCTTGTGGGTTATCCCATCATTAATCTAAAGCCCGACCGTTGCGACGTGCATCGTTACGTGCGGGACGTGGAAGAGGTATTGATCCGCACTGTCGCCGAGTACGGGATAGATGGGGCGCGCATACCAGGGCTGACGGGCGTGTGGGTGAAGAATGAGAAGATCGCCGCCATCGGCGTTCGCATAGCGCGGTGGGTGACGAGCCACGGGTTTGCGCTCAATGTCGACACCGACCTCAGCTACTTCCAGATGATCGTCCCCTGCGGCATTACCGATAAAGGCGTGACTTCCATGTCCAGGTTGCTTGGCCGCGCCCCGGACCTGGACGAAGTCGCCGCGATTGCCGCAAAGCATTTCGGCGAAGTCTTTGACCGCGATATGACGATCAATATATCCCGCGACAGCGCGCAGTCGAGATAACTGCCCGAGCCTATTGGCCCGATGCCCTTGCAGCCAGCGACTACCATTCAAACGTAACCCGCGCGCGCGCCTAATCGTAATAGCTTTAAGCCGGATGGCTTCATATATGGCAGACGATTGTTGTATTCTGTTTATTAGCTTGTACGGAGGCAAACCTCGTAGATGCTTATAGGAACCGGATGGCTGATGATGCGTTTTTATTAATCGAGCAAGCGGGTTTTTGGGAATACAACTTTTCCTCGCGCATCAAGTTCATTCAACCTGCGGATGGTAAAGGAGCGGGACCGAGTAGGTAATCATGTTATTCGCCCTTATACGGAAAAATACTAAGATGAATCTATCCTTGCGCGCGTCTCAGGTGATCGCCCTCGCCTGTCTGGCCGCGATTGCGTCGGCGGGCGCGGCTTGCAAGAGCAGCAACCCCGTATCGGCCAGGAACACTCCGGGCGGTGAGGGGCGCGAGGCGCGCCAGGTCAAGGTGGTCGGCGTCACCCAGATGCCGATGGAACGAGCGATAAGCGTAACGGGCACGCTTGCCGCCTATGACGAGGCGACGGTGAGCGCAAAAGCGGCGGGCCGCGTGCGCTCGCTGGAGGTCGATCTGGGGAGCGTCGTCCGCAAGGGCCAGGTCATCGCTCAGCTTGAGCAGCAGGATTACAACCTGCGCCTCAAGCAGGCCGAAGCCGCGCTCGCGCAGGCGCGAGCCCGCGTAGGGCTTTCGCCCGATGGCACAAGCGATCAGGTCGAACTTGAAAATACGAGCACGGTGCGCCAGGCGAAGGCCGTCCTTGACGAAGTGACTTTAAAGCTCAAGCGCTCGGAGACGCTGCTTGCGCAGGGCATCATAAGCCGCGCGCAGCACGACGCGGCGGAGGCGGAGTACAAGGTTGCGCTCAGCCGTTATCAAGACTCCATCGAAGAGGTTCGCAACCGCCAGGCGCTGGTCGTGCAGCGGCGCTCGGAGCTTGAGATCGCGCGGCAGCAGCTAAAAGACACGACCATAGCCGCCCCGTTCGACGGGATGGTGCAGGAGCGCACCGCCAACCAGGGCGAGTATCTGGCCGCGGGCGCCCCGGTCGTCACTATTGTGCGCACCGACCCGCTCAGGCTTCGCGTCGAGGTGCCCGAGCGCGAGTCACGCAGCGTCCGCCAGGGACAGCAGGTGCGCGTGTCGGTCGAAGGCGACGCGAACGCTTACACCGGCGTGATAATGCGAATCAGTCCGGCCATCACGGCCGAAAATCGCGTACTGATAGTGGAGGCCGAGGTGCGCAACAGCGGCGCGTTGCGACCTGGCTCGTTCGCGCGGGCCGACATCGTGACGGATGATTCCGGCCTTGCGCTCGCCGTGCCGACTAACGCCGTCGTGACGTTTGCCGGCATAGAGAAGGTCATTCTGGTGCAGGACGGTAAGGCGGTCGAAAAACCGATCAACACGGGCCGGCGCGCAGGGGATTGGACCGAAGTTCTATCCGGCGTCAGCGCCGGCGATATGGTCGTCGTGGGTCCCGGCAACCTGCAATCGGGGCAGCCGGTAACAATTACTGAGTAACGCGGACGTGAGGACTGAGTCAGTGTGCCGAACTCAGTCCTCCGTCCTCAGTTCCGAGGGTTATGCAGAAGCTCGCAGATGTTTGTATTCGCAGGCCGGTCTTCGCGGCGATGATAGTGTTGGCGCTCGTGGTTGTCGGGGCCGCCAGCTATTTCCGCCTGGGCGTTGATCGCTTCCCGTCGTTCGATCTACCAACGGTGAGCGTGCGCACGAGCTTGCCGGGCGCTTCCCCCGAAGAGGTAGAGACGACCATCTCGCAAAAGATCGAAGAGGCCGTCAACACGGTCGAAGGCATACAGGAGCTTCGCTCGGTCTCCGGCAGCGGCTCGTCGTTCGTCATCGCCACATTCGATCTTGAGCGCGACATCGACACCGCGGCGCAGGACGTGCGCGACCGCATCGCGGCGGTCATACGCGACCTCCCCCGAGACACCGACCCGCCCGTAGTCACGAAGTTCAATAACGATTCTGAGTCCGTCATGAGCGTCGCGCTTTCCGCGGACCGCTCGGTGCGTGAGCTTACAGAGATCGCCGATAAGATAGTCAAGCCGCAGCTCGAGCGCTCGACGGGCGTGGGCGAGATCGAGATAGTCGGCGGGCTCGGCCGCGCGATAAACATCTGGGTCGACGCCGACCGGCTGGCCGCATACCAGATACCAATCACCTCCGTCCGCACCGCAATCGTCAGCCAGAATGCCGACATACCCGGCGGTAACGTCACTCAAGGACCGCGCGAGCAGACGCTTCGCACCATGGGGCGCGTCATTGACCCGAAAACTTTCGACGAGCTGGTCATCGCCCAGATAAACGGCGTGCCGATCAAGCTCAGGGACGTGGCAAGAATCGAAGACGGAACGAAAGAGCAGCGCTCGCTTGCGCGGCTCAACGGCGTGCCGACCGTTACGCTCGAAGTGAAGCGTCAGTCGGGCTCGAACACCGTAGAAGTGATCGAAGGCATAAAGACCGCGCTCGCCAGGCTCGGCCCGCAGATGCCCACCGATGTCAAGATGGAGGTCATTCGCGACCAGTCGCGCTACATTTACGCCGCGCTGCACGAGATCAACCTGCACCTGATACTGGGCAGCATACTTGCCTGCCTCGTAGTCTTCGCCTTCATGCGCAACTGGAGAGCTACGATCATCGCGGGCATCGCCATACCGACGTCGGTGATCGCCACGTTCGGCATGATGCGCGCGCTCGACTTCACGCTCAATTCGGTGACGATGCTCGCGCTGGTCCTGATGGTCGGCGTGGTCATTGACGACGCCATAGTGGTGCTGGAAAACATCTTCCGCTTCGTCGAAGAGAAGAAGATGCGCCCGTTCGAAGCGGCCAAGGCGGCGACGGCCGAGATCGGGCTCGCGGTTATGGCGACAACCTTCTCGCTCGTCGTCATCTTCATCCCCGTATCTTTCATGTCGAGCGTATCGGGCCGTTTCCTTTACCAGTTCGGCATAACGGCGGCCGTGGCCATCATGGTCAGCCTGCTCGTCTCCTTTACTCTGACGCCGATGATGAGCGCGCGGCTGCTCAAGGCTGAGGGGCACACGAACGAAGAGGCAAGCTCGCGGCGCGGGTTTTATGGCCTGATAGACCGCAGCTATACCTGGATGCTTAATGTTGCGATGGGCCGCCGCGCGATAGTCGCAATGATCGGGCTCGCCGTCATATTCTCGTCCGTGCCGTTATACGGGATAGTCAAGCAAGACTACATCCCGACCGACGTTGACGAGGGCGAGTTCGACGTCAACATCAACGCGCAGGAAGGCACAAGCCTTGTCTCTATAAATGAAGCCATGCTCGCGGTCGAGCAGGAGATTCGCTCTACGCCCGGCGTAGAGCTTGTGCTGGCGTCGGCCGGCGGAGGGTTTCTGGGCGGCATCAACCAGGGGCGCGCTTACGTCCGCATCGCGCCCATTGAGGAGCGCACCTTCTCGTTTTCCAGGCTCGTCAAGGGCGTCTTTTCGGGCGAGCCGCTCGCGGCCTTCCAGAATAATTATACCCAGCGCGACGTGATGCAGGAGATACGCACGCGGCTGCGCAAATTCAAAGACGTTCGCTCGTCCGTGCGCAACGCGCGCTCGGTCAACATCGGCGGCGGTTTTTCCGAGATAGACTTCGTCCTGCGCGGGCCGGACCTCGAACAACTCGCGGCCTATGCCGAACAGTTGAGGCAGCGCGCCCCGGAACTCGGCATAGTCGACGCCGATACTACGCTCAGGCTGGACAAGCCCGAGCTGCGGGTCGAGATAGACCGCGCGCGCGCGGCCGATCTCGGGGTTTCGACCGATGAGGTGGCGAGCGCGCTCAGGCTAATGGTAGGCGGCGACCAGCGCGTGTCTCGCTTTCATGACCTGACGCTGAACGAAGATTACGACGTGCAGATCAGGTTGTCGGAAGGGCAGAGAAACGACCCGAATGCGATAGGGCGATTGTACGTGCCGCGCCAGAACAACTTGCTGGCGCGCCTCGACAATCTGGTCACCATCACGCCGACCAAGACCGCCTCGCGCATCGACCGGCTCGACCGCCAGCGGCAGGTCTCGTTGCGCGCCTCGGTCGCCCCTGGCTACGCGCTCGCCGACAGGTTACAGGCGTTGCGCGACGAGGCAGCGAAGATGAACATGCCGGCCGGTTATACCACGTCCGTGTCGGGCCGCGCGCGCGAGCTTGAGCGCACGTTTAACGAGTTCGTGTGGGCGTTTCTGCTGTCGGTCATCTTCATGTACATGATTCTGGCTTCGCAGTTCGAGATCGATAGTTCACCCGTTCACGATCCTGTTAAGTTTGCCGCTGTCGATCCCTTTCGCGCTCTTATCGCTCTGGGCGACGGGCAACACTTTGAATCTTTATTCGGCGCTCGGCATACTTGTTTTGTTCGGCGTCGTTAAGAAGAACTCTATTCTTCAGATCGACCACATGAACAACCTGCGGCGGCAGGGAATGGTCCGATACGACGCGATAATACAGGCCAACCGCGACCGTCTGCGGCCGATCCTGATGACTACGCTCGCGCTCGTAGCCGGCATGTTGCCGCTCGCCATAGGGACCGGCCCCGGTGCCGACGAGCGCCGCGCGATCGCTGTCGTGGTCATAGGCGGGCAGACGCTCTCTCTGCTGCTGACCCTGATCATTACGCCCGTCGCTTACTCGCTGCTCGACGACGTGGCGCAAACGGCCGCGTGGCGGCGTTTTGCCGGGCGCATCTATGGGTTTACCTATCCGCTTAGAAAAAGATTCGCATCCTTACTGCCGCGCCGCCGCAAGCCGTCGGAGATGGACGAGATAGTCTCCGAGTTTGAAGGCAAGGCCGAGACTAAAGAAGACGTGAAGGTAGGCGCGGGCAGCGGCGATTGAACGCGGGGCTAAAGCTCAAGAGTATTGAAGGCGGTCTCGATTGACCGCCTTTTTCTTTTATAAATCGGGCGGGCTTGTGAGGCGCGCCTTCGTAGGTCAGAATAGAAATTGGGCTTTTTATAAGAGGCAACAGTTATGGCGAAACCGAAGCTAAAGGGGCCGCGGCCCGAGTGGTTGAAGGTAAGAATTCGCGCAAACGAATCATTCGACCAGATCGGGCGGATGATTAACGACCTTAGCCTTCACACCGTCTGTCAGGAGGCGCGCTGCCCGAACATATTCGAGTGCTGGTCGGAAGGCACGGCGACTTTCATGATCCTCGGCGACATATGCACGCGCCACTGCGGGTTCTGCGCGGTCACAAAAGGGAAGCCGAGGGCACTCGACCCCGACGAGCCGCGCCACGTCGGAGAAGCTGTCCGTCGCCTCGGCGTGCGCCACGCTGTCGTTACGAGCGTCAACAGGGACGAGCTTGAGGATGGCGGCGCGGGCCACTTTGCGGAGACGATCCGCTGGATTCGCCATCTTAATCCCGGCACCCGAGTCGAGGTGTTGATCCCGGATTTTTGCGGGAACGAAGCGGCGCTCGGCGAGGTGCTCCGAGCGCAACCGGACGTGCTCAACCATAATACGGAGACGGTTCCGCGCCTGTACAAACGCGTGCGGCCCGACGCGCGGTACGAGCAGACGCTTGAATTGCTCAGGCGCGCCGCCGAGCGAAAAAAGGATTTCCCGATGCTTACGAAATCCGGCGTCATGGCGGGACTCGGCGAGACAATCGATGAGCTGCTCGACACCTTTCGCGATTTGAGCCGGACGGGCTGCGATATTCTAACCGTCGGCCAGTACCTCGCGCCCACGTCAAAGCATATTCCGATAGAGAAGTACTACAGGCCGGAAGAGTTCGATTATCTGCGCAAAGAGGCGTTAGCGATGGGGTTCCGTTATGTCGAGTCCGGGCCGCTCGTGCGCAGCTCATATCACGCGGGCCGCCACACGAGCGGCGTCGAAGAGGCGGCGGATTATGGCAACGATCCGGTCTTTGTAAAGTGGAAAGAGGCGGCAGCGATTACGCCCGCGTCGGGGCTCGTGCAGTTAAAAGGGCGCGAGGGATAAGGAAAAGGGCCGGTCAAAAAAGACCGGCCCTTTTTAATTGAGAGAGCTTGTCGCGCTCCGGTTACTTCTTGCCGCGCATGGCAGCTTTTGAAGCCTTAAGCGGGTTCTTGGTGCCGTCGGAATTGCGAACCGCGTCAAGCATCTTGGCATGCGCGGCGCAGTCATGTTCTTCGGCGCGGGCCTTCCAGTAATCGGAGGCGTCAATGCCCTGCGATAAGAAGGCTACGACCGTAAACGGCTCTGCGCACTTCGGGCAGCTAAGCCGGACGGCGCGCGCTGATCCTCTTCGTGTTGCCATTACCTGTCCACTCCTTTCGATCTTAATACACCATGATGAAAATAATGTGTGTTGTGCAAAACCTTAGCTTACCAGAACCCGCCGGCCATTTTCAACGATTATAAAAGGCGAGCCTGGCTATCGCACTCCGATCTATCAAGGGCGCGGGCGGCGCGGGCGGCGCGGATTGGGGAAGCGCTGATCGGGGTCGCTTATGTCGGGATCGTCGCCGAACTGTATCTCAATAAAATTCCGGCCGGGTCTAAGCACCGCCTCGCGAGTGGCTCTCAGAGCCCCTTTCGCGCCGAATACCGCAACGCGGATGAGGCTTCCCGCCTTAAGCCCGCATTGAATCATGTTGCCTTTGGGACCGACATGGCCGTTGAATGATCTCGCGCCCGGTGTCCCCGGCGCCTCGGTCATAGTTATACTCGCCCCCCGCATGGGCATACCTCCCGGTCCTGTCACTCGGACGCCCGCGCACGCCTCCTGCGGCACGGGCACCGGCTGTACGGCCGGGGTAGCCGGCGCCTGGGGCACGGTGGCCGTGGCTTCGGGCGTGACCACTGTACTCTTTACCGCTTCCTTCTCTTTAGCCGCCCTGGCCGATTCCGCTTGCGCTTCAGCGCGTTTGCGCTCTTCTTCCAGCTTTGCCGCGTCCGCTGAAGCCGTCGTCTCGGCGCTGGGCGTGGTCGCGGCAGCGCTGCTTGGCGCTGCCTCTCCCGACGCGCTCGGCTGCGGCTGGGCGGGCGCGGTCGATTGAATCCTCGCCTCCGTGGGGCTCTCCGCGGGCGTCCTCGTTGCAAAATAAGCCGCGGCGCCCGCGGCAAGCAGCAAGATTAGGGCGACGGCAATCGCCGCCATTCGCCTGTTAGATCGAGGCCGCGCAGGTACCTTTTCAGTCGCCACCGAGATTGTCTTATACGCGGCGGCATCTCGCTCGGCGACCGTGACCACCCTCCTGGTTATCTCGCCCGATCTGTCCATTATCTGAATTTCGTGATTCCCCGGCGGGAGCCGCAGCGTTGCGCGCCCTTCTTCGTCCGCCTCGGCCACCGCCCCCGAATCGAGCCGCACGCTTGCGCCCTCGGGCAAATCTTCGACTACAAGCACGGCCGTCTGCCTGTCGCCCGCCCCATGCATTTTAAGAGTCTCAAATCCGCCGACGGCCGTCTGGTCGCCCGCCGGAACAATTACGGTCGCGCGCGCGGGCAGCGTCACGTGCAGGTCGGTCTGTCCTTCCTGTTCGAGCGCGACGCTGATTCGATAATCGTCATAACCTTCCTTCGACACGCGAACCGAGTGCAGGCCGGGCGCGAGCCCTTCGACAAGTATCTTTCCCCTGACGGCGTCCGATGTGCCGCGCAGCCTGTTATCCACATAGACCTCGGCCCCGCCCGGCGCGGTCGTGAGCAGAAGCCGGGCCGAGCCCACGGCGGCACCGGCCGCGGTCTTCATCTCGCCCACGCGATCCATGTCGGCGAGCATATCGTCGGCGCTCGCGTACCTCTCTTCGATCCGCTTTGCCGTCGCCCGCCTCATCACTTCATCAAGCGCGGGCGGCACGCCGGGTTGTTCGATTGCCGGCATCGGCTGGCGCTCGTGCTGGTCGCGCATGTGAGTCCAGTAGACTACCGGGTCGCTCGCCTTCGATTCGAACGGGGTGCGCCCGGCGAGCATTTGATAAAGGATTATTCCCGCCGAGTATATGTCTATGCGCGGGTCATCGCCCGCCTCGCCGCTCATGCGTTCCGGCGACATGTAAGCCGGGGTGCCGAACCCCTCGCCCGTCATAGTCAGGCTTTCTCCGCCGACCATGCGCGCGATTCCAAAGTCCAGAACCTTGACCTTGAGATTGCCGCCCTCTTCTATGAGCACGATGTTGTCGGGCTTGAGGTCGCGGTGGATGATGCCGTTTCGGTGCGCGTAGCCGAGCGCGAGGAGTATCTGTGATAAGACCGCGACGGCCTTCGCCGGCGGGAGCGGGCCGAGATCGCTTAGCTCGTCGCTCAGGGGCCTGCCCTGTATAAATTCCATCACCAGGTAGTATGAGCCGTTGTCTTCGCCGAACGTGTAGAGGCGGGGCAGGTTCGGATGGTCGAGCCGCGCCATTGCCACGGCTTCCTGGAAGAATCGCTGCTTGATGTGCGCGTTACGCGTGTGTTTTTTGTGAAGCTCTTTGATGGCTACTATGCGGCCGGGCGTGTTTACGTCTTCGCCCTTGAAGACCGTGCCGAACCCGCCGCTGCCCAGGTAATCGGTTATAAGATAATTGCCTATGCGTCTTCCGCTCATTGCTCGGCTCCGGTGATTAATTTCAGCGCGATTTCACTTAAGAAGGAGGCCCGGTGAAGGTCGCCACGCGGCCATCGAATTCTCACACAACCCCCTGGCCCAGTCAATGCAGCCCTACCCCATGTAAGATGCTCGCGCGAGCGCTCAGGTCTAGATTATTGCATTAATTACATACCGGAACCTCCTCACCCCGCGGCCCCGCCCCCCTGGCCCTGCTTTGGCCTTGTCAACAAAGCGCAATCTGTGTAAAGGTTTTCTCTCCGGTCAGATCTGACCCCTAAACGGATACGGCCGAAGCCTCCGCAGGGCAATATCTATAAGTGCTGATAGTAGAATCCCGAACATTCAGATAGATCGCGATACGAGGAGCGATATGAAGAGCACGGCTCAGCTTGAAAGAAGACGATTTGAACGCGCCCCCATAGTCGCGCAGGTGGAATTCGAGCTCACCAACAGCAGCAGCGGTCCCTCCCGGGTCCGCAAGCACATGGCCAATATAAGCACCGGCGGTCTCTTCATACTCACGGAAGAGCCCATAAGGGCCGGCACGCGCATGGTCATAAGGTTCGAGCTTCCCAATAAGCACCGCGTCATCGCCGTGTCGCGCGTCTGCTACACCCGCAAGGGGCAGGGGCTCGGCGTCGAGTTCCTGAGCCTGGACGATGAGGACAGGGAAGAGATAGAAGCATACATAGCGTCTCTTAAGGGCAAGGATGCCTCACAGCCGCTCCCGAGACAGGCGTCATGAAAGGTTTTATACCCCGAAAGAGTGATGGTATGGCCTGAAAAACAAAACACTTGATAAGGCCCATGCCCTATGCAATAATCGTTGCGCTAAATCGTTCTGCCCCACTTTTGAACAGCCCCACCCGTACAGAATTGATAATTGATTAACAGGCTTAATAGCTGGCCCCGGTGTGGTGTCGTCACATCGGCAGGCCCGGAATAACTATGCAGGTCGAAACACAAGATCAAGTATGTCCATTATGCAGGCGAGCAGGCGGACCGCGGCCGCACGCATCGGGCCCGTCACGCCTCTGCTATGACTGTTGTCTGATGATCGAGCCGATGGCCCCGCGGAGCTATTCAAGGCAGAGCTATTCAGGGTTCGCGCCTGGGATACAGGCGTCACTCGCGGGCGCGAGCGCGATAACCACCGAAGTGATGACGGCGACGACGGCGATTGATCCGGTTTTTATCTCGCCGCGGCAAGAGGACAAAGACCTCTCGTCGTTTATGACTCTTGAAGAGAGCGTAGCCGAGCCGGCTGCTACGAAAAGCGAGCATCCCGACCTTGAGCTTGCCCTGGAAGCGACTGCTGCCGATACCGCCGATTCGGTCCCGCCGTCTCAAGAGCTGGAGCATGCGAGCGAGCGCGAGCCGGCCGAGGCAAGCTGGCTTACCGCGGAAGACGTGGCGGCAGAGACGACCGAAAGCCGGGCTGCCGCGCGCGAGTGGCGCGATCAGAGATTCGAGTTTGCGCGTGAAGAGGATGTGACCGACGTTGCCGAGCCGGCTCGCGCGACCGCTTTCCTCGACAATATTGCTGCCGACGAAGCCATCACAGAGCCGCCGCGATCAATTGAGGCCGAGACGAGCGGCGCAAAGCCGGAGGGCTTTGTTGCCGCGACCGACCCATGGGAGAACCCGCTCCCGGCCTGGGAGTATTCGCAGAACGAGTGGCCGGTGATGCTCGGGCCGAAAGAGAAACGGCAGAACAAAAAGGCATTCCTTTTAATCGCCGCCGTCGTGTTGCTCGCCGTACTCGCCGGGCTTTTCTTCTTCGTCATCAAGCCCGGCGCCGGCAGTACGGAGCTGGGCAATGAGGCTCAACTGGCTCAAGTTGCGAGCGCCCCGTCGACTGCGCAGCCTGGGGGTCAGGTTCCGCCCGCCGCCGCGACCACGGCGGCTCAGTCAACGCCGCGCCCCGAATCGACCGCGCCCACGCAATCCGCGCCCGCGGCCGGTCGCTATTCGCTGCAAGCGTCGGCATCGCCGAGTAAGGCCGAGGCCGACGAGTTCGCCGCAAAACTCAGGCAGGCGGGCCTGCCGGCTTATGTAGTCTCGGCCGACCTGGGCCGCAAAGGCGTCTGGTACAGGGTCAGGGTCGGCGGATTTGAAAGCGCGCAGGACGCCTTGCAGTTTGCCGCCGAAGCCAAAGAGCGCGCCCGCGCTTCCGGGCTCGCGCTCAAGAATCTGAATGTTGTTGAAAACGATAAGCTTTAAAGCGGGGCGTCGACTGATAAGAGAGATTGCTGCGCGGGCATCGGAGCAATAAAAACGTAGAAGTGGATTTATAAGGATGCAGGACTTTAATCCACATAATCTCAGGTACGCAAAGCTGGTAAACAATTACTCGCGTTATATCGACTCGCCTGTCTTGAAGCTGAGATTTCTGAACGCCGCGCTAAGGATGGAGCCGCCAAACAGGTGGATTATGAGACTGCCTTTCGTGGGCTCGTTGCCTGAAAGGGCGGCCATCATCCTCGAGCTTTCGAAAGTCTTGCCGGTAACCCAGCGCGCGCCGCTTGCGTTGCGGGTGACGTCGCTGCTCTATCGGGTGCGTCACGCGGTCTATGCGACCTGCGCCGTTGTGGTGCTGCTCGCGGCGGCCGGCATGATTTACACAGTATCGAGAGTGATAAGCAATTTATCAGTACCGATTGAAGCAAAAGAGACGGCCGCCGCGACCACGGCGGCGGCGGCCGGCCCGGTCGTCCAGTTGCCGTCTCAGGCGGGGCTCCCGCCCGAAAAAATATGGCTTGCCGAGCGGGGCGACGGGTACGATTTTTATAGCAACGGCGCCAGGGTGCTCACGGAGTTCGAAACCGCCGGGCCCGAGCGCCGGTTCTATCGCTTCAGCCTCGACGCGATTGCCGGGGGAACGGCACAGGGAGAGATAGCGACCGCGCCCGTAGGGATTGTCTATCACGTATCGGAGAGCGACCTTCTCCCTTTTACCGATGATTACAACGCGAAGCTGAAGAATCACTCGCGCGCGCTTCTTGAGTACGCGCGCGACCGGCAGTTGTACAACTATTTGATAGACCGGTTCGGGCGGGCTTACCGGATAGTCGGCGACGAATTCGCCGCCAACCACGCGGGGAATTCCGTATGGAGCGACGACCGCTACGCCTACGTGAACCTGAGCGCGGGCTTCATCGGAATATGCTTCGAAGGGCAGTCGACGGCCGGGACGGTCATCGGGCCGGACGCGATAAACGAAGCGCAGATATACGCCGCGCGGCAGTTGACGGCGGTGCTGCGCTCGAAGTACGCGATTTCGGACGCAAACTGCGTCACGCACGGGCTGGTCAGCGTAAACCCGTCGAACCGGCTGATGGGCTATCACACGGACTGGGTGGCCGCATTCCCCTTCGAGGCCGTGGGGCTTACGAACAAATACGAGTCAGAGCTGCCGGCCATCTCGCGCTTCGGGTTCGGCTACGATCAGGCGTATGTGGCCGCCGCGGGAGGCAGCCGATGGCCGGGGCTGGACCGGGCGGACGCCGCGCTCGCGGATGCGGCCAGGAGCAAGGGCGTGACCGTGGCCGAAGAGCGCCGCCAGCTCGCGCGCTCGTATCAGCGACTCTACTTATTGCAGCGCGCGCTTGAGAAGAATTAAGAGCAAGCGCTCGATGAGCGGGATGATTTTATGAACAAGAGTGATCTCATAGCAGGGGCAATGAAGCGAGGCGGGCTCAGGCGCGTCGAGGCCCGGCGCGGCGTCGAGGCGGCGCTCAACATAATAAAGCGCGAGCTTGGCCAGAGCGGCGCAATGCAGATAGGCGGGCTCGGCCGCCTGGAACTCAAGCCCAAGAAGGCCGGCTTCGCCCCCACCCCGCGCCACGGCGACGCCCCGACGCCGATACCCGCGGGCAGGGCCGTGAGATTGAAAGCGACCCGAAAGGCTGTCGCGAGCATGAACACCGAGCCCCTCAAGCTCGACAAATCGGATAACACTTCTGGAGGAAATATGACCGACAATCACGAAAACGAAAAAGGTAATCACGAGGCCAAGGCGGGCGAGGGCTCGGCCCTGGGTCTGGACGTAGGCACCAGCCGGCTTGTGCTCGCGAGCGGCTCGGCCGATCACGTTAAATCTAAAGCTGAACTGAATGCGTTTATAACCGTGCCGTATTCGAAGTTCACCGAGAATATACTCAAGCAGAACAAGGTGACCTATCAGCTCAACGGCGGGCAGACGCTTCAGGTCTATGGCAACGAGGCCGCGCGCTTTGCCAACGTCTTCAACACCGAGGTGCGGCGTCCGATGATGAACGGCACGCTCAACCCGAACGAAGAGTATTCGCTTTCGGTGATGCAGGCGATCATCCAGCAGCTCGTGCGCAAGTCGAAGAAGAGCGAGACGCTGCGCTTCAGCGTGCCGGGCGCGCTTCGCAGCGGCGGGTCCCCGGACCTCGTCTATCACGAGGCGATGCTGCGCGAGCTGTTCAACTCGATGGGGTATAACGCCAAGGGCATAAACGAAGGGCTGGCGGTCGTCTTCGCCGAGCTGGAGCGCGAGAACTTCAGCGGCATCGGCATTAGCTGCGGCGGCGGCATGTGCAACGTCGCGCTCTCCTTCATGTCGATCCCGGTCATGACGTTCAGCATAGAGAAGGCCGGCGACTATATCGACCGGAGCGTCGGGGCGGTGACGGGCGAGACCGCTTCGAAGATTCGCATAATAAAAGAGGAGAGCCTCGATTTGTCGCGCGCGCCGCAGAGCAAGTACGAAAGCGCGCTCCACGTCTATTATGACGACGTGGTGCTGTCGCTCGTCGAATCCTTGAGAAGCGCGCTTTCCGAGACCAAGAACATGCCCAGCATCGATAAGCCCATGCCGATAGTGCTCAGCGGCGGCACCGCAAGGCCCAAAGGGTTTATAGACAAGTTCCGGGAGACGATTGAGCGCGACGGGTTCCCGCTCGAAATCTCCGAGATACGCATGGCCGACGACCCGCTCACCGCCACGGCGCGCGGCTGCCTGATCGCGGCAATGTACGACGCATAAGCCAGCAGTGAGGTCTCAGGGACCAGGGATCAGAGTTCGGCTGAAGGTGACGCTTCATCATCCCCGGCGCCTGAAACCTGACAACCGGCTGTTGCAATAAAATCACAATCAGCGGGGCGAACTTTCGCGCGCGTGGGAACCATCTCAGAATTGAGGGCGCGAGAAAGTTGCCTTGTTGAATCGAAAGAAGCCTCCTCACTTGTGGCGGCTTCTTCTTTTTTTTAGGGGCGAGGAGGTTGTCGAGTTGCATGATTACATTAAGAATGAGGGGACGGGCGAACTGGCGCACGAAGAGCGCCGCCGCGCGCGCCGCGTGCCGGTATTTCGACCCGTTACCTATTTCTCGGTTAGATTCGGCGAGACGCAGAGCCGCATACTGGACCTCAGCTGCGGCGGCGCGTACATAGAGAGCCCGGTCGTGCCCGGAGGAAGCGAAATAGAGATGGAGTTTTCGCTCGTAGGCGGGTATCAGGTGCACGCCGTAGCGGTCGTGCGGTACGTCGTGCTGGGCTCCGGCATGGGGGTCGAGTTTATCCGGATGACCGAAGAGTGCCGGGCGCAGATAGAAAGCTTTGTCAACGGGTTCCATGCCCCATGAGCGTTCAGGGGAGCTGATGCTTTGAACAGGACGGACTGCGGTGGTAAAATAATACCTGACCAAACACACACGCCTGCTGTCAGGGAAACCGGGAGTAATTTATGAAAGTATGTCCTGTCTGCAATGAATCTTTTGGAGATGACCTCAATTTCTGCGACGTCAACGGGGTGAAGCTTGAGCGCGAGGGGGCAACGCCCGAGGGGGCGAAAAACAGGCTCTACTCGATGCTCGGTATAGGCCTGCTCGTGGGCGCGCTGGCGATCTCGGGCATCTCGATGGTATTTCTGTCGCGCAGCACCGTCTCGTCGAAAACCTCGGCCACGACGGCGGTTTCCACTCCGAGCAAAGCAAGTCCTACTGAAACGGCCGTTAGCGCGGATACTGCCGCGGCCCAGGCCGAAGCGGAGCCGCCTGCCGAGGTCGTGAAACCCGTCCAGAGCGCGAAGAAGGAGATACTGCCCGCGGCTAACGCGAACCTGAGCGCGGTGACTCCCGACGTGAAGGCCGCCGCGCTGCAAGACACCGAGCGGACCGCCGCGCCGGCCGACGCCGCCAAGACCGTGTCACAGCCGGAGGTTGAGACGCAGCCTGCGATTACTCCCGTAAGCGAGACGCGCGCGCGGGAAGTAGAATCAAGCTCCAGGTCCGCCCGCTCCGACGCGGAAGCGAGGAAGGAGGCGGAGAAGCAGTCCGCCAGCGCCAGGGGAGAAAAGGATTCCAAGAAGAAGGACGAAGGCAAGGATAAAAAGAAGGGCGGCTTCTTAAAGGTATTCAAAAAGATCTTCGGCAAAGATTAGAAGCGCGAACGCTTCTCCTCTCGGAGGCATCGGGCTCGGCCGGCTCTAAAGCATCGGCCGCCCCGGTGCCTCTTTCGTTTTTAGCCCGGCGAGTCTACCCGGTTCGGGTCCGGCCTTTTCTTCACCACACCTTCTAGGCTAAAGTTGCTAAACGAGCAGTGGGCGTGCTCGACCATTCGACAGGTAAGTTCGAGGAATATTTGATGGGGTTACCACGCACTCTCGGCGAGTTGAAAGCGAGCGAGTTTAACGAGGCGCGCGTGCTGCGCCGCTCGGTCAAAGATGAGATGCGCCAGAACCTGACGCGCAAGCTCAAGCAGGGCGACGCCGTTTTTTCCGGCATTGTCGGTTACGACGATTCGGTGGTGCCGCAGATAGTAAACGCGATACTCTCAAGGCATAATTTTATACTGCTCGGGCTGCGGGGTCAGGCCAAGAGCCGCATACTGCGCGAGCTGACTGGCCTGCTCGACGAGCGCGTGCCCGCCATCGAAGGGTGCGAGATAAATGACAACCCGTACGCGCCGATATGCAAGGCGTGCCGGCTGACGGTCGAAGAGCGCGGCGACCAGACGGGCGTGACCTTCGTTTCGCGCGACGCCCGCTACGTCGAAAAACTCGCGACGCCCGACGTGACGATAGCCGACCTCATAGGCGATCTTGATCCGATCAAGGCGGCGCGCGGCGGTCACCTGCTGTCGGACGAGTTGACGATTCATTACGGGTTGCTGCCGCGCGCCAACCGCGGCATTTTCGCCATCAACGAGCTGCCCGACCTTGCCAGCAAAGTGCAGGTCGGGCTGTTCAACATAATGCAGGAGGGCGACGTTCAGATTAAAGGCTACCCGGTGCGGATGCCGCTGGACGTGATGCTGGTATTCTCCGCGAACCCGGAAGACTACACCGCGCGCGGCAAGATCATAACCCCGCTCAAGGACCGCATAGGCTCTGAAATCATCACGCACTATCCGGCGTCGGTCGAAGAGGGCGTGGAGATAACGAGGCAGGAGGCATGGCTGACGCGCGGGCTGGCCGGCGTGGTCGTTCCCGATTTCATACTGCGGGCCGTCGAGCAGATAGCGTTCGAGGCGCGCGACGATCAGCGAGTCGACCGCCGCTCGGGCGTGAGCCAGAGGCTGCCGATCTCCGTCATCGAGAACGTCATATCGAACGCCGAGCGGCGCTATCTTTTGACCGGCGAGACTTCGGCCACGGCGCGCGTGAGCGATATTTACGCCGCGCTCCCCTCGATCACCGGCAAGCTAGAGCTTGAGTATGAAGGCGAGCAGCGCGGCGCCGCAAACGTCGCGCGCGACCTGATCAAGACGGCGGTGGGAAAGACCTTCGACGCCTACTTCGGCCACATCGACTGCAATGAAATCGTCGCGTGGTTCAACGATGGCGGCTCGCTGCGGGTGGCCGATACCGAGAGCGCGGAGCAGTGCCTGAAGAGTTTTCGCGGGGTGAAGGGGCTGCTTGCGGTCGCCGCGAAATCGGGGCTTGCCGGCAAGTCCGAGCCGGGCGCGCTTGTCGCCGCGTGCGAGCTGATACTCGAAGGGCTGCACGCGCAGAAGAAGATCAGCCGCAGCGACGAGCGCGGCTACAGCGCCGCCAAGAAGGAGCCCCGCGAATACGGATACGAAAGCTTCAGCCGGTCGAGAAGAATAAACTGAATCTGAGATTTCAAATTTGAACTAAGGAGCAAAAGAATGCCCATTGCCTGGCACGCGCCATACGAGCTGTTGCGACCTGAGACGCGCGACATGTCCCGCGCCATCCATTCGCTTATGGAAGAGCTGGAGGCCATGGACTGGTACTCGCAGCGCATGGATGTTACCGACGATGAAGAGCTAAAGCGAGTGCTGGGGCACCACGCCGACGAAGAGAAAGAGCACGCGGCGATGCTGCTGGAATGGATAAGGCGGCGCGACCCGGAGTGGGACAAGTATCTGAGGACCTACCTCTTCACGAGCGGCGACCTGCTCGAAGTCGAAGAGCAGCAGGAGACCCGCACGCTCGCGTCGGAAGGCTTTGCGGTCGCGCCCCAGCCCGCGCGGCCGATGGACGCGCCACGGGAACCGGCCTACGGATTGACCGTCGGCAGCCTGCGGCGACGCGCATAAGCGAAGGGACTCTCTTCGGCTACTGGTATGCCATTTACAAAGTATTCAAAATGGGATGGCGTCGACTGGCAATCGCTCAGTCTCGAAGAACTGCTCGACCGGCTGGCCGAATTCCTGCTCCAGAGCGGGTTCGAGAATCCTTACTCGCGATACGGAGGCGAGCCCGACCGCTCGCTCGACGCGTTGCGCGAAGCGATCATGCGCGCGCTGATGGAAGAGGGGCTGCTCGCGGACGAAGAGCTCGAGCAGTTGATGGACGACGAGGGCAATCTGCGCGCCGACGCTATGGCCGAGTTGATTGATCGCTTGATCGAGCGCCTCATCGAAGAGGGGTACATAAATGTAAGCGAGGAGCCGGGCGACGCCCGGCAGCCGTCCGGCCGGGCGGGGCGAGGAGGGGGCGTCGGCAAGCCCGCCGAAAAGAGCGTGAAGTTCGAGATGACCGATAAGGGCCTCGATTTCCTCGGGTTCAAGTCCCTTAAAGATCTGCTCGCCTCGCTCGGCAAATCATCCCTCGGCCGTCACGACACGAATCACATATCTACGGGGATAGAGGCGAGCGCCGCGCCGCGCCCTTACGAGTTCGGCGACACGATGAACCTCGACGTCAGCGCCACCCTGCGCTCGGCCATAAGTCGCGAGGGGCTTGGCGTGCCGATCAACATGGAATACTCGGACCTTATGGTCCACCAGACCGATTATCACAGCTCGTGCGCCACGGTGCTGATGCTGGACTGCTCGCATTCGATGATCCTGTATGGCGAGGACCGGTTCACCCCGGCCAAGCGCGTGGCGCTCGCGCTCACGCATTTGATAAGGACTCAATACCCCGGCGACAGCCTCCGCCTCGTGCTCTTCCATGACTCGGCCGAAGAGCTCCCGCTCTCTCAGCTCGCGCGAGCGCAGGTCGGCCCCTATCACACCAACACCAGCGAGGGGTTGAGGCTCGCGCGGCGGTTGCTCCTGTCGCAGCGGAAGGATATGCGCCAGATCATAATGATAACCGACGGGAAGCCGTCGGCGATGACGCTCGAAGACGGGCGGATATATAAGAATCCGATGGGGCTCGACCCGCGCATTCTGGACGCGACTTTTAAAGAGGTCGCGCTATGCCGTCGCAGCGGGATAATGATCAACACCTTCATGCTGGCCGACGACTACTACCTGGTCGATTTCGTGAAGAAGGTGACCGAGATATGCCAGGGCAAAGCTTACTTCACCACCACCATGACGCTAGGGCAGTACATACTCCACGACTACCTTAAGAAGCGCACCAGCCGCGTTCGTTAATCGGGCGCGTCCTCTATGGAAGGTTCAGGTCAAAGGCATATATATTCTGGATGCCCGTGTCACGCAACATCATAACTGAACCGTCCGGCCGCTAAGCCCCATCCATGGCCCGTAAGCCCCGGCCGCCTGCTGTAACCCCTTCAAGCTTGCCCATCGCTCAGGCTTGCCGTCAGGGACTCTCACTCGAAATATCGCCGGGTCGTTCTGATAATACACTCCTAAAATAAATATACTTGCCATCTCGCGACCAGGCCCTAGATAGCCTACATTCATGTTCACCAGCTCTTTCCACACACCTGCTTTTTACGTCGTAGAGCATCAGATCCTTTTCCATCCTTGGATCGCAGAGCTGAAATGTAGTCCCCTTTAGGCGACCAGCGCAGGCCGAATAACCCTCGGAGCCGGGCATCTCAGAAACTATCTTCGTCTTTAAATCGAATAAGTATGTCCCCGTCTGGCCAAGCAATCATTTCTCCCTTCGAAAGTATTAATGAATTCCCGTCCGGCGACCAGCCGATGACACGCTCATTTTCGCTCTCCGGCGTAAGCGGTTCCGCTGTTGCCCCCTTCAGCCGAAATCAAATAGCCCTTCCAGCCTTTCCCCGGTTCCATAGCCGTGAATGATATGCGTGTGTCATCCGGCGACCAGTAGGCATTGAAAACGCGCAGCGGCGAAAAACTGAGCTGTTGACGATTACTCCCATCCACCTTGCTCTTCCATAACTCGCCTTCGGGGTACGTCACATAGATGATCCATTGACCGTCGCTGGAGAACCTCACCTGGTCCGCCGATATTCCTCCAAGATATCTGACCCATTGTTTTGTCCTTGTGTCATACCGCACTAACTCCCCGAGGTTCATTTCACCTACCACGAAAAGCGTCTTGCCGTCTTTGCTTACGATCGGCGACTTATAGCTCGGCGCTCCATCGATCAACTTTATGGGGTCATAACGAGTCTCGCCTGTAGCCGCGCTCTTTTCACGAATCGCCCATATGCTTGTACAGCTGGTACGATTTCGCGGAAGCCTTCCCCTTCGGGTTCCTTGTGGACGATCCGGGCGCGGACCCGCCAAACTCAAACATAAGCTTCGAGGATTGCCTCGCCCTTCACCACCGCAAAAACAATCAATCCTCCACGGATTACTGGAATGGCGACGGCTTTGTCGTTAACCAGAACAACGCGGGCTTCTTTAACTTTGTCCGCTGCCGGGCGCTCGACAACGAGGACGGCGGGTTTGATCTAAAGCACGACGTGACGATGATTGATTGCGTCGCTTTTCAGAACAAGCGCAATTTCCGCTTCCACTCGGGCGATGCTTCTATGAGCAACTGTGTCTCCGGGTATCCGCTAAAGCGGGGCGGCGCTTTCGGATTCGGCGGCATATGGGTGCATGACGCGATACTCACGCTCGATTTTTGCACGGTGCATGGCTCCGACGGGGTCGCGACAGAGGAAGATAGCGCCGGACAGGTTACGTTCAACAACAGCATAGTATCCTTCACCGGAAGTTCCGGCACGCTTACGACCGGGAACGTCACCCTGGCAGGCACCAGCGTCACATATCGGCCCGGTTCAGGCACGGACCCACGGTATGTGAACCCGCACGCAGGCTGGGATGGCGCGGGCGGCGACATCAACAGCCTCACCTATGGCACGTCCAAAGGTTACTTCCAGGAAGATGAGTGAGATTGTGCAGACCAATACCGCGCCCACAATCGACGGCCTGGCCGATTCCAGCTGGAACGCCGCCCCCAGCCGGACGATTAACAATATTGTCGTTGGCGCGGTGACCGATGCTAATGACTTGTCGGGGAGCTTCCGCACTCTATGGGACGCCGACAATCTTTATGTGCTGGTGCAAGTGAAAGACGAAGCTCAGCAGAATGATTCCGGCTCGCAAACCTGGAATGACGACAGCGTAGAGATATACATAGACGCGAACAACGATAAGCCTACAACCTACAGCAGCAACGACTATCAGTATCGCTTCACCTGGACCGGCAGTTCGCTTGGGATCGACGAGATCAAGCACGGGGCTATCGACCGGAGTCACCGCCTCGCGGCTCGCCACTGCCGGTGGTTATATTATCGAGGTGAAATTGCCGTGGAGCACGCTGGGTCAAAGTAGTGTGGCAAACGGGGCTCTACTGGGGCTGGACGTGCATATCAACGACGATGATAACGCGGGCAGCCGAGACGGCAAGAAGGCATGGTTCAATACGGCTGATACCTCGTGGCAGAATCCGAGCACATTTGCGACTGTAAGATTGATCGGCGTCTGTCAGTGAGGGCGTTCAGATCGAGTCGATATAAGACGGGGGATGGTGGCTGAAAGGTTCAAATCTTATTCAGCCATCATCCCCGCTCATACTGATCATTAGCTGTAGCGGAGCCAGCGGCCGAGTTCGGCGAGCGAAGGCCGCTTCCCATACATCAGTATTCCCACCCGGTATATCCTTGCCGCAATCCACACCAGCACCAGGATCGTCACGACCATTATCGCCATCGACAGCAGCACCTCCCAGAGCGGGGGGTTGACTATGGCGATGCGCAGCATCATTAGCGTCGGCGCGAAGAAGGGGATCATCGAAAGCACGATGGACGTGCCGCTGTTCGGGTTCGACAGGATCATCCCGAATATGATCATCGGCACTATGATCAGCATCGTCACGGGCATCTGCGCCTGCTGAGCCTCCTCTTCGCTTGAGACTATCGAGCCGACCACCGCGTAAAGCGTCGCGAACAGAAAATAGCCGAGCACGAAATAGACGACAAAATATATGAGCAGGCTCGGCGGTATGTTCGGCACCTCCACCCCGCGCGCGGCGAAAAACGACGCGCCGAACGCGGAGACCACGAAGGCCGTCAGCGCCCATATCCCTATCTGGGTCAGCCCCACCAGCCCTATGCCGATCACCTTGCCCAGCATCATCTCCGTCGGCTTTGCCGAAGAGACGATGATCTCGGCTATGCGCGATTGCTTCTCCTCGCTCACGCCGCGCATCACCACCTGCCCGTAGATGAGGACCGAGATGTAAATGAAAAAGAGCAACCCGAAGGCGACGAAGAAATCAGAGCGCCCGCCTTCGGTCACCTCGCCGTCCGACCCGATCTTGTGGGTCACGAGGTCGACTTCGCGCATGTACTGCCGGATCTTCGACGGGTCGAAGCCGTCGCGCGCGAGCCGGCGTTCCGCTATCGCCGCGCTGATGCTGTTTTCGAGCGCGCGGATAGAGATGTCGGCCGTGTTGCGCGAGTAGTATTGCGGCTGCCCGCTCTCGTAGAGGTTGGCCGGCAGGACCACGAAAGACCGGTCCGAGTCCTTCGCGATAATGGCTTTGTGCCGCTCGACGACGGCCGTCGCGTCTTCGCCGGGCGGCACCGCTTCGTGGCTCAGGATGAAGCGCGTCGTGATGGTCCGGGCCGCGCCGTCCCCTTCCTCGGGGGATTCGAGCCTTCTTCTTATCAGCTCGTATAGCTGCGGGTCGGCGCCCTGGTCGACGACTGTCACGTGCCTGTCGCCGCCGCCGCGCGTGGCCAGAAAGCCCGGCAGCACGATCAGCGCGAGCATAAGCAGCGGGCTCAGGACCGTGCCTATCGCAAACGCCTTCGTGCGCACCCGCACGAGGTATTCGCGCTTGATGATCACCCATATCTTTTTCATTGATCCCCCTGACTGCCCGCTTCCGCGGCGCGGCCGCCGTTGGATTTACCGGTGACGCTCTCGATGAAGATGTCGTTTAGCGATGGCTCTACGAGCTCGAAGCGGTTCACGCGCGCGCCCGACAGGACCGCGCGCTTCAACACCTCCTGCGGGTCCGCGCCTTCCTTCAAAAGTATCTCGCTGTAGTTGGGGAAGCGGTTCAATCTCTTGACCAGGTCTTCGGTCAGGAAAGAGTCCGGCCCTTCGAAGTCGATGATGACGGTGTTGCGCCCGAAGCGGCTCTTGACCTCGCGGAGGCTCCCGCCCAGCACCTTCGTCGCGTGGTTTATGAGGCATATGTCATCGCACATTTGCTCGACCTGGCCCATCTGGTGCGTCGAAAAGATTATCGTCTTGCCGCTATTCTTGAGGTCGAGGATTATCTCTTTGAGCAGGTTTGTGCTGACCGGGTCGAGGCCCGAGAAAGGCTCGTCGAGTATCAACAGGTCAGGGTCGTGCAGCACCGTCGCTATGAACTGCACTTTTTGCTGCATGCCCTTCGACAGGTCCTGCGCTTTCTTCTTCTTCCAGTCCGACAGCTCGAGCCGTTGGAGCCAGTGGTCAACGCGGCTTGTCGGCCTCCGCCGAATCGACCCCCTTGAGGTTGGCGAAGAAGACGAGCTGGTCGCCGACATCCATCTTCTTATATAGCCCGCGCTCTTCGGGAAGATAGCCGATGTGCTGCTGGAGATCGGACGATATGTGGCGGCCCATGACTTTTATCTCGCCTTCGTCCGGTGCAAATATATTGACTATCATCCTGATGGTCGTCGTCTTGCCTGCGCCGTTGGGACCAAGCAGCCCGAATATAGTCCCCTTGCGGACCTCGAAAGAGAGGTCGCGCACGGCAATAAAGTTGTCGAACCGCTTAGAGACGTTGCGGATCTCTACGACGTTCATTAATTATCCTCCGATTCGATCTGGCTAAGATAACAAGCCTGCTACGACGGGCCGCGAAATACTTACTGACGGGCCTCGGACTCCTTGATGCTGTCTGTGCGTCACTCGCGCGCGCCGGGGTCTTGATATGCAGGCGGCTGCTCGAAATTGCGCGTGGTGTTTTCGGTCACGGTCGAAAACGTCCTGGGCTGCGCCGGGAGCTGGGCCGGCGGTTGCGGCTGGCTGTAGCGCTCCGCAAGTCTATCTTTGACCGTCGGACGGTGCGTTTCGCCGCGCGCCAGGTCGACGAGCCTCGATAGCTGTCTTATGAGCATCACCGCTATCGTGACGATAGCGCCCGACCCGAAGAGCATCGTCGGTATCACTACATCTTTGTTGGCATTCACGATCCCGAATACTATCATTGCGGATATGAGCATCCCTATTGAGAGGAAGCCAAAGACCGAGACCGCCCAGAACATGCCCGTCAGCTTACCCCAGTCAACTCTCGACTCGCCCGGTTTTAGCTGCTGGGTTAGCCCCGCGCCGCACCGCTTGCAGTAATTGAGCCCTTCGGTATTCTCAAGGCCACAAACCTGACAGTACATACGACCTCCAGCGCGCAAAGACTCTTAGCGCGTCATCCTGCCCCCAGGGTCGCGCATGTGTATCGCGTCGTCGGCGATGTCGAAATTGCGCGTTGTGTGCTCGACCACGCTCCCTACTGATTTCGGCGGGGCCTGTATCTGTGCGGCATCGGGCGCGGCCGAAATCTGTTTGCCGAATTTCGGCGATTCTCTGGACTGCTCCCCCGCTATCATCCGGCTCGCGAAGCGGACCAGCAATCCGGTTACCCCCAGGACCGTCAGCGTGCCGAATATGAGCATAATCGCCGCGCCCATGGTCGGGTCGCCGGTCCGCGTCTCGCCCGGGTAGAGCGGCCGCAGTAAGTCGTAGGCACACGATATGACTATTCCCAGCCCGCCCAGCGTTATCGCTATGCTCGCAAGCGCGATGGCCCAGATCGAGCTGGTAATGTTGGTCGAGCGGGGCTCGGCTGATTCGGCAAGATTGCCCCCGCACTTTTTACAGTACTTCAAGCCGTATTGGGACTTCACGCCGCAGTGTGGACAGAACATAAAACCTCCGTTACATAAAGGGCCCTGCTGTTGATCGCTATTATATAGTTCAATGGAATCCTGTTTTACTACGATACCTTAAAGCCGCGGGTTCGCCAACACTTCGCGATTGGTGCGCCGGGGCGGACGGGCCCGACGGCCCTCGTTTAGAATCTTACTCTCTTACATTGCGCGTCGGCGTTCTCCTTCTATGATCATCCGGGTGATGCTCGCGTGCTATAATTGCCGAGCATGATCGAAATGCGCCCGAAATCAAGAGAGTCTCGCCGGCGAGCGCTGATACTGTTTTGGCTGCTCGCGGGGGGCTATGCTGCGGGTATATCGAGCCCGTGGCGCGCTCCTGATGAGACCGCGCCGCGAAATCAAATCAGCGTTCTTGCGAAACTGTCGTTAACCGACTCCGGCATCGTTCGCGTCGAGGGGCGCTTATCGAAGCTCGACGGCAAGTCATATCGCCGACACGCGCCGGTCGATTTATACCCTGCCAGCAACGCCGCGGTCCTTACCATGACCCGTTCGCCGCGGAAGTTCTCTCTTCATGGCGAGCTTTCCTGTTCCTTAATCACGCTCTCGCCGCCGGGCGGCCGCGCCCCGCCACGCCTGACCTTATAATCAGTCTCCACATTTCTCGGCCCGAATAGATAACCCCGATCCAATCTCACAAGGGGGAAGATATGAATCCTTTATGGTCGAAGATGATATTCGACGCAGTCAAGGAAGTGATGAAGGTCTGCTCGCACTGCAAAAAGGCGTCAGCTTACGAGGGCAAAAAGCAGGGTCAGTATTACAGATGCCGCTATTGCGGGCATAAGTTTAAAGAGAAGGGGAACTGACCTCTGCCCGTCAATAATGGTTAAAGAGACTGCCTGAGAATAGAATTATCTCAATGGCAGCGGAGGGAGTATGCACGAACTGCCCCTTCTTATAAATATAGCAGTAGCCCTTGTCGTCGCTTTCTTCGGAGGGGTCGCGGCCAGGCGGATCGGGCTGCCGACGATTGTCGGCTACATGCTCGCGGGGATAGTCATCGGACCGTTCACTCCGGGATTTGTCGGAGACGTTGAGACTATCGCTCAACTGGCCGAGCTTGGAGTGATCTTTCTCATGTTCGGCGTCGGCTTGCATTTCTCTTTCGCCGACCTCTGGAAGGTGCGCGACATAGCGATTCCGGGCGCGATTGCCCAGATGGTTTTCGCCACGCTGCTCGGTTTCGGCCTGAGCAGGCTGTGGGGATGGCCCACATCCGCGGGGCTCGTCCTGGGGCTGGCCATATCAATCGCGAGCACCGTCGTCTTGCTCCGAGGGCTGATGGATAACGGGCTGCTGAACACGCCGCATGGTCAGGCGGCCGTGGGCTGGCTGGTGCTCGAAGACCTGGCGACTGTCTTGATCCTCGTTCTTATGACGGCGACGGCCGGGACGACGGGCGGTTTCAATTGGGGGGACCTTGCGGTGACGCTGCTCAAAGCGGCGGCCTTCGTCGTCATCCTCTCTTTTATAGGCAAGAAGCTGATCCCATGGATACTGCAGCACATAGCGAATACGGGCTCGCGCGAGCTGTTCATCCTGGCGATCCTTGTCATCTCGCTCGGGACGGCCCTCGGGGCGGCAAAGGTATTCGGTGTTTCGCTGGCCTTAGGGCGCGTTCGTCGCCGGCGCGGTCGTAAGCGATTCGCCCTTGAGCCATCAGGTGAGCGCGGACGTGCTGCCCTTCCGCGACGCCTTCTCCGTGCTCTTTTTTGTCTCGATAGGCATGCTCAGTAAATCCTCAGTACCTGGCGAGAAACATAGGGGCGGTCCTCGCGCTTACGGCGGTGATCGTGATCGGCAAGTACGTCATCACCGTGCTGTTCGGCTTCTTTTCGCGACGACCGGCGCGCACGTTCCTCGTAGTGGCGGCCGGGCTGAGCCAGATCGGAGAGTTCTCGTTCATACTGGGCCAGGCGGGCCTATCGCTCGGGTTGATCAATCAAGATCACTATTCGTTGATACTGGCCGGCGCGTTGCTGTCGATCACGGTGAACCCGCTCATGTTCCGCTCGATAGGGATCGTAGAGAAGTGGCTGCAGAAATGGCCGCGCATATGGAAGCGGCTGGACCGTCGCGGGCTTGTTCAGGTCGCGCACGACGAGCACATTTCCGGTCACGTGGTCGTGGTCGGTTACGGGAGAGTGGGACAGCACATAGTCAAAGTGCTCGGCCGTCTCGGCGTGCCGCTCCTGGTGATGGACCTCGACGGCAGGAGAATCGAAGAGCTGAACGCCGAGGGCGTGCCCACGCTGTTTGGCGACGCGGCCAATTCCGAGGTCATGGCGCACGCCGAACTCAGAAGCGCGCGCGTCCTTGTCATCACGCTTCCCGAAGAAGCGGCGACGGAGATAATAGTCGCCGCCGCGCGCGAGCATGCGCCGGACCTTCCCATCATCGCCCGCTCGACGACCGAATCAGGCACCCTGCGGCTGGCCAGACTCGGGGCGCGGCAGGTCATACACCCCGAGCTTGAGGGCGGGTTGCAGATTGTGCGGCGCACGCTCCTGCAACTGGGCTTCCCTCTGCGCGAGGTCCAACAGTTCGCCGACGCCGTGCGCCGGGACTATTACGATCTGAGCGTCAACACGGACGAGGAGCGCCAATCTTTATATGACCTCCTCAGCGCAAGCGATAACATAGGGATCGCCTGGCTGAGGCTCGCGCTCGACAGCCCACTGGCGGGCCGGACGCTTTCGGAGGCAAACCTGCGCCAGAAGACGGGCGCGTCGGTCGTCGCAATTATGCGCGCCGGCAAGTTGATAACGAACCCGGAGCCCCAGGCCGTTTTGCAAGCGGGCGATCTTGTAGGGATCGTCGGCGATGAAGAGCAGATAGACATTGCCGAACAGATGCTGAGCCCTCTCCGCGAGCGGCGGCGATTAACGCAAAGGCGTCACGCTTGCCGCCGCTCGGACCCGCGTGTTAGATTGAGTCTCTTTGATTTATCTTGAGATTTCAGCATTAGTGAGCAGGAGTATTGATCATGTCACAAACCGCAGCCGCTTCCGAAAACAGCCCGCGCCCGCTCACATCGCTCACCGACGAAGAGCAGCTTTTCCGCCAGTCGGTCGGGAATTCGCGCACCAGCAGGTCCGCCCGCTCGCGGCCGAAATGGACGAGAACGGCAAGTTCTCCGCCGACCTGATAAAGCAATTCTTCGAGCTTGGGCTGATGGGCATAGCGATCCCCGAAGAGTATGGCGGGCAGGGGGGCAGCTTCTTTAACTCGATACTGGCCGTCGAAGAGTTATCGCGCGCCGACGCTTCGGCCGGGGTCATCGTTGACGTGCAGAACACGCTCGTCAACAACGCCTTTTTGATGTGGGCCGAGCGAAGAGCAGAAACGCAAATACCTCTCGCGCCTTTCGTCCGACACTGTAGGCGCATACGCGCTTTCGGAGGCCGGCTCCGGGAGCGATGCGTTCGCGCTCTCGACGCGCGCCGAAGAGCGCGGGGATTCCTACGTGCTGAACGGTCGCAAGCTCTGGATTACGAACGGGGCCGAGGCCGGCATATTTATCGTCTTTGCCAACGTCGCGCCCGAAAAGGGCTACCGCGGCATCACCGCTTTTATCGTCGAGCGAGACTTTCCCGGATTCACGGTCGGCAAAAAAGAGAACAAGCTCGGCATACGCGCGAGCAGTACGTGCGAGCTTATACTCGAAGACTGCGCGGTCAAGAAAGAGAACGTGCTCGGCGAGGTGGGGCGCGGCTACAAGATCGCCATCGAGACGCTCAACGAGGGCCGCATAGGCATCGGCGCGCAGATGGTCGGCCTGGCCCAGGGCGCGCTCGACTACGGCATCAGCTACATCAAAGAGCGCCAGCAGTTCGGCCAGCCTATCGCCAAGTTCCAGGGCGTGCAGTTCCAGGTCGCGCAAATAGCGACGGAGCTTGAAGCCGCGCGCCTCATGGTCGTATAACGCCGCGCGGTTGAAAGACGCCGGAGAGAATTTCGTCGCGCAGGCGGCCATGGCCAAGCTCTTCACTTCGCAAGTGGCCGAGCACGTTACGTCACAAGTCGTCGAGCTTTACGGCGGCTACGGCTATACGAAGGACTACCCGGCCGAAAAGTATTACCGCGACGCGAAGATCGGAAAGATTTATGAAGGCACTTCGAACATGCAGCTACAGACCATCGCGAAGCTCGTCATCGGGGATATATAAGCGGCAGTTCGGAAGAGACCCAGGCGAAGTGCGCGGCGCGCCTTTAAGCGTCGCGCGCTCTTTTTTGCGGGGCGCCCTGCGGCCGAGGCCCGTTTGATGTCGAAAGATCGGCTGGCGGCTTTTGCGACGATCCTGGTTTTTGTCCTGGCGCTCGCGGGAGCCGCCTACGCCTGCTACATATTTATCCCGCGGCTTCTGAGCGATAACTCCACATTTCTTGTCGCTATCCTTTTACTGCTTGCGGCCGGCGCGCTCGTGGTCGTCCCGGTGGTATTAAAGATGATCGCCGGAAGGGGCGCGAAGTAATCCTATAATCTGCCCCCGAATACTCGCGTGAGACCCCTCAGCCAGGTCGCCTTCCAACCGGTATCGACGGGTGAAGGTCGGGGCGCGTCCCTCGCCAGGTATCTCATCAGCGCCACCGAAAAAAGCGCCTTTCTGCGAATCGCGGGCGAAGCGGCAATGCGCCTTTCAAGCAGAGCCTGCTCATGCTTTAGCATCTCGCCCCGCGCGTAGCTGTCCATCAGCTCGTACTCGCTTGCTACCAGCTCATCGAACAGATCATCATCGGCAAAATAGTCTTGCTCGAAACCAGCCTTGTCCGGCTCCGGCAAATCGTTTAGCAGGTATCGCCTTATGATGGTCCGCCGGTCTGTTCCTTTGAAGGCCATCGGCTGTCAACTCTCCTCCGCAGTTTTATGACTTCCATTACTTCTGTTCTCTAATGTCTAGATGTTAATTTCTATTTCATCTCGAACTGAGACAGTTTAGTGATTCATTCACGCAGCGCTCCAGTTTTTCTCTTATGCGGTGGACCCTTATGCGCAACGCGTTGGGCGGAATGCCGAGCCGGCGGGCAAGCACCTTTCGGTTTCTTATCTTTTCCCCCTTCTCACCTCTGTAGTATTCGATGAGCAGCTCGCGGCTTTCGGCCGGCAGCTCATTTATGCAATGGTCGAGGGCATCCATATGCCGGGCCAGCAGCGCCTTCTCCGAGTCCGACGAGAGTGGATCGTCCGTCTCCGACGGCGGATGAGCCACGGGTGGGAGGCATTCAAGGGCCGCAATATCCCTGTCTGGCGATGCCCAGTATTCCCTCAGCACGTTGCGCGCGACTCCGTAAAAGTAGCTTGCCGGGTCGGCTGTCCATATCTGTTTGCCCTCGGACATGCGGCGCGCCACGCGATTTATCGTCTCGTCGGCGTACTCTTCGGGCGCCAGACAGCCGCGGCACTCAAAGTACTTCATAAGCTTGCGCCTGAGATTTTCGTAACGCTCGCCCGCGCGCTCGCGATCCGGGTCGAGGCAGGCGAGCAGCCCGTCGAAGGCGTCGGCAGTCAATACCCACTCCCTGGCGCGTCCGCGAGCCGTGCCGGCCGGCTTTGTCTGGTCGCCTGCTTCGCCCGAGGGGAGGAGTCCCTCAAGCCTCACAAGCTCAACGGGGCCGCGCTCGACTTCTATATCTACGGGCGGCTCGAGTGCTATTGCTGTTCGAAGGTCGCCCTCCGGACCGGGCGCGCCGGCAGGCGGAGGAAGCAGGCTGAGGCATACGAGCAGTGAGCCGGCCGGCGTTTCGACGAAGTGGAGCCCGCCGACTTCTATCAGCCGGTAGAGCGCCCGCGTGTTTATTCCCGCGAGCGCGGCGGCCTCTTCCGGGGTAAACATTGGCGAACCGCCGCAAGACAAACAGGTATAGTGAGAATTGTTGCGTCGGTGTCGGACAATCAACATCCTGCTGGTTTCGATTGTGATTTCCGTCCTGTGTCTGGTTTTCATAGTCTCTCCCAAAGCTTTTGCCTGGCCGCGCGAGTCGTGCTAGATTTCCCACCCGGCAAGTACACGGGAAATGATTTACCGTTGCGGGTCATATACTTTCCTAGGAAGCATGCAAAAATCCTTTAGGATGGGATTAAAACTTCTTAAAAGTCCTTAAAGGTGAACTATGAGCTTGGAGACAAAGCGCTTATATGAATTCGGCCCTTACCGCATAGACGCCAAAAAACGTTTGTTGCAGAGGGACGGCGAGGTGGTACAGCTGACGCCCAAGCCCTTTGACTTGCTCGTTCTGCTGGTCGAAAGCGGCGGGCAGGTGCTGTCAAAAGAGTATTTGATAAAGCATCTCTGGCCCGACAGCTTCGTCGAGGAGGGAAACCTCACTGTTGCCATCTCGATGCTGCGCAAGGCCCTGGGCGAAAGCCCAGGCCAGCACCGTTATATCGTGACCGTGCCGGGCCGCGGCTATAAGTTCGTGGCCGACGTCCGCTCGCTTTGGAATGAAACCGCCAGCCTGATAGTCGAAGAGAGAACCGCCTCCCACATAGTCGTAGAACACGAAGAGGCAGAGCCGCGAACCGGGGGCACGGCTCTGACGCGTGTCGGGCTGGGCGTGAAAGCCCGCACGCTGGGGATTATGGCGATCATGGCCTTGCTTATAATACCGGCCATCATCGTTGCCGCGCTGATCTGGAGGAGCAGTAACCGGCAGTTGACACAGACCGATGCTCGCTCTTTATCCGCGCTCAATTTCATCCCGCTAACCAACTGGAAGAGCGAGCCGGGCGATAACCCGAATACGAGCGCGGCCACTTTTTCACGCTCTGACAGATGGGAAAATAATTGCTTTCTCGTCTAGGAGGGGCGGGTACTGTAATCTCTGGGTTAAGCAGACCATAGGCGGTGAGCCCTTACAGATCACAAAAGAAAAGTGGAATGATTTCACTCCGATCTGGTCGCGCGACAGCCAGCACATAGCATTTATCTCGGATAGGGGCAATCAAGTTGGTATCTGGAAAATCCCGGCTTTAGGCGGCAGTCCTGTCTTATTAAAGGGCCTGGAAACGGATGGACGCAGGCCGATCCTGAAATACTGGTCGGAAGACGAGAGCAGAATTTTCTACGAATTCCATTCCAACCTCTATTTGCTTGAACTCGGTTCGGGCGAAGTCTCGAAGCTTACCAACTTCGAGACTTCGAAATCGCCCCCCGTACACTTCAGCATCTGCCCGAGTGAGCAACAGATCGCCTATACCGACTACCGCGAGGGCCAATATGAATTGTGGGTGAAACCGCTTCAGACAGGCGAGCCTGTGCGCATCGCCAGCTACGCCTCGCGAGATACTCTACCGATCTGGCATCCGGACGGCGAAAGAGTATTCTACAGCGCGGATCACGCGGGCGCATACCAGGTATTTGTTGCGTATTTGGATGGCCGGGCCCCGCTACAGATTACAGTGGGGGGCAGCGATTACTTGCTGTCGGATGTTTCGCCCGACGGATCCAAGATACTCACTCTCAGCGCGAGAGAAGAAGCGGACATATGGTCGCTAGATATTGGTACAGGGCGGCCACGCGAAGTTATCACCGATGCGGCAATAGAGCTCTGGCCCAGATTATCGCCCACAGGCCAGACCATTGCCTATCAAACTACCGGGTCGCGAGAGAAAATACCCAATAGCTCTATAGTCGTGAAGCCAGTCGCGGGCAGTGCGCAGCCAGTACGATTAACCGGTAAGGGATACAACTTCAGCTGGTCGCCCGACGGCAGTAAGCTGGCCTTTCTTCGGTTCGATGACAAGGTCAATCTCTGGATGGTCAGCGGCACGGGTGGCAACGAGCAACAGTTGACGAATGAGGGAGTGCTGATTGGGGGGTTTATCCCTTTACCCTGCGACCGGTGTCAGGCGGAGGATTTTAGCTGGTCGCCCGACGGCACCCGCATAATCTATTCGTCGCGCAGGTCCGGGGTGCAAAACATCTGGGCGGTCGCCCTTGGCTCGGGCAATTATCAGGTGACCGACAATACTGATCCGAATCTCATGTTAAGCTCGCCGCTCTACTCGCCCGACGGCAGCCGCATAGTCTATTTATCAGAGACGAGAAAAGCGCCCCCGAATGATCGGAAAACATGGACGATATGGCTGGGCGACGGCTCTCGCTCGCAGGCCGTGTGCACATCGCAGTCGATCATGCGAATAGTAGGCTGGTCCGCGACCGGCGATTCCCTGATCGTCGCGTCACTCGAAGGGAAGGAGACGTACCCGGTGACGGCCTCGACCGTCAACCTGTTCAGGCTTGATCTGGGTTCGGGCGAGCGGCAAGCAATCGGCCGTTTGAGCTCGGCTTATTTTTCAAGCCTCCGGCTTTCGCACGACAAGACCGTTGTTGCTTTTGTCTCCGAGCAGAATGAGATTAATGGCATATGGCTGGCCGCCGCCGACGGCGGCGAGCCGAGGATGGTCCTGGAGCTTACCGAACCGAGGAGTTACATCTGCAGTCTTACCTGGTCGCCGGATGACAAGGCCATCTATTACGTGAAGCAGTCGAGCACGAGTTCGATTTCGATCATAGACAACTTCAGGTGAAAGGAGATCCTTTTAATGGCAGATGAAAAGAGATTCGAGCTTATCTCTACCTCCCAAGTAACTGTTGACTGTGCCCCGACTACGTTAACTTTAAACATCGAAGACCTTGCGATGTACCTTGAGGTGACCGACCTGTTACGCTGTTTTCAGAATGTCGCGATAACCCGCTTCCTCAACGCGGAGCCGGGCATCGACCCGGGGGAGCGGGAATGGCTGTTGAATGGTCTTACAGAGGGTATCAGGGCTATCAACATAGATGTCCTGAAGACCATCGAGAGGGGCTGCGCTCCGCACTGCGGGACCGACGTGTGCTTTGAGTGCCGCATCCAGATAGAGGGTGCCGGTACGGGGGGAACCGTATCAAGCGCCTCTAAGAAATCAGGTCCGAAAAAAGCCGGCAAGAAGAAGTGAACGCGCCGTAAGGCAAGACCCAATCTCTTGCCTGGCTTCCTTCCCGCGTCTTCCGCTAGCCGCCGATGAAGACCATCGGGCGCGGGGGCTGCACAAAATCCGGCTCGTTTATCCGGTGGCCGGCCTCTTTTTTTAGCACCGTGTCGATCAAAAACTGGCGTATATCATCGCGCGAGTCGCCGCGGCGAATCCGGTCGCGCACGTTGTGGTTGACCATCGAGAAGAGGCAGGTCCTTATGTTGCCGTCCGCGGTCAGCCGCAGCCTTGAGCACTCGCCGCAAAACGGCTCGGTCACCGGCGCGATTATCCCGATGTCGCCCGGCGCGCCGTCGGAAAAGACGTAGCGGCGGGCGGTGTCGCTCGGTGTGTCCCGATTTACCGGCACAAGGCTGTGGCGCTGCTCGATTCTTTCCAATACCTCGCGTCCGCTCACGAGCATGCTCCGGTCCCACTGGTGCCCGTTATCGAGCGGCATGTATTCAATGAACCTCATGCTCACGCCGGTCGCGCGCGCGAAGTCGGCGAAGTCCGCCACCTCTTCGTCGTTCAGCCCGCGTATCACGACACAGTTGATCTTCGGAGGCGGGAAACCGGCTCTGATGGCCGCTTCCAGGCCATCGAGCACCGACTGTAGCGCGTCGCGGCGAGTGATCTCTTTAAAGACTTCTCGCTTGAGCGAGTCGCAGCTTATGGTCAGACGGCCCAGCCCCGCCGCGCGCAATCCCGCGGCGCGCTCCTTCAACCCGTCGGCGTTGGTCGTCATCGCCAGGTCTTTTATTCCTTCTATCCGCGCAAGCCGCTCCACCAGAAACTCTATGTCTCGGCGCACCAGCGGCTCGCCGCCCGTGATGCGGAGCTTTTCGACGCCAAGCCCGGTTGCGATCTCGGAGACCATTATTATCTCTTCGTAAGTCAGAAGCTCCTGCTTGCGCTTCCATTCGATGTCTTCATCCGGGATGCAGTAGAAGCAGCGGAAATTGCACCGGTCCGTAACCGATATGCGAAGGTCACGTATCTGGCGGTTGTACTTATCTTTTAAGATTGGTATCTCCATTGGTGTGGGCCACTCTTTGAGTTTAGATTCTACCAACCTGGCCAAATCAATAGCAACACGATCATCCCGCCTCGCCACGCCTTTGCCGCGAGGCGTGCGCCATGCGTATGCGCTCGGCAAGCTCGGCAAGCTCCGGCTCGAAGAAGTAGTCGACTTCGCCAAGACGCGCCCCCCTCGCCGATATCCTCGACTTCAGCTCTTCAATCGCCTCTTGCCGCCTGAGGCTTCGGTTTATCACGAGGGCATTCATCCGCGACAGCACGCTCACCGCGGATGATTTTATGTCCTGGATGTCGGGGCTCGCGACCATTATCGAGTAGTCGGCCCGTACGTGCTTGAGAAAGCTTCCGCCTTCTACGAAGACGCCTTCGCTTTCGACGCGCGATAGGGCGCTCTTTATACCCTCTTCAATCTGAAGGTCTGTCCCGACAACCCAGTGCACGCGGCTTGCCCCGGCGCGCCAGTAACGGCCCGTGTCCTTGCCTGGGGCGAGCGTGTCCGCCTGGCCGCTCAGCACGAGCGGGCGGTCGCCGAGCAGGGGACTGACGCAGCAGCTCTCGGCCGACTTGCCGCAGGAGCGCAGGTGGCCGCGCGTTATCTTGATCGCCTCCCACCCCGGAAAAAATCGGAGCAGCTCGCACAGCACGGTCGTCTTGCCCACGTTGGACGAAAAGCCCGAGACTGAAATCACCGTCGCGCGCATACGCTATTGCTCCGCCGAAACTCGATTAAATGTACCCCCGCCTTGCCCGCCCGACAAGCGCCGCCCGGCTTTGCCCGGCAGACCTGCCCTTTACGGATTGAAACTTCGCGGCGCTCGCTTTATCTTTTTGCGTATGCCAACACGCGAGGATGCCTGGAAATTGCTTTGCGAATACACCAGTAGCGAATCGCTCAGAAAGCACGCGCTGGCCGTCGAAGCGGTGATGCGCGCTTACGCGCGTCGCCTGGATGAAGACGAGGAGAAGTGGGGCGTCACCGGCATGCTCCATGACTTCGATTACGAGATGTACCCGGAGCCGCCGGATCATCCCCTGAAGGGCTCCGAGATACTGGCCGAGCGCGGCTATAGCGAAGAGGTGCGCCGCGCCATATTCGGGCACGCGAACTACACCGGTGTGGCGCGCGACACGCTGCTTGCGCGCGCGTTGTATGCTACGGACGAGCTGACCGGGTTTGTGGTCGCGTGCGCGCTCGTCAGGCCGAACGGCATCTGGGACCTCGAATCGCGCTCGGTCAAAAAGAAGCTAAAGGACAAAGCGTTCGCTCGCACCGTGAACCGTGACGAGGTCTATGAAGGCGCGGTCGAGTTAGAAGTCGACCTCGGCGAGCATATAGATTTTATAATCGCGGCGCTGCGCGAAGCGGCCGACGAAGTCGGATTGAAAAGCGCCGGGCAGGGTAGTTGAGATGATGAGTGTAACGCGGCAAAAATCGAGGGCGCTCGCTTTAAGCCTGTGCCTGTTTGCTTGCGGTCTTCACGCCCTGGCTTCTGCCGCGCGGGGCTCAGGCTTTCAGGTGTCAGGCTCTCAGGGTACCGGCGCGGCTTCGGCCGATGAGCTTGCCGAGCGTGGCGAGCAGTTGCGCCGACGAGCCGATACGACCGGCGCGGCCGAAGCTTTTCACCGGGCGCTCGGCCTTGACCGCTCGAACCTCCGCGCGCTAGTGGGGCTGGCTCGCGTGGCTCGCGCCAGGCTCGATTACGCCGCCGCGCAAGAGTTCGTCAAACGCGCGCTCAAGAGCCGCCCCGATTCGGCCGCCGCGCTCGCCGAGTACGGCCAGATATACCTGGCCGCCGAAGACCCCGCGCGCGCGCGCCTGTTTTTAGACCGCGCCCTTCGTCTCGATCCCCTGAGCGAGGCCGCCAACACGGGCCGCGCGGAAGCCGACCTGCTTGATCGCGATTATCAAAGCGCGCGGGCGCGGCTCGGCCTTTGGACCGCGAGCAATCCAAATAGCGCGCGGGCGCGTACTCTGCTTGCGAGGGCGCTTCTAGAACTCAATCAAATCACGGAAGCGGGCGTTGAGGCCGAGCGCGCCATAAAGATCGATCCTTATGATTCGGAGGCCCATCACACGCTCGCTTTTATCAAGGCGACCGAACGCAAGGCTGACGAGGCCCGGGCGCTCGCGCGGCTCGCGGTTTCGCTCGATCCGTTCAACGCGGCGGCGCGGCGGCTGCTCTCGCAATACATCGACGGCCAGGCAGGTTACCTGCAAGACGTATCGAGCGCGGCCCGCAAGCATTATGAGAGCGGGCGCGCGTTAAAGAGGCGGGGTCTGACGGCCGAGGCCCGCGGCGAGCTTGAGGCCGCGATTGCTCTCGAGCCGCGATATTACCGCGCGCTGGTCGCCTTGAGCGACATCAGGTTGAGGCAGGGCGAGTGGGAGCGCGCGGCCGAGGCGGCGATGGCCGCGGTTGGGATAGACCCCGAAGGGGCGGTCGCCCACATGGAACTGAGCTACGCTCATCGCGGCATGCAGGAGCGGGCGAGGATCGACATAGGCGCGGCGGACTTCGAAGCCATGTTTTACAAGCAGGGCGCGGGGCCGGGGCTCGAACTGACGCGCGAGATATTTCCCGACTACGCGCCGCTAGCGCCTCGCGAGCGTGCAGTCATCGACAGGGCGGTCGCCCCTCTCGCGCGCTTCCTGCCCGCGCTCACGCAAAAAGGCGCGCGCCACTACCTGCTCGGCTACGACGAGCGCACGGTCGAGATACGGGACCTCGCTTCGATGGCCGAAGCGAAGACTTTCGACGGGCGATTCTATGCCAGCATACGCGGCGTCGGGGGGCGAATCACCGTATCGGGCATAGAGTATATCGGTATGGCGGCGCGCGGCGGGTTTCATACCATAGCGCACGAGTTCGCGCACCAGGTGCATATGATAGCAATGGGAAAAGATGAGCTGCGCGCGGTCTCCCGGCTCTTTGAGCGCGCGCGGCGCGAGGGGCGCGCGCTCGATTATTACGCCGCCGCGAACGAGTACGAATACTTTGCCCAGGGCTACGAGGCTTTCGTGTCCGAGCGAAAGCGCCCGTCGGCGGGCGTGACCGCGCGTCACACGAGGCAGGAGCTAATGGCGCGAGACCCTGATTTGTACCGTTTTATAACGAGTTTATCGGGGGAATTGCAGGCCGAGCCCGCGCGCGCGCGTCCGGTCGGAGAGGCGTCAGATAGCTATACCTTGACAAGAATCGTCGGCGCGTGCGACTATGAAAATGGAGTTTTTCCCGTGTGCGGCGGTCAGCAACTCCAACTGCTAGTAGAGCATCCTAGAGTTGCGGCAATTCAACAGCACAATGCAGTCGGTAGAGAGTTTCTTTTCGAGCACGCTCGGATTATAAAAGCTTTAGGAGGAGTTTTCTCAAATGAAAAGGTTGATACTAATGATGGCGGCCCTCACGCTGATAGCGGCGCTGTCAGTGCCCTTCGCCCTCGCTCAGACACAGCAGCCCGCCGGACAGCCCGCCGCGCAGCAAGACCCGGAGCAGGCTAAAGCGGAATTTGAAGCGTATTCCGCATGGTATGCTGCATATAAAGCTAAGGACCACGTCAAGACGATTGAGCTTGGCGAGCCCTTCGTCAAGAATTTTCCAAACAGCAAGTACGCGAACTCCGTAAAGACGATCATACCGCAGGCGCGCCTGGCCCTGTTTCAGATCGCGGTGAAGGATGGCAACATCAACGAGATGATTCGCCGTGGTCGTGAGATCATCGCCGCGGATCCGAGCAAAGAGATCGATATCGTGACGGCCCTCGCCGTCCAGATTCGCCAGAAAGAGCTTGTTGCCAGCCCTCCGAACTTTTCCCACGCGGCCGAGGCGACCGAGTTTACAAAGCGCACGGCCGACCTGATCGAAGCGGGCAAGATCCCGTCGGGCGCGGACCCCGTGAAGTTTAACCAGACCAAGGGCCAGACGCTCGGCTTTCTCTACCAGACGCTCGCCATGATAGAGGACAAGAACCGCAGCAACCCGGACAAGGCGCTGGAGTATTACGTCAAGGCGGCGCAGTTCGAGCCGACCAACCCGGCGTACTATTTCGAGTGCGGGCGCCTACATCAGGTGAAGTACGGCGCGGCTTTCGACAAGTACAACGCCATCCCCGAGGACAAGCGCAAGGTCGCGCCCGAGAGCATGGAGCCCGACGTTAAGGCGGCGCTCGACGCGCTAAATAAAGAGGCCGACGCGGTCATAGATTGCTGGGCGCGCTTCCTGGGCCTGACCGCCGCGTCAAATAATGCGGCATTCCCGCCGGCGATGCGCGCTGAGGTGACGAACGCGCTCAAGGAGCTATATAAGTTCCGCCATCCCGATTCGCCGGATGGATATCAGAAGCTCATCGATCAGCATCGCGCCAACTCGACGCCGCCCGGCGCGTCCGGAGCGAGCAATACCGCTTCAACCAAGCAGTAAAGATCGCAGACTTTAAACGCTTAAAAGCCAGCTCAATTTCGAGCTGGCTTTTTCGTTTTGGAGCGACCGCGACAACCCCCCGCGCTCCATAACGCGAGTTGCGCAAGAGGTCTTTGTAGAACTACGGCGCGTCGGCCTGATGTGGTATATTGAGAACGTGCAGCGAGGGGGCATATAGCGCAAGGCTATGATAACACTCGAACGCGAAAAACTGCTGTCAGAGCTGGAGCAAAAAACCGGCTACTCGTTTCGGTCGCGGGCCCTGTTGGACCGCGCTCTCACGCACCGCTCGTTTGCCAACGAGCGGGTCTCGGAAAAATGCCAGCATAATGAGGCCATGGAATTTCTGGGCGATTCGGTGCTGGGGTTTGTCGTGAGCGCGTGGCTGCTCGAACGATTCCCCGACCTTTCGGAAGGGAAGCTGTCAAAGATTAAAGCCTACCTTGTCAGCGAAGCGAGCCTGGTCGAGCTTGCCGAAGAGATAGACCTTGGCCGATATATTTTGCTCAACCGGGGCGAGGAGAAGACCGGAGGCCGCCGCAAGCGCGCATTGCTCGCCGATGCGTACGAAGCGCTCATCGGGGCGCTCTATGTTGACGGCGGGGTTTCGGTCGCCGAGCGATTCCTGCGCCGCGAGCTGCGCGACAGGCTCACCGCGATTGATCCGGCTTCGATGATTGGCGCGGATTACAAGTCCGCCTTACAGGAGAGGCTTCAGGCCGTGGGCGGTTGTGCGCCGGATTATCAGGTGGTCGAGGTTTTCGGCCCGGACCACCGTCGCACCTTTAGAGTCGAGCTTCGCGTGGGCGGGCACGCGATAGCCACCGGCGAAGGTCACACGATAAAGCTCGCTCAGCAGGAGGCCGCGCGCGTGGCGCTGACGGAGATGGACCTGGTCGGCGAGGGCGCGGACGACAGTCTCGATTTGATCGAGCGCGACGGGCAAGTACGGGGGCCGGACGATTACATTCCTGCATCAAAGCAGCCGGACGATTGCCTGGCACAAACGGGGGCGGTGGTTGAGATCGGGCGGGACGCGAGCCAGGACGCGCCGGCCGCTTCGCTTTCAGAGCAGGAAAGGGATGAGGAACATGTGGCCGCCTGCGTTATCGACGATTGGAAATATTATGAGCAGGGGTGAGCGAAATTATGAGCGATGAGCTGGATGTTACAACGCGGGAAGATTCGTCGGGGACCGAAACCGTCGAGCCTCAGCGCCGGGACGTGACGAGCGACTCGCCCGCGGAACAGGTGATCCCGGGCAGGGATGCGTCGCACGAGCCTCACTTTAAGAAGAGCGTCGCCCGAGAGTATTTCGAGTCCGCGGTCGTGACTCTCATCATGGCCCTGTTCGGCATGACGTTCATAGTTCAGGCGGTCAAGGTGCCGACCGGCTCTATGAAGAACACTATATGGATACAGGACCACCTGCTCGTAAATAAGTTCATATACGGCCAGAATGACATTCCGTTAATCGGCGCGCTGCTGCCGTCGCGGGTCATCCGGCGCGGCGACGTCATAGTCTTTAAGTTCCCCGAAGACCCGCAGACTAATTATGTCAAGCGGGTGATCGGCCTGCCCGGCGAAACGGTCGAGTATGATGGGAGCACGAACACAGTCTTCATAAACGGTAAAGAGCTGCCCGAAAATAAGATCTATGCCGAGCACGTTGGCGGCGGGCACAGCGCGCTCCCGTTAAGACAGGAACAGGAAGATGCGGCGGAAGGGGCCACCTGGAGCGTCTTTTACGACAGCGAGCGGGGCGTTGCCGAGCTTGATAACGACGACAGCATCAAGTACGGGAAGATGGGCCATCCTTTCACCGTCCCGCGAAAAGGCGACAAGGTGCCCGAAGACATATTAAGCGATTCGCAAAAGCGGCGCGTATATGACGCGGATGGCGACAGCCTTTACGACAGCGATCAATACTTCTGCATGGGAGACAACCGCGACAACAGCCTGGACGGCCGCGTATGGGGCACCGTGCCGCGCGCGAGCGTGGTCGGCCGCGCGATGTTCGTTTACTGGTCCATAGACCCGACGCCCGATCCCGAGGGCGATTCAAACTTCATCGTAGACTTCTTTAAGAAATCCCGCTGGTCGCGCACCGGCACGTTCATCAAGTGATCTTGCAATCGCGGCCCGCCGAATCTTGTGTGAACGGCGGGCCGCGATTCTCTCCGGTCTATTATGCGCTCGGAAAACAGCGAAGCCGATCGTGTCACGGTCCGGCCCGACGCCGAAGATTCTATATCCCTCGATAACCACCTGCGCCAGCTCCGCTCTGATATAAACGACCTCGGCCACGAACTTGACGCGGGAAGGATGGGTGTGGCCGCGGCTATGGGCGGCGGCGTATTCGCGGTGCTGCTTGCGGCGGGCGCGGCCTACGAGCTTACCGAAGGGAATGCCGGGTTATGGATCGAGTACGGAATAGACCGCGAGACTTTGACGGTTATCGCCTGGGGTCTGGCCGCGCTCGGGCTGGGGTTTATCGCGTGGGCGATTGTGCGCCGACGACGCGGAAACCCTGAGCTTGAGGAAAAGCTCTCCGCCCTGGAGCAGCAATATGCCGATGCGGTTGACCGTATAGACTCACTCGAATCTCGCACGACAAATGATTGATCGGCGTCAGCGATGGCCCGCGGGCCGCGCCGCGTCAGGCGCGCTCTGGGACCGGTAGTGAGAAAAGGTGTGGCTGCGCTCGAAGGCGAAATAGAAGGCCCAGACCACCGCCCAGCTAAACGCCGCGGCCGCCAGCCCCCACTTCGACAGAAATAGCAGCGGAAACCCGAATACATGAAGGTAACCCGGCCCGTACATCGGGTTGTTGAGGTACTTGTATATCCCCCGCTTCACGTACTCGCGCTCGTCGCCGTCGCAAAAGAAGTTGAACCAGTAATAGCCCTTCGTGCCGATGATGCGATAGGCGCTTACTTTCACCGTGATTCCAACCACAACCAGTATTGCGCCGAGCAGTCTGACCAATAATTCGTTTGATTCTATCGACAGCGTGTTGATCGAAACCGCGATGACCAGCGCGAGCGCCACGCCGTCGCCGTCGAGTATAAAGGCCGCGTGCTTCTTGAACCTCAGCCAGTTCTCGGCGCGCGTCTCTTTATCGCTCGTCATATCTCGCCGCGCTGCTCTGAGCCTCAGGCCTATATAAAAAAAGTATGCCGCGCGGAAGGCGACCTGCAGGGCGATTGCGGCGATCAGAACCCCGCGCGAGTCGATCAAGTCTGACAGTCTATCCATCAAAGGCATTAATCTCCCGATAGCCGCTACAGGCTGTGAGCGGGTGATGCGAGGGTGAATATTACTTCAGGGCAGAAGGAATAATAAAGGCAGAAAAAAAGGGGCGCAAGTCGCGCCCCGCTAGAGCATCTTCCGCAGAGAGTTTCTTTTCAGCGTCCAATCCCCTTATTACCTGATTCGCGTGAGAACATCCTTGTTCTTCGCCACGACCGAAATTATCTCCCACCCGTCCATTCCCGGAATCGTCCAGCCGCGAAGCACAGGATGGTTATCGCTGCTCGTTTCGTCCATGCTGATCATCAACCGTGTATCGTCAGGGTAGTCGTTGGCATGGTATTCGACGCGCGTCGTCCTGATCATCGCTATCGGCGAGCGCGTCAGGTCCATGTGGTAAAGCGCAAACAGGTTCACATCATTCTGATTCGGCTGATAAAGCACATACTTGCCCGCCGGTAGTATGTAATCACCCATCCTGAGCGCGTGGCTAACGTTTATCGAATAATTGACGCGCTTATTAACCGGCCCCTGCGCGAGCGCCAGCGACGACATCGCCGCTATCATCAACACGGCCGCAATAGCACCCTTCCTTATTCTAGTCATGACTGCTCATCCCTCCTTGCTCGATTTATCAATTCATAGTCTGAAACTGCAACGCGTGTGCCAGTAACTTTCGGTCGCGTTGCGCCGTTTACGGGCGATTTAGGCGGGCGGGAGGGGCCGTTGTGTCAGCTTTATTGTCAACGGCGTATGAAAGGATGACGCTCTTGAGGCGGGCAGATAAAGGGGCGGATGACGGGGCCGATGAATTCGGACCGGCCCCCGTCATCCGCCCGCCGATTGCCGTTTATTGAGCGGGTTTTAGGAACTTCGCGTCTTCAATCGCGACGTTGTGCTTAACGTCATTTAGCTTTATGAGAAAGCTAATGGCGCTGTTTGACTGCTTGATCGTGTGCGGCATCATTATGCCGTTGACCGCCTTATAGTCTTCAAAGTAAGACTCGGACGGCATCCTGCCCTGCGGCCCGTCGACGACGCTGTCCTTGCGAAGCAGCAGACCGCTCTGCGCGTCGAAGTAAAACTTCTCGGGCTCGCCATCCGCCGGGGTCGCCTCGACGACATAGACTTCGCGCTCGCCTACCTTCGATTTGCCGGTGACGGCGGCTTTCGGGTAAAGCTCTTTGAACTTCAGCTCGCCGAAAAATTCAGCCTCGCGCTTTAGCGCCGATAGCTCCGCTCCGGTCAGGTCGCGCAATCCCTGGAACGGGTCCTTGGCCCACGCGGTCTTCCCGTCATAGCCCTGAGTAATTACCCCTAGTCCTTCGAGCGTGACGACCGTGAGCGTTTTGTTCGGCGCTTTGGAGTAGGTCTCGACCGATCCGCTCGCGCCCATCGCGGGTATCTCGAACGTGCCCTTTGCGACGCGGCTGTTGACCTTCTCGATGGCCGCCTTGCCGCCCGTGGCTTCAAGGCTCTTCTTCAGCACGTCGTCAAGCGACGGCAGGCTCGGCGCCGGAGTCGTTTGCGCGAAAGCTGCCAGGCCCATGGCCAGCAGCAAAAACATGGTTGTAAGTGTTCGCTTCATTGGTTAATCCTTTCTCAAAAACATTAATAAAATACTTTATGCCTCCGGCGAACGGGTCATTCCCGTCCCGCCGCCGATTTCGACTTTTTCCTCACCTGCTCTACGGCCGCATCCAACTGCGCGTCGCGCCCCTCAAGCAACTTCTTGCGCTCGATCTTTACCTTCACGTCCGGCACCACACCGCGCCCCTCGATCAATACGCCGCGCGGGGTCCTGAAGTCCGCTATCGCATACTGGAAGACGGCGCCCGTGGGCAGTTTTTCAAAGACCGAAGGCAGCGCCGCGCCGACGCTCGTCTCGCCTACGACGATGGCGCGCCCGATCTCTTGCATGCCGCTCGCGAATACTTCGCTGGTCGAGGCGCTCAGCCCGTCTATCAAGATTATCACGGGGCCTTTGTAGGCGTCCGGTTTCGGGAAGGCCACGAAGTTGTTATGCCCCGCCCTCATTCGCATGGTGCCGAGCGAAACCTGTTTTGTTTCGAGCTGCCCGGCAATCGCGGGCGCCATCGCGCCGACGCCGCCGGGGTTGCCGCGCAGATCTATTATGATGCCCGAAGCGTCCGAGTGCGCGCGAATCGCCTCGCGTATGCGCTCCATCATCGGCACGACCCAGATGTTGAAGCTGATGTACCCTATGTTGCCCGCGAGCCTTCGGGATTCAAACTTCATATGCTGCGGCGGGAAATTCCCGAACGCCGGCGAGAACTCGCCCTTGAGCTTGCCGCGCTCGACCGTGGCTTCCGCGCGCTTATCACCGCCGTCGAGGTAGGCGAGCCGGACCGAGGTTCCGGGCTCTCCGTTTATGCGGCCGAGCACGATGCGATTGATGTAGAGGTTTGCCGTGGCGGGCGAGAGCTTGGTCTTTGAAAACCGCTCGAACACTTTCTGTACCGGCTGGCCGTTGACCTCTTCGATGACGAAGCCCGCCTTCAGGCCCGCCGACGCCGCCTTCGACCCTTCGTCAACACTCGTTATGACAATCCGGCCGTCGAGCGCGCGCACGTCAATGCCGATGTCGCCCTCTTTTTGCCGGCTGGCTTCATCGCTCGCGACCGCCTCCGGCGGCAGTATCCCGAAGTGCGACTGGCCAAGCTCGCCGAGCATCTGCTGTAGCAGCGAGTGAAGCTCCGCGTCGCTTTTTACCTCGGCCGCGCGCGGCGAATACTTCTCGCGCACCTTGTCCCAGTTGACGCCGCCGAATGTCGGATCGAAATGCTTATCTTTAACCGTGCGCCAGACTATGTCGAATGTTTTTTGACGAAGCTCGCTGGGGCCGGGTGCCACGCCCATGACTTCGGGGCGGCTGGCCTGCGCGAATGCGGCGACAGACAGCGCAACCGCCAATAATAGGGCCGAAACAACTCTCTTCACGTGCTAATCTCCTTTTGTACAGGGTCAAAACATCCAACGCGAGGGCCGCCTTTATTGTACGTTCAGGCCGGTGCCAAGTTCTGCGGGTTCATCGCGGATGAATATATTGAAGTTTACCCCAGCCTTAAAGGGCTGAACAAGCTACGGCTGTTTTCTTCTTCCCCGGCGGCGAGTTGTTTGCCGGTCACACGAGGATTAAACTACTATTTCTCTGTAGCGAGGGAGGATGATGAGCAGGCAAATCGATCAGGCGGAACTCGATGAACTTATAGCCGATGAATTCGGCGTTAACGCGGACTATGTGGGCGAGCTGTTCCGGCAGTTCGAGCGCAACCCGAGGCTTGTCGACGAGGAATGGCGAGAGTATTTCCACGGCCTTTTAGGAAACGGTGGCTCGGCCGCCGCGGGCGACGGCAAAGAGTCGAGCCCTGATGTTGCCCCGGCCGCGCCCGCAAGCTCGGCTCCGCGAGCGGCCCAGTCGCTGCACGCGACTTACGATTGGGGGAGGACAGATCCTGCGGCCAGCCCCGCGGCTCAAAAACCGGCCCCCGCGCCCGACGCCCCCGCGACTGCGGCGGAAGCGAGCGCGCCCGCGCCAAAGCCTCCCGAAGCGGCTCCTGCCGATAAAGCGGAAGAGCTTATACCGCTGCGCGGCCCGGCGCTTCGCATCGCCGAAAATATGGAGGCGAGCATAAGCGTCCCGACCGCCACCTCGCAGCGGCAGATACCGATAAAGCTGCTCGACGAGAATCGCCGCCTGATAAACCAGTTTCTGAAACTTCGCGGGCGCAAAGTCTCTTACACGCACCTGATCGCCCGCGCCATCGTCAAAGCGCTCGATTCGTTCCCGCGGATGAACGATTCATACGAGGAGAAGGACGGCGCGGGTTACCGCGTGAAGCATTCGCAGGTGAATCTCGGCGTCGCCGTCGACGTGACAAAAAAGGACGGCACGCGCTCGCTTCTTGTGCCAAACGTCAAGGGCGCCGACAAAATGTCGTTTTCCGAGCTGCTGGACGCTTACGACGACATAATACGCCGCGCGCGCGCGGGCAAGCTCACTCTGGCGGACTTTGAGGGCACGACGATCAGCCTGACCAACCCCGGCACGATTGGCACGACCGCCTCGAACCCGCGGCTGATGAAGGGGCAGGGGACTATAGTGGCGACGGGCGCGATAGAATACCCGCCCGAGTACCAGGGGATGTCGCCCGAGGGTCTCTCGCGCATCGGCATCAGCAAGATCATGACGATCACTTCGACCTACGACCACCGAATCATACAGGGCGCGGAGTCGGGGGCGTTTCTCGCGGCTATCGACGAGATGCTGCGCGGGCAGCACGAGTTTTACGAAGAGATATTTCGCGACCTCAGCATCCCTTACCGCCCGTACCGCTGGGCGACCGACATCAACCCCGCGATATTCGGCGAAGATCGCAGCCGCGACGAAGTTCGCAAGCAGGCGCGCGTCTTTGAATTGATAAACGCCTACCGCGTGCGCGGCCACCTGATAGCGGACATCGACCCGCTCGGCTGGGAAGAGGTGCAGTATCACCCGGAGCTTGACATCGAAACATACGGGCTTACGATCTGGGACCTCGACCGCCAGTTCGTATCGGGCGGCATCGGCGGCAAAGAGACCGCGACGCTCCGCGAGATAGTCGAGCTGCTTCAGCGATATTACGGCAGCAAGGTCGGCATCGAATACCGTCACATACAGGGGCCCGAAGAGAAAGAGTGGATACGCGCGCGGGTCGAGGCCGATCCGCCGGCGATCCCGGAACGCTGACCGCCGGCAGATGCTCTGGAAGCTGATTTCGGCCGAGCTGTTCGAGAAGTTCCTCGGCACAAAATACCTTGGCCAGAAGCGGTTCTCTGTCGAAGGCAACGAGACGGTCATCGCGCTGCTCGATCAGCTCATAGAGGGCGCGGCCCGGCGCGGGGTCGGCGACATAACGATAGGCATGGCGCACCGCGGCCGGCTCAACGTGATCGCGAACGTCATAGGCAAATTCTGCGAGCGTATATTTACCAGCTTCGAGGGGTCGATCCACCCTAATCACCCGCACGACCAGGGCGACGTGAAGTATCACCAGGGCGCAAGCGGAGTGCGCGAAACCGAGGGCGGCGGCCAGGTGACGCTGTCGGTCACGCCGAACCCCAGCCATCTTGAATTCGTCGACCCGGTGGTCGAAGGCGTTGTCCGCGCAAAGCAGGACCGCGACGGGACTGCTCAGAAATACCTCGCCGTGCAACTGCACGGCGACGCCGCGTTCGCGGGCGAAGGCGTGGTGGCCGAGACGCTCAACCTTTCGCAGTTGCCCGGCTACAAGACCGGCGGCACCATTCACATGATCGTGAATAACCAGCTCGGCTTTACCACTCCGCCCGAAGAAGGACGTTCTTCGACCTACAGCACGGACATCGCGAAGATGGTCCAGGCGCCGATCTTTCATGTCAACAGCGACGACGTAGAAGCGGGTTACAATGTCTTACAGATCGCGCTCGATTACAGGCAGAAGTTCGGCAAAGACATAGTCATCGACGTGATAGGCTTCCGCCGCCTCGGGCACAACGAAGGCGACGAGCCGACGTACACGCAGCCGGTCATGTACCAGCGCATACGCGAGCACCCGGGCGTAAGAGAGCTTTACGCGCGCAAGCTGATTGCCGAGGGCGTGCTGACCGCCGAAGAGGCGGCGTCGCTTATGGAAGAGCGGATGCGGCGTTACGAGAATGCGCAACTGGGCGCGAAGGCCATAGTCGAAAAGCAGGGGACCTCGCCGCACATCATTCCCCCCACGCCCGAACCGGACTATGTCGAGGTCCATGGAGACGGGCGTCGCTCAGGATACGTTGCGCCGCATAGTGCAGACGATCACGACCGTGCCCCAGGGGTTCAACCTGAACCCGAAGATAGTCGGGTTGCTCAGCCGGCGCGCGAAGATGGTCGAAGGGCAGGCCGCGATGGACTGGGGGACGGCCGAGGCGCTCGCCTTCGGGCTCGGTGTTGATCGAGGGAACAAGCGTGCGGCTCACCGGCCAGGACACGGTGCGCGGCACGTTCAGCCATCGCCACGCGGCATTCCACGACACGCAGACCGGCGAAGAGTGGACGCCGCTGACGCAGCTTGCGCCCGAGAAGGCGAGATTTCAGATTTATGACAGCCCGCTGTCGGAAGCGGGCGCGCTCGGATTCGAGTACGGCTATAGCGTCGCCGACCAGAACACTCTGATTTTATGGGAGGCGCAGTTCGGCGACTTCGTAAACGCGGCGCAGGTGATAATCGACCAGTTCATATCGTCGGGCGAGGAGAAGTGGAACCAGACCAGCAGGCTCGCGCTGCTTTTGCCTCACGGTTACGAGGGGCAGGGGCCGGAGCATTCGAGCGCGCGCTTCGAAAGATTTCTTCAGTCGTGCGCCGAGGGCAATATGCAGGTCGTCAACTGCACGACCTCCGCGCAGTACTTCCACGTCTTGCGCCGGCAGGTGAAGCAACCCGCGAAGCCGCTCATCATCATCACGCCGAAGAGCCTGCTCAGATTGCCCGAGGCCGCGAGCCCCGATCGACCGGTTCACGACCGGCGGCTTCCTGCCGGTCATCAGATGATGGCGCGGTCGAAGCGGGCGCCGTGCGGCGCGTGCTGTTAACAAGCGGCAAGGTCTATTACGATCTGCTCGCCGAGCGAAAGAATATAAACGACCAGACGACGGCAATCGTGCGCCTCGAGCAGTTTTATCCATTCCCGAAGAACTTGCTCGAGGATGTGTTTAAGCGCTATTCGGGCGCAACGGATGTGCGGTGGGTGCAGGAAGAGCCGCGCAACATGGGCGGGTGGTCTTTCGTAGAGCCGAGGCTCCGCGAAATGCTCGGCCGCGAGGTCCGCTATATCGGCCGCGCCGCGAGCGCAAGCCCCGCGACAGGCTCGCACACGATCCACCAGATGGAGCAGAAGCAACTGGTCGGCGACGCGTTTTCATAGCCAAAGATTTTAGCGTCGATCAGCAGGCTCCAGTTCGATTATCCAGTTTCATTAACTGGAAAGGCTTCAGCCCGTGAATGCTCTGAAAGATAGCCTGAGCTTTTCATGGGTCTTTATGCTTTACTCAAATCCGATCTGGCGGAGCAAATTCGAGAAGCGCGCGTCCGAGCGCAGGCTGTCGAATACAGGGTCGGTGTTGAGCCCGGTCACATATATCGACCGTTCCTTCAGCGCAAGGTCGAGCCATTCGAATGTTTTCTCTTTATTCCCAAGCGCCGCGTAGGTCGTTGCCACTATGTATGGCAAAGCGTTAGTTCGCTTCGGCATCTTCTCAAGCCTCTTGAGCACGCGCTCGGCCTCGGCGCGGTTGCCGGCCGCCGCATACACGCGCCCCGTCCAGCCTGCCAGGGTCTCGTCGCCGAACAGCTCGGCCGCTCTCTGCAACTCCTTTATCGCGTCCGCGTGCATCCCTTTCTGCTCGTAGGCCAGCCCGAGGTGGAACCTCGCTTCCGCGAAGTTCGGGTCCATCTCAAGCGTCTTTCCGAGCTGCTCTATGGCCAGATCGTACTCGCGAGCGCAATAGTAGGCCCTTCCGAGCGCGGTGTTGATTATGAGCGAAAGCGGGTCGAGTTCGAGCGCGCGCTTTATCTGCTCGACCGCTTCGCCCGCGCGGTTGCGCGCCGCCAGCACCAGCCCGTACCAGTGATGCGCCGTCGGGTAGTTAGAGTTCAACGCGATGGCCCGCCCGTACTGCCTCTCGGCCTCAACCCAGTTCCATTCATATTCATAAACCGCGCCGAGCGAGGTGTGCGCCTCCGCAAGCGAATCGTCTAGCCTCAAGGCCTCGGTCGCCGCCGCCCTGACCCTGGGGTATAGCTCGCCGGGCAGCTCGCCGCCGTAATCCGCAAGCAGCGCGTAGCAGTCGGCCAGCCCGGCGTATGCCAGCGCATAGGCGGGGTCGGCGTCAATCGCCTGCTTGAAATAGTCTATGCCCCTTTTGAGCCCTTCCTCAGTCCGCTTGTTCCAGTAGTAGCGGCCCCTCATGTAATGCTGGTACGCCTGCGGGCTTGCCGTATACTGTCTGCCCACGCGAGCGCCGCCTTCGCCGCCGAGCTTCGGCTGGAGCTTCGCGACAATGCTCGTCGCGATCTCTTGCTGCAACGCCAGTATGTCCGGCATGCGGCGGTTGTACTGCTCGCCCCATATGCGGCTGTTGTCCCCGGCGTCTATCAGCTCGACGCCGACCGTAAGCCCATCGCCGCGCTGCCTTATAGTTCCCGCAAGCACCGCTCGCACGCCCAGATCGCGGCCGACCTTCGCCGCGTCCACGTCCTGTCCTTTATATCGGAAGGCCGCGTTTCGCGACATCACTTTTAAATCCGGCATCCGCGACAGGTCATTTATTAAAGTCTCGGTGATCCCGTCCGACAGGTATTCGTTTTCAGGGTCGTCGCTCATGTTTATGAAAGGCAGCACGGCTATAGACCCTATCGCCGGGCCGCCCGCCCTCTCGCTCGCCACCCGGCCATCGCCCCTCAGCAATATCAAAAGCACGACCGCCGAAAGCGCGACCGCGATTATCACCATGACCGCCGCCTTGTGGTGCTTGATTTCGGTGATGAGGTATTCGGCGCTCGACACCGGCCGGGAGCTTTCCACCTGATCCGCGGGCGGGCTTGTCTCCCTCACGGTAATGTTCCCGCTCTCTTTCGCGGTTATCTCGACCGTCGGTTGAGGCTCGAAGTCGGGAGACATAGAGTCGTCCAACCCCGCTTCGAGCATCAACCGTTGCTTCTGTCGCTTCAGGTCTTTGAGCATCTCGGCGGCGGTCTCGTACCTTGCGGTTCGGTTTTTCGAGAGCGCCTTGTTGATTATTCGCTCCAGCCGCGGCGATACGTCGGGCATGAAGTTTACGAGCGGGGCGGGCGCGCGCTCCAGTATCGCGACGATAACGTCGCTGATCGTTTCGCCGTCGAACGGCCTGTGGCCCGTGAGCATCTCATACATCACTACGCCGAGCGAGAATATGTCGGTGCGCGCGTCGACGCCGAGCCCGCGCGCCTGCTCGGGCGACATATAATTCGGGCTCCCCATCACAATATTCGATTCGGTGTTGATTAACTCGACTTCGTCCGCGCCGGTCTCGCCGCCCGGCCCGGTCTGTCGTGAGATGAATGTTTCGGTCAGCTTGACGACGCCAAAATCGAGCACCTTCACGTAGCCATCCGGTCGCACCATGATGTTCTCGGGCTTTATGTCTCGGTGGATGATGCCTACCTGATGCGCCGCCGAAAGCGCGCTCGCCACCTGCATCGTGATCTCTATTGTCTCTTGAAGGCTCGGCCGCATCCGCCTCAGGTAAGATCTGAGCGTCTCGCCTTCGATGAACTCTGTGGCGATGAAGTGCGCGCCCTTATCTATGCCTACCTCATGAATAGTTATTATGTTCGGGTGGTTGAGGGCCGAGGCGGCGCGCGCCTCCTGCTCGAATCTGCGCAGCCGGTCTTCTTCTCCGGTGGCCTGCGCCGGGAGTATCTTCAACGCCACGCGCCGGCCTAGCGTCAGGTCTTCCGCCAGGTAGACTTCTCCCATACCGCCCGCGCCGACGGGGTGCATTATGCGGTAATGGGCGATGATACTTCCTGTGCGCAGCGACTCTTTCATTACTCTATAAGTGCGGTACGTTAATTTTCGCAAGCATAGCAGAGTTGCGCGACATCTTAAACGGTGGTGTTAATATCTTAACCAGGATGGTATCAGATAAAAAACAGGTTTTCGCGCTCGCGCTGTTGATGGCGCTTGCCCTCGCGCTTGCCTTCACCGCCTGCGGCAGCAGCTCGCCCGAGAGACCAGAGGTCGTCGCCGCGGGCGAGCCCGAACGATATTCGGCGACAATAGTGCGCACTATCGAAAGCCCCGACGGGGTCGAAACCGTATCCGAAGCCGTGGCCCGCGTGGGCGAGCTCCGCAGGCACGAATGGACCGAGCAGGGCGAAACTCACGTGCTGATACTCAGGCCCGATCTGGGCAAGCAGTTCTTGCTTGTCGTCGAGCGACAGGTCTATACGGAGACGGACCTCTCGCGAGAGATTACGGACCGGGCCGGGGCTTCGGGCGCAGAGCAGGACGAGAGCATAGACCCGGTGGCCGTCGAGCGAATCTTTGAAGGCGGCGGCCAGCCCGAGCGCGTAGAAGTGAGGCATTTACCCGACCAGGTGATCGAAGGCCGCTCGTGTCAGGTCACCGAGCGCCGCCTGCTGTTCGAGGGCCGGGCGGAAATAGTCCGCACTTATCGCGCCCGCGACCTTTCGGGGCTTGCGCTAAGAACCGAGATGGAGTCGGAGCCTTCAAACGGCGTCAGGTTTGTGACCGAGCGCCGAAACGTCAGCGTTGACGTGGCCGAAGACCGATTCGAGATGCCGCCGGGTTTCAAGAGGGTCGATAAGCTGTGATCGGTTTTCTATGCGCTTCTTTATCTCTTAAACCAGAAACAAAAAGCCGCTGCGTGAGCGCAGCGGCCAAGGCAGTCCGGAGGATTGTAAAACAGGCAGCTAGTCTGCCTTCTTGCGGATGAACGCGGGTACATCAACATCTTCGCGGCGCAACGGCCCCGTCGTGCCGCCCGTAGGCGATGCGCCGCTGCTCGGCACTCGCGCGCCTTCGGCCGCGGGCGCACTCGTATAGGTCCTGACCGGCTCGGTCGCAACCGCGGTCTTCTCGAACCCCGTGGCGATGACGGTTATCTTCATCTCGTCTGCGAGGCGCTCGTCGAGCACCGCGCCGAAGATGATGTTGGCGTCGGGGTCGGCCGAGTCGTGTATGATCGACATCGCCTCGTTGACTTCAAACAGCGTGAGGTCTGTCCCGCCCGTGACGTTGACGAGCAGTCCCTTCGCGCCTTCGATGGACGCCTCTTCCAAAAGCGGGCTCGATATGGCGCGCTGGGTCGCTTCGAGCGCGCGGTTCTCGCCCGCGGCCGCGCCCGTCCCCATCAGCGCCATGCCCATGCCGGCCATGATGGTCTTCACGTCGGCGAAGTCCACGTTGATGAGCCCCGGCACGGTGATAATGTCTGATATGCCCTGCACGGCCTGGCGCAGAACGTCGTCGGCGAGCTTAAACGAATCTAGGAACGGGGTATTTTTCTGAACCGCGTTGAGCAATCTTTCATTGGGGATGGTGATGACTGTGTTTACGCATTCGCGCAGCTCGTTGAGTCCCTGTTCGCCCTGTCGCTGCCGGCGGCGTCCCTCGAAGCGAAAAGGCTTGGTGACGACCGCGACCGTCAGGGCCCCAAGCTCCGTGGCGAGGCTCGCGATTATAGGCGCCGAGCCCGTGCCCGTCCCGCCTCCGAGCCCCGTGGTGATGAAGACCATGTCGGCCCCTTCGAGCGCCTCGATTATCTTCTCGGTGTCTTCGAGCGCCGACTGGCGGCCGATCTCGGGGTCGCCGCCCGCCCCCAGCCCCCGCGTCAGCTTCTCGCCGATCTGTATTTTGACGGAGGCCTTTGAACTCTTCAGCGCCTGGAGGTCGGTGTTAGCGACCAGAAACTCCACGCCTTCGATTCCCGCCTCGATCATGCGGTTTATGGCGTTGCCGCCGCCGCCGCCAACGCCTATTACTTTTATCCTAGCGCCACTGACTGATTGCTCGGAATCGTCGAATGTTATAACTGCGCTTCGAATCTCCTTACGTTCATCCGCTGCCATTACGCGTGCCTCCTGCATACCAAATTTAGCAACCGGGCAAGCGATACCTTCGAGCATGACGGTCCGCTTACACGAGGAATCATTTCAAGTACTCTCTAGTTATCAAACACTGTCAGAAAATTCTCGGCCCATAGCGACTCGCGGGCGCGCACACGCTCACCCTCGCGGGAGCTTGGCGGCGCCCGCTATCGGTGGGGGTTCTCCTAACAGTGCCTTTGAGGCTGGCAGCCGGTTGCTACAATATGTGGTAGAACAATTGTCTGAAGACACACCGCATAGTAGCACAGACGTCTTGCCCCCTACAACTTTTTTTTGCCGCGCCTGGAAACATTTTTTTCACTTTTTCTAACCAAATAGCCGCTTCCACAGGCTCACCGCCTTCGGCGCTCCGTCCTTGAGCGAGTGGATTCTTTTCATGTTCATCTGCTTGTGGAATCCATACAAAAGCGTCCCCACGACGGTCGCAAACGCCGGGCTGTCTATCTCGCCCGTCAGCCCGCCGATGAAATCCGGCAGCCCGTGTCGCGCCGGCAGGTCGAGCACCTGCTCGGCCATCTCGACTATCCCGTCCATAAGCGAGCCGCCGCCGATGAGCACGATGCTCGATAGTATCTGCCGGTCGAAGCCCGCCCGCTGGATCTCCTCCATCGCATGGCCGAATATCTCTTCGGCCCGCGGCTGAAGTATCTCGCACAGTATCTGCCGGCTCAGCATGCGCGGCTGCCGCCCCCCGACCGATGGGACCTCGACCATGTGCCCGCGCTCGTGCTCGGCCATCAGCCCCGAAAGCGCGCACCCCTCGCTCACCTTTATCCGTTCGGCCTCGGGCACGGGCGTGCGCAACCCCACGGCTATGTCGTTGGTGAAGTGATTGCCCCCCATCGGAAAGACGGCCGTGTGGCGCACCGCCTCGCGGTAGAAGACGGTGAGGTTCGTGATGTCCGCGCCTATGTCGAGGACCGCCGCGCCGTACTCCTTCTCGTCGGGCGTGAGCGTCGCCTCCCCACCGGCAACGTGCGCGACCACGGTGTCGGTGACCACGATGCCGGCCCGGTTGACGGACGAGATGACATTCTGGCGCGCGGTAATGGGCGAAGTCATGACGTGGACCGACGCCTCCAGCCGCATGCCTAAGAACCCTATGGGGTTGCCTATCCCGTCCTGCCCGTCAACGGTGAATTCCTGCGGCAGGACGTCTATGATCTCGCGGTCCGTGGGCACGCTTATGGCGCGCGCCTGGTCTATCACGCGGTATACGTCGTCTTCCATGATGTCGCGGTTGCGGCGGCTTATGGCTATAACGCCGCGCGAGTTCATACCTCGCACCTGCACGCCGCCGAGGCTGACATAGGCCGCATCGACCGGCAGGCCCGACATCATCTCGGACTCTTCGACCGCTTGCTTGATGGCCTCGACCGTCGCCTCGATGTTTACGACCACTCCTTTGCGCACGCCGCGCGAAGGGGCGCGGCCGACGCCGACGATCTCCAGCTTATCGTTTTCGGTGACCTCTCCTACGACTGCCCGCACCTCAGTCGTGCCGATGTCGAGCGCCGCAATATGTTTGTTCCCTTTTGCCATTACTAATCCTCCGGCCAAATTTCAGGGCTGAGGCTCGGGGACTGAGTTCAGGGTAAGCCTGCCGGACTCACTCCCCGCGTCTCATCGTTGCCTTTGCTCCTGCCTGACAGACTTGTGTGCGCCGGGGGTGGCGAAATTAACTACAATGCGGTCGCCGCGCGCCGCATCGATGAAATGAATGCCGTTGGCATTCTCGATCAATCTCTCCGCTTCGGGGACGCCCAGCCGCGCGAGCCGCTCTACGTCCCCTCCGGTCGCGGCGGCGAGCACCGCGAGAGCCTTTTCAAGTCGCTTGCGAAAATCGGCATCGCCGATGTGGACCATCACGGGCGGATCGGACAGGTGAAGGTTCGCATCCCTGGTATAAGTCAGGTCGATCTGGTCGATGCGACTCCACAGCGAAGTCGGCCCGTCGTTAAGCTCGCGCTCGATCCTTCGATAAAGCTCGACGCGTTCGCGGTCGTCGGCCGCCGCTCCCTGCGACCGCGGCCCTTCGGAAAAGCCTTTGACGACCGGCGGCGCGTAAGACTCATCCGTCGACCATGGATTCGGCGTCTTGATCGACGCGTCCCAGTAATCGCCTATCTCCATCCCTTCCTCATCCAGCCATACGAGGGCCTCGCTCTTTCTGCGCGCGATCACCGATGGCTGTCGCTCGGAGACGCTCACGAATATGCCGTCGGGTAGCGCGCGGGCGACCGTCGCCGATTTCACGCGCGCCACCGACTCGACCCTCTTCTTTATATCCGCGAGTTCCACCGCGAGTAGCCTCGACTGCCCGACCACCTGCCGCACCGCCGTCTCTATGTCTGCCTTCAAGCTTTCGCCCGCGCCGCTCACCATGACGCGGCGCAGCTCGAACAGGCTCGAATTGGCGAATGCCCTGTAGCCGACAAGGGCCGCGATCACGAGCGCCACGGTCATCGCGGGTTTTATGAACAGGGCGGCCGACTTCAGCGTCTTGCCGACCTGAACCGCGCCTTTTTTCCGCGCGCGCGACTTCGGAATACGTCTCGCGCGCGGCGCAACTACCTGTGCGCGTACCCTGGAATCGCTCTTTTGAGCCACTGCCAAAGTAGCACCTCCCACTCAGGGGTCGGGAGCCGGCGGTCAGGCTATCTGCTATCTCACATTTCAAATCTCAAATCTCAAATTTGAGATAGCCTGACCGCTGCCCGCCCCTAATCAAGAATTCGAAGCAACTCTTCTCCTGCCTGCCAGACGTTGCCTGCTCCGAGTGTCAGGACGAGGTCGCCGGGCTGTGCGACCTCTTTCAGTTTTGCCGCCGCGCCCGACAGGGGGCCTGCGTATTCGACATGCCGGTGGCCGAACCTCTCGATCTTTTCGGCCAGCGCGCGGCTGGTCACTCCCTCTATAGGGTCTTCGCTCGCCGCATAAACATCGGCGACAAACAACACGTCAGCGCCGTAAAACGCGCGCGCGAATTCGTCCATAAGGTCGCGCGTGCGCGTGTAGCGGTGAGGCTGGAACAGCGTCACCACCCTCCGGCCCGCGGTGCGTGCGGCCGCGAGCGTCGCTTTTATCTCGGTCGGGTGATGCCCGTAGTCATCGACGACAAGCACACCCGATTTCTCTCCCTTGAGCTGAAACCGCCGTTCCGCCCCCCGGAATTCGCCGAGCGCGGCCGCGATGTCATCGAACTTTATACTGAGGTCGAGCCCGACGGCCGTCGCCGCGAGCGCGTTATAGACGTTGTGCAATCCCGGCACCGCCAGTCCCATCTCGCCCAGCTCCTGGCCGAAGGCGCGCACCGTAAAGTGCGAGCCGAATGCCGAGTCGAGCTTTATATCCCAGGCCGAGACGTCGGCCTGGGCCGCGAGCCCAAAACTTACCGAGCGCCGCGTGATCTCGGGGATGATCGCCTGCACGTTATGATCATCGAGGCATAAAGCTATCGTGCCGTAGAAAGGGACGCGGTTGGCGAACTCTACAAAACACTCTTTGATCTCTTCGATGCCTCCGCGGAAGTGGTCCAGGTGATCGCTGTCGATGTTGGTCAGCACCGCAATCGTCGGCGTGAGCATCAACAGCGATCCGTCCGATTCATCGGCCTCGACTATGATGTATTCGCCGCGGCCGAGCCGCGCGTTTGAGCCGAGCGACGCGACCCGCCCGCCCACGACCACAGCCGGGTCGAATGCGGCCTTCGTCATCATGTGCGCGATCATCGAAGTAGTAGTCGTCTTTCCATGCGTGCCCGCGACCGCGATGCCGTGCCGGTAGAGCCGCATCAACTCCGCTAGCATCTCGGCGCGCGGGATGACCGGGACCTGTCGCTGGCGCGCGGTCAGCACTTCGGGGTTGTTGTCGCGCACGGCCGACGAGCACACGACGACGTCGGCCCCCGCCACGTGCTCGGCGCGGTGGCCCTCCCAGACGGTCGCGCCCATCTGTTCGAGCCGGTCGGTGATCGTCGAGCGCTTCAGGTCGCTGCCGGTAACGCGAAAGTTCTCGCCGAGCGAGAGCAACACCTCGGCTATGCCGCTCATGCCTATGCCGCCGATCCCGACAAAATGTATGTGTCTTACTCCTCTAAAAAGCATCCTTCAGCCTTTGCCCACTGAACCCCGGTCCCTGACTATCGATAAGGCGAGGTCAACGGCGCGCTCGGTCGAATCCGAACGGCCGAGCCGCCGGCTCGCTTCTTCCATACGGCTGATCTGTTCGGGGTGCTCGATCAGCCCGCCCAGTTCTTCGGCCAGCCGCTCGGGCGTCAGTTCCTTCTGCACGATCATCCGTCCAGCCCCCACGCGGATGAACGCATCCGCGTTCTTGCGCTGATGGTCGTCGGTCGCGAAAGGGAAGGGGACGAATATGGCCGCTTTCCCCGCCGCCGCAACCTCGGCCGCGGTCGTCGCGCCGGCGCGGCATATCAACACGTCTGCTTTCGCGAACTCCCCGGCCATGCCGTCTATGAACGGCCTCACCTCGGCGTGGCTGAACCCCGCTTCGTCGTACCCGCGCCTGACCATCTCAAAGTCCCGCTCGCCGGTCTGGTGAGTTATTTCGAGCCGATCCTTCCTGGCGGTCATAAGCTTTGCGGCGCCGACCATCGCGACGTTGATGGTATGCGCGCCCTGGCTCCCGCCGAATATCAGAAGGCTCAGCTGCTCGCCGCGCTCTTTCTGCTTCAACCCGGCGAAATCGTTACGCACCGGATTGCCGGTCACGACGCCGCGCCGGCCGAAGTACTTTCGCGCGTCCTCAAACGTGAGCGCCGCCGCGTCAACAAACCGCGCGAGTCGGCGGTTGGTAAATCCGGGCATTGCGTTCGGCTCAACAATCATCGTCGGTATTCGCTTCATCGCCGCCATAAGCAGCGTCGGTCCCGATGAGTACCCGCCCACGCCTATCACCACGTCGGGCTTGAAGCGCCTCAGTATCCTGAGCGCGCTCACGAAGCTCGCGGGCAACCCCACGAGCGATTTCACCCTCTGCAAAAACGATACGCCCTTGAGCGCGCTGACCTTGATCATCTCGAGGTCGAACCCTTCGCGCGGTACGATGCGGGATTCGAGCCCGCGCGGCGTGCCTACGAAAAGTATCTCGGCCGCCTCGTCGCGGCGCTTGAACTCGCGGGCGATGGCCACGCCCGGATAAATGTGCCCGCCCGTTCCCCCTGCCGCGATAATCACCCGCATATAGATTTCAAATATGAGATTTCAAATCTCAAATCTTTCCTACCCTGGCGTGTTTGCTCACGTTCAAAAGCACGCCCGCCGCAAACAGGCTTAACGCGAGCGAAGACCCGCCCGAGCTGATAAACGGCAGCGGTATGCCTTTCGTCGGCACGAGCGAAAGCGCGACACTCACGTTAAAAAATGCCTGGGCGATGATCATTATCGTCAGCCCCATGGCGAGCAGTTGTCCGAACATATCGGGCGCGCACCTTGCCGCGCGAAACCCGCGCCACGCTAGTATCCCGAACAACGAGACCACCGTAGCCGCGCCGATAAAGCCGAGCTCTTCGCCTATGACGGCAAATATGAAATCGGTGTGCGGCGCGGGGAGGTAAAAAAGCTTTTGTCGCCCCTGCGCGAACCCGACGCCGTCGGCCCCGCCGCTGCCGATGGCTATCATCGATTGCACGGCCTGAAAGGCGTAAGTTAACTGGTACTTCCACGGGTCGAGGAAGGCCATTATGCGCTGGAACCGCCACGGCACGAGCAGCATCACTGTGACCGCCGGCAAGACCGGGATGGCGAGTGTCGCCAGATAGCGCAACGGCGTTCCCGCCTGAAACATCATCGTCAGAAAGACTATCCCGAGCGCGAGGGCCGTCCCGAAATCCGGCTCGAGCCCGACCAGCAATATCAGTCCGCCCGCGACGCCCGCGGCCGTCAAAAACGTCTGTTTAAAGCGGTCCATCTCGCCCGCTTTTCTCTCCAGAAAGAACGCCAAAAAGGCCACCAGAGCCACTTTCGCGATCTCCGACGGCTGCAATGATATATAATTGCCGTACCGTATCCAGCGGCTCGTCCCGTTCACCTCCGGCATAAAAAGCACTACCACAAGGAGCACGCCCGTGACCGCCAGCAGCGAATAGATCACCGCGGGGCGCTTGTAGTGGCGGTAGTCGATTGAGATGCCGAACGCCAGCGCCGCAAGCCCCAGCACCGCCCACGCGCCCTGCCGGTAGAGAAAATGAAACTGGTCGCCGAAGTTCCTTTCGGCGAGTATCGCCGACGCGCTGTAAACCATCACCGCGCCGAACAGCGTCAGCCCCAGCACTATCCCGAGCATCACCTTATCTACGGGCAGCTCGCGCCCGCCGCGCAAATCCCCGGTGCGGCGCGATAGCTCGGCCTCGCGCTTCCATCGCGGAGAGACTCGATTTTGGATTCTAGATTTTGGATTTTGGATTGAGCGCGCGAGTCCGCCCCTATCTGCAAGGCTGTTGTTTAGGCTGAGTCGTTTGAAAATCATAACCCGCAATCCAAAATCCAAAATCTAAAATCCTAGGTCGTGAGCCTGCCCGTCCAGCCGCTGTGCAGCCGGTTGGCCAGGCGGAAGACCTCTTCTTTGAACACGCGGCCTCTGTGCTCGTAATTGTCGAACATGTCGAAGCTCGCGCAGGCCGGCGCAAGGAGCACGGTGTCGCCCGGTCCCGCCGCTTCCATTGATTTCACCACCGCGTCTTCCATAGAAGTGGCGCGCGTCATCGGGCGCGCGCCTTCAAGTTGCTCGGCTATCTTGTCGCTTGCGGCCCCGAGCAGCACTACCTGCTTTACGCGCTCGCCGACCAGCTCTCGAAGCACGCTGTAATCGCTCCCCTTGTCCTTGCCGCCGAGTATCAGAATCAGGTTGCCGTCGAAGGCTTCGAGCGCCTTGATCGTCGAATCGACGTTGGTGGCCTTCGAGTCGTTGTAGAATTTCACCCCGGCAATCTCGGCCACGTACTCGATGCGGTGCTCGACGCCCTTGAATCTCCTCACGGCCTCGCGCAGCTTCCCGACCTCGCCCGCCTGCGTGCCCATCGCGCAAAATACGGCCGCAAGCGACGTCATCACATTCTCCACGTTGTGCATGCCGCGAAGCGGTATCTCGTCAACCGGCATAACTTCCGTCTCGCCGCCCCCGCCGATCATCGTCGTGTATATGCGCCCGTCCATAACGTATATGTCGGCCGCGCCTCCCGTGACCGTCTGCCGCCCTCGCGAGCTGAAAAACAGCTTTCTTGCGTTGACTCCCAGGCGCGCGACCATCTCTGCTACGGCCTGGTCCTGTCCGTTGAGCACCGCCCAGTCGTCCGCCGTCTGGTTGCGGAAAATTCTGTGTTTGGCGCGGACGTAATTCTCAAGAGAGCCATGGCGGTCGAGGTGATCGGGCGTGATATTTGTGACTACAGCGACGCTGACTCGGAGGCTGTCGATCATCTCCAAGCTGAAAGCTCGACAACTCGGCAACAGTCCATGTGAGGTCGGAACTCTTTTCCACGAGGCTCGTCAGCGGCGTGCCTATGTTGCCGCCGACTATTGTCTCGGCGCCGGCCGCCCGCATCAGCTCGCCCGTGAGTTCGGTGGTCGTCGTCTTACCGTTCGAGCCGGTTATGCCGATCATGCGCCCGGCGAGAAATCGGCCGGCCAGCTCAGGCTCGCTGATGATTTCAATACCCGCCGCGCGAGCGCGCTCAAGCTGCGGCAGGTCGGCCGGGACGCCCGGACTGAGCACTATCAGGTCGGCGTTCTCGAAAAGACTTTCGGGGTGGCCGCCGAGCGACATCAACACGCCAATCGCGCGAAGCTCGGCCGCTTCGCGCGCAAGCTGCGACTCCGGCTTGATGTCGTTAGCCATCACCATGGCGCCGCGCGCGGCGAGCAGCCGCGCCACGGCCACGCCGCTGCGCGCGATGCCTACGACCATAACTTTTTTGCCCGCAACATCCATGTCTGATATTTCAAATCTCAAATTCGAGATTCATTACCTGAGCTTCAAAGTCGAAAGGCTCAGTAGCGCGAAAAGAATAGCGATTATCAGAAATCGGAATACAATTTTCGGTTCCATGCGCCGCGACAGTTCGGGCGGATACATAAGCTCGAAATGATGATGCAGCGGAGCCATCTTAAATATTCGCTTTCGAAAGAGCCTGAACGACAACACCTGTAAAATCACCGAGACGGCCTCCAGCACGAAGACCCCGGCGATCATCACGAGCAGGAACTCCTGCTTTATTATTACGCCGATTGTTCCGATGGCCCCGCCGATCCCCAGCGACCCGACGTCGCCCATGAAGACTTCGGCCGGCGGCGCGTTGAACCACAAAAAGCCGAGGCTCGCCCCCGTCAGCGCCGCGCAGAATATCGTTATCTCCGCCACCTCCTTGTTATGCTCAAGCCCCAGGTGACTCGCGAATATGTAATGGCTCGTGACGTAGGTGAATCCCGTCAGCGCCGCGGCCGTCACCACCGTCACCGATATCGCGAGCCCGTCGAGCCCGTCCGTCAAATTCACCGCGTTTGAAAAACCGACTATCACAAGCGGCGCGAAGACGAGCAGGTATATGGGCCAGGGAATCTCCGGGTTGAAACTCTTAAAGAACGGCACGCTCAACCTGACCGGATAATCGGTAAGGTAGTGGAGCCCGAGCCCGACGAGCAGCGCGACGAGGAACTGAAAGACTAGCTTCTGCCTGCCGGTCAGCCCCAGGTTGTGGCGGCGCTTCACTTTTAGATAATCGTCGGCGAACCCTATCGCCCCGTACCCGACCGTGGCCACCACCGTTATCCACACAAACGCGTTGCCGAGATTCGACCACAGCAGCGTCGAGATCGCGACCGAAAGTATTATCAGCACGCCGCCCATGGTCGGCGTGCCGCGCTTTGATAGGTGCGTGCGCGGGCCTTCCTCGCGTATCTGCTGGCCGATCTGAAAATGTCTCAGCAGCGTAATCATCCGCGGTCCGAACATCAGACTGATGACAAGCGCGGTTATGGCCGCCCACGCCGTGCGGAACGTTATCTGTTCGAAGACCTGCAGGAACGACAGATTTTCGTCAAAATCCTTCAGCAGATACAGGTAATAGAACATTCAGCCGCCTCCGCGCTCGCTATCGCGTCCTCTCTCTTCTCATTTGCTGAACTACTATTTCGGTCTTCACCCCGCGCGACCCTTTCACAAGTATGAGGTCGCCCGCACGCGCATGGGACTCGAGCACGCGCGCCGCCTCTTCGGGCGTGCCGCAAAAGGTGGCGCGCTCGCGCGCGAGCCCGCCGCCTATGGCCCCCGCGACCAGGTGCTCGGCAAGCCCCCGCACCCCTATCAATAGATCGACTCCGAGCCGGGCGATTTGACGGCCCGCCTCGCGATGAAGCTCCGGCCCCGTCTCCCCAAGCTCAAGCATCTCGCCCGCTACCACGACCTTGCGCTTGAAATCTTTATTCGCCGAGATCGTCTCGACCATCTCGATCAGCGCCCGCGGGTTCGAGTTATACGAATCGTCGATTATCGTGAATCCTTCCTCGAAGCTGATGACCTCGCCGCGCATTCTGGGGCTGGCGCTTTCGCCGAGCGCCGAGGCTATCTCGTCGAGCGGCGTCTGGAAATAATCGGCCGCCGCCGCCGCCGCGAGCGCGTTATAAAGGTTGTGCCGCCCGGCTACGGGGAGCCTCGCCTCGACCTCTCCGCGAGGCGTGACGAGCAGAAAGCCGGTCCCCCCAAGCCCCTCGTGCTTGATGTCGCGCGCCGTAACGTCGGCCGCCCGGTCCAGGCCGAACGTCCGGAAATCTATATCGTCGCGCAAGTCCCGCATGCGGCTCACTCGCGTGTCGTCGGCGTTCAAGATGGCCGCGCCTCCCGACTTTATACCTTCGATCAGCTCGCCTTTGGCTTCGGCTATCTCGTTGACCGATGAGAAGAACTCCAGGTGGACCGGCGCGACAACTGTCACGACGCCTATATCCGGCGGCGCAATCCGCGCGAGTCGCGCTATCTCGCCTTTATGGTTCATCCCCATCTCTAGCACCGCGAAATCAAAATCCTCGGCCTTCGCGCCGCCCGATTCCATCTTTAGTATCGAGAGCGGCAGGCCGTAGTCATTGTTGAAATTCCCCGCCGTCTTCATCACTCGGCCCGCGCGCGCCAGGCACGAAGCGGTCATCTCTTTTGTCGTGGTCTTGCCCATGCTGCCGGTGACGGCGACTTCACGCCCGCGCCAGTTTGAAAGAAGCGACGACGCGAGACGCTGAAGTGCCGCGAGTGTATCTTCGACGGGGATTAATAGCGCGCCCCGCTGCTTCAATTCTTCGCCCTCGCCGACGCCGCGAAATCCTTCGATACGACTGCCGCGATTGCCCCTTTGCCGAGCGCGTCGGCCGCGAACTCATGGCCGTCGTAACGCTCGCCGCGTATCGCGAAGAACAGCTCGCCCTCGCCCGTGGCGCGCGAGTCAATCGAGTAGCCCGCGATTTCACGCGCAAGCTCGTCGCGCGAGCGGCTGCCCGCGGCGGCGTCTAAGATTGCGATGACCTCGCTTAACTTCATTACACCTTTGACGCGGCGGCCTTTTCGAGAATCGCTTCGCCCGCCACCTCGCGGTCGTCGAAATGGACCGTCTGGCTGCCGAGTATTTGATATGTCTCGTGACCCTTCCCGGCTATCAACACCACGTCGCCCGCGCGCGCCTCCGCGACGGCTCGAAAGATGGCCTCGCGCCTTTCCACTATCTTTATGTAGTTGCGGCCCGATCGTTTCAGCCCGACTTCTATATCGGCAATTATCGCTTCGGGGTCTTCGCTCCGCGGGTTATCCGAAGTCGCGATTGCCACGTCGGCGAGCGTGGCCGCGATCTCGCCCATCGGGGCGCGCTTTGTCCGGTCGCGGTCGCCCCCGCAGCCGAAGACGACGATCACGCGATTGTTCCCGGCGATCTCGCGCGCGGTCTGGAGCACATTCTTCAGCGCGTCGTCCGTGTGCGCGTAATCGACTATGACGGTGAAGGGCGCGTCGGCGCCTTCTGCCGTCACCTGCTCGAACCGCCCCGCAACCACTTCGCAGCCGTTTATGCCGCGCGCGATCTGCTCGGAATCGGCTCCCAGAGCCAATCCCGCGGCTATGGCCGCCAGCGTGTTATAGACATGCGGCCGGCCGACGAGCGGCGATTCTATTTCGATTCGCCCGGCGGGCGTCTCGGCGGTATAGGAAGTGCCGCGGCCGGTCACGCGATAATCTTTTGTCCTCACGTCGGCCCGCTCGCCGAGCCCGTAGGTGATAAGGGTGCCGCGCGCGGTGCCGAGAAGTTTTCGGCCGTACTCATCGTCTATGTTGATGATTGATGCCAGGGGCGCATAATCCAGGGCGCCGTTAAAGAGCCTCTCTTTGGCCGCGAAGTATGCGTCCATCGTCTTGTGATAATCGAGGTGGTCGCGCGTGAGGTTTGTGAAGACGGCCACGGCAAACTTCAAGGCGTCGGCCCGGTGAAGCTCTATCGCGTGTGAAGAGACTTCCATGACGGCCGAGCGACAACCTGCAGCGACCGCGCGGGCAAGCATGCGCTGTATGTCCGCCGATTCGGGCGTCGTGTGCGAGGCCGTTATGGCCTCTTCGCCCACGCGATGGCTTATGGTGCCGAACATTGCCGAAGTCCCTTCCGCCGCGCGAAGGATTGAATCGATCAGGTGCGCGGTCGTGGTCTTACCGTTCGTCCCGGTTATGCCTGCGAGCTTCAACCGCTCCGACGGTCGCCCGTGAACCGCCGCCGCGCTGAGCGCAAGCGCCCGGCGCGCGTCGCGGACCTGAATCCACGCCGGCGCCGCGGAAGTATCAACAGGCTGCTCCGAGATTACCGCGACTGCTCCGCGCTCGACCGCCTGCGGGATGAACCTGTGCGCGTCGGTCTTTTCGCCGCGGATCGCGACAAAGACCGTCCCGGGCGCGCACGCGCGCGAATCGTGCGTGACGTCGCGCGCGTCTTCTTCGAGCCGCCCGGCGGCGCCCGATGCGTCAATCTCTTTTGCCAGTTCGTCGAGCCTCAATCCGTCCTCGTCGCCCTTCTCGGCCGGCCGGCTATCTCGGCCTGCTTTCTCTGCTCGCCCGCGCGCTTCGTCTTTACGCGCGCGTTCTTTTCAGCTTTATCCGGCTTCGTCTCGCGCATGCTCGGCTCTCGCCTCGACCTTTGGTATTTTGTCCGCCGATTTTTTTGAGAGTTTGACCTGGCAGACCAGCCCCGACGATATAGGCGTGCCGGGCGGCGGGCTTTGCGAAAGCACCACGCCGTCGCCGGTCGGCTTGAACTTCAGACCGCGCGCCCCGCACTCGGCCATCACCTGTCGCAAGCTCAACCCTTTGAGGTCGGGCACGAGGTTGCTCGCATACTCGGCGCGTACGCCTTCGTCCGTTTGCGGCTCGGCTGCCGCCGGGTCGCTTTTGATGGAATCGTCGTTTTGCTCGCGCGCCTGCGCGGCGACATCCGGGCCTCCCGGCACGTCATATACCTGCGCCTCGCCCGCGATAAGGTCGTCTTCGGGTATCACTCCCAGCACGCGCAACGTGTCCGACACGACGCGCGCGAACACGGGCGCCGCGGCCTGGCCGCCGTGATGCAACCCGAATCGCGGCTCGTCTATCACGACAATGCAGGCGATTTCGGGACTGTCGACCGGGGCGAATCCGGCGAACGTCGCGACGTATCGTGTCTGCGAATACCGCTTCGTCTTCTCGTCTATTTTCTGAGCCGTGCCCGTCTTGCCCGCGGCGCGGTAGCCGCCCATCTGCGCGGCCTTGCCCGTCCCTTTGAGCACCACGCCTTCGAGCATCTCCCTCAGTGTTGCGGCCGTCTGCAGGGTCACGACCTGCCGCCGCTCGTCCTGGTGCTCTTCGAGCGTCTCGCCCGCTGACGACGTCACGCTCTTGACGATATGCGGCTTGACCCATTCGCCGCCGTTGGCTATGCACGCGTACGCGGCGACAGCCTGCAAGGCGGTCACCCCTATTTCGTGACCCATGGGGATCGAGCCGATCGTGACCGGCGTCCATCGCTCGGCGGAGCGATAGACGCCCGCCGCCTCGCCGGGCAGTTCTATGCCGGTGCGGCGCCCGAATCCGAAATCCTGTATGTACCGGCTGAGCCTTTCATTGCCGAGCCGCTGCCCGATCTTGATTGCGGCGACGTTGGACGATTTTGCGAGGGCCACCGCGGCGCTGATCTCGCCATACGCGCGGTCGTTAACTACGCGGTCGGCTATGCGTATCTCGCCGGGGCATTGAATCCTCGTGGCGGGATTAATGACTCCCTCTTCAAGCGCCGCGGCGTATGGTATGAGCTTGAAGATCGAGCCGGGCTCGAAGGACGACTCGATGGCGCGATTCTGCCGCTGGGCGTCGCTCGACTCTGAAACCTTGCTCGGGTCAAAGGTCGGCAGGTTCGCCATCGCGAGCACCTCGCCGGTCGAGGGGCGCATTACGACTATCGTCCCGCCGCGCGCGCCGTAAGTGCGGACCGCTTCTGCGAGCGCGCGCTCGACGTAGGTCTGTATCATCACGTCTATCGTGAGCGTGACGTTTGCGCCTGGTATCGACTCTTCGACCGAATGGTTATAAGACTTTTTGAGCGCGTCAACGTCGAGCAGCAGGCGACCGCCCTGGCCCCGGACCAGCTTCTCGTAAGAGAGCTCTATACCCGCGCCGCCCCGCTCTTCGAAATCGACGAACCCCAGGACGTGAGCCGCCGCGCCCCCGGCGACGTAGTGCCGCTTCATCTCGTCGATAAACCGCAGGCCCGGTATCTTCAGCTTCTCGACCTCGGCCACTTCCTTATCGGTGAGCTTGCGCTTTACGGCCACCAGCACGTGCGCGGTCGAGGTGAGGCGGCGGTAGAGCGCGTCGCGGTCTATGTCGAGCAGTTGGGCCAGGTCGTCGGCCGCGGCGTCGGCATTCGTAAGCTCGGCCGGCGATGCGTAGAGTGATTTCACCGCGACCGACCGGGCCATCTCCGTCCCGTTGCGGTCGTAGATGATGCCGCGTACCGGGCTCAACTCGATTGATGCCTGGTGCTGGCGTTCGGCGCGCGCGCGCAGCGAGTCGTGGTTTGCGATCTGCAACTGCACGAGCTTTACTCCGATAACCAGTATCCACAGCAACACCAGACCCTGGACGACGACAATTCGCTTGTCAAATGATCTGTGCGTCTTTGCCATGACTTCTGGTTACCTGTTCTTCTTAGGTTCGCTTGCGTTTATTGGACGGCGGATATTGCCAGTTTTTGCTTTAGGCTGTTGTAGCCCCATCTTTTTTGCCCGCCGTTCGATTTCGGGAAGACTTGTCGCGGAGGCGTACTCGTAATCGAGACGGCGTAGCTCATCCTCGATCTCGGTAGCCTGCCGGCGCAACGCTTCGCTATCGTATCCGGTAGAGACGGCTTCCACGTGCTGGCGCGCGCTTATGACGAACCCCGCCGAGAGCAGGGCGCCGGCCACGGTGATGATTGTGAGCCACGCGAAGACGCGCCCGCTTACCGGGCGGGCGACCTGCGCGTTGCGAATCTGTTTATCGATGAAGAAACGATTGGTCATAAAACTGCCTCAAAGTTTGATTCGAGCCTGCTACTTAACACCTGCGTCAAGGCCCGTCGGGCTTTGGGGCTGAACAGTCGGGCTTGGGTACTGATTCGGGCTAAACTTTTTCACACACGCGGAGAAGAGCACTGCGAGAGCGGGGATTTCTCTCTACCTCTTCATCACTTGGTCGCAACGGCTTCCGGGTGAGGATCAAAACTCTTTTTCGAGCGCCGCACCGGCCGCACACGACGCCGCTTTCCGGGACCGGCATGCCCGCGAGACCGCGCTGCTCGTCACATACGCAGCGGCCGGACTCGCGTAACATTGCGCGCTTTACCAATCGGTCTTCGAGCGAATGAAACGAGATGACCGCGAGGCGCCCGCCCGGGGCGAGGGCCGAAATCGCGGCCGGGACAAGCGCCTTGATCGCGTCAAGCTCGCCGTTGACCGCAATGCGCAACGCCTGGAACGTGCGCGTCGCCGGGTGAATGCGCCATCGCCCGCCCCGGTGTATCGCGCGGACGACTATGTCCGAAAGCCGGCGCGTAGTCTCTATAGGCTGTCGCTCGCGCTCGCGCGCGATCAATCGCGCTATGCGCCGCGAGCCACGCTCCTCTCCGTATTCAAAGATCAGGTCGGCCAGCTCGCGCTCGGAAAGCGTGTTGACCAGATCGGCCGCCGTCTCCGTACCGGTCGTGTCCATTCTCATGTCCAGCGGCGCATCCTGGCTGAAGCTGAACCCCCGCTCGGCACGGTCGAACTGCAAAGACGAGACGCCCAGGTCCGCAACCACTCCGCTTAGTTCGACGCCTCCGAGACGGTCGAGCACGTCCGCCAGGTTCGCGAAATTCGCATGCACCGCTTGAAACCTGTCGTCAAAGATCTTCAATCGCTCGCGGGCGATCTCAATCGCTTCCGGGTCGCGGTCAAGTCCGAGGACGTTCGAGTCGGGCGAGGCTTTGAGTATCGCCTCGGCGTGCCCGCCCATCCCGAGAGTGCAATCAACAAACCATCCGCCCCGGTCGGCCCTTAGCCAGCTCGTTACCTCTTCGAGTAGTACCGGCTCGTGAAGCGCGGCCCGGTCCCGTTCGCCATGCTCTTTTGACTTCTCATCCAAGAGCTTTTGCCTATACGCCGAGCGTAGCAAGCGAGGCCGCGTCTTCGGCCGTGTAGGGCTCGGCCTGCAGCCGCGCCTTGAACTTATCAAGCTCCCACACTTCGAGGTATTGCAGGTAGCCGAGCACCGCCACTTCGCCCATAAGCTCGGCGCTCTGGCGAAGGAGCGGGTGTACCAGTATCCGACCTTGCGTGTCCATGTCCGAGAGCTGGCCGTAGTAGTTTGTGCGGTCCAGGAACTTTCTCACCGCCGCGTCCATGGTCCCCCTGGTCTGGAGCTTCTCTTCGATGGCCAGCCACTCCTGCATCGGGTATAGACGCGCGCACTCGCCCGTCAAACTCGTTACATAAAACTCCGGTCCGTAGTGCTCGTCTATGTAGCGGCGGTATGCCGCGGGCAGCTTTATGCGCCCCTTCTCGTCCATCCTGACTGTATAATTGCCTCTGAGCATTCGACCGGTTGAAGTAAAAGAGTTAAAGTTTAGTCTTAAGCAGACCCCGTTAAATTAACTTCCAAAATCCGTCTCCACTTCGGTCCACTTTGGTCCACCACTGTCGGCGTATGGTACGTCAGATGGACGGGGGTGTCAAGCGTGAAATTCTTAAGCGTGAAGGGCTTGCGGCCTCCAGGGGGCCGCGGCGGGGTCGTTAAAGGACTCCTTCAGGCGGGCGGGCGGAGAGTTTGCGGGCGCGGAAAGAAAGAATCCTCCGGCCGTGGCAACTGTGGTATATTGCGTGGCTTTGGATAAGAACCGGGAGGGTTATGGAGGGTAAGACCCCATATTGGTCATAATAGCTTACGGGCTTACGGCCGCCGCCGCCAATTTCCTGGGCGGTTTTCTAGTATCGGTTCACCGGCTTCGCGAGGCGGCGCTGAGGACGCTGATCGCTCTGGGCGCGGGTTTTATGCTCGCGGCGGTCTTCATAAATATCATCCCCGAGACGATAGAGCACCAGTGGCGGGGCGAGGCCCTGACGCCTATGCTGTGGGTGCTGGGCGGCTATCTGCTCATCCAATTCGTAGAGCACACGCTCGCGCCGCACTTTCATTTCGGGGAAGAGACTCACGAAGAAGCGATGCTCGCAAACCACGCGGCGCTGGCCGGCATGGCGGCGCTGATGGTGCATACTTTTTTTGACGGCGTCTCTATAGCCGTGGCGTCGCTGGTCAACCAGCAACTCGGCGTCTTGATATTCATAGCCATACTTCTGCACAAGCTGCCGGAAGGCTTCACGGTCGCTTCGATGATGCTGGCTTCAGGCCGCAGCCACAGGCGGGCAATGCTTTCAGCCCTCTTTGTCGGGCTGGCCACGCTCGCCGGGGTGGCCCTGGTTATTCTATTCAGTCGCGCGGTCGAGTATTCCGATACCCTCTCGGCGCACCTGCTGCCGCTATCGGCGGGCGTCACGCTTTACGTCGCCGCGTCGGACTTGATCCCGGAGGTCAATACGAGAGAGAGGGGTGCGAAGACTTCGCTGCTGGTCTTTGCCGGGGTGGCGCTTCTTTACGGTATGAAACTCCTTCTGGAAGCCCTCGGGCTCGGTCACTAGAATCACAAAACATCTTTTCGCTTCAACGCCCACATGGTGAGCGCCAGGAAGAGCGCGATAAACAGGCTCAGTATCAAGAGGTCGATAAAGACGCGCAGGCGGTAGGACGACTCTATTGTTGACGCGCTCTGCTTGTCGAATACGTTATGGTATTCGGCTATCCAGAGGTTAGTGGCGAGCCGCTCGCGCGCTCTATCATCGTTTATGCTGACCGCGTGCACGAGCGCGTCGATTGACCACCGGGCCGCAATAGGCACGCTGGCTATGCTTGCCGCGCCCATCCCGCCCGATTTGACAACGGGCGACATGTCGGCGGTGGCCGAGGCTGACTGTTGCTGCGTTGACGGCTGGCGCTTCATGTCCTCGAAGCGGCGGTACTCTTCGACGGTCGCCGGCCTCATCCCGCTTTGAGTGCTCTTCACATAGACGTCGTTGACCGGTTTGAAAAACCCGCTCAAAAGCAGTTGCGGAATCAGTATCAGCGGCAACACGGTCATCGCCTTCTCGGTCGATTTGACCAGCGCCGAAAAGAAGAGCCCCATGGTTATCCCCCCGAGCGAGGTCAGGTAGATGATTATCAGGAGGAGCGGAAAATCTTCGCCGCGCAGACGGTCGAATGCAACCAGTATCCCTACGAACATCAGGCACTGTATGAATGCTATTGCTCCGAGCACGGTTATTTTCGAAAAGACGTAAGAGGGGATCTTGAGATTCACGAGCCGCTCGCGCCTGTATATCGCGGCCTCGGACACGATCTCGCGGATGGCGTTATTAGAGCCGAACCATATCGAGATTACCGCCGCTATAAATATTGTCTTCACCTCGTTCGGCTCGCCGCCGATTATGAGCGCCACGAGCAGCGCTATGAGCGGCGCCTGAAGCAGCAGCAGCGCGGTGTTGCGCAGGTCTTTGAGTTTTACTTCGGCGTACCGCTGCGTGAGCGTCATCCACTGGCTGAAGCCGAAGCGCCGCTCGCCCGTGTGCTGGTAGAACGGAGTCGTCGCGCGCTGCGCGCTGCGCGCAAGCTCCTGTGCTTCCTGTATGCGCCCGCCGACGTAGCGCTCGTAATGATCCGACGCCTGAAAGGCGCGGCTCCACTCGTCGGGGTCGCGGGTGCCTCAGCATTCGATAGATTTCGGCAGGCTCCCTTACGCCGAAATAGCTGAGCGATTCGCGCGGCGGCCCGAAGAAGGCAAGCCTCCCGCCCTTCGTCAGTATCGCCACGTGATGCATCTCGTCGAACTTCTCGAACTTGTGCGTGACCATTATGACGATGCGCCCCTCGTCGGCGAGCTGGCGAAATAGCATCATCATGTTCTCGGTCGTTTCGGGGTCGAGCGGCGAGGTCGGCTCGTCCAGGAATATAAAGCTCGGCTTTGTCATAAGCTCGACGCCGAGGCTCAAACGTTTTTGCTGCCCGCCGGAAAGCTGTCGAAACTGCGTGTGGCGCTGCTCGTCGAGCCCCACGGTCTGTATGACCTCGTTGACTACGAATCGTATCTGCTCGGGCGGCGTGCCTTGCGGGAGCCGCAGCTTGCCCGCGTAATAAAGGGTGCGCTCGACCGTGAGCGCGTCGTGCAAGATGTCGCGCTGCGGCACGTGCCCTATGCTGCGTCGAAGCGCGTCGAAGTTGCGATAAAGATCGAGTTCGTTAACGAGCACGATTCCCGAGGACGCGGGCCTGAGCCCGTTGAGCGCGTCCATCAAGGTCGACTTGCCGCACCCGGAAGAACCCATCAGCCCCACGAACTCGCGCGGCGCCACCGCAAGCGATATGTCCTGGAGTATCGTCTTACTGTCGATGACCTTCGTTATGCGCAATGCGCTTATGCCGCTCAAAGAGAGGTCGTGACGCTTGATGTTTCGCCCCTCTATGCGCAAGAGAAAGCCGGCTATCGAGACGAGGTCGCGCTCGCTGGTCTGGCGCGGCTCGCGCACCGGCTCGCCGTTTACGAAGGTGCCGTTTGTGCTGCCGAGGTCGGCGATTATGGGCTGCCCGGCCGCGGTATAAGTGAGCGTCGCGTGATAGCGCGATACGCCCGGCGCGTCGAGCACTATGTCGTTGTCGGGCGCGCGGCCGATTCTGATGATCGGCTTTTCGCCCGCGCGCATCACGACGCTTGCGGCCGAGTATGAGTTCTCCATGGGCGGGGCGTGCGAGGGCTGCCAATTGGCGGGATAAAAATCGCGCTGCTCGGGCGCGGCGGGGGGGTGAGGGAACGGGCGCGACGCGGGAGGAGTAACGGCCGGCGCGGCGCGGTAGGTAAAAGCCACGTTACCGCCGGGGCCGAAGCTCACCGTGTCGCCGTCTCTTATCTCGGCGCGGGTGACGGGCGCTCCGTTTACGAAGGTGCCGTTTCGCGATTGCAGGTCGGTGACGAGGGCGCGCCCCGCGGCGTCGATTTCGATCACCGCATGGACCTTCGAGACAATCGTCGGCTCCAGCACCAGGTCGCACTGCGAGGGGTCGCGGCCGATGACGAAGCGGTTGCCTTCGATAGAAACCTGAAAATTTGCGTACGCCGCGGACGCACCTATCAGGTGCGGTTTCGCAACACTATTCTGATTAAATCTTTGACCCATGGTATGAGGCAATGCGAGCCTAAAGACTCGCATTATTTTTGTCAAGCACGAACAGCGCGCGCGCTATAGCTTTCTTTTTAGCTTCTATCAGCTATGATTAAAAACGGCGATGTTACTCGTCAGACGGAGCCGTGAGCCGTCGTCAGGCGGGGGCTGAAGTTTTCGCGTCCTCTGGTTTGAGGACTTTCTCACGGGCCACGGCGAGGTTTACTGCAATGATAAAAGTATTAATAAAGTTCGTCCTAACGCTTGTCGCCGTGACTGCTCTTGCCGGCTCAACCGTTGCGCAGCCGAAAGATTTTCCGGCCCCGCAGGGGATGATAAGCGATTATTCGGGTAAGCTAAGCCCGGCCGCGCGGCAGAATATCGACACGCTGCTCACAAACTTTCGCGACCGCAGCGGCGTCGAGATCGCTTTCGTCATTATGGACCACGCTCAGTTGCAGGACTACCCGATCGAGGAGTACGCGCTGTACCTCGGCCGGGCGTGGAAAGTAGGCCGCGACGCGCAAAAGCGCGCGCTGCTCCTGCTGATCGCCATCAAGCCTCCCGACGCTCAAGGCGTCTATCAGCGGGCAGACGCGGCTCGAAGTCAGCCGCCGCCTTGAAGGCGAAATACCCGACGGGCTCGCGGGCGAAATCATTCGCAGGCTGCGCGAGGATATGAGGGCGGGCCGCTTCGATCAGGCGGCCACTAACGGCGCGCAGACGATTATGGCGACGCTCGCCGCAAAGCTCGGCGTTTCGATGGAAGGCATCGACCAGACGAAGGCTTACCGCGAGCCCGCGCGGCGGGCCTCGCGCGGCAGAGGCATATCGCCAATCGCGATAATCATTTTGATATTCGTCGTGCTGACGATATTCGGATCGCTCGGCGGGCGCGGCGGCGGCGGCGGCGGGGGGCGGCGACGGCGCGGAAGCGGGATGGACTGGATACTTCCGGCGATCATCTTAGGATCGGGTCGCAACTGGGGCGGCGGCGGACGGCGGCTCTGGTGGCTCATCCTGGGGCGGCGGCGGGGGCGGCGGCGATTTCGGCGGCTTTGGCGGCGGCGGTGATTTCGGCGGCGGCGGCGCAAGCGATAGCTGGTAAACCAAAAAAGGAGAGGGTGACTTGGCTGACGAATTGAGCGAGCTTGTTGAGAAACTAAAGGTAGCCCACGGCGAGAATCTGCTGTCGGTCGTCTTCTACGGTTACGGGTCGGTGGGCGACGACATCGACGATTATCCTAAAAAGGTGCTCGTCGTGCTTGAGAAGATGACGCCCCACGAGCTGCGAACGGAACACGAGATCGCCGGGTGGTGGCAAATGGAGGGCAACCCGCTGCCGGTCTATTTTACGGCCGAGGAGATAAAGGAATCGTCCGATGTCTTCCCCGTAGAGTTCCTCGACATGAGTCAGGTGCGCCAGGTGCTTTACGGCGGCGACCCGTTCGAGGGGTTGACCGTGCCCACCAGAAACCTCCGCCACCAGGTGGAGTATGAGCTGAGGGGCAAGCTGCTGCGACTGCGCAGGCTCTACGTCCCGGCCTCGCACAGCCCGGTGCGCCTCGCGCAGTTGATGAGCGATTCGCTCGACAGCTTCGCCGTCCTGTTCCGCCACGTATTGACGATGGTCGGAAGCGCCGCCCCCTTCGAAAAACACGAGTGCGTGGCTAAGCTGGTCGACACGCTCGGGCTCGATAAGCGAGTCATCGCGCGCATAGAGTCGCATTCGGGCGAGAGTGAGATGTGGCTGGAAAGCGAAGCGAACCAGACGTTCGCCGATTACCTGCAGTTTATCGAGCGGGTCATAAAAGCAGTTGAACAATCTGCCCGCCGAAACCGCCTAGTCTTTCAATTCCACCGGGCTTCGGCGGAGACGACGTTCAACTCGCCGTCGAGCACCGCGCGCAGCGAGAGGTTGAATCTCAAATCCCTGAGCGTGACCGTGTAGCCGCCGGCGCGCTCCTCGACATTAGCCGTGCCGTAGCGCAAGAAACTCAAAAAGTCCCGCGTATACTCTGCCCGCCTGAGCGCGTCGAGCAGGTGCGGCTCAATAAGCGGCAGCTCGCGCCACTCTGGCGCGTCATTTGTCAGTCGCACAAGGCGGGTGTAAGCCTTCTGGTCCGTCGTAGCCACCGCGCTCCAGAGCAGTGGATTTGCCGGCGTCGGCCATGCAGAGACGGAGGTCGCGCCTTCGACCGGCACTGAATCCCGCGCGTGTCTGAGGGCCGATTCGTGAGTCATCCACATCCCGACATAATAAAGGAATAGAATAGCCAGCGAGTAACGGGCAAGCCGCGCGCCCGCGCGCCCCCATCGGGTCGCCACACCGGCGAGGATGATGATGAAGCCGGCGAACCACGCGAGGCGCGCAAGCGTAGGGACCGGCGCGAGCCCGCCCGCCGGCTCGCGCAACGCAAACGCGATAAGGAGCGCCGTCCCCAATCCGGCGACTATCCAGAAGATCAGCCGCAACGACTGTAAAGAGCCTCGGGAGCGGCGCCGCCCGCTCCGGGTCTATCGTCGTCAGCCACACGGCGGCAGAGCCGAGTATCAGCCATATCCACGGATCCACCACGAATACTATATCGCCGTAGAACCACCGGTCGCTAAACGGGATCAGCGGGCGCACGCCGTAGTTGTTCGTGAAGTCCATCAAGATATGGCCGAGCCCGCCCAGGTATGAGACGGCAAAAATCATCAGCGGTCTGAGCGGCCGGCGAAACGGGTCTCGCCTCAAGCGGAATTTGCGGTCCATCCACAAAAGCAGCAGCGTGAGCAAGAGCGCGAGCAGCGCGAGCCCCACTATCGAGTGCGTGAATCCCCGGTGATGGTTGAGGTAATTGATAGTGCCGCCCGCCCCGGTGATGACGTCGATGTCGGGGAGGTTAGACGATATTACAAGCGCGGTCGTCGCAAGCGGGGTGGCCCGCTCAAGGCCCGCTTTGGCAAGCGTGAGTCCGAGCAGCGTATGGGCGAGATTCTCCATCAGGGGTAAGGAGTCAGCGGCCGGAGGTCAGGGTCAGGGAATCTGAGATTTGCCGTATTAGATTCCCTGACCACGGGCCTTTGCTTTAGGGGACGAACGGGGTTTCGGCCGGCGGCAACTCCTTCAGCCGGTCGGGCGCGAGTACCGAGACGCGCCTTTCGGCCTGGCGTCCCGCTTCGGAAGATCGTTCGGCGCGCATCGACTCCATATAGGCTTCCACGGCCTTTTCCGTGTTACCGCTCTTTTCGTAAGCGCGGCCGAGCCCGTACTGCACCGCCGGCTTGAGGTTGATGTCGGCGCCGGCCAGTTGCTGGTAGAGGCCTATGGCCTGCTCCGTATCTCCGGTCGAAAGGTAGTGCTCGGCCAGCGCCAGTTGCGCGAGACTCGACGTGGGCTGGTCGTTTTCGTCGGCCGCCTTGCGGAGCAGCCCTATGCCCTTCTCGGGGTCCAGTCGCAGGTAGGATGCCCCCGCGTAGTAAAGCCCTATCGTGCCATAGTAGCCCGAATAGTCATTGGCCAGTCGCTCGAAGGCTTCCGCCGTCTCCGTCCACTTTGTCTGTTCGTCCGGGTAGGTCCGGGCGTTGGCTATAACGCTGGTCGGCGTGCCCGAAGTCAGGGGGGCCGACGCGTCTTGCACCGTCGCGCTGTATTTATCGAAGGCTTCAGCGAAAGCCGCCTTCGCCTTTGATTCCCGGTACTCGCTGAAGTAATGCCAGGCGGCGTACAGCACGACCGCGCCGACTATAACGCCCAGGACCATCATAAACGGACGGCCCTTTTCTTGAAGCCATTCCTGCGTCTTATCATAGAACCGCACCATGGGGTCATTCTTATGCCTCATGGTCTTTATTGGAATCCGGTTCTTCTTCCTGCCTGATTTTGCCAATGCTATCTGCCTCCTAAGGGATGAGCGCAGGGCATGAAGGATGCCTGCGCCGATATGTAGAGCAAAAGAAAAAATAGCCGCCGCGCGCGCTTATTGTCAAGCAAGCCGCAGCGACGACTGCGCTCATCTTGAATAGGCTTAAATCCTAGTGATATATTGGAGTGTCGCCGAATTAGCCGGATGCGAGTAAGTAGTTCTAAACTTTCTTACAGGAGAATAAAAATGGCAGAAAACGACGGGGGATCATCGGCCGAGAAACTCACCTTCTTATTGATAGGCGCGGGCATCGGAGCCACTCTCGCTTTATTGTTCGCCCCGAAGTCCGGCCGCGAGCTTCGCGGCGAGATAGCCGATTACACGCGCCGTGGGGTTGATTACGCGGGCGAGGGCGCGCGCACTATCGGGTCAAAGGCGACCGATGTTTATGGCGTGGCTCGTGAGAGGGTGTCGTCGGGCGCGGGCGCAGTCTCCGACATCGCGAACCGTCAGAAAGAGCAGATTGCCAGGGCGATTGAGGCTGGCAAGCAGGCCTACCGCGAAGAGAAGCGCAAAGCGGGCGAAGCGCCGGGCGCGATTATCGAGGGCGAAGAGGCTTAAAGCCACGGCCGAACGAGGCCGGCCATCAAAGCGGTTTTGCCGGGACGTATTCGTACAACCCGGGTTGTCGCGGCCGGCAATCCAGGCAAAAGATGTTTGAGCATGAGGTGATGGCGGGCCGGGCGTGCGGCCAGGACTTGTGAGCAATGCTTCCTTAACATAGCAAGGAGGGCTCTTGGATCAACAGACCTTCTATATAATTGTCGCGATTGCGGCCATAGTCATCACCCTGAGCTTTATAATTCAGATGGCGATGTTCGTCGGGATCTACCTCGCCGTCAAAAAACTGACTCGCGTGGCGGCAGACCTTCAGGCGAAGGCCAATCCCGTCATCGAAAAGGTCGGCCCGCTCATCGAGCAGGTGCGCGGCACGGTTACCAAAGTCAGCGGGACCGTAGAGACGATCAGCGCTCAGGCCCGCGAGACTTTCGATAGGGTGACTGTAGAGACCCGGGCGATTGCGGCCGCCGTTTCGACATCTTCGCAGGAGATAGCGCAGCTTGCGCGCCATCAGGCGGAGCAGATTTCCGGGACCATCGAGATGACTACCTCGACCTTGCAGCGACAGATCGCAGAGCTTGACGGGTTGCTTACCCGCACGCAGGGGCGCATCGAAGATACGACCGTCGAGGTGCAGTCGACGGTCATACAGCCCATGCGCGAGGTGTCAGCCTTGCTTGCCGGACTCAAGCGGACGATCGACGCGCTGTTCCGGCGCGAGCGCAAGCAGATAGATCAGGCGTACCAGGACGAAGAGATGTTTATTTAACACGGCGAGCAGCCAGCCGAGCGCAAAACAGGCTCCGGGAGCCGATTCTGGGGCCCTTGACCGGTCCTCTTCGTGAGTTGAGCGCGATACGCCGCGCGAAGCTGGCTCTCAAATTACGGCACCTGGCTTCTTCACATCGGAGCCAGGTGCATTTTATATAGGACTGAGCACCGAGCGGGAAGAGTATGCAGTTTGCACCAGGCAGTATGTTCCATATGCCCGCCGCATACTTTTTCTCTCATTGCCCGGTTGTTTAAGGAAGCTGATGTCTAGCGAAAAGCCATTTGATTTGAAGGGCACCGTAAACCTGCCGAAGACGAACTTTGCGCAGAAGGCGAACCTCACCGAACGCGAGCCCCAGCGCCTGGCGCGCTGGCGCGAGATGGACCTGTACGGGCTGATTCGGCGCGCGCGCGAGGGGCGCGCCATGTTCGTTCTGCACGACGGGCCGCCTTACGCCAACTCCGATATACACATCGGGACGGCGATGAACAAGATACTCAAAGATTTCGTCGTGAAGTCCCGCGCGATGATGGGCTATGACGCGCCTTACGTGCCCGGGTACGACTGCCACGGTCTGCCGATTGAAAACAAGGTGGAGGAGAAGCTCAGAAAAAAGGGTAAGAGCAAGGCGGACCTGCCCGCCGTCTCGTTTCGCCGCGCGTGCCGCGAGCATGCGGCCGAAACCTTGAAGAGCCAGACGCGCGATTTCTCGCGCCTCGGCGTGCTCGGCGATTGGGACGACCCGTACCTCACGATGTCGAAGACCTACGAGGCGGAGACCGCCCGGCTCTTCGGCCGATTCGTCGGGCGCGGCTTCGTCTATAAAGGGCTGAGGCCCGTCTACTGGTGCATACACGACCAGACGGCGCTTGCGGAGGCCGAGGTCGAATACAAGGAGCACACGAGCCCTTCGATCTATGTGAAGTTTCCTTTGCCGGAAGATCAGGTGCGGGAGCTTGAAACGCGCGCGGGCAAGGATTCGATCTCGCGGGCCGGAAAGCCCGTCTTCGTGCTCATCTGGACGACGACGCCCTGGACGCTCCCGGCAAACCTCGGCATATCGGTGAACCCGAATTACGATTACGCGGCGATAGATGTGGGCGACGAGATATACATAGTCGCGCACGAGCTGGTGGCCTCGGTCGCGGAAAAATGCGGGCTTGGAGAGCCGAGCGTGCTCGCTAAATTTTCGGGCTCGCTGCTCGACAAACTTTATGCGCGTCATGCGTGGATCGACCGCCCGTCGCTGCTTATGATCGGCGAGCACGTCACGCTCGGCGGCGAGGCGGACGCCGAGACGGAACTCGACGTGGCCGACGCGCAGAAAAAGGGGACGGGCAAGGCCGGGACCGGGTGCGTGCATACCGCGCCCGGGCACGGGCACGACGACTTCATAATAGGGCAACAGTATCGCGAAGAACTCGCGCCGATCTATTCGCGGCTCAGGGAGCGCGGGGCGCTCGCGGGGCAGGCCGAAGGGATGGAAGTCTATTGCCCGGTCGATAACGCGGGCCGCTTTACGAAAGAGGTAGAGCGATTCGGCGGCCAGACGGTCTTTGAGGCCAACCGGCCGATAGTCAACTTTTTGCGAGAGACGGGCGCGCTCGCCTTCACCGAAGATTATGGGCATCGCTACCCGCACTGCTGGCGGTGTCACAACCCGGTAATATTTCGCGCCACCCCGCAGTGGTTCATATCGATGGACCGCCACAATGAGCGGGGCGACTCTCTGCGCGCGGGCGCGCTTCGCGAGATCGAGCGCGTAGAGTGGATACCGGCCTGGGGCCGCGAGCGCATGCGCAACATGTTTACGACCCGGCCCGACTGGTGCGTGTCGCGCCAGAGACTGTGGGGCGTGCCGATCCCCGCTTTCTACTGCGCGGGCTGCAACCAGGCAATAGCCGACGAGCAGATAATCGAGCACGTCGCCTCCGTTTTTGAGAAGGAGACGGCCGACGCATGGTACGAGCGAGATGCCGCCAGGCTGCTGCCGGAAGGATTCACCTGCCCCGATTGCGGCGGGGCGAGCTTTACTAAAGAGACGGACATACTCGACGTGTGGTTCGACTCGGGGTCGTCTTCGATAGCGGTGCTCGAACGCGAGCGCCATCTGCCGTGGCCGGCCGACGTTTATCTCGAAGGGCCTGACCAGTATCGCGGGTGGTTCAACTCTTCGCTGATGGTCGGGCTTGCCGCGCACGACATTGCGCCTTACAAGACCGTCCTCACGCACGGGTGGACCGTAGACGGCGAGGGCAAGGCGATGCACAAGTCGCTCGGCAACGCCATCTCGCCCAACGAGATCGTCGACAAGATGGGCGCGGAGATATTGCGGCTCTGGGTCGCGTCGTCCGACTATCAGGAAGACATGCGGCTGTCGGACGAGATACTCAAGCGGCTGGTGGACGCCTACCGCAAGCTGCGCAACACCGCCCGCTACGGGCTCGGCAACATATCCGATTTCGACCCCGCGCGCGACCGCGTGGACCCGGCCGATATGTGGGAGATAGACCGCTGGGCGCTTGCGGCGACAGACGAGGTAACGCGCAAGGTGGTCGAGGCGTACAAAAGGTTTGAATACACGGCCGTCTATCACACGCTTTATCAGTACGCGACGGTGACGCTGTCGGCGGTCTATTTCGATATACTCAAAGACCGCCTCTACACTTTCGCGCCGAAGAGCGCGGGCCGTCGCAGCGCGCAGACGGCGCTTTATGAGATAGTAGACCGTTTCGCGCGGCTGCTGGCGCCGGTGCTCGCCTTCACCGCCGACGAGGTGTGGGAGAACCTTCCCGGAGAGCGCCCGGCGTCGGTCCACATAGCGGAATTCCCGGAACCCGCGGCGAGCGATCAAGGACAGAGAGTTGCTCGCCGTTTGGCAGCGACTCTTCGACGCGCGCGCCGACGTGCAGAAGGCGCTCGAAGAGAAGCGGAACGAAAAAGTGATCGGCGCGTCGCTCGAAGCAACCGTAAAGCTTGCCGCGGGCGGCGAGCTGTTCGATCTGCTAAAGCGATATGAAGAGCATCTGCCCTCTATACTGATCGTCTCCGGCGTCACGCTCGAACGGGCCGAAGGCGACGGGCTGCGGGTTGAAGTCGCGCGCGCGCCGGGGCAGAAGTGCGAGCGGTGCTGGAACTGGTCGGAAACCGTGGGCCGAGACGCGCGCTTCCCGACGCTCGACGAAAGGTGCGTACGCCAGGTCGAGGAAGGCTGGGGAGGTCTGATAGGCTGATGAGTTCTGAAGCTATAAGCATTAACACAAGCGCCGGCAAGATGCGGTATCTGGTAGTGACCGCAATCTTGCTTGCGCTCGACCAGATCACCAAGTACTGGGTATCGGTCACGTTTCAGGAGGGCGACGAAGGCAAAGACTTGATACCGGGATTGTTCAAGCTGAGCTACACGGAGAACCCCGGCATAGCATTCGGCATGCTAAACAGCGGCGACATGCGATGGGTGCTTGTCGCAATCTCGCTGGTTGCCATAATAGTCGTCATCTATTACATGATGCGCACGCCGCCGAGCAACAAGCTTCTGCTCTGGTCGCTTGCCTTCCTCGCCGCGGGCATCACCGGCAACCTCATAGATCGCATTCGACTTGGGCGTGTGATAGACTTTTTATTGTTATATTACAAGACGCACGATTGGCCCGTCTTTAACATAGCGGATACGGCCATAACGATAGGGGCGGCGCTGATGGCCATCGAGCTTTTTATCTCGCCGCAGGCCGGTCAGCAGACCGCCTCCGAAGGCGATGAATCACCCAAAATTGAAAGCGGTCAGGAGTAACCAGGATCGAGAGCCCGTTGGCATACCGGTCTATAATGACTGCTTGGAGTATTAATGTTTCCTGAGCTGTTTCGCATACCTGGCCTCGACATACCGATTGCCACCTACGGCGTGCTGCTGGCCCTCGGCTTTATGATGGCGCTGTGGATGACGGCGCAGCTTGCCGCGCGCGACGGATTGCCAAAGGCGAGGATATACGACCTGGGGCTCTACATACTCGCCTCTTCGCTCATCGGCGCGAAGCTGCTGATGGTCATCACCGAATGGAACGACGCGGGCGGCAACCTCGAGCGCGTTCTTTCGTTCGACTTTTTGCGCTCGGGCGGGGTCTTTTACGGCGGGCTGGTCGTCGCGCTTATAGTCAGCATATTCCTGATGCGCAGGTGGAAGCTCCCCTGGCGGCTCACCTCCGACGCGTTCGCGCCCGGCATAGCCTTAGGGCACGCGATAGGCCGATTGGGCTGCTTTGCGGCGGGCTGCTGCTGGGGCAAGCCTACTTCCGCGTGGCTCGGCGTTAATTTCACCGAGAGGGCCAGGGAGCTTACCGGCGTCCCCGTCAAAGTCGGCGATTACGCGGAAGGGCAGATCGCCGGCTCCTATAACGACCCCGTCTATCTTGTGCCGACCCAGTTCATCGAGGCAGTCATAAACCTTGGAATATTCTTCATACTGCTGTGGCTGAGAAAGCGGCGCAGGTTCGAGGGGCAGGTCATATACGCATACCTTATGCTCTACGGCGCGGCGCGCTTCATAATAGAGTTTTGGCGCGACGACCCGCGCGGGCAGGTTCTGATGCTTTCAACTTCGCAGTTCATATCAATCATCATGTTTCTGGTCGGCTTTGTGCTCACGCTATACTTCTGGCGCCGCAGCGGCGCGGCCGGCGAGGAGTCGGGCGTGAGAGACCAGGAGCCCCTCGCTAACTCGCGCGTGCTCAATCCCGAATCCTGATCCTCACAAGTGAGCATCGAGGCTCAACTCATTACTATCGACGACCAGGCCGCGGGCCCGCGCCTTGATTCGTTTCTCGCCTCGCGCCTCGACCAGATCAGCCGCACGCGCATACAGCGGGCCATAGAAGACGGCGACGTGCTGGTAAACGAGCGAGCGGTCAAGCCGAGCTATCGCTTGAGGCCCGGCGACACCGTCGAGATTGACCTGCCCGAACCGCCCCCCACCGAGCTTCATCCCGATGCGATACCCATAAGAATCATCCACGAAGATGACGACCTTATCGTCGTCGATAAGCCGGCCGGGCTGGTCGTGCATCCGGGCGCGGGGATCGAGTCGGGGACGCTCGCCAACGCGCTCGTATATCATTTCAATAAGCTTTCCGGCACGGCCGGGCGCATAAGGCCGGGAATCGTCCACCGCATAGATAAAGAGACGTCGGGCCTGCTCGTGGTGGCCAAAAACGACGCGGCGCACGAGAAGCTGTCGGACCAGTTCCGAGACCGGCAGGTCTTTAAGATGTACGTCGCGCTCGTTTACGGCCGCATGTCGCAGGCGCGCGGCGAGATCGAAGCGCGCATAGGCCGCAGCCCGCATAACCGCACGCGCATGGCGGTCATGCGAGGAGGCGCGGGCCGCGCGGCGCATACGATATTTGAGGTCGAGGACCGCTACACGGAATTCACTCTCGTCAAGGTGCTGATCAAGACGGGCCGCACGCATCAGATACGCGTACACATGGCGCATATCGGCCATCCGGTGGTCGGCGACACGACTTACGGCGGCGGGCGCGAGAACACGGTCCGCGACACTTACGCAAAGCAACAGGTTCGCGCCCTGGGCCGCCAATTCCTGCACGCGGCGCAACTGGGATTCGTCCACCCGCGCACCGGCGAGCGGGTCGAGTTCAGCTCGCCGCTCCCGCCCGACCTGACCGGTTTTCTCGGGAAGATCGGGGACTAGGCGGCAGGGTATCTGGAATTTGAAATCTCAAATCTGAAATTTCAAAGACCCTGATCCCTGTCGCCTGACCCCCGACAACTGTTATAATTCTGCTTGGCCAAAGCATCGTAAACGAACTCCCTGTGCATCAGACCCAAGTAGTCGGAGGATCCTCTTAGTACAATGAAACACGCGCGTACAGTAGCCATTCAAGCATTAGCCATAATTCTGTTGATCGGGTCATCCGTGCTGGCCCAGCGGCCCGCCCGCCCGGCCCAGCAGCCGGAGCAGGACGATCAGATAAAAGGCATCGGCACTCTTGAAGTCAGGCTGCCCATATCGGTCAAGAATAAAGACAAGTTCGTCACCGGGCTGACGGTCGGCAACTTCGAGGTTTATGAGGATGGCAAGCGGCAGAAGATCGAGGACTTTAAATCTCCGAGCCAGTTGCCCCTCACCATAGCGATGCTCGTCGATACGAGCAACAGCGTAAAGCTCAAGATGCCGTTCTTGAAAGACGCGGGCGAGGACTTCATTGCCACGGTCACAACCTTCCGCCGCAAGGATAAAGTGCTGCTGGCGTCGTTTGATTCGGAGGTAAGCCTTCACCAGGATTTCACCGACAATCAGCAGCCACTCATCGCCGCGCTGCGCAAGCTCAAGGCCGGCGGCTACACGCGCATGCGCGACGCCGTCTGCCGGGTCATCGAAGAGAAGCTTGCCGGCATCAGCGGCAGCGACGCTCGCCGCGTGATCGTCGTGCTTTCGGATGGGGAGGACACGGCGAGCGAGCGCTCGCTTAAAGAGACTATCGATATGGCCCAGCGCCACGACGTGACCGTCTTCGGCATCAGCACGAAGAATTTCAAAGGCATCACATCGGGCATGGTCGAAAACGAAGATGACAAGGAGCTGCGCAAGCTGTGCGAGGCCACGGGCGGCCAGGTCTTTTTGCCGTCAGAGAAGGCGGAGCTTTTTAAGTCCTTCACCCAGGTGGCGCAAGACTTGAGGATGGAATACGTAGTATTCTACAGGCCCGAAAACCAGGACAAGACGGGCAAGCCGCGCCAGATCAAAGTAAAGCTCGTCAACGCCGACGGGCGCGTGCATCATAAGCAGGGATACACAAACTAAGCGTATTGACTGCGAAACGGTAGAGCCGGGCCCCGCAATTACCGTATAGCACTCTTCGCTCATCGAAATGTTTGGGGGCAATATGCGTAAGAAAGTCGCCGTTGTGTTCGCATCATTGATGGTTTTTCTCGTCTCGACCGCCGTGGCGCAGCGCCCGAAGCCCGCGCCACAGTCGCCCTCGCGCTCGGCCGCGCAGCCGAAAGCCAAGCCCGACCAGAAGTCGCAGGACAAGGGTGATGAGGTAATGGAAGGCGACGAGCTAGTGCGGCTCGGCACCGACCTCGTCAACGTGATGTTCACCGCGGTCGATCAGAACAACCGCATCATAAGCGACGTCCGCCAGGAAGAGGTCGTGGTGCTCGAAGACGGCGAGCCGCAGCAGGTCTTCACCTTCAAGCGCGAGGCGACTCTGCCGATAAACATCGCGATCCTCATGGATCTGTCGGGCAGCCAGGAATACACCTTCCCGCAAGAGAAGCTGGCGGCCGGCGAATTCCTGCGCTCGATCCTGCGGCCCAACAAGGACTCGGCCGCGATACTCACGTTTCAGGACGACGTAGACCTTGTGCAGGGACTCACGTCGCGCGTCGAGACGCTCAACCGCGCCTTCGACGAGATACAGTATTCGCGCCGCTTCGGGGCCGCCACTACCCGGCGGCAGGCGACGGCGCTCTACGACGCGCTCTATATCACGGCCGACGAAGTGCTGGGGCGCGACGCGCACCGCACGGCATCGGAAGACGCCGCGACGCGCCGCGCGATAATACTGCTCACCGACGGCGTCGATAACGCGAGCAGTCGCAAGCTCGACGAGGCGATTGACCGGGCGTGGCGCGCGGGCGTAGTGATCTATGCGGTCGGGATAGGCGACCGCTTCAGGTTTGAAGGCGTGCGCGAAGACGTGCTGCGCCGGATGAGCGAAGAGACCGGCGGGCGCGCATACTTCCCGCACGGCGCGGACGACCTGCTGCACCATTTTCGTCAGATAGAAGGCGAGCTGCGCAGCCAATACCTTGTGGCATACGCGCCCGCCAACACGGCGCGCGACGGGCGATTTCGGCGCATAGAAGTGCGTGTCAACGGACGACCGAACGCGCGCTTAATTCATCGCCGCGGCTACTACGCGGCTACGGAAGAAGTGAACAAATGAAGTTTCTTAAATCTAATACAGTCGCAGTACTTCTGGCGTTTGCCCTGATGGCCTCGCCAATTACGCCAATCGGTTTCGCGCAGGAGCCCTTGCCGCCCGAGCCGCCCGCGCAGAAGAAGAGCGCGGAGAAGCCCGCCCGGCAGCAGGATGATCAGGATGATGTTATCAAGATCAGCACTCAGCTTGTCACGGTGCCGCTCAACGTCACCGATAAGAAGAACAAGTACATCACCGACCTGACTAAAGATGACATCGAAGTCTTTGAAGACGACAAGCCGCAGCAGGTCTTCTCTTTTGAGCGGCAGACGGACCTTCCCATCACGGTCGCGATGCTCATAGACATATCGGGCAGCCAGTCCGAGACGCTGCCTTACGAGATAGCGGCCGGGCAGAAGTTCTTTCGCCAGGTGCTGAGGCCGAAAAAAGACCTTGGCGCGGTCGTCACCTTCGAGCACGAGTCGGTCCTCGTGCAAGACCTGACTTCGGATGTCGAAAAGCTGCACAGCGCGCTCAGCGAAGTCCGCGTGCCCGCTCGCGCGGCTTCGGCGGGCGGGGTGGGCGGCACGCCGCCGATCAATAACTCGGGCGCCGGCTCGACGGCCATATACGATTCTGTCTATGCCGTGTCGGGCGAACTGCTGCGACGCGAAGCGGGCCGCCGCGTGATCATATTGATCACCGACGGAATTGATACTTCGAGCCGGGTCAAGATGCGCGAGGCCATCGAGAGGACGTGGCGCAGCGAGATAATAATCTACTGCATCGGCATAGGTGATTTCATGTATGGCGGCGTCAACGACGGGTCGCTGAAGAAGATGGCATCAGAGACCGGCGGCCGGGCATTCTTTCCGCGCGGCGGCGAAGACCTCGACAGGGCGTTCGCGCAGATAGACGAAGACATGCGCGCGCAATACACCCTGTCGTACGAGCCGTCGAACACCGCGCAGGATGAGTCGTTCCGCGTGATACAGGTGAAGGTGAAGAATCGCAAGGACCTGAACGTGCGCCACCGCCGCGGCTATTTTGCGCCCAAGGCGGGCAAATAAGACTGGCGCCGCGGCTTTATACGGCCCGGCCGATTACGGAAAGCAAACGGCCCGTGCCGTCAGGCTGAGAGCGCCCTTCGCGGCGGTAGGAAAAGAAAAGCTCGTTTTGATGGATCGTGCAGTAATCGGCCACGTGGATGCGGTCTTCGCTAAAGCCGCAAAATGCTAACTGCTGGATGTTGGCCGCGCGCACGTCGAGGTGCGCTTTGCCGCCTTCCTTGAAATTCACAAACAGCTTGCGCCAGTAGCCGAACTCTTTCTTAAATTTTTCGATCACGTCTTTCCCGACTTCATAGCAGCCGGCGCAGGCCGAGGGCCCGAGCGCGGCTATGCAAGAACGCGGGTTGACCCCGTGCCGGAGCATAAGGTCGGCAAGGGTGCGCTCGGTTATGCGACCGGCGGTCCCGCGCCAGCCCGCGTGGATCGCGGCCACGACATTGCTTTTCGTATCGGCGATCAGCACCGGCAAACAATCGGCGGTCTGAATGGCAAGCAAAACGTTTTCGACCCCGGTGATTAAAGCGTCACAGTTATTTTGCGGCCCGCGCGCCTGCTCCGTGGTCTCTATGACGCAACGCTCGACCGAATGCGTCTGCCGGGCGGTGACGATTGTGGCCGTGCTGGTTCCCATGGCTTCGAGAAAACGCCGGCGGTTTTCGGCGACGTTTTTCTCATCGTCACCTTTGAAGTATGCGAGATTGAGCGCGTCAACCGGCATAGGGCTTATGCCGCCCGCCCGCGTGCTGAACGCATTCGTAAAGCCCGCCCGCTCAAGCGGCGCGCATACCAGATAAGAGATTCGCGCCCTGCCCGACGGCGTATCAACCTCCCGCTCGCGCATCTCGAATGCGGGCGGATCGCTCGTTTGTTTTATTGCCTCTTCCATCGTTAAATTAATGTTTAGCATGAAAATAGCGGCCTTGCACAAGAAGTTATGTCCAGGAGAGTCCCGTAGGGACGAAATGTATATAGAAGACGAGGTGTTGATAAATTCCTGAGCCCCAGAGGGGCGAAATGTAAACATCTCGCTCCTGACGGAGCTCTACTGCTAAACGCGATAGTTTCTATATACATCTCGCCCTACGGGGCTCCCGTCTCCAGAGCTTCTGTCGGACTTTTTTGTGCAAAGCGATGAGAGGATTGTGCTACTATTTCCTCAGCCCGAGTTAGAGGTGGCATATGAAGAATCCAGAAAACCTTCCGAGGAAATTAGCGCTCGCCCTGCTCTTTGCGGTAGCGGGGGCGACGCTGATGCTCGTATTTGATGACGGCGGCACGCGCTGGCTCAAATTCCTGCTATACGTGTTCCTCTTCGCTTCAATATTCTCACCTTCACTCTTCGCTTCATCCAACAGTTGCGGCCTGCTCGCGCGCATGCGCAAGAGAAGCTAAAGCCGAGCCAATAAAACTCAGTTTTATTGAAGGCACAACGCCGAGTCGCGTCTGGTTGACACCCGTCTGCCGGGCGGCTTAGGCTATCGATTTACAGTAAGAGTCTGAAAGGTGACCGATAAGCATGCTCGATATTAATTTTGTGCGCGCTAACCTGGACGCCGTGAGGCGCAAGCTCGAAGACCGACATTTTCCGCTCGAAGCGCTCGAACGCTTTTCGGGGCTCGACGAGCGCCGCCGCGCGCTCATACGCGAGCGCGACGACCTGAACGCCGCGCGCAATCGCGAGAGCCAGGAGATAGGTACGATGATGAAGGCCGGCCGGAAGGAAGAGGCCGAGGCGCGGCGGGCCGCCGTGCGCGAGCTAGGCGATAAGATTGCCGCCGTACGGAAACAGAGCTTAACAGTGTCGAAGAGGATTTGAATAACATACTGGTGACGCTGCCTAACCTCTCGCACGAGAGCGTTCCCGTGGGTCGGGACGAATCGGCCAACCAGGAAGTGAAGCGATGGGGCACGCCGCCCGTGTTTAACTTCGAGCCGCGGGATCACGTGGAGATAGCCACAGCGCTCGGCCTGCTCGATCTCGAGCGCGCGGCAAAGATCTCCGGCGCCCGCTTTGCGATACTTACGGGCGCGGGGGCGCGTCTTGAGCGCGCGCTGATAAATTTCTGCCTCGACCTGCAGACCCGAGCGCCATGGCTACAAAGAAGTGCAGCCGCCGTTCATCGTCAACCGTCAGACGCTTTTCGGCACGGGCCAGTTCCCGAAGTTCGAGGCCGATCTGTTCAAGCTGAACGACGAGCGGAATCTATACTTGATCCCCACGGCCGAAGTGCCGCTCACGAATATCTACGCGGACGAGATACTCGACGGCGCCCTGCTGCCCATCAATCTCACCGCCTACACCCCCTGCTTTCGCTCCGAGGCGGGCAGCTACGGCAAGGACGTGCGCGGGCTGATTCGCCAGCACCAGTTCGACAAGGTCGAGCTGGTAAAGCTCACGCGGCCCGAAGACTCTTACGATGAGCTTGAGAAGCTGACGCGCGACGCCGAGGCGGTGCTGGAAGCGTTAGGTCTCGCTTACCGGCGCTGTGACGCTTTCGACCGGTGATATTGGTTTTTCCGCGGCGAAGACCTATGACATAGAGGTATGGCTGCCGAGCCAGAATACTTATCGCGAGATTTCTTCCTGCTCGAACTGCGAATCGTTTCAAGCAAGACGCGCGCAGATAAGATTCCGCCGCGAAGCAGAAAGCGAAGCCGGATTATGTTCACACGCTGAACGGGTCCGGCCTGGCAATCGGGCGCACGTGGCTTGCGATAGTTGAGAACTACCAGCAGGAGGATGGCAGCGTTGTCATCCCCGAAGCGCTTCGGCCGTATATGGATGGAATGGAGAAGATCAAATGATTTTGGATTTTAGATTTTGGATTTTGGATTCTGGATTAACAGGAATTAGCCAGATGACTAATTCACACGCGTATCCGAGCAATCCAAAATCCAAAATCTAAAATCCAAAAAAGAAAGCGGCCACCAACGCTGCGCCGAAACCGTAGAGAGGGTTCTGACTCGTTACCATGAGTTGGCGGCTCGTATCAACCGGCAGGGGGTGAGGCCCCGCGACGGTCTTGGGTGATGACAACATGCCGCCTACTCGCGCTGATCATTCGGCATAGCGTTGGTGGCCGAAAGAGAGCACCGTCAGGTGTCTCAAGCTTCCGTCCCTCTATATAGCAATGGCCGTGCCGCAATAGTCTAACGGCGAAATGCCGGCTTTTTCTTGGGTTTTTGTGCCTTTTGGCGTGCGCGGCCTGCGCGAGCGCTTCACTTTGACCTTTTCACATCACGAACCTTTGCTCTTTTGACCGATGATGACTATAAGTCGGGAAGCGGAGTGAGGGATCGGGTGTACCTCGGTTGTCATTGCCTGGCCTACCTGCCGGCGCAGCGTTTCAAGCAGGTCCGGCGAGCAGAAGAGCATGAAGCGATGGCGAGCGGTGATGCGCGTGATAAGCGCGGGCAGCAATTGTTCGGCGCGGTCGAGCGCGCGGCTCGTGAGAAGGTCGTACTGGCTGCAATCGAACTCTTCGAGCCTTCGGGTCGCGACCTTGAAATTATCGAGCCCGAGCGCGTCTTTTGCCTCATTTAAAAAGAGCGACTTTTTCTTGTTGGCTTCAAGCGCCGTGATTGTAGCATCCGTCTTTGCGACCGCCAGCGGAATAGCAGGGAATCCCGCCCCGCTGCCGATGTCGAGCACGCTCTCTTTATCTCGAACGAACCGCGCGCCGAAAAGAGATTCCGCGTAATGAAGCCGGGCGGCTTCTTCAGGCTCGATGATCCTTGTTAAATTCGTCCGCCGATTCCAGCGGCGCAGAAGTCCGTAATGAGTGGCGAGCTGGTCTATCTGGCGCGCGCTCAGCCCTTCTATGCCAAAATCGACCGCCGCCCGGGCAATAGCCTCACGAAACAATTTATCCTCGTCTTCCGCCATGCTCCCCATTTCTTCGTCGCGCAATTGTTCGCGCCGCACTTCAACAATTAAAATACTTCGGCGGGCGAAAGACAATTCGCCCGCCGAGCTTTACATCGAAAGGGCGTGACGGTTGGCACTAAAAGCGATTTCATTCGATTTCTGGAGCACGTTATTTACCGAGCAGCCCGGCTCCTTCATGCTTTATCAGGAGCGCCGCCTCCGATTGCTGCAGGATGCGCTCGCCCTGTGCGGCGACTTCGCCTGCGAGCAAGTAGAAGAAGCCTGCCACGTCGAAGCGCGCGAGCATCACGCGACATGGATAAGCGAGCACAGGACGCTCAGCGCGGCCGAGCGGGTCGGGAAGATACTGACCCGGCTCGAAGCCCGCATGCCGGATGACGCTATGGCCGACCTGGTCCGCGCGTACGAGGAGGGGATACTCGAACGGCCGCCGGTGTTGATCGAAGGCGCGCGCGAGGCGGTCGAGCAACTGAGCAGGCGCTTTCGGCTGGGCATCATCTCGGACGTCGGGTTTTCTCCGGGCCGCGTGCTCAGGCGAGTGCTTGAGCAGAACGGGCTGCTCGGTCATTTCGATTCGCTGATCTTTTCCGACGAGGCCGGCCATTCGAAGCCTCACATCGAAGTATTCAAGCAGGCCGCCGCCCGGCTCGACGCCGCGCCGCGCGAGATAGTCCACGTGGGCGACCTTGAGCATACAGACATCCTTGGCGCAAAGCGGGCGGGCTGCGCGGCGGTGCGCTTCACCGGGGTCACGCCCATGAAGGAAGGTGAAAAGACGGCGGCCGATTTTGTTATAAATGATATGAACGATCTGCCCGGCGTCGTAAGCCTGATCGAAGACCGGCGCCTTGAGGAGAATGATGAAAATACTTAGCCTGCAAGAAGCCGAACGCTCGACGGACATAGACGTAAAGCTGGTCACCGTGCGCGCCTCGCGCTACAGGGTCTTCGGCAGCAGCGAAAGAATACCCGACGCGCAGATCGCCATAATCGATTTACGCGGCGGCCAGAAGCCCGATGATTTCGATCAGAAGTTTCAGACGCTCGACCGTCACCCGATGGCGGCGGTGCTACTGGTTCGCAAACTGGAATAGGAGAAATCTTATGAGCGTATGGCCAAAGTTAGTCTTAGCATTCGCGGTCGCATTGCAAACAGCCTCCGGGCCCGCCGTCAAGATGAGCTTTGCTCCCGAGTCGGAAAAATTCGCCGAGACCACAAAAGAGTATCAATCGCTCTGGGAGAGCGAGGGCGCGAAGATGATCAAGGCGCTCGAGCAGGCGTCCGGGCTGAATTTTCCGCCGCAGGACATAAAGGTCATCGTCTTTGAGGGCGCGAGCCACTCGGGCTACGCCGATAAGCCCATGAAGCTGAGGGCGAGCTACCCGGCCGACGTAAAGAAGGCGACCCTGATGCACGAGCTTGGGCACCGGCTTAACTGGCAAGATAAAGGAGAGACCGGCGGACGTTGATGAGCACCGTATACTTTTTCTCTATCTGTACGAGGCGTGGAGCAATCTTTACGGAAAAGAGTTTGCCAACCGCATGGTTGAGGTAGAAAAGAAGAGGAAAGGAATATACGACTACGAGTGGGCGTGGAACTGGGCCCTTTCAATGACCGAGCAGGAGAGGGCGGCGAGGCTGCGACAGATACTCCCGCCCCCTGCGAAGTAGCGCCATCCGCGACCGAGTTTTATCTGGTACTGGTCTGAAACTTCCGGGCTCTTACGCGCCCGCGTCCTGTCCGCGCGAAAGCTTGAAGAAGACTTCAAGCTCGACCTGATATTCGACCTGCCCGTCCCTTATGGCGCCGCGCTGCTCCCTGACCTCGAACCACCTCAAGTCGCGCAACGTCTCCTGGGCGCGCTGGATCGCGGTCTCGATGGCGTGACTGAAACTCTGATTAGAAGTGCCCGCAATCGTTATCCCCTTGTAAACGCCGTTTGCCATATTCGCTCCTTTCACTATTCGCTGGTCTTTATGCTCCCAGGTAAGCGGCGCGCACGCGCTCGTCATCGAGCAGCTCGGCGCCCCCACCTTCCAACACCACCCGGCCGTTTTCGAGCACGTATGCGCGGGCGGCGAGCCTCAAGCTCTGCTGCACGTTCTGCTCGACCATCAACACGGTTATCCCGTCTTCATTGATACTGCGTATTATCTCGAACATCTCTTTGACGATGATCGGCGCAAGGCCCAGGCTCGGCTCGTCGAATATCATCAAGCGCGGCCGGGCCATAAGCCCGCGCGCTATGGCCACCATCTGCTGCTCGCCGCCCGATAGCGTGCCGGTCATCTGGCGCTCGCGCTCTTTCAAGCGCGGGAAAAGCGCGAATACCCGGTCAAACGATTCGTCGCGCTTTTGACGCGCCTCGCCGACGGTCGCGCCCAGCTCCAGGTTTTCGCGCACGCTCATCATCGGGAACAAGCGCCGCCCTTCGGGAACATGCGCGACCCCGCGCGCGGCGATTTCATGCGGCGAGAGCCGGGTGATGGCTTCGCCGTCGAGCATCACCTGGCCGCCGCTTGCGCGCACTACCCCCGATATGACTTTAAGCGTCGTGCTCTTTCCCGCGCCGTTAGCGCCGATGAGCGTGGCTATCTCGCCCGCGTTTACCGCGAGCGTAACGCCCCACAACACCTGAACGTCGCCGTAAGACGCGGTCACATCTTTCAGTTCCAGAAGAGTCCTGCTCGTCAAATCAGCCTCCGAAGCCTATTTCAAGTCAACCATTCGCCTGCGCTGACTATAAAGCCATGCCGCGAGCGCGCACAAGCTCCCGGCACGCCCCGCTCGCGAGGCCGCTTGTTGACACTGATCGCGGCGCTATTGTTTAATGAATATTCGAACTGCCCGTTAGAAGAATCCGACAACCGGGATTGCGCAAAATGTTCATGACGATAAACAGAGAGCGACCGCGCGCAAAAACGCTCGCGCTGCTCTGTCTGATCGCGCACGCCCTGTTCGTCTGCGCCACTCACCATCACGACGCAAGTCGCGACCTCCGGCATTCGACCTCCGCGATAACCTCGGCCGACGCCGAAGGCCGCTCGCACGAGCAGACGGATTCAAGCGCCGAAAACCACTGCCTTTCGTGCCGACTGCAAAGCGGCTTCGTCTCCGAAGCTGAAGGCGCGTCGGTCTTCGACTCCCCTGAGCGCGGCATCGTCATACGTGAAGTAATCATGCCCGAGCCGCAATCGCGCTGGATTCGGCTATCGCAATCGGGTCGCGCTCCTCCCCTCGCATAAGAGTCCTCCTTGTCATAAGAGCCAATCGCCTCAAGATTCGCATAAAGACCGCGCGCGGCAAGCGACGCGGCCGCTCGGCTTATCTTCAGCGATGGCAATGCCGTTTACCGGATCATCGTCTCGTTCATAACAACAAGGAGACCGTTATGCGAAGTAAGAGCTACATATGCGGCCTATTAATTCTGGTTTTGTCGTCGACAGCTTTGACCGCAATCGCGCGGGCGCAATCGACCGGCACGCTGCGCGGATCTATCAGCATCGAAGAGAAGGACACTCCGCTCCATAATGTCATCGTCACCATCGTACAGCTCAAACGCTCGGCAGAGACCGACGATTCGGGCGCGTATGAGTTTCTGGAGGTGCCGCCCGGCAGCTACACCGTGCTCGCGCACATAGAAGGTTTCCCCGACGTTGTAAAGAGGGTGCAGGTAGTCGCGGGGGGCACGGCGACTGTCGATTTCAAATTGAACCTCTCCGGGCCTCACGAGCAGATAACCGTCACCGCTTCGGGGAAAGAGGAGATGACCTTTGATGCCATACAATCGGTGACCACGCTCGACACGAACCGGCTTGCGGAAGAAGCTCACCCGTCGCTCGGCGAGGTCCTCGACAAAGAGCCGGGCGTCGCCAAGCGCAGCTTCGGCCCCGGCTCGTCGCGTCCGGTCATCCGCGGATTCGATGGCGACCGCGTGCTGATCTTGCAGGACGGCTTGAGGACGGGCTCGGTCGGGTCTCAGTCAGGGGACCACGGCGAGCCCGTGGACGTACTGTCGCTTGAGCGGGTAGAGGTCGTGCGCGGCCCGGCCACGCTGCTTTACGGCAGCAACGCCATAGGCGGGGTGGTCAATGCGGTCACGGGCCACGATTTTGCCCACGAAGGCGTGCGGGGCTACCTCACCGGTGTCGCCGGCACGACCAATGGCCATGCGGGCCTGAGCGGCGGCATCGAATACGGCATAAAGAACTGGATGTTCTGGGGCAACGCGAGCGCCCAGCGCACGGGTGATTACGACACGCCTTTAGGCGAGATACCTAACTCGAAGACGCGATACGGCAGCGGGCTGGGCGGATTTGGGTACTACGGCGAAAAGTCGTTCTTCAGCCTGAGCTATGGGTACGATAACCGCCGTTACGGCGTGCCGTTCGCCTCTGGTTTTGAAGGCGGCGGTGAAAACGGGGAAGAAGGCGACTCATCGACATTGATATGCGCCGCCACGATGTGAGGTTTGCCGGAGGATTGCGCAACCTCGATAGCCTCATCGACTCGTTCCGCCTGACGGTCAATTACAGCGACTACCGGCACCGAGAGCTCGAAGGCGAAGAGGTCGGCACGGTCTTTCATAACGATCACCTCATCGTTCGCGGTATATTCGATCAGCGCAGGAGCGCGCGCCACTCGGGCAGTTTCGGCTTCTCGGGCATGCGGCGCGACTACGATACGATAGGGGCCGAGGCGCTCGCCCCGCCGGTCAAGCAGAACGCGTTCGCCGTCTTCGTGCTACAGGAGGTGGGCTCCGAGCGCGTTCGCTTCCAGTTCGGCGGCCGCGTCGAGCGCAACAGCTACGAGCCGGTAGGGCTCTCCGACCGCAGCTTTACAGGTTTTTCAGGCGCGGCCGGCGCGCGCTTCGCGCTGTGGGAAGGCGGCGCGCTCGCGGCCAACTACACGCACTCGTACCGCGCGCCCGCGCTCGAAGAGCTTTATAACTTTGGGCCTCACATAGGTAACTTGACTTTCGAGGTCGGCAACCCGAATCTGAAACGCGAGAGCAATGACGGGCTGGACGTTTCGCTGAGGCACGTGAAAGGCCGCGTGCGGGCGGAGGCGAATCTCTTTTATTACAGGTTGAGTAACTTCGTCTTTCTCGCCCCGACCGGAGCGATTGAGGATGGGTTGCCCGTGGCGAATTACCTGCAAGAGGACAGCCGTTACCTCGGCACGGAGCTTGGGCTCGACCTGGGCCTTCACCGCAACCTCTGGCTCGATCTCGGAATGGATTACGTCAACGCCGAGCTTGAGAGCGGCGTGCCGCTTCCGCGCATACCACCGCTGCGCGCGCGCGTCGGGCTCGACTTCAGGTACGAGGGCTTGAGCCTGCGGCCCGAGCTTGTGCTGGCCGACAAGCAGGATCGAGCTCTTTGCCAGCGAAACTTCGACCGCCGGCTACGGCGTCTTCAACATCGTCGGGTCCTACTCAATATCGCGCCAGCACTTTGCGCACATATTCACGTTCAACGCTTTCAACCTCAATGACAGGCTCTATCGAAATCACCTCTCATTCATAAAAGAGCTTGCGCCGGAAATAGGCCGCGGCATCCGGGTCTCTTACACGCTCAGGTTCTTTTAGCGAGTAAAGAACCGATGGGGTGTTCCATATTATGAAAGCAACCCTGCCCGAAGAAGTAGAAACCTACCGCGATCACTCGTGGCATCGCCTGCCGGAGCTTCGCGTAGAATCGGCGGCCGACGCCGAGCAATTGATAGAGCGAGCCGGGTTCTGCGCGGCCATGACGGACGCTCGCCGCGGCGGCCCTTCGCTTTACATCTCGGTGTGCGGCCGCCGCGACGCTTTCATGCCGCGCAACGTGCAGAAGGACCCCGAAAGCAGCCTCGCCTGGATAACAAAAGATGAGGTGATGCGGCGCGGCCGCGTCTATTACGCAAAGCTCGCGCGGTCGCGCGCAACTTTTATCGCGCGCCGTCTCGTCCCCTACTTTAACGCCGTGTGGGGCGTGCCGCGCCGCAAAGAGCGGGAGATGCTTTCCGAAGACGCGCGGGCGATATTGAGAGTGCTCAGGCGCGAATGGGAGATGGCTACCAAAGACCTGCGCGCGGAATCGGGCGTCGGGGAACGCGCGCGCTTCAACCGCGCCATGGACGAGCTACAGCGCGCGATGAAGGTAATACCGTCAGAGGTGCTCTACGAGCCATGGTTCACTTATATATGGGAGCCCTCTGAGGGGCGGTTTGCAAATGAGCTTTCCGTTAAGGTCAGGCGCGAAGAGGCGATTTGCGAGCTCGCGCGCGCGTTCCTCGACGGCGCGGGGATGACCACGCGCGGCGAGCTTGCGCGAATAACCGGGCTCGGGCGGCCCGAGGCGGGGAAGGGAAATCACGCGCTCGTCAATCAAGCGTACGCCGAACGGCTCGGCGTAGGCGTCTACAGGCTCGCGGATTTCGAGGAGCGGCTTAAAGCTCTGGGGGCTGTTCCGGGTTCAGACCCCGGCCGGTCTTATGCTGCCGGATGAATCCGTAAGCGCGGAGCCGACCTTGTCTCGCACCTGCTCGATGAGCTTTTCCACGTTTGCTTTCGAATAGCCCGCCGTGCTGATGGGCTCGTGCAGCGTGATGCGGACGACCGACGGATAGACCTTTATCTCGCCCTTCGGCATGATCTTTGTCGCGCCCGAGATCGTCACCGGCACGACGGGAACGCCCGCGTCAATCGCCATCATAAACGCGCCCTTCTTAAACGGCAGCAGTTGCCCGTCGCGCGAGCGCGTGCCCTCCGGGTAGACGATATATGATTTCCCGCGCCGCAGGTTCTCGGTCGCGCGGCGGGCGCTTTCGACCGCGGCCGCGCTGTTGCTTCGATCCACGGGCACGACCCCCATCAGGCTTATCCCGTAGCCGAACAGCGGGTATTTGAAGACCTCTTTTTTCGCCAGGTAAGCCGGGTTGCGGCCGAGGTACGTTACAAACAGCGGCACTTCGATAAAGCTCTGATGGTTCGGGGTGAATATGTATGCCTGATCGGGATCGAGCCTCTCTATCCCTGTCACTTCGACCCGGACGCCGACGAGCGCAAGCCCGAGCCGGACGAAGAAGCGCACCGGCGAATAGATCATATTCTCGTTCCCGGTGATCAACTTGAGCGTGATTAAGAACGGCGCAAGTATCGCTATAGCTGTGAACCAGAGTGACAGCAGAAAGATTCCGCGCAGTCGCGCTATCATTTGAGAGCTGCACCTCGCATCGTGTGGTAAGCCGAAGCCTAGCAGATGTGCTCGCCTCCTGTCACGAGTCGCCGGGCGTGCGCCGCGCGCCCACTCGATATAAGATAAATACTGATGAGCGAGCATAGCTTTATTCTGGTGCTGCCCGGTGACCCAGACGGCGTTAGAGCGCGCCTCATCGCGGCGCTCGAAAGGCTCGACTACAGTATCATCCACGACCAGCCGCTCCTGGCCCGCCGCCGCGCGCGCAACCTCGGCATGTCTTCGACGAACGTGCTCAACTACTCGATGGAGCTTACAGTAGGGCTTCAACCCCACGGCGAACAGGCCACCCGCGCGACGTTTTATTACCGCTGGAAACATATCTGGGGCGCCATCGGAGATAGGCGAACGCTTGAGCGCGAGGCCGAGGCGCTAGGGGCGCTTGCGACGCTTCACACAAAGGTGACCGCCTGTGACGCGTGCGGCGCGGAAGGCGTAGCCGAGACGCGTTTTTGTCGCAGGTGCGGCGCTCCCCTTGGAGCGGCCGAACCCGCCGAGCTTGAGGTGCTGCGGTTGACCTCGGCCATCAACAGCGCGGGCAAAGCCAATTCGCTCGCCTTCGCGATGGGTGCGCTGGCGTTGATCTCGTTGCTGCTGGCGGTATTCTTAGGGGATAAGAGGACGTTCTTCATATGGTACAGCGCGGCGCTCGGTCTTGTTGTATGGGTAGCCGCCCTGATCGCGGGAATGCGGCTCGCCAAAACGCTCGGCCTGAAGATTGGGTCCGAAGAGCTTCTGGCCGGAAAAGATAAAGATGCCGCGCGGCTCCCGGCCTCCGGACAGCCGGAACTTGAGCGGGCCGCATCCATCACCGAAAGCACTACGGAGTTTATGCCGCCGATCAAAGAGCCTGCCTACCCGCCGGATGCTTCGTCCAAGCGCGATACCAATCCCGGCCCCGGGTCATAGACGCGGCAAAACACCAAAGAGGCGAGGTCGCTAAGCGCGAAAGCTATAATAATAGAATTTATCATTACACTTTTGATACCGGTGTTTTTGTGGTATACATCGCGCGCCGGATAGAGGCCGGCCGAGTGGGAATCGGATATTAATCACTTTCGCTAAAGGAGACCGCAGATGTTTGGACACAAAAACATAGAGAAGTGTCGCCGCATATTCGATGAGGCTTTCAACCAGGGAAAGATGGAAATCATCGCCGAGGTCATCGACCCGAACTACACCTTTAACGGCTCGACCCCGAACGGCAAGGCCGTAGAGGCGACCACCGAGTGGGTGGAGATGATAAGGGCGGCCATGCCCGATCTTCACTTCACCCTGGAAGACATATTCGGGCACGACGATAAGGTCGCATTCCGCTGGAGGCTACAGGGCACAAACACGGGCAGCTTCCAGGGAATGCCGGCCACGGGTAAAAGCATCAACGTCACCGGCACAAATATTGTGACCTTTGCCGACGGGAAGGCGATGACGAACTATCAGAACTGGGATCAGCTCGGATTCGAGCAGCAGCTCGGATTGATACCGCAGGCGAGCGGCGCGGGTCAGTAAAGGCGAGTGATATGAAAGGGGGCGCAACTCGCGCCCCCTTCATCCTGCCGTCTTTGCCGCCGGTCCGGTCGGCTTATTGTGTGTCGCCCCCGCCGGGCAACTCGTCAATCTTCCACTGCCCGTCTTCTTTTATAAATCGCATTGTTCGAGTCTTGGCTTCACCCTGACCGGGCTTAACCGTGACGTCTACGGTGGCGGTGTTCCCGTCTATCTTTTCATTCTTTGTCTCAATCTGTGCGACGCCGCCCTCGCTCTTTATCTGGGCCGCCGCCCCGCCCAGCGCCTCGTTGAATTCTTTCATCTGAGCTTCGTTGGTCCTGTCAACGCCGAGCTTTGCGACCTGCGCCTTAGAGAGCAGGTCGAGCATATCGTTGCCGTTGCCGTTCTCAAGCGCCCTGACGTATCGCCTCGCCACTTCCGAGGGGCTGCCTGAGCCGCTGAAGAATAAGAAGTAGCTTGCGAGCGCGGCCCCGACCACAAGGCCAAGTATGATCGCCCCGATGATCAGAGGCTTCAAGCTTCTCTGAGCCGTCGCGGCCGGGTGAGGGCTATACTGGTTGTAACCGGCGGGTGCGGCCGAAGGCTGCCCGCCATAAACCGGACCCTGACGGGCCGGGCCCCCGCCGACCGGCGCGGCGCAGTTCATACAGAACCTCGCGCCCTGGCTGAGCGTCGCCCCGCAATTCGAGCAGATTTGCGGCTGAAGCGCCTGTGTTTCGGCGATAGCCTTATTCTCGGCCGCTTGTGACAAATCAAAGGCGCAATGAGGGCAGAATTTCGCGCCCGCCTTCAGGTTTGCCCCACAATTAGCGCACTGCATTTCGTTTCGACCTCCGTCTATTTTCTATGGATGACACCCGGCGGGGCGGAACCATATCACAGACGCGACATGGATTCCCAGCCATGGTAATTGCTTTTATCCTTTAACCTGTGCGGTGCTTGATGGCTTTCATACGCTCGATTGCGGAGAGCAACTGACGCCGCATTTCTTTTGCGGGGAAGTGGGCCCGGCGGCCGTGGCCGGGCAGGACCCATTCGAATTCATAGTCGAGCAGACGCTCCATCGAGCGCGTCTGCTCGGCCCACGAGTACCAGCAGACGTTCGAAGATGCGCTCAGAGCCTCGCGCGCCGTGCTCCACCACAGATGGTCGCCCGTAAACAGGTATTTGTTGCGGTAGAGAAAGACCACGTGCCCTCGCGTGTGGCCCGGCGTGGGTATAACAATCAGGTCGTCATCTATCGCAACAACGTCGCGCCCCTCGATCTTGCGCTCGACCCCCGCGAGCGAGCGGCCCGCGTCGTCTTTGTGAATCAACCGCTCGGCGTTGAAGTGGCTCGCCCATCGCTCGTGATCGGCCACGTCGTCGCGATGTGTGAGCAGCATCCGGCGTATCCCGCCCATCTCTTCGATTCGCTGTACGAGAGGGCGGGCAAAGCGCGGCGAATCGATCAAAATATTTCCGCCGTCCCTTTGAAGAAAATAGCTCGAAGCTCCGTAGGAGTCCTTGGAAGCGAATCCGCAAAAGAATACTTCCTCTTCGACCGGCTCAGGATAGGCTCTGGCAGCCACTTTGGCGGAACGCGCCGTCGCGCCGATTGAGGCCGTTGGGCAGGTGACAAGCGCCTTGAGCGCGTTGAGCTCTTCGGCGGGAGTCCGCGGCTGGCGATGGACGACGGACTGCTCGCCAAGGTCAGAGAAGACTTCAGGCGCTATCTGCCGGCACAGGTCGCAATCTATACAGGTGCTATCGACGAAGAAATCGCCCGGCGCATTCTCCGCAAGCCTGAGTTCGACTAGAGCCATACAACATCAAGTATAGGCCCGCGAAGGCCGCCTCGCCAGTATCGAATAGCGGGGCAGTAACAGGCCCGCATTATTATTGAGAATGCGCCTATCAAGGCAGGTATAATCTCGGTCTCTATATAAAAGGAAGAAAAACCGAAGCTCACGCGTCTAAATCAGCGAACCATTTCACATCAGCCGACTAAAGGAGACAACGATGAAGAGAGAACTGGTAAGGCGAATGAGAGCGCACAAGTTCACCCTTGCGCTTACGTGCATCAATCTCGCCGCGGCGGCAATCGTTTTGACACAGCCCGTTTGGGATAGGCCCGTCGCGGCCGAGTCCGCCGAATCCGTACAGATTCCAAAAGTGCTCCGCGCGGAGGCGATAGAACTCGTGGATGGACGCGGCCAGGTGCGCGCGCAGCTACATCTAGGTGAAGACGGCGGAGGCAATCTCCGCCTCCGCAGCGGGGACGGTACCGTCCGCGTGAAGCTTGCCGGGACCGCCGACGGGGCGGGCCTGTTGCTGTTCGACAAAGAGGCCGAGCCGGCCGTGTGGCTGGCTGCCAACAAGTCGGGCACGAGCGTAACGCTTGCCGAGAAGGGCAAGGATAAACGTATATTCAAGCCCTGAGCCGGCCCTCATTTATAGAATTGTAGATTATCCAGTTCGAGCCAGCCGACCTCGCCGGGTTTTCTGGATATTTCAAAGGTGAGCATCAAAAGGTCTCGGCCCGTCCACGCGGCGGGCCGGGCATTCGTCGCGCGCTGGAGCGAAGAGAAGTCTATTTTTACAGTTCGCCATCTGCCCGAAGCTTTGAACCCGCCGTTGTAATAAGCAGAATCGCGCACGCCCGCGGTCGGCACCGTCAGCAGGTAATCGCCTTCGCCGCGCGCGTCGAACCGGACCCCGCGATACTGGCTTGCATCAACCGGCTCGATGGCCCCGCGGCTGAGCGGCAGGCTTACGCGGACCAGGGGGCGTTCCTTTTCCGAGAACCGGCCCAGGACCGAAAGCGCGTGGTCCCCTTCATTTCGGAGCGTGCGGCCCCATACCATCTTCGAGCTGTCGGTGCCGCTGTCGGTGCCGTTTATCCAGAGCGTCCCCGCGCTGCTTCGCCCGTCGGCGCTTTCAAAATCGTCGAGCTTAGCGCCGGCCCTGATTGCGGCTATCTCTGTTTGCCCGGTCGATGCGATGTCGCGCGCGAGCTTTTCGCGGTCGACTTCGCGGCCGGCCAGAAAGACCCGGCGCACGCGCTCGATCTCATCGATATTCTTGTGCGGCTCGCCTTCGATCAGAACCAGATCGGCGAGCATGCCCGCTTTTATCATTCCACGCTCGCCGTCAACCTTGAGCGCGCGGGCGCTGTTTCCGGTAGCCGCGGTGATCGCTTCAAGCGGCGTGAGCCCGCCCGATACCAGAAGACGCAGCTCGCGCAATGTCGCCCAGCCGTGATGCGTCCCGGTGACGCCCGCGTCCGTGCCCACGCCGAATCTTACAGCAGCGCGGTCGAGCGCCGCCGTATTATGCATGAGTTTTTCCCACCGCCGCGCCTGCGGCGATTGAACGGCGGAGTCGCCACGAGGCTGCGCGGCGGGTGCTTGTTCCCGCAGCCGTTCTTTCGCCGCGGGCTCAAGCACACTTTCCAGAAACGGGGAGGTGAAGCCGCGCCCGCGTCCTTCATAAACGGCGAGCGTCGGGGCATAGGTCGTACCTTTCGACTTCATCAGGGCGATCAGCTCTTCATCAACTTCCGCGTTGCCGATGCCGTGAGCGATGACGTCGACGCCCGAGCGCGCGGCGATCTTGGCCTTTTCGAGCGTTACCGTGTGCGTCAGGACTTCCAGGCCGTTCTGATGCGCTTCTTCTACGATTGCCGTGAGCGTCTCTTCGTTCATGCTCGACATGTCGGGGGCCGCGCCGTAGCGCCAGCCGTCGGTGAAGACCTTTATCACGTCCGGCTTGTAGGGCAGCACGCGGCGCACGGCCGCGCGGGCCTCGCGCGCGGTCGTTACTTCGAGCGAAAAGATATCGCCGCGCCCGCCTTCAGCCCCGTGCCCGCCGGGCGTCGTAAAGCGGGCCGCGAGGTGGAGCCGCGGGCCTTCAATCGCGCCGTTTGCGACAAGCCTGCGCATCGGCTCGAACGTTTCGGGATAGGTGCCGAAATCGACGACCGAGGTCACGCCGCAGTATAGATACGCCTTGAGATTCTTGCCCCAGTCGCCCTGGATGCCGCCGACCGATGAATACGGCAGGTGCGTATGAAGATCGAATAAACCTGGAATCAGCGTGTGGCCTTCGGCCCTTATGACGCGCGCGCCCGGCGGTGGCTCGACATGAGGGCCGAACGAGACTATGCGGCCGTCGCGTATTACCACGGTCGCGCGCGCGGGCTCGGCGCCCGTGCCGTCGATGACAGTAGCGCCTACGATTGCCACAGAGTTGTCCTGCATCAATCGCGCCGAAAATGGCGCGGGGCTAAGCAACACGCAGAGGATGGCAAGCGATACTTTTATCTTCAAACTCTTCATACTCGAAATTGACTGGAACCGGGTCGAGATTATATTTGCCGCGGCGAGATTATTACTCGGGTCATCGACTCTTGTCGAGCGGCGACCTTCAGAGTAGTGATCCATTGTTAATAAATCAGGAATGAGAATAGATCGCCATTTTCTATAGTTGACATCACCAGCCATGTAGCGTATGAAAGTTTGCTGACTGGCTATGTGATCAGGTTCATTTATTCTGCCAGGCGCGATATGGTCCTTTCATCGCACGTCTTGAGAAGGGAAGCTTATGGAAAACACTGAAGGAAAGCCTTATTCTCCTACGGATGCTACTTGATTGTTCCGATAAGCTGAAAGAGTTGCTCTCCGGCGAGTGGAGCACATTCCGCAAAATGTTGGTAGAGTCATTATCGCATCTGCCTCAGACCAGAAGTGATACCGAAATCGTGAGGGTTGTGGATGAAATGCTTGACATCGCGCTTGCCACTCCTGCTCGCGCATTAATCAGAAAGTTAATGAGCCTGGCCGCTGCCGAAATCAGTTCTTACCCTAATGCCGTTCGAAGTATTGATCTGAGCGATGTGATATCAGATACGAGAAATCACATCCAAATCAAGTCCAATGACATTTCTCTCTCCGAAGATTCAATGGCAACGAATATAATAATAGTCGGCGAAGAACTGGCGGGCATACTGCAAGATGAGAACGATAGCCAAGCGCCCTTGTCATCCAAGGATGAAAGACATATCAATGTGTGGATCAGCAGGCGTTCCAAAGATGCGAGCCTACCTCTTCAACCCGGAAAGGCGTACAAGATCAATTTCAAGGTGGGCCTCCCCGTAGAATCAAACCTCCTGGGTGGCCCTGAAATCGCAATTCATCCATCTGAGGTGCCTTCGCATGGCCTGGACACCGAATGGATAATCGAGTCCACAACGGTTAAGCTTGAAGCCCTGACGCCGGATACTATTGTCACCTCAACCGAGATGGAATCTTCGAAATTATGGCGGGCCAAATTCTCTCTTTTCATCCCAAGTAATAAAGAGAGCAAGACCCTTCGGTTGAAGTTCACTCCGCAAGCTGTCGAAGACGTTCAAATCAATATAATCAATATATTGATTTATGACCGAAAGGAACTCTATCGCCAGTTCAAAATAAAGTTTATAGTCGAAGGCTCGCAGGTCGTATCCAGCGCACCTGTGCCCGAATCCGCAATGATCTATAACGATGTGGTCCACACCCCCGCGGCTCACCTTGAGCTTAGAACGACCCACGAGTGGACTACACCGCCCGGAGAATTGCTGATTGCCGTCATCGGGGCGGGTTACGCATTCGTTAAAGGTGATGCCGGACTGCATACGGTCAATTCCATGACTGCCTGGCATGCGGCGACGGCCAAGGTTGCGGATCCTATAAAGTATGTGCGCGCTTCTGCCGAAAGCTTCCGCGCAGAGTGGGAAGATTACCTCAATGATATTGACCCGAATGACCTGATCGACCGTTTAGGTAGATTCTCTCCGCAATACGACTGGGGCCTATTAAACTATTATGCCGACTACAATCATCAACAACAGTGGGACGACGTGAGTAAAAGCCCCGAGCTTTGGGACCTCGCTTCGGAGGGATATAACCTGTATGAATCGTTTTTTCCGTCTGGTTCTGATCTGAGAACGTGGCTCGACTTGCTCCCGCCGGGACAAAGAATTGATATATCGTGGTTAGAGACCAGCGGGAGTTGGATTCCTCACGTTCCTTGGGGATTGATGTACCAGACGCCTCCCGACCCCGGAAATCCCATTGATCCGACGAGATTTCTGGGGCTGCGCTATCGTATCGGCTACACTGCTCATCAAGTCCCCAGCGGGTCAAAAGCACTTGGCAGCGTTGATGAAGCCTACGCGGCGCATATGCTCTACTGGGGAGATCAGCCTGGAGATCAAACCGGCGCGGAAGCGCGCTGGCAGCAACAGCAATTCTCTGCCTGGACTTCTCAAGTCTTTGTGCCTTCTTCATGGCCTAACCCAAACTCGAAGGCAGAGCTGGTAAAAATGCTCTATCACCCGTTCCCCACGCCGATGCCTGTCATTTATATTTTCTGCCAGTCTGGTCTGGATACTGGCGGCGACGAAGTCTTGCGTTTTGGATTGACGAATAATTCATCAGACGTATTGAAGCGTACGGAGATTGGCGCAAAGAGCTTCGCGGACCGGCCTCTGGTTTTTGCCAATGCGTGCGCGACGTTGACGAGTGACCCCTACTTTGCCAACGAGCTCGAAAGAAAATTCTTCAGTCGAGGTTGCCGCGCCTATCTTGGGACCGAAACGAAAGTTCCGATCCAGCTTGCCAGCCGCTTTGCTCACATTTTCTTCAGTTTCTTCTATCGCAAGGTAGATCCACAGCCAATGGCCGCGGGCGAGGCGCTTGCCCAAACGCGATTGTTCCTTTGGACTAATTACAAGAATATCGGGGGGCTCTTATACACATATGTCAATCAGTACGAACTCTTTATGGCGAAAGATAACGAAGTTGTCGCGCTGCGCCGGTGAAGAGAGAGAGGATAAGCTATGCAAGAGGAATTGATTAAGAAGTTTTTGCTCGCCCAGCCTGAAGAGAGGCTTCGTATGGCCGCGGACGATAATAATGCCGAGGCGTTGAAAAAGCATTTCGGGCAAGCCGGGTATGACGAATATAGAAAGCTCGCCAATAAGCTAGACGTGAACCATTTGAGCGTCCGGGCGCCGAAGAATCTGATCTTTGTCCCGGGCGTCATGGGAGCCTGCTACAAAGCGAGACTAAAGGCGGAATCTGGTGGGTCGATGCAAGAACGCGCAGACACATAGATGACCTAAAGCTTTCGCCCAACGGCGAAGAAGATGCCGATCCAAACAACCAGATAATCCCTTGCTCTTCTGATCCGTCTTATGAGCCGTTTTTAACATCTATCCTCAAACGCGAAGATTTCGGACACGCCATATTTGCTTATGACTGGCGCAAGCCACTGGGATTGAGCGCAGCGGCTCTAAGAGACCTCGTCGTAAAATTGTATGATTCGAACGGCAATAAGCCTGTCCATATAGTAGCGCACAGCATGGCGGACTAATGACGCGAGCGACCCTGATGAAGCATGGAAAAGAGTTGTGGCCAAAGCTCGGGCGAATAGTTTTCATAGGCACGCCGCATTATGGCTCGCCATCTATCGCAGGGTATCTTAAGAATCACCTTTGGGGCTTCGAATTAATAGCGTTATTAGGGAAATATCTTAGTCGTGACACATTTCGATCACTGTGGGGAGTGCTCGGCATGATGCCTGCGCCGCGCGGTATTTATCCGGGGACGCGACAGAATGACCCTGCGCCCTGGCGTTCCGCGCAACCAGCGGACCCATACGTTCATCCTTGCGCCAATTTCGACATGTATCAGGCAGATAACTGGAAACTTGGATTGACCGAACCGCTGGAGTCCCAGCTTCAAAATGTTCTGGCGGGGGCGGCTGATTTTCATAAGAATTTGTACGACGCGCATCAAGCATTGGGCCAGGATTTGCGCAACCGCATGCTTGTGATCGCGGGTGTTGGATACAAGACTCTTTTCCGATTGGCGTATGAGGAAAGGTTCTTCGGCTTATGGGAGCGGATGGATAAAGTTACGAATCGGGTCAAGAACGACGACCATCGAGAAGGCGATGGCCGCGTGCCCGTCGCATCGGCGAAATTAGAGAATGTTGCGATACGCTATGTAAAAGGGGTTCACGGGGGACTTCCCAACCTTCCCCCGGTCTATAACGACGTGTTCCAATGGCTCAATGGAAAAAGCTTGAGCCTTCCAAAAACCATAAAAGAGGCGCTCAGCCAACATCTAGGGCCAGCCGCGGGACAAAGCGAAGCGCCACACCTCGACGGCACGAACAGAGTGCCTTTACTCACGGACGACCCGGGATTGTGGGATCTCACGATGCCTGTTCAGACGCAGCTACAGGCGCTCGACTTAAAACTTGAACAAGGCGAGGTGCCGGAATTCATCACTGTCCGATTGTTGTGAAGGTCATAGTATGAGCCACTCGATTTACGTACAACTCGAAGTGACCTGCTCAAATTGCGGCGAGGTTTTTATCTTCGATGTCTGGACGGTTGTGGATGTATCAGAAAGGCCGGAATTGTTAGAGAAGATGCGCGAGGGCACTCTGCACGAAGTTATTTGTCCTCGCTGCAAGCAATCTCTGGGCTATCCTGACAGCCCGATTCTGATCTACCGACCTGATGACAGGTATGGCATGATTTTCTCTCCCGCCAGGTTTGCGACAGCGGAGCAGACCGTCACGCACGTCAAAGAACTCCTCGATTACGCGCGTCAGAATATAGGAGAGATCAAACAGACCGACGAGTCAAAGCTTAAAGTGGTTTACGCGGAACGTGACCTGCTGCCTGACATTCTGGCTCCCGGGGCCGAACCAGTGGAATATCAGCCACCTGAGAATATAGCCGCGGACGAGAAGGGCGCCTTCCCGGCAAGGGAAGATGCTCAGCAAAGCGTATTAGATCCTTCCTTGCTTCAAGCTATCCGCAACCTGATGATTGCGCCGACGCGCGCAGCCACGCGCGAAATCCTCGAGCAGCACCCTGATCTGATGACCGATGAAGTTTCCGCGTTCATGAAAGAATGGGCCGAGACTCAAAAAGTAGAGAATGTACGCGATCTGATAGAGCATTACCGGGCTATGCTGAGCCGCTGTCGAGAGGTCGGTATAGAGCAGACGCTATTTGACGACAGGCACGTTTTTGAAGAAGATCCCGCGGAGGAGTATTTCCAAAATTACCCGGCCGAGGTTAGAAAGGTAATCTCCGGATTAGCCGAGCGAGGTTTATCCGTGTCAGTGAGGCCGGCATCCTCCGGCTCAAAAATCAACCCCATGACAGTCGACCACGACGCCGGAGTACCACAACTTTCTCCTGCCGCCGCGGAGAAACTAACTCAGGCTATTACTATTCATGGTTTACTTCGATGGGACCGTAGCGAGCCTGTGGTGAGGGCAGCCGTGGAAGCATGGTGGCGCTTTATAAGTGACCCCGAAGTTCTCGGCGCTCCGTTCTGGCACGTGCTCGCGCTAAATGAGCTGTCCGATTCTCTCATCTATTGCATCAGGGAATTAGGAGAGACGGATAAAGTGGACGAAGCAATCGCCACTTGTCAGACGGCCCTGGAAATCGCCGGCGATGGTACGCCTGAAAAGACAATAACTTATTCTTACCTGGCGGTAGTGCTGCGAATACGTTTTGAAGTGCAAGGAGACGTTGCGGATTTAAACACCGCTATCAAGTCTGTGAATAAAGCCATATCGGCCACTCCTGAAGGCTCCATTGATTGGGACACCATGCACGCTAACCTCGGGTTGATTTTAGTTCGACGCTTTGAAGCGCTGGGCGAGCTGGCCGATTTAGACAGCGCCATTCTTCATATCCGCAAGTCCCTTAGCGTGCGGGAAGAAGGTAGTCACGGATGGTCTGCCGGTCTTGCCTTTCTCGGAATGGCTTTATCGCACCGCTTCACCGCCTTGAAGCTGAAATCCGATATAGACGCAGCCCTCGACACTTTTCGCAAAGCGCTTGCATTGACGCATAAAGAATCTATTGATTGGAGCAGGGCGCAGAATAATGTGGCGTATGCGCTCTGGAGCCGCTACGACTCCTTTCATGATATGGCTGATCTGGATAATTGTATCAGCCATTTGGAAGAATCGATCAAATCATCTCCCGATGGAAGCCCCTCCCAGACTATCTCAAGGGCTAACCTTGCGAATCAGTCTCATCCGCCACTATGAAAGAACCCTCGAAATAGAAGATGCCGACAGGGCCGTCGATTGCTTGCGAAAAGCAATAGCCGAAATACCCGTCGAAGCGCCTGACCACACTTTTTGGACGACCAGTCTGGGAGCCGCTCTGTTGGCCCGCTATTACTCCTCCGAAAGCGAGGATGATTTAAACGCCGCGCTATCGGCCTACGAAGAAGTAATTTCTAAACTAAAGCCCGACCAAAACCCCGGACTCGTCATGATGAGCTCGCTCGTTCTAGGAAAACTCTATCTTGAAGAAGGGCGCTGGGCTGACAGCGCTAGAATCTTTGTCCATGGAGTGGAGGCCATCAATACGCTTCATCGCGCACAATTGCTGCTCACAGGTCGGGATGCCTGGCTTATAAGAGCAAGCGATATATATCGCCTTGCGGCATATGCATCGGTTCGCGCCGGGCAATTACGAGAGGCGGTTACTGTCATGGAACAGGGCAGAGCGCGAGGACTGAGCACATCTCTTGCGCGCGACCGTTCCGACCTGAAAGGCGTTAGGGAATTCGATCCACAAACTTACGAACTCTATCGCCAGTCAGCCTCCCGCCTGCGTCAACTGGAAGCAACCGAGCGAGCGCAAGGCCCCACGCCCGATGACGGAAGATTAAATCTGAGCGTCGAAGCTTTTCATGAACAGGTGCGGCAAGCGCGCGACGATCTTGATTTAGCGATCAAGCGCATAAAGGATATACCCGGTTACGCAGACTTTCTCAACGAGCCCGACTTTAATGATGTTGCCAACGCAGTCCAACCTGACAAGCCTCTGGTTTATCTGATCACCACCGAGTTCGGTAGTCTGGCGCTGATAGTTTATAAGAGTTGCGCGGACGGCAATGAAGAGCAGGTATCAGTAAAGGCGATACGGGCTGATAAGTTTACCACGCATGAGCTTTATTCTCTTCTAGTGAAAGAAGAGAACGACAGCGCGGTTGGCGGATATTCTATTGCTCAAACTGAATCTCCCGTGTTGCTTGAAGAGGCATTGACGGAATGCTTGCCGATACTGGGCGGCGAGTTAATGACCTTTTTAGCAGACAGCTTACGCGAACTGCGGGTTTCCGGTGCGGTACTGATACCTTGCGGTCAGTTGGGGCTGTTGCCTTTGCAAGCGGCTGAATATCGAGTGAAAGGCAAGCTGGAGCGGTTCCTGGATGAATTCGATGTTAGCTATGCTCCGTCCGCCCAGGCGTTAAACGCATCCCATGCTGAACTTGATGCGCGGCGCACAGGGCCTTCTGGATTCGCGGCGATCGGCAATCCCCTGCCACATCCGAAGCCTTTGAGCTTTGCCTACGCAGAGGTCAAGAAGCTGGCAAGCTTCTTTCCGCCTGATGCTTGTTTTGCTTTTTATGAAGAGGCAGCTACGGTTTCGGCTCTGCTGGCAGCCGCGCCAAAAGCGAAATACATTCACCTTGCCTGTCATGGCGTGTTCGAGATAAATAAACCGCTGGACTCTCGCATGGAATTTAGTGATCGAGAGCCGCTGACTCTTCGGCAAGTGCTCAATAAGAATGCAAACGCTTTTGCTCAGGCTAGATTGATAACGCTTTCGACCTGTCAAAGCGCAATCTCGGAGTTCCGCCTGATAGCCGATGAGGTTATCAGCCTGCCGGTTGGTTTTCTTCAAGCTGGAGTGCCGGGTGTTGTGGGGAGCCTATGGTACGCGGACGACATTTCAACAGCCCTGCTGAT
>CAWHTK010000008.1:0-121153 GCA_963832205.1 Blastocatellia bacterium | reverse complement strand
GAGTCCAAAATTGCTGAGGGTGAACGCGGCGATGTGCTCGAACGATTCATTGCGGTCGCGGTAGTCGATAAAGTTGGGGACGGAAAATGAATATCGCGCCATGCCACTCCGGCGAGCTGCGCCATGCCAACCATAACGATGCTGTCGGGGTCGCCGTAGGGAAGCGGCCGGAGCAACCCGCCGTTTATGAGGCTGAAGATGGCGTCGTCGGGCCGATCCCTAAGGCGAGCGTGATTATAGCGACGGCGGTGGAGCCGGGGCGCTTAACAAGAGTGCGCGGCAAGTCGCAGGTCCTTGATGAATGTCTCCATCACTCCCTCCGAAAATCTGAGATTTGAAATTTGAAATCTCAAATATTCGTGTCTGAGCGCGTCCATCGGGTCAACGCGGTGGCGCGGCGCGCGGGCACGAAACTGGCCGCCAGAGCCACTCCTACGAGCACGAGCGAGACGGCCGCGAAGGTAGCCGGATCGGTCGTGCTCACGTTGTAGAGCATCCGCCCCAGAAATCTCGTAAGCAGGAAAGAGCCCAGGAGGCCCACGCCCACGCCCGCGAGCGCGAGCTTCACCCCGTCGCGCATGATCATCGCGATAATATCGCCCGGGTGCGCGCCGAGCGCCTGGCGTATGCCGATCTCGTGCGTTCGCATATTCGTCGTGAAGCTGACCAATCCGTAAACGCCGATGCTTGCGAGCGCGAGCGCCAGCGCGGAAAACGATCCGACGAGCAACAGGTTGAAACGGCTGCCGCTGAGCGAGCCGGATATGAGGTCGTCAACGACATTCACCCGGTTGATGGGCAGGTCTTTATCAACCGCCCAGATTCCCCCCTTTACTGCTGCCAGGACCGTCATCGGGTCTGAGGCAGTGCGCACGACGTAGGTCATCGAGCCAGTGGGCTGCTGCGCGTGCGGCAAAAACATCTCGGCGCGCGGCTCGGTGCCAAGCCCTTCGGTCTTTACATCGGCCACGACGCCGACGATCTCCCGCGTCACCGGCTTGCCGTATTTAGGGGTCACTCTCTTTCCAATCAGGGTCTTCGTCGGGAAAGAAACGCCGGGCGAACTGCTCGCTGATTACCATCACGGGCGCGCTCACGTCCGTGTCGGCGTCGGTAAAGGAGCGCCCTTTCAAGAGAGGTATCTTCATGGTTCTGAAATAGTCCGGCGTGATAACGGTGATGTAGGCCGAAGGCTCATGACCGGGCTCGGGCGCGGCGCGATTCTCTATCGTAAAGTTGACGTTTATATCTATACGGTTCTTGTGGAAAGGAAGGGCCGAGATGGCGGCCGCATTCTCTACGCCCGCGACGTGCGAAATCCGCTCGAGCGTCGAGTCGAAGAATTGCCTCCTTTGCGCCGGGGTGCGCTGGACGCCCCACGCGTGGACTTCGAGCGCGAGCAGGTTGTTTGACGTGAAGCCGGGTTGGTCTGAATCAGGCCGACGAAACTTCGCGCAAGGAAGCCCGCGCCCGCGAGCAGCACGAGCGCGAGCGCTATTTCGGCGACGACAAGCACGTTCCGCAACCGGTGACGGCCACGACCCGCGGAGCCGTGCGCCCGCCTTCCTTGAGCGATTGGTTCAGGTCGGGTCTTGAGAAATGGAGCGCGGGCAATATCCCGAATACCGTCGCGGTGAGCGCGGACACCAGAACGCGAACCCCAGCACGCGACCGTCTATCGCACCTGATCGAATCGGGGATTGTTGTCCGGGGCAAGCCCGCGTATTATATCGACGGCCCATCCGGCAAGGAGCACACCCGCGAGCCCGCCCGCCGCTGCGAGCACCAGGCTTTCGGTGAGCATCTGCTGGACCAGCCGGCGGCGGGCCGCGCCAATAGCAGAGCGGATGGCGAATTCCCTCTCCCTTTCGGCGCCGCGCACGAGCAAAAGGTTCGCTACGTTTGCGCACGCTATGAAAAGCACAAGCGCGACCGCGCCAAACAGCACGAGCAGCGCGGGCCGGACCTCGCCCGTCAAGTGCTCCGAGAGCGGCACTACGCTCGCGCTCATCTCGCCGTTCGTCTGCGGATAAAGCTGCGAAAGCTCCCCGGCCACTCTCTTCATATCCTCGCCGGCCTGCGCGGGGGTCACGCCCGCCTTGAGCCCCCTACGACCATCATTTAGTTGGACGCGCGGCGTCGCTTTTCGTCTTCATTGACGACTTTCGGCGCCCACATCTCTTTGCCCGGCGGGAAGTGGAATTCCGGCGGCATGACGCCTATGACCGGTGAGGCCGCCCGTCGAGTAAAATCTTTTCGCCCATTATCGAGTGTTCGCCACCGAATCGCCGCTGCCATAATCCGTAGCTGAGCACGACCGCATCCTGATCGCCTTCGCGATAATCCTCGGCAAGCAGAGTGCGCCCGTGGAGCGCGGCGGCTCCGAGCGCGGGAAAGAAGTCCTCGGTTACGAGCCACGAGGGCATCGCTTCCGGCTCGCCGCGCCCGAGCATGTCGTGGCTGTAGGGCTCTGCCAGCGCCATCTGCTCGAAGGCCTGGCTCTGCTGCCGGTAATCGAGAAAGTTGGCGGCCGACACCTCTTCGGGCTTGCCCTCCGAGGTGTTGAACTGCCAGACCGTCATGAGGTTTTCGGCATCCCGGTAAGGGAGCGGTCTGAGCAGCACGCTGTTGACCACACTAAAGATGGCCGTCGTCGCCCCTATCGCGAGCGCGAGCGTCAGCACGGCCATCGAGGTGAACAGCGGCCGCCTCGCGAGCATCCGTGTCGCCAGTCGCAAGTCTTTAAATAAAATCTCCATCACTCCCTCCGGGAATCTGAGATTTGAAATTTGAAATCTCAAATCTATTCGTGTCTGAGCGCGACCATCGGGTCCGTGCGCGTTGCGCGCCGCGCCGGGATGAAACAGGCTGCCAGAGCCACTCCCAGCAGTATTATCGGGATAAGCACGAAGGTCATCGGGTCGGCCGGGCTGATCTCGTAGAGCAGACTTGTCATCAGTCGCGTAAGCAGCGCGGCCGCGCCGAGCCCTATGGCAAGCCCGATCACAGACAATATGATTGCCTGCTTTACGACTAGACCGATCACGTGGCTCGGGCGAGCGCCTAGCGCCTGGCGTATGCCGATCTCGTGCGTCCGCTGCGCGACCGAATAACTCATCACGCCGTAAATTCCTATGGCGGCCAGCAGCAGCGCGAGCGCGGCAAAGGAGCCGAAGAGCATGAGGTAGAACCGCTCGGGCGCGATTGACTCCGAAATGCGCGCGCTCATGGTCTTCACCTGCGCGATGGGCTGGTCTTTATCGACCGCCATCACTTCGGCGCGCAACGCGGCGACCATCTGCTCGGGCTCGATGCTTGTCCGAGCGACCAGCGACATGCCTGAAGCCGGGATCTTGAGGTAAGGCAGATAGACTTCGGGCATAGCATCCCTGCCGAGTTGAACCAGGTAGACGTTCCCGACCACGCCGACAATGGTTCGCCAATCGCCACGCGCCGTCATGATTCTTTTGCCCACCGGTTCCTCATCGGCGAAAAAACGGCGGGCCGCCGCTTCGTTCAGGATAGCCACAGGCTGAGCGTTTTCGCGGTCGTCCTCCTCGGTAAAGTACCGGCCCTTCATAAGAGGGATGCCGAGGGTTTCAAAGTATTCCGAGCTTACGACGCCAAGTGGTATGGGAGAATCCACCGCGGGGTTGACGCGGGGGCGGCCCTCCACGGATACAAATCCCATCATTGAGTACGAGCCCGAAAGCGGCAGATTGCTGGTGGCGCCGGCCGACTCGACCCCCTCAACATTTCTCGCCCGCTCGATCACTTCTTTAAAGAAGGCGGCGCGGCGGGGCTCTTCCTGGTACTTCGGCCTGGGCAGTATTATCTCCATCGTCAGTATCCTATCCGGCTGAAATCCCGGATCGACCGATTGGAGTTTCAGGAAGCTTCTCATCGCGAGGCCGGCGCCCGCGAGCAGGACTACCGCCAGCGCCACCTCGCTGACGACGAGCGCGCCGCGCAGGCCGCGCCATCCTCTGATGCTCGCGCCGCTACGATTGCCCTCCTTCAGCGATTTATTCAGATCAGGCTTCGACACGGCGAGCGCGGGCACGAGCCCGAACAGCAGACCGGTCACCATCGATACCGCGAAAGTGAATCCGAGGACACGACCGTTCACGGCGATCTTGCCCGTATCGCGCGCGAAAGATGCTACGTCGGGCGGGATGAAGGAAAGCAGCAGGTCGACGCCCCACAGCGCGATGAGCGCGCCAAGCGCCCCGGCCATTATGGCGGCATGAGGCTTTCGACGACGAGTTGCCGGATAAGTCGCAAGCGCCCCGCGCCGAGCGCCGCCCGTATCGCGATCTCTTTTTCGCGCGCGCTTGCCCGCGCAAGAAACAGGTTTGCCACGTTCGCGCAGGCGATCAACAGCACGAACGCGACGGCCCCGAGCAGCACCCATAACGGACGGCTGATGTCGCCCGCGATGTAGTCGTGCAGCGGGGTAACGCTCACGACCATGTTAGGCGGCCTCAGCTTTGTCCTGGTGAATTCGTCCATCGCGGCGATGATTGCCGCAAGGTCTTCGCGGGCAAACCCGGTCGAGACATTGGGGCGAAGCCTCCCGATGACGCTCACGAGCGTGCCCCTGTCACCGGACCTTTCGCGTTCCGCATCGAGCGCGAGCGGCATGATTATCTCCGCGGGCTTAGGCAGTCGGAAGCTTCGAGGCAGTATGCCGATGATTTCGTAGCTCCGGTCGTTGAGCCTTATCTCGCGGCCGACCGCGCCGGCGTCACCGCCGAACTGCTCCTGCCATAGCCCGTAGCTCAGCAGTACGACGCCGCTGTTGCCGGGCCGATCTTCCTCGATTGAGAAGGCGCGGCCGTGAAGGGGATTTACGCCGAGCAGCCCGAGCATGTTTGCGGTCAACCGGGCGCACACGACGCGGCGCGGGTTGCCTTCGCCCGTCAGGTTATAGTTGTTGTCGCTGTAAGCGGCCAGGTCGACAAATGACTGCGCGTGCTCTTTCCACGCCAGGTAGTCAATGGCCGTCACCCCCTCGAACCCGCCGTCGGCCATCCGCTCCGACACCCTGACGAGACTTTCGGGGTCGTCATAAGGAAGCGACTTGAGCAACACGCCGTTGACCACGCTGAAGATCGCGGTGTTTGCGCCGATGCCGAGCGCAAGCGCTATCACGGCGACCGCCATAAAGCTGGGCGATTTCAACAGCAATCGAAAGCTGTATCGAATGTCTTGCCAGAGACTTTCCATCGCACACCTCCGGTAATCGGGAGACAGAAGACAGAAGTCAGAAGTCAGAATGGAAGCGGAAGTCGGCGCATAGCGCCTACGCCTTTATTCTGACTCCTGTCTTCTGTCTTCTGACTACTCGTACCTGAGCGCCACCATCGGGTCCGTACGCGTTGCGCGGCGCGCGGGTATCAGACAAGAGACGAGCGCGATAACCAGCAGCACCGCCGACACGGCCACAAACGTCAGCGGGTCGGTTGCGCTTATGCCGTAAAGCAGGCTCGCCATCAGCCGCGTGAGCAACAGCGCGGTCCCAACGCCTATAGCGACTCCCACGCCCGCCAGCACCAATCCCTGTCTCAGTATCAGCTTGAGCACGTCACCGCCGCTCGCCCCAAGCGCGATGCGAACGCCGATCTCGTGCGTCCGCTGCGCCACGGTGTAAGAGATGACGCCGTATATGCCGACCGCCGCCAGTATCAGCGCGATGGCGGCGAATATGCCGAACAGGATCATGTTGAAGCGCCGCTGCGAGGTCATATCCCCGAGTATCTGGTCCATGGTCTTCTGCTCATGGACCGCCTGTGTCGGGTCGATCTCAAGGGCCGCGCCCCGAATCAGGCTGACGAGCGAGGTGGCGTTGCCGTCCTGCGCGCGGGCAACGACGGTCATCCCGCTCGACGGAGCCTGGGTGTACGGCAGGAATGTCTCGGGCCTCACCGCCGAGTCAAATCCCGTCCGGCGCATGTCGCCCACCACGCCGACTATCGTCACCCACTGGTTGTCCGGCCCCGGGTCGCCGTAAACGAACCGCTTGCCGTTGGGGTCTTCGCCGGGGAAGAAGCGCTCGGCGAAGGTTTTATTAATAATCGCTACCTGGTTCGCGTTCTCGCCGCCGACATCCCGCTCGTCAAAGAAGCGTCCCGAAATAAGCGGTATGCCCATGGCGGTGAAATAGTTCGGAGTGACGGAGTCGACCGGGATTTCGACCCGCTCTTCGTCCGGCACCGGCGGTTGGCCTTCGATGGTGAAGATCGTAGAGTTCGGCGTGGCGCTCAGGAACACAGTCGAGATGGCGCCGGCCGACTCGACGCCCGGCGTAGCCGAAAGCCGCTCGATGAGCTGTTGATAAAATGTTATGCGCTGCGGCGGCTGGCGATACTTTTCACCCGAGAGCTGCACGCGCGTCGTAGCCATGCGGTCGGGGTTGAACCCCAGGTCGAACTCTTGCAGCCGCAAGAAGCTTCTGATCATCAGCCCCGCGCCGATGAGCAGCATAAGGCAGATGGCCACTTCGGCGACGACAAAGATGCTGCGCACGCGGTTGCCGCGCGAAGTCGTGGTGCCGCGCCCGCCCTCCTTCAGCGACTCGTTCAGATCAGGCTTCGACGCTTGAAGCGCCGGCACCATCCCGAACAGTATGCCGGTCAGCATCGAGACGCCGATGGTGAACGCGAGCACCGTCGTGTCTATCTTCACTTGATCGAGCCGGGGAATATCGGAGGGGCTGAGCGCGAGCAGCACGTCGAGCCCCCACCACGCGAGCAGCAATCCGGCCGCCCCGCCCGCCGCCGCAAGCACGACGCTCTCGGTAAGAAGCTGGCGGACGATCCGGCCACGACCGGCTCCCAGAGCCGTTCCTATGGCGATCTCTCTTTCGCGCACGGCCGAGCGCGCGAGCAAGAGATTCGCCACGTTCGCGCACGCGATCAGCAGCACCGAGCCTACTATGCCGAGCAGTATCCACAGCGCGACCTTCACGTCGCCCACGACCTGCTCGTGCAGAGACACCAGATGCACGCCGTAACCGGCCTGGTTAGGAAAGCGTTCGAGTAGCCCTCCGTTGATGCGCTCCACGTCGGCGCGCGCCCGCTCGAGCGTAACGCCCTTCTTGAGCCGGCCCACGGCCTTTAGCCAAAAGGAGCTTCGCGGCTGACGACGCTGCTCGTCGAGCTGAAACGGTAACCACATTTGCGCCGTCTTGTCGGGGAAGCTGAAGCCCGGCGGCATGATGCCTATGATCTGAAAGTTCACGCCGTTGAAGACCACCGGCTTGTCGATTATTCCGAGGTCGCCCCCGAACGCGCGCTTCCAAAGCCCGTCGCTTAAGACTGCGACCCGGTGCTTGCCGGGGGTATGCTCCTCCTCGGTGAAGGTGCGCCCGTGCGCCGGCGCGACGCCGAGCACCTGAAAGAGGTTGTGCGTCGAGTATACGCCGGTGATCAGATCGGGGTCGCCCGCACCCGTCAGCGTCAGCCTCGTATTATTGAACGCCGCGATGTCTTCGAACGTCTCGTTCTGCGTGCGATAGTCGTCGTAATTTGGATACGAGTGCCAGTCCTGGTCCAGCTTGAGCCTGTTGTTCTTCATCCAGACCATGGTGAGGTGGTCGGGCTCCGGGTAAGAGAGAGGGCGCAGCAGTATCGCGTTTACGACGCTGAATATTGCCGTCGTCGCGCCGATGCCGATGGCGAGCGCGAGTACGACTATGACGGTGAACGCCGGTTTTTTCGCTAGCGTCCGCAGGCTGTAGCGCAAATCTTGCAGCAAAGTCTCCATGAAACCTCCAATTCGAAGGATGTGAGTTTTGAAATTTGAAATTTCAAAACCCCCGCCCCCTGATAACTACTCGCCCCGAAGCGCGACCGCCGGGTCAACTCTTGTGGCGCTTCGGGCCGGGATGTAGCAGGCAAACAACGCGACGAACATAAGCAGCATGGTTATGCCGGCGAAAGTCAGCGGGTCGGTCGGGCTGACGCCGAACAATAAGCTCTCCAGGAACCGCGTCAAGACAAAAGCGGCAACAAGTCCCGCCGTGACGCCGGTCAGGACCAGCATCATTCCCTGCCCCACGACGAGCCTGAGCACGTCCGTGGAACTGGCTCCCAGGGCCATTCTTATGCCGATCTCGTGCGTCCGCTGCGCCACCATGTAGGACATCACGCCGTATAACCCCACGGCGGCGATCAGCACGGCTATCCCGGCAAAGATGGCGAGCAGCAGCGTGTTCAGCCGCTCGGTGGATATGGATAATGAAAGCCGCTCCCACATCATCCTCAACCCCGGCACCGCCTGATCGCTATCGATCTTATGGACCACGCCGCGGATGGGCTGTATTAACCCGGTCGGATCGTTTTCGCCGCGCACGACTATAGTCATGTAAGCGCTGGGCCGCTGCGCGAATGGCACATACATTTCGGGTAAGGGTACGGCGCTCAGCCGAGTGTGCTTGATGTTGTTGACGATGCCGACGACCTGACGCCAGGGGGGCGTGCCGTAAAGCTCCCTCTCGCGGCGGCCGCCTACGACGATTCTTTTACCTATGGCGCTTTCGCCCGGCCAGAAGCGCTCGGCCATTGCTTGATTGATGATGACGACGCCGGGGCTTTTGCTGTCTTCTTCCTCGGTGAACTGGCGACCCTCGACGAGCCTTATGCCCATCGCGCGGAAGTAGCCGGCGCTCGTCTCGCGCGAGTCGGCCACGAATGACTCGCCGGGCGGATTAGGCCGCCCTTCGATTTCGAAAGTGCTGCGACTGCGCGAATCGCTGAACGGAAGATCGCTGACTGCTCCGACTGATACTACGCCGGGTATTGATTCAATCTCTTCGAGCACCCTTCGGAAGAAGGCTTCGTGTCGATGCATCTCTTTATATTTTGCGGCGGGAAGCCCGAGCGGCATCGTGAGCACATTCTCCGGGTCGAACCCCGGATTGACGCGCTGCAAATGGATAAAGCTGCGCACCAGCAATCCCGCGCCCACAAGCAACACCATCGCCAGCGCCACCTGCGAGACAAGGAGCGCGGGCTCGCCCCCTCCAGTCAGCGTAAACTCGGCGTACTGGTAGGCGGCCATTAACTCGAAGCTCTCGCTTTCGGCGCGCCAGTCCCTGAAGTTGAGCGGCGAGACGACGCCGGTGTTTGCGTTCTCGGGCCAGTAGGTCTCCCACATCTGCATTATGCGATGGGCGTCCGGGTAAGGCAGCGGGCGAAGAAGCACCGCGTTTATGACGCTGAAGACCGCGGTGTTTGCTCCTATCCCCAGCGCAAGCGTCACGACCGCTATGGCCGTAAAGGCGGGCCTGCCAAAGAGCAATCGCGCGCCGTGACGGATGTCTTGCCACAAGGATTCCATGACTCCCCTTATCAACCGCTCATCTCAACTGCGAAACCTACTCCTGCCTGAGCGCGATCAACGGGTCCACCTTTGTCGCCCTGAGCGCCGGCATGTAACTGGCTCCCAGAGCCACTCCTGCCAGAATCAAAGTCGTGGCCACGAACGTCAGCGGGTCGAATAGCGTGACGCCGAAAAGCAGGTTCGACGCGAAATTCGACTCGCTGAACTTCAAGGCGAGGCCGACCCCGAAGGCCAGCGCGAGCCCCACGCCCAGGCCCACGGCAATCAGCACGAAGCCCTGCTTCAACACCAGCCGCATGACGTTGCCGCGCGCCGCGCCGAGCGCCATTCTTATGCCGATCTCGCGCGTCCGCTGCGCCACCATGTAGGACATCACGCCGTACAACCCGACCACGGCGAGCAGCAGCGCAAGCCCGCCGAATATCGCGAGCAGCGTCGCGTTAGACCGCTGCCCTCCGAGCGAGTTGCTTATAACGTCGTCCATCAGCTCGACGTTTAAGATCGACATGTTCGGGTCAATCTCGAGCAAGCTGTTGCGGACCGCGCCCACCAGCGTGCTGGCGTCAACCTGGGTGCGGACGTGCAAGGTTAACTGCGGGCCGTAATTCTGCGCGAGCGGCATATAGACGAACGGGCGACCCTGCTCGGTCAGGTTGTTGTACTTCGTATCTTTCGTGACGCCTATGACCTCGCGAAAATTCTGGTCGCCGAAAAACTTGAAGCGCTTGCCTACGGCGGTATCGCCCGGCCAGTACTGGTTGGCCATAGTCTCGTTGATGACCACGCGCAGCGGGGCAGACTCGGTGTCGGTCGAATCGAAGCTGCGTCCGGTGATTACCGATATTCCCATCGTCTCGAAGAAGCCCGGCCCGACCGTGTTGGCCTGGACCAGCACGCCTTGATTGGTCGCCTCGCGCCCTTCGAGGAAAACGCTTCGGAGAAAACCTCCCGCGAATGGCCGGTTCTGCGCTATGGCTACCGATTGAACGCCGGGGAGGGCCGAGACCTGCTCTTGCAGCCGCCGGTGAAATATCAACCCTTGCTCTTTGCCGTAGCCTTCGCGGGCCAGGTTGAATCCCATCATTATGACGTTTTCGGTGGCGAAGCCGGGGTTGATCGCGGCGGCGTTCTGAAGACTGCGGACGAACAACCCCGCGCCGATGAGCGAGACGAGCGAAAGCGCCACCTGCGTGACTACGAGCGCCTGGCGCAGGCTTACGCGGAAGCGCCGGTTCGCGGGCGGAAGGATTTCATTCTTGAGCGTCCCGACCAGATCGGGCTTTGACGCTTGCAGCGCGGGGGCCAGGCCGAAGATGACACCGCTCAGTATGCTGACCACGATGGCGAAGATAAGGACACGCGGGTCGAGCGCCGCGGGTTGATTATTGCCGCCGCCATCGCCGCCAAAGACGAGCGCCCGCAGTATGTCCCTCGTCCAGAAGGCGACGAGCAGCCCGAGCAGCCCGCCCGCAATCGAAAGCATGAGGCTTTCGGTCATGAGCTGGCGAATTAACCGCGCGCGGCTTGCCCCCATCGCGAGCCTGATGGCTATCTCCTTGCGCCGGCGAGTCGCGCGGGCGAGCAAGAGGTTCGCGACGTTGGCGCATGCGATCAACAGGACTATGCCGGCCGTAGCCATAAGCAGTATCGAGGTCATCGCAAGCTGGCCCTCCCCGTCCGGGTCGACCCTGAATTGGAGCAACGACTGAACACGGACGTTGCGCCCCTTATTGTCGTTCGGGTATTCCTGTTCCAGTTGGGATGAAAGTAGAGATAGAGATTGCTGCGCCTGCTCGGCCGAAACGCCCTCTTTCAAGCGCCCGAACAGTAACAGGAAGAGCCCTCGCCGCGCGCCATAAAACGTGATCGACCCGCGGCCGCTTATGTCGGGCTGTATAATCTCGTGCATAGCCATCGGCAGCCACAATTCGGGCCCGCCGCCGATGCCCGTGCCGTTGAAGTCTTCGGCCGCCACGCCGATTATGTCGAACTCCTGGCGGTTGAGCGTTATCCTCTTGCCCACTATGTCGGCGTCGCCGCCGAATTCGTTCTGCCAGAACCCGTGGCTCAAAACGGCAACCGGGTGCGTACCTTTCGTCGTGTCTTCCTCGGGATAAAAGAAGCGCCCCTTCGCGGCCTTCACCCCGAGCAGGTCGAAGTAATTTCCGGAGACGACCTGCACGAAAAGCTGGCGCGTCTCGTTCTTGCCGATGTAGCTGACCCCGGCGAAGCTTATAGCTCCAACCCCGGTAAAGACCTCATTCTTGTCGCGGAAGTCGATATAGTTCAGATGCGACGTGGGCAGCGGGCCGGGATTCCTGACGTCGGTCGTAGAGATGGCTACAAGCTCCGACGCCCGCTCGACCGGCAGCGGCGAAAACAAAAGCGAGTTTACGATGCTGAAGATGGCCGTGTTCGCGCCTATCCCCAGCGCGAGCGAAAGCACCGCAACGAGCGAAAAGCCCGGGCTCTTTAGCAGCGTCCTCAACCCATATCGCACGTCCTTTACCAGCGTCTCCATACCAACCTCCTTAGAGTCTCAAATCCGAGATTTCAAATTCAGAACGAAAGAACTTCCAATCACCGGGCCCGTTGCGCGGCCTTGAGCACCCGGCCGCGCTCGTAATCGGATTCCATGCTATTTGCCGTTTCTATGATCGCGTTGCGAACGGATTCGTCATCCGGCCTGGCCGAGGCCGCCGCGAGCAGCAAGCGGGCCTTCTCGTAATCGGACTTGATTGCGGCGGCCGCCTTGATCGCGAATAAGACCGTGGCGGCGCTGACGTCTCTGCCCTTAAGAAGCGGCAGCAGCGCGCGGTTGCGTTCATAGTCCGAGTCAATTCCCTGTACGGCGCGGATGTATTCGGCCTGAGCAGCCTCGTCATTAACGGCCGCCTCCTTGAACTGCAAAAGCGCGGTCGCTCGCTCGTAGTCCGAATCGACCTCGCGGCCGATCAACGCTATGGCGCGCCGCGCCACCTGGCTGTCGAGATTACCGCTCCTGGCAAGCTCGGTCAGGTATATGCGCTTCAAGTAATCGCCCTTTAGCCGCGAGATTTCTTCGAGCACGCCGGCCGCGCCGCGCTCTCTGATCAGCCTCTGCACCCGGCCCTTCGCGTCATAACCGCCCTGTATGATCGTGTCGTTGAGCACGGTCGCCAGCCAGCGTCGGGCCGCCGCGTCGAAAGGCGCATCCCGGCCATCAACCTTATAGGAACGCGTCTGCTGGCCGGAGTCGTTTTTCGCTTCGAACCACTTGTTGGCCCCGCGCCGCTCGTCGACGATCCGTATGGACCCGCCTTCGGGGATAGTCTGAATGTCCGAATAATCGTCGTTAAACTCGACCCGTCCCCGGATGGTGACTTCAAAAGTTATGTCGTTCTCGCGGTGCCTCCAGGTCCAGTTTTCGTTATGGGTGGAGACCGTATGTTCCTTTCGCGACGACTCGCGAGATTGTAGGGCAGAGGCGAAAGCCGGCGCAGCCAGCGCCGACGCGAGCAAGACGAGCAGTGTCATTGAAAGCTTTGTCATATAATACTCCCTGTTGTCATTAAACCTATTCGTATCTCAAGGCGACCATCGGATCAATCCTCGTCGCGCGGCGTGCCGGCACGAAACTGGCCACCAGAGCCACTCCCAGCAACACGACCGGGATGGCTATGAACGTCAGCAGGTCGGTGGCGGCCACTTGAAACAGCAGCCCCGAAAGGAATGTCGAGGCGAGCAAGCCGAGCGAGTATGCCCCGGCCAGCCCCAGCCCCACGCCGATCAAGCTCAGCAGCATTCCCTGCCCGACCACCAGCCGTAATATGTCTTTGCGGTCGGCGCCAAGCGCGACTCGTATGCCGATCTCGTGCGTGCGTTGCGTGACCGAATAACTCATCACGCCGTACAGCCCTACCGCCGCGAGCACGAGCGCCACGCCCGCGAATATGCCGAAAAGCAGCATCGCGAAACGCTGCCTGGCAATCGAACCTGCCACCACATATTCGAGTGTCCTCACGCGCGACAGCGGCTGGTCCTTATCGACCCCGGAAACGGCCGAGCGTAAGACTCCGCTCAAGGCTTCCGGCGAGCCTTCGGAGCGTACGACCAGCGTGCCGAAATTGTGCGGGTTCTGATACATCGGCTCATACATCTGCGCGCGAGATTCCTCAGCGAGGCCCATCTGCTTGACATCGCCTACTAACCCTACTATCTCGCGGTAGGCGGTCGGCCCGTTGGTCATGTGTATGCGCTGGCCGATGGGCTCCCGGTCCGGGAAATGGAGCCGCGCGAACTGCTCGCTTATAATCGCAACGCGAGGCGTCCCATCGCGGTCCTGGTCCGTAAACAAGCGCCCCCGTACGAGGCGTATCCCCATCGCGTCGAAGTAGCCGGGCGTCACCGCGCAGTAGTGCGAGCTCGGCTCTTCGCCCGGTTTATGGGGCGGGTTACCCTCGATATGAAAACCGAGCAGGTAGTCGCTCCACATGGGGAGCGTCTGTGTGGCCCCGACGGCGACTACGCCGGGTGAGTTCGACACCTGGTCAACTACCTGCTGGAAGAATGCGCTCTGCTGCGCCGACTCGCCGTACTTGTTGCGCGACAGCGATACGCTGGCCATGAGCGCGTTTTGAGGGTTGAATCCGGGATCAACCTGCTGAAGCCGCAGAAAACTCCGCATCATCAGCCCCGCGCCGACCAGCAGTACGAGCGCGAGCGCGACCTCGGCCACGACCAGCGCATTTCTGATTCGCTGGCGGCGCGGCCCCCCGCTCGCGCCGCGACCGCTCTCCTTGAGCGTTTCGCTGACGCTGAACCTTGACGACTGGATCGCGGGCACGAGCCCAAAGGCCAGACCGGTTATAAGAGAGACCCCGAGCGTAAAGAGCATCGCCGGGCCGTCAACGGATACGTTTTTTATGCGCGGCAAATTCTCAGGCGCAAGCGCCAGCAGCGCCTCCACTCCCCAGATCGCAAGCAACAATCCGAGCCCGCCGCCGATAATCGCGAGCAGCAGACTTTCGGTAAGGAGCTGGCGGATGATTCGCCCGCGACCGGCTCCCATGGCCGTTCTTATGGCGATCTCTTTTTCGCGAGCCGTCGCGCGCGCGAGCAACAGGTTCGCCACGTTTGCGCACGCGACGAGCAGCACGAGGGCCACGGCCCACCACAAAAAGACCAGAGTCGATTTTATATCCGACACCTGGTCATCCTGCATCGATACGATCTTGGTGCTCCACCCGGCGTTCGAGTTGGGGTACTGTTCCGCGAGCCGCCCCGCGATAATCTCCATCTCGGCGGCGGCCTGCTCGACCGTCACGCCCTCTTTCAGCCGCCCCGCGACCGACATGTAATGTGAGCCGTGCGCCTGCGCATCGCTCTCGCTGAATGCCATCGGCACCCAGAATTCGGTATTGCTACCGGGGAATTGAAATTCGGGCGGCATTATTCCGATTACCGTGAAAGGCATGCGGTCGAGCGTTATGGCCTGGTTGAGTATGTCCGGGCTGCCGCCGAATCGCCGCTGCCATAACGCGTCGCTGAGGATGACCACGTTACTTTTCCCCGGCTGGTCATCTTCCGGCAGAAAGTCGCGCCCCCGCGAAGGCCCGACTCCGAGCATCGAGAAGGTCCCCCAGGTGACGCGCGCGCCGATGATGCGCTCGGGCTCGCCGTCGCCCGACAGGTTATATGCCCGGCCGGCGGCGGCCTCCAGCCGCTCGAAGACCGTCTGCTGCTTGACCCAGTCGAGATAGTTTCCGGGCGAGACCGAAAACTCGGGAAACTTCGGCAGCATCGTCTCCCGAACCACCATCAGCCGCTCGGGCTCGTGATAGGGGAGCGAGCGGAGAAGCACCGCGTTGACCACGCTGAAGATCGCCGTGTTTGCGCCGATGCCGAGCGCCAGCGCGACGATGGCGGCAAAAGCGAAGCCGCGGCTCTTTAGCAGTACCCTCGCGCCGTATTTCATGTCTTGCCAGAACGTGTTCATCACTCTCTCCTGTAATCTGAGATTTCAAATCTCAAATTTCATCTCTATTCGTGCCTGAGCGCGATCATCGGATCCACGCGCGAGGCGCGGCGGGCTGGCGCAATACACGCCGCGAGCGCCACAAGCGCAAGCACGATTGATATGCCCGCGAAGGTCACAAAATCGGTCGCGCTCACCTTGTAGAGCCAGCTATCCATCAACCGTGTCATCGCGTAGGCCATCGCCAGCCCGACAACTATGCCTATCACTACGAAGGTCATCCCCTGCCTGATCACGAGCCGCAGCACATTCCCGGAACTGGCTCCCAGGGCCATTCTTATGCCTATCTCTCGCGTGCGCTCGGTGACTTGATAGCTCAGCACGCCGTATATGCCTATCGACGTTAAGGTGACCGCCAGCCCGGCAAATATCGCCATCAACGAGAGCACGAACGTGTGCGACGTGATAGAGCCCTCCAGCACCTCCGTCATCGGCCTTGTCCTGGCGATGGGCATCTGCGGATCGACCTCGGCGACCGCGTCGCGCAATGCGGCGGTCAGGTCTTGCGGGCCGGAGGTCCGCGCTATCCACGAGGTCAGGAACCAGCGGTTCATCGACGCCATCAAAGAGTCGGACACCTGAGCCATCGGCACATAAACCGTGGGCGACGCAGGCTTGTCGAGCCCCATCTCCTTTATGTCGTTTACGAGCCCCACGACCTGCATGTCCTTACCATCCATCTTCACCATCTGCCCGATCGGCTCGCCCTCGCCCCAGAAGACCCGCGCCATAGTCTGGTTGATGATGATCACGGGCGGCGAAGGCCCCGCGTCGCTTTCAGAAAATCCGCGCCCGCCCAGCAGCCGGACCCCGAGCACGTTGAAATATTCCTGGCTTATGGGACGGCACTCGACCGACTGGCCGAAGTTCTCAGCGCCGCGCATTATGCTCGCGAAGCTATTGAGCCCGCGCTCAAGCGGCAGGCTCGACGTGACTGCGACGGAGGTCACGCCGGGGAGGTTCGATATTCGATCCATGACCTGCTGCTGAAACCTCCAGGCGTTGTCGGTCGTCCGGTACCGGGCCGAGGTCAGCGATACCTGCAAGGTAGCGAGGTTTTCCGTGTTAAAGCCGGTCTCTTCGCCGCGCAGTTGAACGAAACTCCTTGTCAAGAGCGCCGCCCCGACCAGAAGCACGAGCGCAAGCGCGACCTCGCTTATGACGAGCAAGCCGCGCAGCCGCGAATCATTGGAGCTTCCCCCCTTGCGATTGGCCGAGGCCTTCAGCGCGTCGTTTATGTCGAGCCTCGAAGCGCCGAGCGCCGGGGCGAGGCCGAAAAGTATGCTTGTCAGGACCGACGCGCCTACGGCGAAAAGGATCGCCTGGTAGTCTAAGCCCGCTTCGTTGATGCGCGGCAGGTTCCGCGGGCTCAAGGCCATAAGCGCCGGCACGCTCCAGAGCGCGACCAGCAACCCGACCGCCCCGCCCGCCGCCGCAAGCAGCACGCTTTCGGTTAAAAGTTGACGTATGATGCGCCAGCGGCTCGCCCCATCGCCGCGCGTATAGCCATCTCGCCCCTGCGCGACGACACGCGCACAAGGAGCAGGTTCGCTACGTTTGCGCACGCTATCAAAAGCACGAACGCGACCGCGCCGAACAACAGCAGCAGAGTCGTCCCCACGCCGCCCTCGATTACCTCCCGATAAGCCACGAGCATCACGCCCTGCTCTCGCGGCCCGACGTGGCCGGGATACGTTTCTTTGAGCTGTTCAAGCAGCCGATCCATCTCTGCCTGCGCCTGACTTATGGTGTAACCGCTCTTGAGCCGCGCAAGCATGTCGGTGTTGTGCCCCTGATCGCGCGGGTTGACCTTCATCTGCATCGGCACGAGCACGTCAACCTTCGTGACGAATTTAAAATCGGGCGGGAGCACTCCGACCACCGTGCGGCTTATACCGTCAAGCTCGATCTGGCGGCCGACAATTCGGGGGTCCGCGCCAAAGTACCCGCGCCATATCCCGTCGCTCAGCATCACGACCTGCGGCCCGTTCGGGGTGTCCTCTTCGCTCGTAAAGTTTTGCCCCGTGGCGGGTGACACGCCGAGCAGCGGCAGCAGGTCCGCGGTTATGCGCACGCCCGGCACGCGCACCGGATCGGCCCCGCCGGCAAGGTTATAGCCCGTACCCTCGTCCGCATAGCCGGCTATGTCGCACGTTTCGGCGTGCTCTTTCCAGAATGCGTATTGCGTAGGGGTTACGCCGACGTGGCCCGTCTGCCCCGGTCTGAAGCGCCACGAGCCGTACATCAGGCGGTCGCCGTCGGCGTAAGGCAGCGGGCGAAATAGCACGGCGTTGACGACGCTGAAGATGGCCGTGTTTGCGCCGATGCCGAGCGCCAGCGTCAGCACGGCTATGGCAGTGAACGCAGGCTTTTTAGCCAGCATCCGAATCGCGTATCGCAGATCCTGTCCCCATGCTCCCACTTGCTCACCTCCAATAACCAGGAGTCAGGAGTCAGAAAACAGAAGACAGAATGGAAGCGGATGTCGCCGCATAGCGCCTCGCCGATTTATTCCGACTCCTGTCTCCTGACTTCTGATCCTCATTCGTGTCTGAGCGCGACCATCGGGTCAACTTTCGTCGCCCGCCGCGCCGGGATGTAGCTTGCCGCCAGCGCCACCCCTGTTAGTAGTGCCGATACGACGACGAAGGTTGCAGCGTCGGTCGCCCCCACCTCGTAGAGCAGACTCGAAAGCACGCGGGTAAGCCCGTAGGCTGCGGCAAGCCCGATGGCTATGCCTAGCGCCGCCAGGGCCATTCCTTGCTTCAGCACGAGCTTTAATATGTCGCCCGCGGTCGCGCCAAGCGCGATGCGCACCCCCAATTCGTGCATGCCCTGCGAGATGGAGTAAGACATGACGCCGTAGATGCCGATTGCCGCGAGCAACATGGCCACGACGGCGAAGACTCCGAGCAGCGTCATGGAAAACCCGCGCAACGCGATCGTGCCCGAGAGCAACTCGTTCATGGTCGCCACCTCGAACGGCGCGAGGTCTTTATCAATCCCCTGTATCTCTTTCTTAACCGCGCCGAACATCATTCCCGGATCGCCCGACGTGCGAACGACCAGGCTCATCACCGTGGTCGAAAACTGCGCTACCGGCAGATAAATCTGCATCGGCACTTCGCGGTCGAGCCCGTACTGCCGCACATCGCCGACCACGCCGACCACTGTGCGCCAGGGTTTTGGATTGCTCGGCGAGCCCGGAAACTTTATGCGCTTGCCTAGCGGGTCCTGGTCCGGCCAGAGGGCGCGCGCCATCGTATCGTTTATAAGCGCGACCTCGGCGCTCTGCTCCCCGTCGCGCTCGTCAAATGCGCGGCCGCGCATCAGCGGAATACCCGTGGCGCTCAGGTATCCGGGCGAGACGATATATAGATCGACGCTGATCTCTTCGCCGCGCGGCTTCGGGTAATCCTCGACCACAAGCCCGCGGCCATCGAAATTGCTGCTCAGCGGCAGCACGCTTACAAAGCCCGCGCCCTGGACTCCCGCCGTGTTACCCAATTGCGTCTCGGCCTGTCGATAAAAGGCGGTTCGCATCGCGGGCTCCGTATACTTCACGCCCGGCAGCGAAAACTGCATGGTGAGCAGATTATCCGCGTCAAAACCGGGACTAACATCGCGCAACCGGGAGACGCTTTTAATGAGCAGGCCGCTGGCTATGAGCAGCACGAGCGCCATGGCCACCTCGGCGACCACCAGCGCGCTGCGCAGCGCCGAGCGAGATGATGCGCCGGAGCCGCGCCCCCCTTCCTTCAGCCCCGCGTTGAGGTCCGCGCGCGCGGACTGCCAGGCCGGAAAGAGCCCGAAAAAGATCCCGGTCAAAAGCGATGTTCCGAACGTGAACAGGAGCACGCGCCAATCCATGTCTATCTGCCCGAGCATTGGGAAGGCTGACCGCCCCAGCGCCTCTACCAGCTCCGTACCCCACAGCGACAGGAGCAATCCAAGCGCGCCGCCGATGACGGCAATCAGCATACTTTCGGTAAGCAACTGCTTGATGATTTGCCCACGACTGGCTCCCAGGGCCGTTCTCACGGCCATCTCTTTTTGGCGAGACGTTGCTCGCGCGAGCAAGAGATTGGCGACGTTGGCGCACGCGATCAGCAGTACAAACCCCACCGCGCCTAAGAGCATAAGCAGGCTCTTACGCAGATTGCCGACCGTGTCTTCCGTTATCGTGACAAGCCGCACGCCGCGGTTCGTATTATCGGAAGGGTACTCGGAGGCAAGCCGCGCGGCGATTGCGCTGAGGTCGGCCTGCGCCTGCTCGATTGAAACGCCCGGCTTTAGCCGGGCAATCGCGCGCAGGTGACGGGAGCTACGCGCCTCGTTGTCATAGGCTTCGGCGACGGGCCGGTAGAATTCCGCGCGCGCCTCCACAAGCGTCACCGGGAGGGGCCGAAACTCCGGGGGCATGACGCCGACAACAGTGTATGGCCTGCCGCTGAGTATCACCTTCCTGCCCACAACATCCATGTCCCCGGCAAATCGCCGCTGCCACAGCGCGTGGCCCAGCACGATTACAAAGTCGTTGCCTTCCTGTTGCTCTTCGGGCGTGAAGACGCGGCCCAGAAGCGGCGTGCCGCTCATTATCGAAAAGTACCCGTCGCCCACCTGCATACCCTGTATGCGCTCGGGCTCCCCCTCGCCCATCAAAGTGGCGCTCCAGCCGCCATAGGTGGTCACGTCATCAAAGACGCTGTTCTGGGCGCGGAAGTCGGCCACGTCCGTAGCCGAGACCTGATCGCGGGAACTGCCCTCGTCCAGCTCCTCGCCCCAGACCAGCACCAGGCCGTCCGGCTCGGAGTAAGGCAGCGACTTGATCAGCAACGCGTTAATGACGCTGAATATCGCGGTGTTCGCGCCTATCCCGAGCGCGAGCGATATGATCGCCACGCCGCTGAAGGCCCGGGCCTTGAGCAACATCCGAAAGCCATATCGAATATCTCTAAACAGTATCCCCATCGGATTACCTCTCACAGGACCCGAATCCGAAATCTAATCGTGTCTGAGCGCGATCATCGGGTCCAGCTTTGTCGCCCGCCGCGCCGGGATGTAGCTTGCCGCCAGCGCCACCCCTGTTAGTAGTGCCGATACGACGACGAAAGTTGCAGCGTCGGTCGCGCTGACCTTGTAAAGCAGACCCGCCATCAGCCGCGTAAGCATTGCGGCGGCGCCAATCCCTATCCCGAGGCCCGCGAGGGCGATTGCCGCCGATTGTCTCAGGACCATACCGAGCACATCCCTGGAACTGGCCCCCAGAGCCATTCTTATGCCGATCTCATGCGTTCGCTGCGTGACCGAATAGCTCATCACGCCGTAGATACCCGTGGCCGCAAGCACGAGCGCGACGGCGGCGAATATGATAAGCAGCGTCGTGTTAAAGCGCCGCCGGGACACCGAGCCCGAAAGTCGATCCTGCATCAGCTTCACGTCGTTGATCGGCTGGTTCTTATCAACTTCCCCCACGGCATTGCGCGCGGCGGCCGTGATATTGGCCGCGTCCGACTTTGAGCGCACCGCCAGGTGCATCCCCGGCCACGGGTCCTGCGCGTGCGGAAAGAACATCTCGGGTCTGGCTTCGGTGTCCAGCCCGTAATGCTTAACGTCGCCGACGACTCCGACTATCTCGCGCGAGACCTGAGCGCCGCCCAGGACCTCGACGCGGCCGCTCGTCACCCGCTTGCCTACTATCTCTTCGCCGGGGAAGAAGCGCCGCGCGAAGGCTTGATTGACTATCATCACGTCAGGAGCGCCCGCCCGGTCGCGAGGCTCGAAAGAGCGTCCCGCCATGATGGGAATATCGAGCGCGCGGAAAAAGTCCGGGCTTACGACTCGCGTGAGGGCCGAAAGAGTGCTCCCCTCGTCGGGGGCCGGGCGGCCGTCGATTGTGAACCCGCTCTGGCGCATGTCGTATGTGAATGGCAGCGCGTTAGTCGCGCCTACGGCCTCTATGCCCGGCGCGTCTTTCAGCTTTTCAATCACGCTGTCGAAGAAAGCAGCCCTCTGCTCGGGTCGGGTATAGCTGGTCGGCGGCAGCGATAATTCCATGGTCAAAAGTTCGGAGGGGTTAAAGCCCGGGCTGACCTGTTGCAGGTGGAGGAAACTTCTGACCATAAGCCCCGCGCCGATAAGCAGCACAACCGCCAGCGCCACCTCGGCCATAACCAGACCGCTGCGCAGCGAGAGCCGCCGCCCGCCTTCGCTCAGCCCCCGCCCGCCTTCCTTGAGCGTCTCGTTGAGCTTTGGCCTGGAAGCCGCGAGCGCCGGGGCAAGGCCGAAAACGAGCCCGGTCAGAACGGTCACCGCCGCCGTGAAACCGATAACCCATGGGTCGAGATCGACCTGGCTTACGCGGGGTATGTCGCCGGGGGCGAGCATGATCAGAAGATCGACGCCCCACCAGGCAAGGAAGATCCCGGCCGCCCCGCCCGCCGCCGCGAGCATCACGCTTTCGGTAAGCATTTGGCGAATTAACCGGCTACGACTGGCTCCCAGGGCCATTCTTATGGCGACCTCTTTCTGGCGCGCGGTCGCCTGCGCGAGCAGCAGGTTTGCGACGTTGGCGCACGCGATCAGCAGCACGAAGGCGACGGCCCCGAGCAATATCCACAGTGTCGTACGCACGTTGCCGATTAACTGCCCGTGCACCGGGTAGAGCCGCACGCCCATGTCGGCGTTCGTGTCCGGGTACTCGGTGACGAGCCGCGCGGCGATTGCGCTCATCTCGGTCTGGGCGGAAGCGAGTGAGACATCCGGCTTGAGCCTTGCTATGACGGAGAGCAGGTGGAGGGCGCGGTTCGAATTGAAATTCGGGTCGAAGCCGAATAGCGGCACCCATAGCTCGGAGTCGAATAGCTGGATCCCGTTCGGGATTCTGGTGATTGATTGAAAGGTCGCGGGCATGACGCCTATGACCGTATAGCTTTCGTTATTGAGCGTGACCTGCTTATCAACTACGTTCGGGTCGCCCGAGAATCGGCGCTGCCAGAGCCTGTGGCTTAGCAGCACAACTTTTCCGACGCCGGGCCGGTCCTCTTCTTCGTTATAGAGGCGCCCAACCGCGGGCTCGACCCCCAGGGTCTGAAAGACGCTCGCCGAAGCGAAGGTGCCGCGCAGCCGCTCCGGCTCGCCTTGCCCGGTGATGGTGAACTGGTTATTTACGAACGCGCCGACATTTTCGAACACGTCGTTCTGCCCGCGCCAGTCGGTGAAATTGGCGGGCGAGGCGGGCAGGTTATCCGACTGAGATTCGCCGCGCGTAAAGGTTTCGGAGACGAGCACGAGACGCGAGGGGTCGCGGAACGGGAGCGGGCGAAGCACGACCGCGTGGACTACGCTGAAGATCGCGCTTGTCGCCCCTATGCCGAGCGCCAGCGCCAGCACGGCGGCGCAGGTGAGTCCCGGCCGTTTGATTAATGTTCGGAGCCCGAAGCGAAGGTCTTGCAGAAGGTTATCCACTATCACCTCCATTGGTCAGCGCGTCTGAGATTTGCGGTCTCAAATCTAAAATCTATTCCTGTCTGAGCGCGACGGCCGGGTCGACTTTGATCGCGCGCCGGGCTGGAATCAGGCAGGCCGCGACTGCGACCGCGAGAAGGACCGCCGGCGCGAGCGCAAAAGTGAGCGGGTCCGTGGGGGCCACGTCGAACAGCAAACTCGACATCAGCCGCGTTAAAACGAACGCGCCCGCGAGCCCCGCAACGACGCCCACCGCCGCTACCCGCACCCCGCTCCCGACTACGAGCCTCAGCACGTCCGTGGAACTGGCTCCCAGAGCCATTCTTACGCCTATCTCGCGCGTGCGCTGGGCAACCGAATAGCTCACGACGCCGTAGATGCCGACTATGGCGAGCAGCAGAGCGACCGAGGCGAACGCGCCCAGCAAGACGGCGTAAAAGCGCGGCTGCGCCACCGAGTCAGAGAGGAAATCGGTCATCGGCCTGACGCCCGCCACCGGCAGGTCGGGCTCCATCGACCATATGGCCCGTTGCGCCGAGAGCCCCGCCGCGCCCGTATCGTTTTTCGCGCGGACGAAGAGGCTCGCCGAAAACCACGGGCGCTGAAGACAGCTCGTATAGATCGCGACCTGGGGCTTGTCGCCAAGCGATTGCTGCTTGACGTCACGGACCACGCCTACGATCTCGTGCGAAATCTGCGCGCCCAGGTAATCGATCTTTATGCGCTTGCCGAGCGGATCGGCCTCGGCGAAAAAGCGCCGCGCCATAGTCTCGTTGATTATCATGGCGGCGGGCGCATCCTTGTCGTCGCGCTCGGAAAAGTCTCGGCCCGCGACGAGGGAGATTCCCATGACGCGAAAATAATTGGGGCTGATTGAATTGTATGCCGCCTGCGGCACGTCGTCGGGGCTGGACTCGCGCCCTTCGACGGTGAACGGGAAAGCGAGCGTAAAGCCGAGCGGCGTGCTCGCGTTCATGGCCACCGACTCTACTTCGGGCTGCTCGCCTATGCGGTCGAGCGTCTCTTTATAGAAGGCGGCGCGCTGCGGATCGCCCGCGTACTTCGGCATCGGCGCGCCGAACCGCATGTTCACAACGCGGTCGGGGTTGAAGCCGGGGTCAACGCTTTCGAGCAGCGCGAAGCTCCTGATCAGCAGCCCGCCGCCCACGAGCAGGAGCACGGTCAGGGCAACTTCCGCGGCTACGAGCAGGCTGCGCGTGCGTTGCGAGCGAGCCCCACCCGCGCCGCGGCTTGACTCCTTGAGCGTTTCCACGAGGTTCGGGCGCGAAGTTTGCAGCGCCGGTATGAGCCCGAAGATGAGCCCCGTCCCGAGCGATATGAGCGCGGTAAAGCCTAGCACCTGGCGGTCGACGCGAACCTCGTCGAGGCGCGGAAAATTTAGAGCTTCCGGCATGATCGCTATCAGAGCGTCGACGGCCCACAATGCCAACAGAGTCCCGGCCACGCCGCCCGCGAGCGCAAGCAACAGGCTCTCGGTTACAAGCTGTCGTAAGACCCTCGCCCTCGATGCGCCGAGCGCAGAGCGGATGGCTATCTCTTTCTGACGCGCGGCGGCGCGCGCGAGCTGGAGGTTGGCGACGTTGGCGCACGCGATCAAGAGCACCAGGCAGACCGCCGCGAGCAGCACGAGCAGCGCCGGCTTTACATCCCCGACCATGCTTTCGTGCAGACCGACGACGCGAGCGCTCCAGTCCGCGTTTGATTTCGGGTGCTGCTCGGCAAGCCCGGTCGTCATCCTATCCATGTCGGCTTGCGCCTGGGCGATTGAAGCGCCGGGCTTGAGCCTGGCGATGACCGGGAAATAGCGGTTCCCGCGATTCTTCAACTCGCTCGAATCTTCGTTGAGTGGCGTCCACACGTCGGCATACTTAGGGAGGTTGAAATCGGGCGGCATTACACCCACCACCGTCACGGACTCGCCGTCGAGCGTCAACGCCTTTCCGACAAGCTCTTCGTCCCCGCCAAACCGGTTCTGCCAGGTTCGATGGCTCAGGATTATGACCGGGGCCGAGCCGGACTTGAACTCGTCGGGCGAAAACGCGCGGCCCAGCATCGGGTTCACCCCGAGCATCTGGAAGTAATCCGTCGACACGCGCGCGCCGGGCAGCCCTTCGGGGTGCTGTCCGCCGGTCATCGTCACGCCGCCACCCGTATAGGTCGCCATATACTCGAAGGACTGGCCTTCAGCGCGATAGTCCAGGAAGTCCGCGGGCGAGACGCCGCCGAATTCGATCTTGCCGCCCTTCGGGTTAAAGCTATTGATCTTTACCAGGCGGTCGGGCTCGGCCAGAGGCAGCGGGCGAAGGAGCACGGCGTTTACGACGCTGAAGATTGCGGTGTTCGCGCCTATGCCGAGAGCAAGCGCTATTACCGCGACGGCTGTGAATGCCGGGCTCTTCGATAACATCCGCGCCGCATACCGAAGGTCTTGCAAAAGGCTTTCCATCAAAGCTTCTCCTACGAATTTCAAATATGAGATCTCAGATTTGAAATCTATTCATGTCTGAGCGCTATGATCGGGTCTATGCGCGTGGCCCTGAGCGCGGGTATGAGACAGGCCGCCAGCGCAATCGCCGCGAGGATGACAGGCAGCAGGATGAAAACGGTCGCATCCGTCGCGCTGACCCCGTAAAGCATAGTCTCCATCAACCGGGTCAGCGCGAATGCCGCCCCCAGCCCCAATGCCACCCCCGCGAGCGTCACAAGCATCCCGCGACGCACTATCATACCGAGCACGTTCGCGGAAGTGGCTCCCAGAGCCATTCTTATGCCTATTTCGTGGCGGCGTTCGGCCACCGAATAACTCATCACGCCATATACGCCCACGGCGGCAAGCACGAGCGCCACCGCGGCAAATACCGCCAGCAGCGTCATATTGAACTTCTCGCGCGACACGGACTCCGCGAGCAGTTGCTCCATCGTCTGCATGGCGAATACGGGCTGATCCTTATCGATCAGAAGAATCTGGCTTCTCATGGCGGCGGAAAGGCCCGAAGGGTCCGAGCTGGTTCGCGCCACTATGGTCAAATCCGGCTGGGGGGCTTGAAGATATGGCAGAAAGATTTCCGGCTGCGTTTCGGAATCGAGGCTGAAGAGTTTCACATCGGCGACAACACCGACGATGGTGATCCATTTTGGATCCTCCACGTCTTCGACCTCTTCAATCGCTATGCGCTTGCCGACGGGGTCTTCGCCCGGAAAATACTGGCTCGCGAGCCCGTGATTTATGATCGCAACCTGAGTCGAAGAAGCGTTGTCGCGCTCGGTAAACTCGCGCCCGTTCAAAAGACTGATGCCGAGTGCGCGGAAATAATCGGGGCTTGCCACGCTTTGACAAGCCATCATCTCTTCGCCGGAGCGCGGTATTGCGCGGCCTTCAATGAAGAAGTCGCTGATGTTAAAGTTCCCGCCGAGCGGCAGCATGGTGGTTGTGCCCGCGTGCTCTACGCCGGGCAGGCTCCTTATATTCTCGATTGCGCGCTGCTGAAACGCGGCAATAGCGTCGGGCTCGGCGTAGCTCGCGCCTGAAAGCGACACGCGCATGGTCATCACTTTTTCGGGGTTGAAGCCGGCATCAACCCGATAGAGGTTGTAGAAGCTCTTGAGCATCAGCCCGGCCCCGATCAGAAGCACGAGCGACATGGCTATTTCGGCGGTTACGAGCGTGCCTAGAAGCGACACCTTGCGCGCGCCGTCCGACGAATTGCGGCCGCCTTCCTTTAGCATCTCGTTGAGGTTTGGTTTCGACGCCTGGACGGCCGGCGCAAGCCCGAACAGCACGCCCGTCAATATCGAAACCGCGGCGGTAAACCCTACGACCCTCGCGTCCACGCCCACTTCGTCGGCGCGCGGTATGGTTTCAGGACCGATGGCAATAAGCGCATCGCCGCCCCAGAGGGCCAAAAACAGCCCGGCCACCCCGCCGATTACCGCGAGCAGAATGCTTTCCGTGAGTAACTGCCGGATTATTCGCAGGCGGCTCGCGCCGAGCGCGGAGCGGATGGCTATCTCTTTCTGGCGCGACGCGGACCTTGCCAGCATCAGGTTCGCGACGTTCACGCACGCAATCAAAAGAACGAAGGCGACCGCCACGAAGAGGACCGCCAGAGCCGTGCGAACATGAGAGACGGTCTGCTCGTGCAGCGGGGCCAGCACCACGCCGATACCGGGGTTGGCATCCGGGTATTGCTCCTGTAGTCGCGCCTGTATGGTCGTCATGTCCGATTCCGCCCGCTCAAATGTCGCGTCCGGATTGAGGCGGGCGATGGCGAAGGCCGAGCGAGAGCCGCGTTCCGTAGCGCTCAAGACCGCGCCAAGCGGCATATAGAGTTCTATCGGCTCGTTAAGCGTCCTGCCGTTAAAGCTGAAGCCGACCGGGAACTCGAAGCCGGCGGGCATGACGCCGATGACCGTGTGGGGCTCGCCGTCAAGCGTGATGGCCCGGCCCACGACGCCCGGGTCCAAGCCAAAGCGGCGCTCCCAAATTCTATGACTCAACACTACGACGCGCGGGTCGGCGGCCGTATCTTCATCGGCGGAGAAGACTCGTCCCTGAGCGGCCCCGACGCCGAGCAGAGGGAAAAGGGTTGCCGACGCGCGCAGCCCGGCGACGCGCTCGGGCGAGTGCCCCCCGTTGAAGTTGACCCCCGAAAACATATAGGCGGCCATATTCTCGAACGAGGTATTCTGCTCGGTCCAGTCGCGGAAATTCGCGTAAGAGATGGGAATCTCCTGCATTTCCTGGTCGGGGCTGTGCTCATAGACGGCGACCAGCCGCTCGGGATCATTGAACGGGAGCGGCCGCAGGATTATTGCGTTGATGACGCTGAAGATAGCGCTTGTGGCCCCTATGCCGAGCGCAAGCGCCAGCACGGCCACGAAAGAAAAGCCGGGGCTCTTGCGTATCATCAGAATTGCGTATCGAATATCTTGAAATAACATCTTAATACCCTGCGCCTTCAAAAAATCGACTGTTAACCTTAGACTTTCGACACCCCGGCCGGCTTCACCCGCTTACCCGTAGCCAATCTGCGTGCCATGCGCGGCGGGCAGCGAAGCGGCGGCTTCAGCCCGCATCTCGAGGGGTCGGAAGCTTTGCCGATTAAGCTATTTATTGTATCAACTTAGCGTACTGGAGATTGACTGATCGCCGACTACTGACGACCGAACACCGATCTGCTCGATCTTCACTGCCCGCGCCCACCACGCGCCGCGTGTGTTCACTTGTGGCATGCGAATTTCCCAGAAGCGGGCAGAGGTAGAAAATCCTGGAAGGAAAAAAGGCCAGGGGCAGCTCTCATCATCCCCTGGCCAACAGTTTAGGAGGATCACAGCAAGCAGCAAGGCCGAAGGCGGCAGAAAGAAATCGCTTTTATGCGGAACTACGACTTTCTCTTATTGCACATAATATGCCGCGCTCTTGAGCGCCCGCTGACGCGGCTACGGCGCGCACCGGGCGAGACGGGGTCGCAAAAATGACAGGTGTGGTACAAAGGATGTAAGGCTATCGATTGTTTCGCGCTGAAAGGATGCTTCTCACACGCTAGTCCTTCGATGGGCTATAAGCCTGAGCAACCCGTTCACCGCGAGGTGAAGCAAAAGATAGACGACCAGCGCGACAAGGTACGATAGCCTGAAGCGGACGTTTGCGTTGCCGGGGTCGTCGACAAGCCCGCGAAACGGGGCCAGGAAGGGCGAAGCAACGGTGTTGACGAACTGGTAAAAGTCATTCGACCGGCGCGCGCCTACAAGGTCGAGCAGGAACATCAAGGCGATGATCCCATATATAAAATAGAAGATGTAGTCGACGACTTGCGATACGCGCGCGGTGGCGCGGGCCCGGTCGATCTCGGCCTCAGTGTCGGCCACTTCGTCAACGGCCTTCGCTTTAAGTTGATCGCCGAGCGCCGCGGCGTTCGCTCGGTCGGCGGGCGTGAGCGGGCGCGCGCTACTGGCCACCTCTTCGTGGACCTCGTTGCGCATTTCGTCCTTTATCGCTTCGTGCTGGGCTATCTTGCGCGACTCATCAACGGCTAGCTTCTCGTCTTCAAGCATGTATCCTCCTGCTATCTCCATCGCCCGCGGGTTATGAGGCCGATGATGGCCACAAATATCGCGGAGCCTATTATTGACCAGATGATTGGGAAAGATTTGCCGCCGATCTGGACGGCGAACATCTCTTCGAGGCCGAGCTGGCGCGCTATCCACATTCCGAGCAGCGCCCCGATGAAGCCCAGCGCGATTGAGACCAGGCAACCGCCCCGGCTAAACCCCGCGATGGCCTGCCCCACCGCGCCGCACAGACCCGCGACGATCAATAGTATAAGAAAATCTATCAGCGTCATGCCTTCTCCCTTCGCTGACCTCAGCAACCCCGATGCCAACCGCAAGCGGGGCGTAAGATCCATTTAGTTTACACCACTTAGACGAAATCCCCGCCCCAGAATATCAAAAAATGCGGCGAGGTTATAATCGCCAGACGGCCTCTTTCAATACGGGCCTTCCAGCCTTTCAAGTTTTTTTCAAGAGCCGTTTCAGTCGGCGTCAAGAATCCTTCAACCGGCAGGGATTATCTTGCTCGCGTGATGAGGTTGAGAAATCTCAAACGGGGGCAGATATATGAAAACCAAGCTTCTTAAGACCCGCTCCTTAGCGGTCGCGCTTTTAATCCTTCTCGCAGGGCTCGGCCTCGGGCTGAGCAGCATCAGGCAGGGATCAACCAATACAACGGCATTCGTCGCCACAGTCGAAGGCCAGCATATTTCCGCAAAAATATTCCAGATGTACCTTAAGAACGGCATCGAGGCCATGGGGCTCAGCGACAAGACGCCCGAGGGCCGCCGTCAAATCGAAACGCTCAAGGAAAGCATTCTCGCCGACCTGATAGACCGCGCGCTCGTCGAAACGGAAGCCCGGCGGCGCGGCGTCTCGCTCACCGCGACGGAGATCGACGCCCTGCGCGGCAAGCGGATAGAGCAGATGGGCGGGTCGGAAGTCTATCGCGCTTACCTGACCGAGCACGCGCTTACGGACGACGATTTTCTCGCCATAATTCGCCAGGAGTCGCTCGGCGAAAAGATGCAGGGCGAGCTTACGAAGGACCTCGCGGTCCCGGAAGTCGAAGCCCGTGCGTTTTACGATAAAGAGAGAGCGAACCCGAAACTCGAGTCGACGTTCGTCGAGCCGGAGCGCGTCCGCGCGAGCCACATACTCGTCGGCGCGCGGCGTCATCAGATCACTTCCGGGCTCCGCGATAAGGCGAAGAGTCAGGCGGAGCTTGACCGCCTTGTTAATGAAGAGATGAATCGCCGCCGCGCTCGCGCCGAGCAGGTGCTTGCGCGCGTGAAGGCCGGCGAAGATTTCGCGCGCGTAGCCGCCGAAGTTTCCGACGACCCGGGCACGCGCGCTCGCGGGGGCGACCTCGGCTCGTTCACCCGCAACGCTCACACCGCAAAGTTTGATGACGGCCGCTTTCACGCTGAAGCCGGGCGAGGTCAGCCGGGTCGTCGAGACCGAATACGGCTATCACATCATCAAGCTCGCCGAAAGAAATCCGAAGCGCGCGAAGACGTTCGATGAGGTTCGCGGTGTGATCGACCAGCATTTGCTCGCCGAGAAACGCGCGAAGCACTTGAACGGCTGGCTCGAAGCGCGCCGCCGCGAGGCCGCAATCGACGTCGCGCCCGCTTACCGCGTCGGAAAGTTTCTGGCGAACGGGAATTGAACTTAAGTGGACTTTACAGGAGGCCTGTTAGCAATGATTCGCAAGAGCATATTTAAAGTTATGATCCTGGCGCTCGCCTTGACGGCCGGCGCAGCCACATCGCGGGCGGCTACGCTGTCGCCCGCCCTCCAGCAGCTTACCCAGACCGCCGCGAGCGGGGCGAGCGCGGGCGTCGTGATAGTCTCGTTCAACACCGCGAGCGGGTTGAGCGATGCGCACCTCAACATACTTCGCGGCGTCGGCATACTTAAAGGACGCACCTTGCAGAACCTCGGCATGGTCGCCGTTCCCGCAACCGTCGGCCAGGTCCGCGCGCTGGCCTCTAACCCGGCCGTGCGCTCCATATGGTCCAACGACCGGCTTCGTTATTACATGAATCAGGCCCGCATGCTGACCGGCGTCGATAAGCTTCGCACCGACGCGGCTTTTACGCGGGCAAACGGCGGGGCGCCCGTATCGGGCGCGGGCAACTTTTCGGTGGTCGTCAACGATTCGGGTATTGACGCCACGCATTCGGATTTGAGGTTCGGCACAAAGGTCATTCAAAACGTACAGCTCGTGACCGACACCGACACCCTTGCGGGATTCACGTCGCTCGTAGGAATCGAGAACGTCCCGAACACCGACACGCACGTGGGCCACGGGACGCACTGCGCGGGGATACTCGGAGGGACCGGTCAGGCGTCGGGCGGCATATACGCCGGCGTCGCTCCCGGCGCGAAGATCATAGGTCTGGGATCGGGCTACGGCCTTTTCGTACTCAACGCGCTGGGCGGCCTGGAGTGGTCGCTTGCCAATCAGTTCGTCTATAACATCCGCGTGGTGTCGAACTCCTGGGGCTCGTCCGGCGGTTTCAACCCGGATAACCCGGTCAACATCGCCACCCGCCGCCTTTACGACAACAACATCGTCGTATTACTTGCGGCAGGAAACAGCGGACCCGGCAAAGATTCGCATAACCCTTATTCGAAAGCGCCGTGGGTAATATCGGTGGCCGCGGGGACGAAAGAAGGCGGGCTTGCGAACTTCAGCTCGCGCGGCCTTCCGCGTCACGAGCGCTTCGGCAACAGCGACCCGAACGACGATAACGACGCGCCTACGATCACCGCGCCGGGCGAGGGACGCGAATTCGAGATAAACGCGGCCAAGTTCACCTCCGACATAGTCTCGGTCAGGTCGGCGTCGAACGTCGTCGCCAACGGGCTCACCAACGACCTGGAGCTATCGCCCGCGTTCCTTCCGTTCTACACGCAGATACAGGGCACATCGATGGCGTGCCCGCACGCCGCGGGCGTAGTCGCCTTGATGCTGGACGCGGACCCGACGCTCTCGTTCGACGAGATAAAACTGATCCTCACGCAGACGGCCACGCGCATGCCCGGCTTCGACGATCATGAAGTCGGCGCGGGCTACATAAACGCCTACGCCGCGGTCAACAAGGTCTTCAACCGCTCGAAGAACTACGGCACGTTCGTCGAGCCGACCTTTAACGCGCCGTTCTCGGTCGAGACCCTGCCGGTCGAGAGCTTTCACATAGACTACACGCCGGCGGCGCTGCCCGGCCCGGGCTCGGCCAACTCGAAGAACTTCACGGTCGAAGATGGAGTCAACGTGCTCGACGTGTTCGCGCGCGGAGACAACATCGCGGGGACGGGCGACGGCAACACGTTCGGGATACTGCTCACCTCGCCGAGCGGCATCACTTATTCGAGCGGCATAGCGATTCCGGTGCTCGACGGCAATACGCGCCAGGTGCTGGTTAAGAACCCCGAGCCCGGCCAGTGGCTTCTCGAAGTCCGCGGCGTGCGCGGCGCTGGCGGCTGCGCCGAACGTCAGCCTGCCGACTTCGGGCGCGGCGCTGCCCGGCCCGGTCGACGGCACTATCGTCAAGCAGGTATTCCACCTCGAACCGATAGCCGACATACAGGGCCACCCCGCTCAGGAGCAGATCGAGTTCGTCCTCAAGAACCGGATGATGGACACCTTCGCGGACGGCACGTTCGCGCCTGACGCGGCGAGTTTCACGCGGGGACTTCGCCCGCTCGCTGATGCTGAACACGCCGCTTCGCCAGTCGCTCGGCGCGACGCCCAGGTTCGGGGATGTTTCCGGCGAGATGTTGGCGCATTGCCGAAGCGGTTACGGCCAAGGGCTCGACGCTCAGGGATTGGAACTTCACGCCCGACGGCATGATGAGCGCCAGCGGCTCGACCTTTAATCCTGCGAGCACCGTCCTCGCGGCTCAACCTGGCGGTGGCGCTGGTGCGCGCGCTCGGGCTCGACGCGGAAGCCAGGGCGCTCGCGGGCCGCAACGTGACCGTCAGCTACAGCGGCCAGACGCTCACGCTCGTCGACAACAACCGAGATACCGCTGGCCTTGCGCGGCTACGTCCAGCTCGCGCTCGACCGCGGCATACTGCAAGCATTCTTCACGCTCGAGCAAGGGCCGTTCGATCTTCAGCCCACGATCAAGGCGCGCGTGAAAGCGAACGATCCGCTCACGCGCGCGTGGCTGGCGTATGCGCTTGGCAACTATCGCCAGCGGTTTGTCGTGGGCAACTAAGAATTGATTTGCCCCCGCGGGACCCGGAGAGAACCAGGTCGTCTGAGAAAAAAGGATTCTCTCCGGGCCCGCCCCAGATCTTTGAACGGATGATGGATGAAGACGGAAGGGACCTAAGGCAATGCAAGCCGCACACACACCGTTACGGCTCGCCTGTCTTATACCTCTCACTGACGCTGCCCCGTCAAACCCCTTCGTCTTCACCCCTCATCCGGCGACGCGGTCTGTAACCGGCGGTTGAAAACATATTCTTACAGGAGACAAAGACATGAAACGGGCTCTGAGAGTGCTTTTGGTGGCGTTAATCGTAGCGCTCGCGATTGAAGTCACGAGTCGGATCGACGGCTCGTCGTTTACGGCGGAGGCCCAGTCGGGCTCGACCCTGGCCAAGGTAGACCCGCTGCTCGAGCCTTTTCTTTCGCGGCTGGGAATCGGGGCCAGAGCGCCGGTGATAATCACTTATCGCGCGATGCCGACACAGACCGAGATCACCAGACTGCGCTCGCTCGGCATAATGAAAGGGTTTATGCTCAGGGAGCTGCCGATGGTCATCGTCGATATGAACCTGTCGCAGCTCGCCTCGGTACGCCGTCAGCCGGGCGTGCGCTCGGTCTGGGGCAACCGCGTTATGAAGGTCCTGACGAACGAGAGCCGCCACTTTATCGGCGTGCCCCAGATGAGCGCCGACCGTGAAATATCCAACCACAACTCGGTCAACCCCGGTTTTCCGATCTCGGGCAAGACCATCGGCGTCGGCTACATCGACACCGGGATCGACGCGACGAACGAAGACCTCAAGCTCGGCCGCAAAACCATGCAGAACGTAATTCAGCCGCTCGCGCAGGGCGTAGTCTCTGACGGCGGGTTGTTGCTCGGCGTCGGCGTCTCTATATCCGATCTTATAGTCGATACCATCCCTGGCTTCGTGCCCCCGATCTACATCGAGAACGCCCCCACGTCCGACCTGGAATCCGGACACGGCACGCACGGCGCGGGCGTGACGGCGGGCACGGGCGCAAACTCCGGCGGCTTCTATGGTGGCGTCGCTAGCGGCGCTCACCTGGTGGGGATAGACACGGGCGATGATAAGGGTCTCCCGCTCGTGGCTATTCTCACCGCCTTTGACTATATGATGGTCAACCAGTTCACCCACAACATTCGCGTGCTTAATAACTCGTGGGGGTCGTCCTTCGCCGCGTCGGAAGTCGATCCCGACAACCCGGTCAACGTGGCGACCAGGCGCGCGCACGATCTGAACATGGTTGTTGTGTTCGCGGCCGGCAATAGCGGCGCGGCCGACGACGCCATCAACCCGTACTCGACTATGCCCTGGACCATATCGGTCGCGGCCGGCGAGAAGAACGGCCTCGGCCAGCCGGCCGATTTTACCTCGATCGGGAAAAACAACGGCACGGGCACGGACGTCGCCGGGATGCCCGCCGACCCGGCATCTGTCCCGAACCTGCGCCCGGACATCACCGCGCCGGGCGTGAGGATCATCTCTACGAAAGCGCGCACGGTTTCGCCCTTTATGAACGCGCTGAGCGTGCTCAACAACGACCCGCAGAACATACCGCCGGCTTTCCTGCCCTACTACTATTCGTCGGACGGGACAAGCTTCGCCTGCCCGCACATATCGGGCGTCGTCGCCCTGATGCTGGAGGCCAACTCCCAGCTCACGCCCGACGAAGTAGTGAGCATACTCAGGCAGACCGCGACGCCGATGCCTTACGAAGAAAAGGTGGTCGGCGCGGGCTATGTTGACGCGCACAACGCGGTCCGCGCCGCGATGGGGCTTTCGGCCGTAGATCACCCGGCAGACCTCTTCCCGCCCGACACGGGCGAGCCGCGGCCTGAGATCACAGACCCGGCGGGCGACCAGACCGGGACCACCGCGCAAGACATAGTGTCGTGCGATTTCGGATACGACGCCGCGGCCAGCGAGCTTGTCTACACGCTCACGCTCGCGGACCTCTCACAGCGCACCGCGAATAATCAGTGGACCTTAAGCTCGAAATTCGGCGCGGTCGAGCTGTTCGTCTCAGCGGCGATCACCGAGACCGGCGCGGCCACATACGAGTATGGCACCGTCACCGTGCTGCCGAACGGGACCCCGAACCAGAGCAACATAGGGCCTACGGATTCCGGCGTCATCAGCGGCAACCAGATCATCATGCGGCTGTCGATTGCTAAGGTGAACCAGGCGGTCGGGTTTGACGTGCTCGGCACGGACTCGAAGGCGACATCGGCGAGGTCGCAGATACTCATAGGCGCGTCAGCCGTCGGCGGGCTGCTGTTGAACGCGGACAGCGCCGCCGGGTCGGATTACAACGTGAGCGATTCGTCGGCGGGCTCAGGCGGGCCGCAGCCCGAATACGCCGAGTTTACCGAGAGACTCACGGGGGCGCTGCCCATAGGCAACGCGAGCGCCCTGGTCCCGGTACAGATTCGGCGGCCGATGCTTGAAGCCAGGCTCAATTATCACCCCGCAAATCAGTCGTTGAGCTTTGAGTTGCTCGACGCCACCGGTAACGTCATAGCGGTGGCCAATCAATCAGGCGAGAAGGCCATAAACCTGAGCAACGTCGCGGCGGGCAACTACGCATTCCGCGTGAGCGGTTCGCCCACAAAGAACGTAGATTTCGTAATCAAGGGCAAGCAAGCCCGCTAGGATCGAACAGAAACAAACCGCGGGGCGGGAGGCGCAACTCCCGCCCCCGCTTTCTCTCCGCCGCAATATTAGTTAGACATACGAAGCAAGAATATTGCGGGCTCCCGCCGAGCTTCTCACCTCATCACCCGTATACCCTAGCAAAACAGGCCGCCGCCCTATGGTACATCGGTTGCACTAAGGCATGTCGAGCACGGTCTAACAGCCGTGCCGAAAATCAAAACGATGAGAGTCGTTTTCGGTCTAACACGCGCACCGCCGAGGCGCGGCGCGAGGTCGGGGCGCGGCCAAAGTCGTCGCCTGTCACCGCGTCGCGCAGCGGCGGAAACAAAGGGTTGGCGAGCGAGCCTCAAAGGTCAGCCATTCAAGTGAGCGATCGGCAGGGGTGATTGTGATTATTGAGAATGCATCGGATTCAAGCTTCGGATCATGGCTGGTACTGGCGGCGGCGTTCTTCTACGGGTCCGCGGTGATGCTGATGGTAATAGCGGCGCTCGTCAAAAGCGCCCGACTCCGCCAGCAGCAGAAAGAGAAACAGGGTTGAGAAGGCATATTATTTAAAACGTCATATAAAGGATTCCCGGGTAGAGCCCCTGGCGAGCGGCTCTGAGAGGAGCCCGGGAGAGGCGGCTGCGGGCTTTCAATAATTTCACCGAGCAAGACATAGCAGAGGCCGCTGCGGTGAGATTGACAGGTTCGCGGCCGCCGCGATTTTTTGAGGAGTGATTTATGACGGCGAGAACGAACAAGGAGTGGGGTATGGTGAGACCAATCAGGGCTATCATCCTGCACGGGCTTTTAATATCGGCAATAATCATTATCGCGCTCTGTCCGCGCGCGCTCGGTCAGGACTCGGGCTACGAGCCGCAAACAACTCGCGCGGTCTCGTTCGAGGGGAAGCGGTCGGTCGAGGAATTTCATGGCGGCGCGTTCTCATCCAAGGGAAAGAGGGTCGCGCTGATGAGCATAGATAACATCGACGTGATGAAGTTGACCGACAGGCAGACGTTATACAGCATTCGCATCCCACACAGCACCTTTCTTCATGTGGCCTACGCGCCCGACGACAAGACTATAGCGGCGAGCTACGAGGATGACTCAGGCGTAAAGATCGGTCTGTGGGAAGCCGAGACCGGCAGACATATACGCACGTTTCCGGCCGGCGACGAAGAAGGCGACGTGTCGTTTTCCGACGACGGGCAACTGCTCGCGACCGGCAGCGGCGAAGGCGCCCGGCTCCTGGACGTGAAGACGGGCAATGTCGTGAAGGAGATTTCTGCGCCCTCAAACGACCTTTTCGCCAACCGCGTGCTCCTGTCACCGGATGGCAGATGGCTCGCGGTGCATTTCCGTGACGTTCGACCATTCGGCTACAGCGCGGTCCACGTCTATGACCTTCAGACCGGCGACGAGCAGGTCTTACAAACCGAGGTCTATCGCGATTGGGAGTTTTCGGCCGACTCCAGCAGGCTTGCCATCAGCGCCACGACCGATAAGGGAAAGATCACGCAGCGCTCGGTCGCCGAGGTATGGGAAGTGGGCGGCTGGCAGCGCAAGCTCATCATCGACGGCAAGGTAAATTCCCTCGCCGCATATTCAGTAGGTTTTTCGCCGGATGGCGGGTTGATTGCCGTGGGCGGGAACCGCAGGTTCGCGATATATTCGGCCGCGACGGGAGAGCTTAAAGCGATAATGACTCATAGGGAGGGCGGCGGGTCAGCGCTCTTTTATGACGTGACCACGGTCGAGTTCTCGCGCAAGAAAGACTGGCTGCTCACGGCCTCGGAAGGCGGACTGGTCAGGCTCTGGAAAATAAGACCGCTATGATCTGGAAAGTGAAAAGTGAATAGATAAGGGTTCAGACCGGTATTCACTTTTCACGGCGTTGCACAAAAAGAGTCGAGCAGGGACGAAATGTATATAGACTAAACGTGGCTTTGCACAAAAAGTCTGTGTAAAGCACCGAAGTCTGTAGCCCCGTAGGGGCGAGATGTTTATAGAAGACATGGTGTAGATAGACTCCTGAGCCCCGTAGGGGCGAGATGTTTATAGGAACCGGCCTGGATAACAATAGAGCCCCGTAGGGGCGGCATATCACATTTCGCTCCTTCAGGAGCTCAGATTATTACTACATCTGTTGCTACAAACATCTCGCCCCTGCGGGGCTCCAAGTTTCACAGACTCTGTCACTCTTTTTGTGCAAAGCCACTTTTCACTTGTTCCCTATCCCGTCGGCCGCGGTAAGCTCTACCTTAACATCGCCCCACGAAGGCTCGGCGGTTATCAGCACCGGCAAGCGCCGCCGGTCGTTTGTGAGGTATATCTTCAGGTTGTAAAGATTGCTGTCGCGCCCGCCCGTCATCTTTGTCGCCATGCGGACCGTGTCGAAGCTCCCCATGCGCGTCGTCACCTTCTCTTTTGCCTCGGCCGTGACCGTAATGGCGTAAAGCTTATTCTCCTCAAGCAGATTGAAAGTGCGCGGGCGCCCCAGTTCGAGGTCCATAGCGCGTATTGCGTAGAGCAGGCCCGCCATATCATAAGTGTCGGCGGGTATCTCTATCGTGCGGCCGTCGCCCGTACGCGCGGTGCGCCCCTTCCGATCGATGATGATGGATGACTGCTCGCGCTTATTGCCGCGCCGCGAGTTCTTCTCGGCGCGCACGGGCTGCATAGTCGCCGCGTCGATGAATGATTCGTAAGTATCGTTTACTTTATAGACCAGCGCGCGCACTAGCCCCACGGATTGCGCCTCGGCCGACACGTGGACGGCGTCGATTCCCTCAAGACGGCTGCGCGATTTTGTCGCGAGCGTCAATTCGCCCGCCACGATGTAGTTCGACCAGGAAACGGCGTAGCTCAGCCGCTCGCCCACGGTCAGCGCAAAGTTTGCGGCCGGGCCGCGCGCGCCGTTCGGTTCGGTCTTCTCGACTCGCCCCTGCGCGAAGCTCATCGGGAGCAGCAATGCCGCCACCGCGAGCGAAACCAGTGATCTATTAATCATCCACCTTGCTCCAGTTGTTTAGGTATAACTCTAGGATGCATTTACCCCGCTTTCATGATGCCCGCGGGCGCGGGGTGCTTGCAAGCGTCCCCGCGCCCGCGGGCGGGCTTGTATGCGGCCGAGGGCTCAGGCTACACTGACCGCTATGTTCGAATGGGAAACAGACGGGAGGCGATTTCTGATACGCGACGTGGAGGGCGAGGCCGAGTACCACGCGATGGAAGAGATTCAGCGCCAGGCCTGGGGCTTCAGCGACCTCAACGTCGTGCCGTTCAGCACGCTGATCGCGACGAAGTGGGCGGGCGGCGTGGTCATCGGCGCTTATGACGGCGATCAGATGATCGGATTCGCTTACGGCTTCGCGGGGTTTGAAGCCGGCCGCGCGTCGATACACTCGCACATGCTCGCCGTCAGGCCCGATTACCGCAACGCGCAGGCCGGGTTCTTTCTCAAGCTGGCGCAGCGGCGCGACGCGCTCGAAAAAGGGCTTGACGAGATAACCTGGACGTTTGACCCGCTCCAGAGCCTCAACGCCCATCTGAACTTCGCGAAGCTCGGAGTCATATCGAACCGCTACATCGTGAACTTTTACGGCGAAGAGACGTCGAGCCCCCTGCATAAGGGGTTCGGCACCGACCGCCTCTGGGTCAGGTGGCTGCTCGAAAGCGACCGGGTGCGCGAGCTGGCGACGCGAGGCACAGCGCCTAGAAGCACAGCGCCCAGCGCCCCCGCTCAGGCGCTCGCAGAGCATCCCAGGATAGTCTATGCGGAGAGCAATCGCCCGCGATTTTCGGACGTACGCCAGTGCCTTGCGGAAAACTGCTGCCTGATTGAGATACCCTATGACATAAACGCGCTCAAAGAGCGCGAGCCGGAGGCCGCGCTCGAATGGCGCGAGGCAACGCGCGCCGCCTTCCAATCGGCTCTGGAAGCCGATTTCACGGTGACGGACTTTGTGAAGCTGCGCGACGAAGAGACGACAGCCTGTTTTTATATGCTTACGCGATGAGCGCAACCCGGAGCCGGGAGAAGTTATGGCCATACGATGGACTCACGTGACGACCACGGTTAGCGACCTCGGGCGGGCGGTCGATTTTTATCAAAAGTTCTGCGGCCTTTCCCTCGTGCGCGACCGGCGCGAGGAAGGCGGGAGCACGGTCTGGCTAGGCCCCGCCCCGCGCGAGGGCGCGCACCCGCAATTCGTGCTCGTGCTTATGGAAGGCGAAGTCACCTCGCGACTTGAGCATATAGGATTTCAATGCGATAGCCGCGAGCAGATAGACGAGATCGCGAAAGAGGCCGAGCGCATGGGAATCCTCGTATATCCGCCGACCGACACCGGCGGCAGCGTCGGCTACTGGACGATCATTCGCGACCCTGACGGTCATCAGGTCGAATTCACTCATGGCCAGCCGCTCGCGGGGCTCGTGTAGCCCCTCCCCTGTCTTACCGGCCAACACCGGTGACAGATTTCTCGCCCGTAGCATGAAATACAATTTTCATATTCTCATATATGGATGAAGCACCAATTGACATGCATACCGCTGGGGCTCGCTGCCCCCGACATTCAACATGGTGGACCACAAGGTAACGGGCGGAATTAAGTTCAATCTGCTCCAGACAAATAAATGATCCGCCAGGACCGATTAAAGGAGACCCCATATGAGTAGAAGCATCCGCCGCGCGCTGGCATATACACCCTTACTGATCTGCCTCGCCCTCTGCACGCCGGGCCGGGTACGCGCCCAGGCCTCGCCGGGAACGGCGACCGGGACCTCGGCCGCCAAGACTGAAGAGGATGAGAAGAAGATACCTAAGCCTTCGGTCGAGTTCAAAGACAGCGCGCTCGCGCTCACGCTTGGCCCCGACCGTAAATCGGAAGCCACCATCTTCCTTCAGAATAGGGGAACAGTCGCAGCCACGGTTGAATTCTCCGCGATTCTCAAGGACAACAACGGCCAGCCGGGGACTGGGGTGGTGACTCTAACTTCGGCCGATAAGAGGATCGATCCGGACACAATTAAAGCCTTTACCGTTATCATCACGGCTGAGACGATGTCTCTCCCGCTGAGCGGATATATCAGGCTTGAAGCGACAAGTGACGATCCGAACCAGCCGAAAGCGGCGAGTGACGATCCGAAAAAGCCGAAAGCGGCGAGTTTTCTGCCCGTCACGTTGAGCCCTCCAGCCCCGGCCTCATACCTTGTCTGGGTCCCAATGGGTGTGGCGGTCCTAGTAACGCTTATCCCCTTCCTGGTGATGCTGAATAAAAAGAAGGTGTCGCCCTTGGACAAAATGGGGTCCCCGACCTGGAGCTTTAAAGAGAGCTGGGCTTCGAACCTGACGCTCGCCAGCGGCGCTCTTGTTACGGCGCTCACTTTCACCGCCCTCCCCGAGCGGACGGAGCACTTCAGTAAAACGGGCTATCTGACCCTGACCTTCATCTTCGCCGCGCTGATCGGCATAGCCCCATTCGTCTATAACATCGTCCGTAAACCAGTGGAGACGGTTAACCCCGCTGGCCTGCCTGTCGTGCAGCACCACGGATATGTGGGATTATTCCTGCTGGCCTGCCTGTTAACCATATGGGGCGTCATCGGCCAGCTAATCACCCTCTGGTTCAACGTTGATGAAATAGTAAGGGCCAACCTCGTCGTCAGTGATGTCGTCTCCATGCTCAAATACATACTATGGGCTGTCGGCATCATGATGCTGTTCTACGCCGGTTTCTCAATCGGCTGGACGATAGATAAGCAAAAGATAGAAAAGGAAGCCACACGCGAGAGGGCCGCTACTGAACGCGCCAGGGCCGCTGCCGCGGGTACGGAAGCCAGCCGCACGGCGGCTCGCGTTAGTGTGGAACAGCCCTCCCTGCCCGACTGGTCTTTGCTGTAATAACAGATCGGGCATAATTCGCGAGATGGTTAAGCGGGCGGGCGGGTTGAAGAGCGTCGCCCGCGCGCTCGCCATTATCTCCGCGACCGTTGAAGCTTCGGCGAATCTTTCAGCTATAATCCTGCACTTATGTCGCAAGAGTATAGCGAACCGACCAATCTCGATACGGCCGGCGGAGGTAACACAGGCCAGGTAAAAACCGAGACGCCCGCGCGCGTAGTCCGATTCGCGGAGGCGTTCCGGTTCTGGGTCAAGCTGGGCTTCATCTCGTTCGGCGGGCCGGCGGGCCAGATTGCTATCATGCACCGCGAGCTTGTCGACCGCCGGCGGTGGCTGAGCGAGGAGCGATTTCTTCACGCGCTCAATTACTGTATGCTGCTGCCCGGCCCCGAAGCGCAGCAACTCGCCATATATATCGGCTGGCTGATGCATCGCGTTTGGGGAGGCATCGTCGCGGGCGCATTCTTCGTCATACCCTCCATATTCATCCTTCTCGCGCTCTCGTACACCTATGCCGCGTACGGCAACCTCCCGCTGGTGGCGGGCGTGCTGTCGGGATTCAAACCCATCGTAGTCGCGATTGTGGTCGAAGCCGTCTTGAAGATCGGGAATAAAGCCTTGAGGCGGTGGCCGCATTATCTAATAGCGGCGGCGGCCTTCGTATCAATATATTTTCTGCGCGTGCCGTTCCCGCTGATCGTGCTGGCGGCGGCGGCAGTCGGGTTATTGGGGTCGCGATACTCGCCCTCGACATTCGCCCCGGCCCCGGCAAATCAGGAAACCGAGAAAGAGAACAGATCGAGCGACGCTTTGCCCCTGGTCATCAGGGATGACCAGCCGCCGCCGCCGCACACGACTCCGAGCCGCAAACGCGCACTGTTGATACTTGCGACGGGGTTGGCCTTGTGGCTGCTGCCGCTTGTCGCGCTAGCCGAATGGCGCGGATGGAACAGCCTTCACGTGCGAGAGTACGGCTTCTTCACCCAGACCGCGCTCGTGACGTTCGGGGGCGCTTACGCCGTGCTTGCCTATGTGACGTTGGCCGCGGCGGAATCGTTCGCGTGGCTATCGCCCGCACAGGCCGTTCAACGGGATGGCGCTGGCCGAAACGACTCCCGGCCCGCTCATTATGGTTCTGCAATTCATCGGCTTTATGGCGGGGTGGAATAACCCGGAAGGGTTGAGCCAGCCGGCGAGCGCAATCGCGGGCGCTCTTATAACGACCTACGTGACCTTCCTGCCCTGCTTCCTCTTTATCTTTCTGGGCGCGCCCTACATAGAGATATTGCGCGGCAACAAGAACCTGAGCGGCGCGCTTTCGGGCGTAACGGCGGCAATCGTCGGAGTCATCTTGAACCTCGCCCTCGTATTCGGCGCGGCGGTCATATGGACGCGCGAAGCGGGAGGCTCTATCGACTGGTTTGCCGCCGCCATGACCGTGGCGGCCTTTATCGCGCTTTATAGGTTTAAAGCGGATGTGCTATGGGTAGTTCTCGCCGGCGGCCTGGCGGGTCTTTTGCGAATGCTCTTGCTCAGCTAACAGACGTTTCAGGGGAGGATATTTATGAAGCGAATTGCGACGACTTTTAGTCTGCTCGCGGCTCTCTTGTTTAGCCAAACTTTATTGATTGAGGCCCGGGCTCAGATCAACGAGGCGCGCGCTTATCGCCAGGCGCGCGAGGCGGAGATAATCAACGAGCTTTTCGAGTTCCTCTCGATCCCGAACGTCGCTTCCGACACTCCGAACATTCGCCGCAACGCCGAGATGCTCCAGGCAATGATGAGGCGGCGCGGCATTAATGCGCGGCTGTTGGAATCGAAAGGATCGCCGGCGGTCTTTGGCGAGCTGATGACGCCGGGCGCGACCATGACCATAGGATTCTACGCGCACTACGACGGGCAGCCCGTAGACGCATCGAAGTGGGCGAGCGAGCCCTTTAAGCCCGTGCTGCGTGACCGCGCGCTTGATGCGGGCGGTCGCGTGATCGAGATGCCCGCCCGAGGTAAAGCGTTCGACCCGGAGTGGCGCATATACGCGCGCTCGGCCTCGGACGACAAATCGCCGATTGTGGCTATGCTTGTGGCGCTCGACGCTTTAAAGGCCGCGGGCAAACGGCCATCGGTAAACGTCAAATTCCTGTTCGACGGCGAAGAGGAGGCCGGCTCGCCAAACCTTAAAGATATAGCCGAGCGATACAAGGGGCTGCTCGCGGCCGACGCGTGGATATGCGCGGACGGACCGGTGCATCAGACCCGAAGGCCGCTCATATACTTCGGCGCGCGCGGCATCATCACCGCCGACATAACCGTTTATGGCGCGAACCGCCCGCTGCACAGCGGCCATTATGGCAACTGGTCGCCTAACCCTGCGATGATGCTGGCGCGTCTTCTGGCCGGGATGAAAGACGAGAGCGGGCGCGTGCTGATCGAAGGTTTTTATGCGGATGTCGCGCCGCTTGGCCTGGCGGAAAATCGCGCGCTTGAGGACGCGCCCGACAACGACCCGGAGCTGATGCGCGAGCTTGGGCTCGCGGGGGCGGAGGGCGGAGGGCGAAAGCTTGTCGAGCTGATAAACGAGCCCTCGCTCAACATCGACGGCATTCGTAGCGAATACGTGGGGCGCGAGGCGCGCACAATAATACCCGCCGAGGCGACCGCAACCATCGACTTGCGGCTTGTAAAAGGCATAGACCCGCTCCGCCAGGTAGAGCGGGTCGTCGCGCACATAAAAAAGCAAGGCTACTTTGTTACGGATAAAGAACCGGACGCGGAGACGCGATTAAAGCACCCGAAGATCGCGCGCGTCGCGATGCGAGAAGGGACAGGTTATCGCGCGGTGCGCACGCCTATGAACAGCGCCATAGCGCAACAGATCATTCGCGCCGCCGAGCGGGCGGCGGGCCAGAAAGTAGTCTTGATGCCGACGCTCGGCGGGAGCGTGCCGCTGTGGATTCTCGAAGACGCGACCGGCGCGCCCCAGATCGGCGTGCCGATTGTTAATCACGACAACAATCAGCACAGTTCGAATGAGAACCTGAGGATTCAAAACCTCTGGGACGGCATAGAGATTTTCGCGGCGCTGATGACCATGAGCTAAACGGAGAGCCCCTGCCGGGACTCAGGGAGCTGTCCAATCATCATTTCTTTGAGGCGGCCCCGGCCGCCTTCGCATCGACGGACTTGCGCCGGTGAGCGTCGAACCAGTCGAATATGTCCTTGAAGGTCGGCACGACCACATCGCCGTGATTGCCGCCCGGCACTTCTATGTACTTAATCTCGGCGCCGTGTTTTTTCCCCATCGCGACCATCTCGCGCGAGCGCTCGACCGCAACCGTCTTGTCGGCATCACCGTGAATGACTATCTGCGGGATGTGAGCAATCTTCGACATCCCGGCCGGCGCGTAGGAGCCCCCCGCGACTGGCGCTAGCGCCGCAAAGAGACCGGGGTGATTCATCGCTACCGACCACGTGCCGAACCCGCCCATGGAATGGCCGGTCATATAGACGCGGTCGGGGTCAATCTTATAATCGCGCGTGACCTCGGCCAGAACATCCATCACGTCGCGCTCGGCGTCGCCCAGGTACATAGAGGCAGGGTTCCGCCCTTTGGGACAGGCCACAATGTAGCCGCGCCGCTCGGCCTCGACCTTGAACGCGCCGTTGCCGTAACCCGCGAAGTAGCTGTTCTCGTCTCCGCCCATGCCGTGCAGCGCGATGACGAGCGGGTAGGGCTTCGATCCGTCATAGCTCGAAGGCACGAAAACCTGGTAGGGCTGGAGCGTCTTATCAACTTTGGAAAGGTACGCCTTCTTGAATTCGCCCCGCCGCGCGGCCAGAGGGTCGCGGCCGCGCTCAAGAGCGTCGAGCATCGCGATAGCTTCGTCAATCTGCTGATTAAAGTTTATGCGTTCGAAGTTGATCTCGCCGCGGTCGGCCATATCATAAAGCGCTATGCGATAACGGGCCGAGTGATAAGCAGAGACGAGCGAGGCTTCAGTCGGTTTTAGCTTCGTCTCGAGCCTGGCGGCTCGCTCTCTTGCCGTTGAGAATTTCGAGGCAAGAGAGCGTTCTATGTGGACCGTAGCGCTCTTTTCCACGGTCTCGGCGCCCGCGCCGGAAAGCCGCACGACGACGCGATAATTTCCGGCCGCCACATCGGGCACCGCCACCTGAGTCGTAAAAGCGCGGGTGATGAAATCGGGCTCTATCTGATCGAGTGCTTTAAGCTCGCTAAGCGGCTGCTGCTCTCCCGCCTTTATCAAGACGACCGCCCCCTTGAGTCTGCCGTCGGGGCTTTTGTCGAGCGCGAACAACTGGCCGAGTCGAAGGGTAAAAGATGCGCCCGGCTCAAGCATCTGCCTGTCGAGCTTCACCGTGAGTCCCGCGCCGAGCGCGCGAAGCGGCGTCCACTCCTGCCCGCGCAGCATCGCCATCGCGTGGAAGTAGTGCTTGAGCGCGTCACCATGCTTGCCGTCGGTGTTGGCCTTCGCGGCCATCTGCGCCAGGAGGTCGACCTGGGCCAGGGCTTCGGCCGAGAGCTTCGACGTCAGCTCACCCGTATTCCTCAAAGTCCGATAGCCAACCGAAACGCGCCGCACCTGATCGGCATCCTGCGCCGCCGACACACAGACAAAGCTGATAACCAGTAACAGAGAGACGACAGATCGCCGCGCCGCTTTTAGAGTCATTTCGATCTCCCTTCACAATGCTCCCTCCGCCTCGCGATTCGTGCGTCGGGTAGTCGCTGTTTGTATAGATTTGCTGTCGGAATAATCGAGCGGCTTTGATGTTACTACCGCCGCGGCAGGCGTTCAAGGAAAGAGCGCGACAGGCGACGAGTGACAAGATTGAATCTTTTCTTGTCACTCGTCGCCTGTCGCGGCCTGATGGGTATTAATTATTCTCTCTGTACCAGGTCATGCCCGTAGGCGTCGCCGAGCTGACTTTGGCGACCACTATATCTCCCAAGACTTCCTCCTGTCCCAGGTTGTAGGTAGTGCCGGGGAAGAAGGGCGGCGCGAAGTTCCCACCCCTAAACCGGGGATCAAAGAAGATGTCGCGCTTCGAATAACCGATATTGTTGATCTTCGACTGCACGCGGCTGCCGATGAGCGTCCACTTGTCATTGCTGCCGGGAGTCGATCCCGTATAGACAATCGAGCCTTCGATCTGGCCGCTGTCATTCGAGGTCTTACTGTTAAAAGAGACTATCGCGGCGTCTATGCGGAGGCTGAGCCCGCTCGATACGAAACTGGAGTTCGGCTTCATCTCCACGTTGCCGTCGTTGGTGAATATTCCGAGTACGTTCTCGACCTGGTTATAGCTGGTGACCGGGTCGCCCAGGCTGTTGACTACGCGGTCGGTGTACTTTATATCGCCCGTGATGGTGATATGTCGCTGGGCGGTGAGGGTGGTCCGGGTGCCCGGCGCGAGCGCGTTGCCTGCGCCCGAGCTTGTGGTCCCGCCCCGCAGGCTCTTGACGCTGCCGTTTACAAAAAGCGACATTCCGGGCTTCCACTTCGCGGGGTTTTCAAAATCGGCCGATTTATCCGTCGGGACCCCCGTATAGCTTGTCGACTGGTTGCCGCTGCTGACCGTAGTCGTGTTGTTCACCGGGTTCACGGTGACCGTCACCGTCTTATTACCCTGTTTGATGACGTAGATTTGATCCTTCCCGTTCGCGCCCACTTTCATCTGTATGTCGTCGGCGTCTCCCTGGACGTATATGCCCGCGCCGGTAATCGAGGCGCCATCCGAAGACGAGATGTAGATGCCGTTTGCAAGCAGTCTGGTGCCGTTGCTAGTAGTGATGGCCGGCTTATTCTTACCGGCGTCGCGAAGGTTCGCCGCGAGCGCGTCGGCGGTGACGCGGCCGGAGGCGTCGAAGACCGGAATATCCTTGCCCTGATTGTCAGCCGGTATGGCCCCGGGCGGGTCAACCGGACGCCCGTCGGCTCTCAGATCAGTTATTCCGCTCCCGTTGATTACAGCATACTCCTGAGAAAAGTTATTGTCGGGTAGCGGAACCGTGTCGCTCCTCTTATAGCCTTGTGGGCCGAGGTCTATGCCCCTGATGTCCTGCGTCGGTATGTCGATCCAGTTGTCTCTGTTGTTAGTCCCGAAATACCTTATCGTGGGATCGACCTGCGATACGACGTCGCCGAAAGCGACCGTGCGGCCTGAATGAAACGAGAAATGCGTATTGGTGTGGACGGGGCCTTTAAAGGTTCCCGCCGCAAGGTAGCTGGACGTGCTCGTATCGCCGTCATCGAAGAAGGCGGCGAAGCCCGAGAACTTGAAGTCCCGCCCGGTCCCCGGAAGCATCGTGTTCGAAAATGAAAGGCTGGTCGAGACGCGACCCGTTTCTACCACGCTCGCGCGCCCGCCCGCGTCGGTCACGCCCGTCGCCCTGATCGAATAATAGAGCTGTATCTCCTGCGTAGAATTCTTAGGATCATCTTCGTCCGCGTCAAAGATGAAGACGCGAGACGAGGGGATGAACTCGACCGTATAGCTCGTGCCGTTTAGCGCCGCCAGGCGACCCCGGCTGTCGGCGGCCGTCACGAGCGCGGCCGCCCGCTCGCGCACATTGACATAAAACTGATAGTTCGGATTCGTGACCGGGTCGGGGATGATCTCCACCGCCTGGTCGAGCGAGCCGTCTTCGGTGGGCACAGGTGTCTTATAAAAGCCTGTGCCGTTCTGGCCGTAATCCGCTTTGCCTTCTTTTATGCTCGTGAACTCTTCTTCTATGGCCGCGGCCAGGGCGCGACGCCCGAGGGCCAGCCCCGAATCGGCGGCGAAGAACGCTTGCTCGCCTACGCGGTGGCTGCGGCTTATCACCGTGTCGGACGTGGTAGAAAATGTCACGGCTATGCCGAGCGCGAGAAGCAGGGTTGAAATGAGCAGCGACGTGATAAGGGCAATGCCGCGTTCGCCATCGCGCCCGGCCGGGGTGGCCCCTGCGCCTGCCTCCGCCATATTGGAAAGCCTCTTAGTGACTGCCGTCATTATCATTGTCTTTGTCCTTATCCTTATCCTTGCTGCCATCACTGCCTGCCTCTTCCCCCGCCGAGAGATTATTGTTGCGCACGAGGTTGAGGTTGCGTGGCGCGACCTCGAATATGTGCGTGACTCGGCGGTAGAACGGGCTATGTGCTTGAGCGTCGGGCGTCTCGGCGGTGATGCGTATGATGACCGAATGTATGTCGCGCCGCGACGTTCTGAATCCCGTATCGGTCGCATCAAGGCCGTCACCCGGGGCATCGCTGACCTTCTCTTCAATAAGGTTCGTAATAGTGTTTCTCAGCACCACCCGGTAGCGTATCTGCAGGTTGACAATACCGCGCGCGATCGGATACCACGTGATCATGTCTTCGGTGCGCTCAAGCTCGCGCGTCTCTCTGTTGAGGCGATAGCCCACCGTGTTTCCGAGCACGGCCACCTTCGTCCTCCCTGAATCATAATCAGGCTCGCCCGCTCCGATGACGGTGCCAAAGACGCTCGGCGGGTTCAGGAAGCTCTGGGGGTTATGCTCTATCTTGAGCCGCGTGGCGTTCCCGTCGCCGGTCATCTGGCCGTTTTGCGTGAGCTCGAAGATCATCGCCTGCTCTTCGTCATAAACGATGTACTTTTTCGGGTCTTGCTCAAAGGTCCTGTAGATGGGCTTGGTCTGCGTTTTCCCGTTCGCGTCGATATAGGAATAGGTGAAAGTCTGGTTAGCGCCGCTACCCGCGGCGTTCACAGCCGGCGGGAAGAGAAAGAATTCGGCGCTGCCCGCCGCGCGGGCCGACAGGTCCGCCAGCGGCGCGAACGGGTCGCCGTTGATCATCATTATGCCGTCGGGCGCGCCATCCTCCCCGTCCGTGTAGAAGATCGACGCAAAGTTTCCTTTCGCTTCGACCGGGAGCCCTACGCCGGCGGATTGAATGTCGCGCGTCAGCAGGTCAATCGCGGTTCGCATGTTCTGGTTCATATCCACGACGCCGACTTCGGTGACGAATACCTGCTGATTCTTGTTGGCGAGCGTCATCACTACGCCGATCAGCCCGACCGTCAGCAACGCCGCCACCATCAACTCAAGAAGCGTGAACCCGCTTTCGCCGTTTCTTCTCATAATTCCTCTCCCTCAGTTCGAACGCACCGTAACAAGGATGGACTCTTCGGGGTGGCCAGAGTTGCTGCCCGCTTGCAACGAGACGACCCTCACCGAGATGATCTTCGTATCGGGGAACGCGGCGTTCGTTTCCTCTTCAACCAGCCAGAACCTCCGATAGTTTGGGACCTGTCCCTCCGCTATCTCGTCACCGACGGTGACCGTGCCGAAGTCGTCGACCAGCACCGGCTCGAAATAGTCTATGCCGCCCACCTTCGTCTCGACATCCAGGCTGCCGCCCTTCCCCAATCGCGGGTCGTTCGGCTGTATGGCGTTCAGCTCTTCGATCTTCTCCTGCGCCAGCGCCGTTGCCGAGGTGTAGTGTTTGATAAGCCGGTTCTGCGATATGGCGAGCGTAAACAGGCTTGCCAGATAGATAAGCCCCAGCATCGTTATCACCGAGGCTACCGCCACTTCGATTATCGTAAAGCCCTGCTCCCGGCCCGTTTCATCTTTGATCGCTTTCGGTTCCATCATCATCCCCAATCACTCTTGCTTGGTCGTAATGCCGCTCACTTCGAGCGCGAATCTTTCCAGGTACTGTCGCCGCTCTCCATCGCGTATGTGCGTATCCCCCCGACGCTGTTCATCACTATGGCCCTGAACGAGTCGCCGTTTGCCCAGGAATATGGATATAACCTCCGCGCCGTTTGCCACGACGGGGAACCCGCGCGAGTTGAAGTCCTGTTTAAAGAGCGTCCCGGTCTCCCCATATTCCGGGCACGAGATCGCATCGGCAGAGACGACACCCGGAGGCGTCGCGGTCACGTCAGGTCTGGTAAAGGTGACCCCGCCAGGCAGCGGCACGTAATCAACCCGGTTGACTGAGCCGTCGTCGTTGAGCAGCGCTATGCCCGCGCGCAGCCCGCCGGTATCGATCATCATCGCCGAGCGTCGGTTCTCGCTGACGGCCTGCATCTTTATACGCTTTATAGTATCGATCACCTGGCGCGTGGCCGTGTTGAGTCTGTATTGGCGCATGGAGCTGGAGATTATAGGTACCGAGATGGCGACAAGGGTGCCTACCATCCCTACGACGACTGCTGTTTCGAGTACCGAGAATCCCCGCTGTTGCCTATGAGTTTTCCAGTTCATCAATGGTCGTGGTCTCCTTACCCATGTTGGCCCGCGAATTCACGAAGGCCATGTTGATCGCATATCTAATCACTGTGAACTGCAAAGCTAGTGCCATTACGACATCGGCCGCTAATCGTATTTAGATTGGCTATATAGCGACGGCTGTTTAGTAACGCCTCCCGTGATTCATTCAAAATGACGTATTCGGATATTAATAATGACTGACACAACGAATACCTGGGCCTCATATGAGGCCCAGGTATTAAGAAGAAGACATGGGGCAGGTTAGAGACTTGCAGAGTGCGCGGCGGCGCTGATGTGGCGCACGCCTTGCCCAGATGGTTAAACCGGGCCTCTTAGCGCTTGATCTGTCTCCAGGTGTAAAGGCTTATCTTGCCGATGGCGTTGCCGTCATTGAGCGTGAGCAAGAAGCTGCCGGTCACGGTATTGGTATTGGTGTTGACCGGCGTGTTGCTCACATTTTTATTGCCGAGCGATATGACCTGGCCGTTGACTGCGCCGTTGCCGCTCAGGTTGACCTGCTCGCCGGCATAGCTTATCCCGGCGAATCGTTGCGCCCCATCCGTGTCGCCCCTGATCTGTATGTCCTGAACTGCCGCCATCAGAAAGTCGACCTTGACGAAGGGCGGCAGCAGCGGCGTTTTGAGCGACTGGAGGTTCGACACCAGGTTCGGGTTTCCCGCCAGCTCAATCGATCCGGTGGCCAGTATCGTTATCTGCACCGGGTTTGCAGCCGTGCCATGATTACTCGTTATCTTTACGTTGCCGCCGTTCTTCGTGCTGAAGGCAGGGTTGGTGAGATTATAATTGTCGAGCCCCACCACGTAATAAGTATGACCGCTCGCGACAGTACTGCTGATACCCCAGTTCGCGTTCGAGCCGCCCGTGTAGCCCCACCCCGAATCCGAGAGGTTCGTTATCCTGGTGGCGAGCCCGCTTCCGTCGGCCGCTCGGTTTATCTGAATCGCCACGGGGACCGACTGCTGAACGTTGTTACCCTGGTTAGTGCCCGTATCGAGCGCGGTGGCAAGCGACGTGTAGCTTACGTTGAGCCTCTCGGCGAGGCTGCGCAATCGCTGCGTTCCCGCGTTCGCGTTCCCGTTCGACTGGTTTTCATGCGCCCCGTCGGCGTAACCGGGATCGACCAGCAGGCGGTCGGCGGCGCGAATCAAGAAGTCCTGGAACCGCGGACTCTTGTCGGCGGCCCCGTTGGCCGGGTTTATGACCGGCGTCGTGACGAATTCGGGTATATCGAGCCGCGCCTGTCCGCCGCCCGAGAACCCGCCTACGTTTCCAGGTCTGGCGATCGTAGCCTGCCCCGACGCGGTGGCGCTCTGCTCGACCGTGGCCGCGTTGCCGATGTTGAGGTCTTCGTTTGAGTGGACGCCGCCGTATGCGCCGGTGATGTCGGAGCTGCCGACTACGTCGATGTCACCGTTGGCCGATAGCGCGGGGTATGGCAGGAAGGCGACCCAGCCTTCAAGGGTCACCGATGCGTTATCATACTTGCCGGTAGAATAGATCACGACCCGACGGTTCTTATCTATATTCGGGTTGTTCGCGTCCGTCCCGGTGCTTTCCGAATAAGTCGTGCCGGGGCTGAAATTCGGCACTTTCAGCGCGGCGTTGCCCCCGGTCGGATTGGGTTCGTCGTCTATCATGCGCACGCTGTAGGTCGCGCCTTCTATCGGGTTGCCGTCCGCATCGCGAAGCAGATGGCCGTTCAGTTCGGTCGCGTTCGTCGCGAGAGTGGAAAGCAAGCTCGGGCTTCCTTGGCTTCCCGACGAGCTTGCGGTAATCATATCCGCGCCCGCGATAAAGTCGCTCGCGCTAATCGGGAATTCCTGGCCGGTCCCGCGCAGTTTCAACAGCCCATTGAAGTCATGTGTTATTCCAGAGGTTGTGGGACTGAAGTTTTGCACGAGGCTCACCGCGTGATTGAGGCCCGCCTCCGCCGCCTGTAGCGCCAGCGTCTGCGTCCCGTAGGTTTTGCTCACGCCCAGCTCGGAGACCGCCGTAAGGGTCATGCCCATGGCCATGGCCAGCACCAGCGCTACGATAAGCAGAACCATAACGAGCGCGGTCCCCCGCTCTGTCTCCCTCGGCTTATATAAACTCTCTTTCTTCATGGCCACACTCCTTAATAAATCGCGATGCTTACTTCCTGTTTCTAAGCCTTATGGTCGAGGTATATTTTACTTCCCGGTACATCGGATCGCTGACGGCAATGCCGCTCGTTGTCGCGACCAGCTCGACGAGCACCTCGCGACGGGAGCCATCCGGGTCGCTGAAACTGAGGCTGCTGATATTGTCAGCAATCGGCGTAACCGAGTTGCTCCCGGTCATGTTCAGGTCCGTCATAATAATCCTGCGGTTCGCCGCTTCAAACTTAAGCACCACGCTCTCGGAAGTGACGATCACGTCCGAATCCGCCACGATCGTGGTGACGGCCTGTTTGTCGCCGTTGAGATCGCTCTTCAGGCGCAGAGAGTCCCCTTTACTGTCGGTCCCCCCGGTAGGGAAATTGCCCGCGCTGCCGAACTCCACAAAACGCCATCCGTTGACGATCATGTCGCCGGTCGGGTTGGTGCCCGCCGTTCGAATGATTTCGTTCAGCCTCGAGATGGCGAACCTGCCGTTGCGCTGCGCGTCGGCGTAGGCGTCCTCGTACCTGTATGTCTGCTGAAACTTGTTCAGCAGCATGAAGGCGACCCCCATGACTATCGTCAGTATCGCAAGCGATATCACGATTTCAATTAATGTGAATCCACGCTCGTCTTTCCTGGTATCCATTGCAGCCTCAATTCCTGCTTATTATTGTCGTTACCGTATAGCCATCCTTCATGAGCGGGGGCGCCAGGTCCTGCACGACCTTGATGGTCACCGTGCGCATATCACCCGTTGTGCCCGGCCCCTCGACTACCTTCCAGCGCACGATTAAATCGCCCATCGCGCTGTCAGCGACGATCTCGTGGTGGTTCGCCTCATTCTCATCAAGGCTGCCCCCGACCGATAGCCTCGCATCCTTATCAGATTTAATCGTCCACAAGATCGCCCGCATGCGATCTACTTGATCCTGCGCGGCCGTGGCCAGCACGCTCATGGTGTTGGATACGGTGTTTGCCCGCGAGACGTAGCCCGATATTCCTACGACCGACACGAGCCCTACCATGAGGACCACCATCGCTATCATGACTTCTATTAGTGTGAATCCGCGTTCCGCGCGGTTTGATTCCTGATTACCTGTCATATTCATCTCCGGACCTCTCACCTGTTACTCCACCCAGATCTTGCCGCGCAGGTTCGCCCGCACCGTGGCCGACTTGCCGCTGTTTTGGATCAGCACGCTCTTTTCCGAGTTGCCGATAGGCAGACTCGCCCCTCGAGTTGAACGTCACTTTTATGTCGGCATTATCAGGAAAGGTCACGTTCATACCGGTCGTGAGTTTTTCAACCGGGTAGGACGAGCCGGGGTTATCCGGGTCACTCGCGTCGGGAACGCCGTCGCCTTCCGCGCCGGTGAAATCAAAGCCGAAAGTCTTGGTGCCGCTGTTATAAGAGAAGGTCACGCTCTTGTTCTTCGCCATGGCCAACGCGCGCACGGCCGATATGCGCTCGGCCACGTGGGCGGCGGCGCTGCGAACGTTGTAGCCGCGTATCGCCGTGCTGACCGACGGCAGGGCAATGGCTATGACGCTGGTTATAACCATCCCGATTATGACGGTCTCTACGAGTGATATTCCGGCTTCGCTTTGCCGGGCTCCGCCTACGCAATCTCTGTTGTGCATAATCACCTCCGCCAACACTCTTAAGAAATAGACAGTAGTAAGATGGCAATCTGTTAGGGCAACATTTGTGCCGATGCCGCAAGCCACGTGGGAAGGCTTATGGTGTGGGAAAGCGAAAGAGACTTATTTTGAGCCTCGGCGGACCCGTTCGGGTGGGCTATAAACAGTTTTCGTCAAAATGGTTTGCCTTTATGCCTGATTTTATCGCGTTCGTGCGCCGGCCGGGAGACGGCTAATATCAACTGCGATGTTACATAACGGCACAAACTAGGAGTTTATGAAAACCAGGCTCCCGGGCGGAGCCACGGCGGGGGAATACGCGCTTTGAGGCAATTATAAAGGCGGCGCGTTAGCGCTCTTCGTCCCGGCAATCGCGACCCTGGACCCGGTCCTGGATGCAGCGGAGCAGCGCATTTTCAAGCTCGCCCTTCGAGATCAACTGCACCCATTCGTTGCCGGTGACTCCGTCCGTCATGCCCTCGAAGCGGGCGTATACGCCGACCTGAGAGCTTTCAATCGAGGCGGGCGATATCTGAAAACGAAGCGTGTAACGCCCCTTCACCCAGTTACGAACTTCGGCCGAGGGGACTTCGCAGTAATGCTGGAGCTGGCTCCGCGTCGGTATGCCGCGTATGAAGACTACGGGCTTGCTGATGAGCGTGCATTCGCCAGTCGTCGCGTTGCAATCTTCTTTATCGAGCGGAATCTCGCGAGTCTCAAGCATCTGCTTGACGACCGCCGTGACTTCATCGCGCGACGAGCCGATTATCAAAGGATTGGCGAGCGGCTTTTCCCCCTTCGGCCTGTCAAACTGTATCTGTCCCATCGCGGGCGCGGCCAGCAGCAGCGCCGCCAGGGCGCAAATAAACTTGTACTCTCGGACCGCGCGAAAAAGATTCGACATCAAGCTCACCCCTTGTCTTACGTGAGTTTTACGATAGCAGCGCGTCAATGATTGTTCAAGATCGTTTTCCGATTGCCGGGCTAAAGCAACCAGGGGCCTTAACGTCTATCGAGCGGCTGCACTCAGTAGAACGCCGGGGTGCAAGGTTTTTGCTTCATATTTAAGGCCGCGTGGCGATGCGCTTATAAGTTCAATTGAGCTATACGCCAGCGAGCCCCGTCAAAAGCGGAATCCATACGACCCGCCCTCACGGGGCTCTCCCAGAAAACTCTTTGTGCAAAGCCGGCTACGACCTCGCTTTATCGCTCTTAATCGTCGTGCCCAGCTTATCGCCGCGTGACGCGCACGAGAATCTCGGTACCGCTATCGAGTTCCAGTTCCTTACTCCCCTCGATTGCTAACGAGCCGGCGCCGGCCGCGCCGCCGATTATCAACCCTACGGCCGCGCCCTTGCCGCCGCCGAGTATGCCGCCAAGAACGGCTCCCGCGGCCGCTCCTATGCCGCCGCGCTTGAGCGTCTGCTTGCCGCGGCTGCTCGATTCTACCGAGCCCTCTTCGTCAACCTTCTTCTCCGAATCGTCGTCCGGCTCATAGACGCGAATCACCTGCCCGCGCATAACGCCGCGCCGGCCTTCGGTCATCTGTATAGAATCGAAGATCAGGCTCATGCTCGTGCGGCCCTCGACGCGGCCCGACTTCCTGATCGCGCCGACGTGGCCGAAGACCTTCGCGCCTTCATAGTTCGATGGCCCGACCACGGTCCCGGTAAACCGGTCGCCCGGGTGCGACTCCTCGCTTGAAATCCTGTTGTCGAGCCGCACCCTCAGCTCCGTGCCGGCCGGCACGAGGGCCGTATTTGTGCCCGCCGATCTGCGCGCCACGGTGCGCCGCCTCGTCTGAGCTTCCGCCGTATTGATCGGCAGCAAACTTACAAAGAGCGCCGCAAGAATCGATAACGCACCTGCCTTAATCCTCATATTTTTCATTCCCATCCTCCCTGGTCTTAAAATGCCAGTCCACACAAACCCCCATGCTTCATATTCTATTAGATGACAATAGACCGTCCAAAGGTGGTAAAAGCCCTCGATCAACGGCTATAATTTTGCGCCCGATGAATTCATCCATTTTATCAAAGCTCAAGCTCGCGCTCGCGGCCCTTGCCGCGTCGATGCTCTTTTATCCAGGCCGCTTGCCCGCCGAGGCCGCCTCCGCCCAAAACGGCGAGGCGCAGACCACGGGCGCTCGTTTGAGTTCTTTATCGAACCCGCACCTGATACTTTTCAGGCGCGACCCTATCGACACCGAACTCCGCGCGGACCTCGACACGGCCGAAAGCGACAGGCGCGAGCCTTCGTCGCACGCCATCAGGTCGTCTGAAGCGCCCGGCAAATCTCTGCGAGTCGTCCAATTTCACGGGCCAATCAAGCGCCGGTGGTTCGAGCGTCTCCAGGAGTCGGGCGCCGAGGTGATCGGCTACGTGCCGAACAACGCATATATAATTCGGGGCACCCGCGACCAGCTTAGGCGAGTCGCTTCGCTGCATGCGGGCGCGCTCGCCGACGATGCTCACCCCCTGAGATGGATGGGCGAGTTCGAGCCAATCCTCAAGATTGATCCCGCGATCTCCGCCGACACGCTCTCCGCGCCGGGCATTGGCCTCGACATAGAGATAGAATTGCTCGACTGCCCGGAAAGCGAAGCGCTGGTCAGATCTCTCGACGCCTTCGCCCTCGCCGCGCCGAGACGATTCTTGAATTACATAGTCATAAGCGCAAAAGCGTCTTCAGAGAATCTTCTGAAGCTTGCGCGCCTCGACCACGTTCTTTATATCGGGCCGGCCTCGACGTTCGAGCTACACGATGAGCGCAGCCTTCAGATAATCGCGGCGAGCTTGATAGAAGACGGCACGCGGCCCACCGGCCCGGGCTTTATGTCGTGGCTTCAGGCAAAGGGGCTCGCCACGCCCTCGGATTTCATAATCGATTTTACTGACACGGGGCTTGATCGCGGCTCGACCTCAAACATTCTGCTCCACCCGGAGTTCCTGGACCCGGAAGGGCGCAGCCGCGTGGCCTACTACATCAACTACACGACCGATGGCGAAAGCGACGACCGGGGCGGACACGGAAGCCTTGTCGCATCGGTCGCGGCCGGGCTTGGGAATGAGAGCTTCAAAGACCCGGCAGGCTATATGTACGGTCTCGGCGTCGATCCGTCGGCTCGCATCGGCGCGTCGCGGCTCTTTGGCCGCAGGACCGGACTGCCCTTCAACCTCACGTTTAGCGAGGTGGTGACGGCGGCCTACGCGGCGGGCGCAAGGCTATCAAATAACAGTTGGGGCAACGGGTCGAACTTTTATGACGCCGCCGCGCAGGAGTACGACGCCCTCGCGCGCGACTCCGCGCCCGGCGCGCCGGGCAATCAGGAGATGGTCTTCGTATTTTCAGCGGGGAATAACGGGCCGGGCGGAAGAATCAGCTCGCCGGGCACGGCAAAAAATGTCATCACGGTCGGGGCCAGCGAGAACTATCGACCGGAAGGATTCGATTCGTGCAACCTGGACGGGCAGGGCGGCGTCGGGCCGGAAGGGGCCGATAGCGCGCTCGACATACTGCGGTTTTCGGCAGGCGGCCCAACCTTTGACGGCCGCATCAAGCCGGACATCGCGGCGCCGGGCACCCATATTTACGGGGCGGCTTCTCGATCACAATTCTTTAACGGGGCGACGCTGTGCCCCGGCATACCGGTTTTCCAGCCGCCCGGACAATCGCTCTACACGTGGTCTTCGGGCACGAGCATGGCCGCGCCCCACGTGACCGGGTCGGCATCGCTCGTGCGCAGGCTATTCACGTCGCTCGATCTCCCAGCGCCGTCGCCCGCGATGACAAAAGCTTATCTCCTCAATTCGGCGTCATACTTGACGGGCGAGAACGCGGGGGGCGATTTGCCGCACGCCCGCCAGGGGTGGGGCCTTACCAACCTGTCGCGCGCATTCGACGACGCGCGCCGCTCGCTCAACGATCAGACGAAGCTCTTCACCGAAAGCGGCCAGAGCTATGAGGTGCACGGCTCTATAGCCGACCGCACGCGCCCGCTCCGCGTCACGCTCGCCTGGACCGACGCGCCGGGACAGCTTTCGGGGGCCGCCCTCGTCAACGATCTCGATATAGAGGTCACCGTAGGCGGCGCGACGGTTTATCGTGGCAATAATTTTTCCGGCCCGTCGTCAATCGGTGGGGGCGCGGCCGACCGCTTGAATAATGTCGAGTCAATATATCTGCCGGCGGACGCGCTGCCCGAAGGCGAGAGCGGCAATTTCGTCATCACCGTCCGCGCGGCGAATATCGCGGGCGACGGGGTGCCGGGAAACGGGAGCGCCCTCGATCAGGACTTTGCGCTGGTCATATATAACATCGCCAACCCGGTAATCGATCCGCCGGACCCGCCGCCGCCCCCCGCCATAAACGAAGCGACTTACATAAAGAAGCGGCTCACGATCACTGGAATAAACTTCACCGCGGCCGCTCGGGTCGAGATAAACGGCGCGTCGGTCAATCATGAATTCGAATTCATCGGCGGGAGCAATTCACTCACCCTGAAGAAGAAGTACCGCAAGCTCAACCTGCGAAAAAACGATAACAACCAGATAGTGATTATCGAAGACGGCAAGCGGTCGGAAGCCTTCAACCTCCGGCTGTGACCGCATCAATTATTTGAAATTTGAGATCTCAAATTTCAAATGAGATGGTTAAGGGCGGATATTGTAATACCTGATCTTGCTGTTGAGCGTGGTGGTGTTCATCCCCAGGAGCTTCGCCGCGCGTGACTGGTGACCGCCCGTGATTTCAAGCGCCCGCCGTATCAGTTCCACCTGAAACCGATTGACCTCGTCGTAGAAGGATATGCCGCGCGACAGGTCGATCTGCGTCGCTATCCTCTGGCCACCCACCTGGGAGGCGGCCCGCTGCGGGTTACGCACTTCCTCGCGCAGATCTTCCTGTCTCAATTCGTCGCCGCGGGCTATTATCACGGCCCGCTCGATGACGTTTTCAAGCTCGCGCACGTTACCCGGCCAGTGATATGCCTCTAGCATAGAGAGGACTTCCGGGCTCACCTGATCCGAAATTCGCCTGGCATTCTCGGCGTTGTACTTGCGTATGAAGTGATGGGCAAGCGGCAGCACGTCTTCGCGGCGGTCTCTGAGCGGCGGCAGGTTTATGGCGATCACGTTGAGGCGATAAAAGAGGTCTTCGCGGAACGAGCCTTCTTCACATGCCTGCTTGAGATCGACGTTTGTGGCCGCCACTATTCGCACATCGACCTGGCGGCGGGTCGTATCGCCCAGCGGCGTGAAGTCGCGCTCCTGGATGACGCGCAACAGCTTCGCCTGCGTCTCCATGGAGATCGTGCCGATCTCGTCAAGGAAGATTGTGCCGCCATCGGCTACTTCAAAATACCCTTTCTTGGAGACGACCGCGCCGGTGAAAGCCCCGCGGACGTGGCCGAACAGCTCGGATTCGAGGAGCTCCGTCGGCAGGTTGGCCGAATTGACCGTCACGAAAGGCTTATCCGAGCGCGCGCTGTGGTTGTGTATGGCGCGGGCGATCAATTCCTTGCCGGTCCCGCTCTCGCCCGTTATGAGGACGGTTGTGCGCGCGGGCGCGACCTGTTCTACGAATGCCAGTATCTCGTGCATCTTCTCGCTGCGCGCGACGATCTCTTTGCTATCGGTGCTGCGCTTGAGCGTCTGCTTGAGCGTCCGCCGCTCCTCGTCCTTACGCCGGCGTCTTATGCCCGCCGCGATCAGCTTGAGGATTTCCCGGTTATCGAAAGGTTTTCTTATGCAGTTGAACGCGCCGCGCTGCCACGCCGATATAGCCGTGTCGAATGTGGCGTAAGCGGTGATCATAATAATCACCGTCTCCGCGTTGACTTTTAGTATCTCTTCGAGAGTCCTGAGGCCGCCCATCCCCGGCATGGAGACATCGAGCAGAACAAGATCGAAGGGCCGCTGCTGGAATCTGTCCAGCCCCTCTTCGCCCGTCCTGGCAAGCTCCACCTGGTAGCCTTCCGTCACCAGCAGGCTCTCTAAAACATCGCGCATCACCTCCTCGTCATCCACGACGAGGATACTTCCCTTCTTTGCCATAGGTTAAATGTTACCAACTCGCGGCGATATGCTGCCAGAAGAATGCAGAAGCGGCGCGGGTAATCTTTCGAGCTAATCGCTCGCGGCTTGCATCTGACGCGCGAACGCGGTGGGCAGTTTGATGGTGAAGTGGGCGCCCTCGCCGGGTCGGCTCTCGACGAATATGCGGCCGCCGTGCTCTTGAATGATGCCGTAAGAGAGGGCGAGGCCGAGGCCGGTCCCCTGGCCTACTTCCTTCGTAGTAAAGAACGGGTCGTATATGCGGGCGATATTTTCCGGCGCGATGCCGATGCCGGTATCCCGGAAGTTGACGACCAGCGACGTGTTGACGAGCCGGGTCGTTATCGTGAGGCGGCCGCCCGCGGGCGTCGCGTCGCGCGCGTTTATAACCAGGTTCATGAAGACCTGCTGGAGCTTTGACGCGTTGCCGTAGGCCGCGGGCAGGTCCTGCCCGTAGTGGCGCACTATTTCGAGGTTGGCGCTGCGCAGTTGCGGCTCAAGGAGCTGGAGCGTGTCTTCGAGCACCAGGTTCAAGTCCGTTTCGCGGAACTGCGTATCGCCGGTGCGCGAGAAGTTCAAGAGGTTATTGACTATGCCCGAAGCCCGCAAGGTCTGGCGATGAATCTTTTCGAGCAGCTTGTGCTTGGGGTCTTCGTCGGAAACCTGCTGCAACAGCATCTGCGCGTAAGAAGAGATGCCGGCAAGCGGCGTATTGACCTCGTGAGCGACGCCGGCGGCGAGCAGACCTATCGACGAGAGCTTCTCGCGCTGCAGCAACTGCTCTTCGAGCTGAGCCCGCTCGGTGACGTTTTCGATCACGATTATCGCGCCGGCTATGACCCCCCGGGCGACCTCGAAGGGGGCGAGCGAGATGTTGAGCGTCAGCGGGCGGCCGTCCTCGGTCGAGGCGTTGAATTTATATATGTGCCGCGTCTCGCTAAGCGACCAGCCGTTGTCGCCGGTAATGTTCCGCATGGTTTCGACCAGGTCCGCGTCCAGCACGTCGCGAATATTGCGGCGCAGCGCGCGCTCGCGGTTGATCCCGTATATCTCTTCAATCGCGCTGTTCCAGGTCGTTATGCGACCTTCAAAGTTGACGACCAGAATGCCGACGTTGACGCTCTCGATTATGTTCTCGGAAAACTCCTTGAGCCTCGACAGCTCTTCGGCCTTCGCGCGCTCCGAGCGATAGAGCAGGCTGTTATCGATGGCGACCGCGACGTAACCGGAAAGCGCCCTCAAAAGCTCCGTGTCCTCGCTCGTAAGCAGCGCGCCCGACGCGGTCTTGCCTATGGCGATGATCGCGATCATGCGGTCGCGCACGACGCAGGGGAAGTAGTAATAGAGCTCGTCGCGCCCGCCGATGTCGCCAGCAATCGAGTCGCTATCGGCGACGATGTCGAGATCCATCTGGTCCAGGTCGCTCGCTAGAATAAAGCCGCGCCCGATCGAGCGCACGCGAAGTATTCTCTTGATGTCATCGGGCAGCCCGAGCTCGCCTTCGATGTCCGATGAATGGGCCAGCCGGAAGCCCGAAGGCGAAGTCAGGTCTTCGATAAAGATCGCGACCTTGCGAACCGAGAGCATATCCGAGAGCCGACTGACGAGCGAATCGAGAAGCTGCGGTAGCGCAGTCGTCTGCGAAAGGGTCCGCCCGAAATCCTGAAGCCCTGTCCTCAGCGTGTACCTCTCGCCGTAAAACCACCGGTCGGCCAGGTTCTGAAGCTTGTTCTTTATGGGCGCAAAAAGCACCGTCACGATCAACATCCCGATGACGACGAAGACGCGCGTCTTCCAGGAGTTCAGGTCGGCCGTAGCCCAGATGAACTTGATCAGATCGCCGACGCCAAGCAACACGACCATGTAGAGCGATGCGGCGGCGGTGATCGCGAAGACGTGGACGAAGCTGCGGCGCATGATGACGTTGACGTCCATCAACCGGTAGCGGATGATCGAATAACCGAACGAGAGCGGGATGAGTATGAGCGGCGCGGTCGCGAGCACTTCCATCGCCTTGGTGATCTCAAACCCGAGCAGGTATGGCCCGATGTAGAAGACCGTGAGCGGCAGCACGGAAAGGCCCAGCCCCCAGATGATCCACTTCAACTGCTGGCGCAAGAGAGGGCGCTGGGCCCGCACGAACGTGCGAACAAGCAGCGCGCCTCCCATGAGAAAGAAGAGTAAATAGTGAAGTATCCCCGCCCAGTTCAACCACCCGCGCGCCTGTAAGAGGTGACCGCCCTGGAAAAAGGTCGGTTTGTAATTCCACAAAATCTCGAGAGCTACGAGGGCGAAGGCGGGCAGATAAAGCAGCCCGACCGGCGGGTGCGCCCGCAGCGAGAGGCGGCGGCCCGTCTGGAAGTTGGCGCAAAAGTGGAGGAACGTCGGCGCCAGAAGCGCCAGCGCCGCGCCGTCGAGCAGGAAGACCACCTTATCAAGCTCCGTCCCCTCGCGCGTCTGGTCGTAAAAATAGCAGATGAAGGAGAGCAGAAACCACGAATAGAAATGGTATGTGAGCGCCGCGCGGCCCTGCCTGAAAAGCACGAAGAGTCCTATGGCGAGATAGACGAGCCCGATCAGCGGAAAGATGTATGGCAGATATTCAGATCGATCACTTTTCTGTATGTGCGAGCGGCCCACTATTTTGAAGTCCGCGTCGTAGAGCGGCACGTCGATCCCGTAGAGGCTTTGCAGCACCGGGTCTTCGCGCTCGATGACGTAGCGAGCGTCGGCCCCTACGCCGAGCCGGTCGAGGTAGCGATAAACGTCCTCGGCGTGTTTAACCTCTTCGAATTTTCCGTTGTAGAAGAGGACCCTGAGGTAATCGCCTTTTTTGATGATGAAGGAGAGCGGCGAATCGGCGCGCACCTTACTGACCTGGACACCGTTTTCCGTGTCGGCCCATTCGATCCCATCATCGGGCAGGTATTTTGGCGAGAGCCGGTCGCGCAGGTTGAGAACGGCAATGACGACAAGAACCGCGGTTACCGCCAGTATGGCGATAAGCTTAATCTTGCTCATCAAATTCCTCATCGTTCCCAGCCCCCGCGCGTATCTATGAAGGCAGGCACACAGATTCGACTAGGATTTTGCAACTGCTATTCCGGCCTTACCACGAACGAAAGCGGTTGATTCATAAAGAGTTAGCTTCTCTTAAACCGCTTCGGCGCGCGGCACCTTCCAGATTTTCGGAATAGACTCCAATTTTTCGGAAATGCAAAATCGCCGGCTTAATCCGCAACAGCAGGGGCACGATCATCGAAAGTAAGCGGCCGGTGAAGCTTGCACGGGCATTCGCCCAGCCGGAAAGAGATTTTAAACAGGTGCCCGCGGTTCGCTCTACTCGACACCGTCGGGCCAAAGGGCCAGACCTAAAATCTCAAAGAAACGCCGACGCGGATGATCCTGTTAAAGCGGCTCGCAAGCAACTCCTGGCGGTCGTCGCTTACCGAAGCCTGCTGATCGAACAGGTTCCGCAGATCGACTATGGCCTGCCACTGTCCGGGCAAAAAGCCCGTGCTGGGCAACTGCTGTATAAAGGACAGGCTAAGGTTAGGATCATAGGTTGCGATCTGTCCCGCAAACGGGTCTATGGCAAAGACAGCCTTTTCGGGCGCAAGCCTCAGCACCGCCGACACTCGCGTGCCGGTACGGACGAAGTTCCCGTCAACTTTGGCCGAGAAGACGTGAAAAGTACGGTTGCTGAACATCCTATCGGGGTCGCTCACGCCGCGGTCATCGAACTGCTGCCCTTCACCGAAGGAGTAGCCGATTGCGCCGTCAATAATATCGTTCACGCGGCGATGATAGACGACTCTAAGACCGCGAGTGCGCCCTCGCTGCTCCACGCCGCGCAGCACCGGGTCGGTCTCTACGTCGTTCGGTATGGCGAGAAGCCCCACCCCGTGACCCGACACGGCGTCAAAGAAAGCCATCATCTCGACCGACGACCTGTCGGAAAGCGTGTGCTCGGCGCCAAACTGCAAGCGATAGCTGCGGTCCGGGCGCGGCTCGCTATTCGGAACGAGCGGGTCGGCGACGGCGACCGGCTTGGGCTCGGCGAACTCTATCTCTCCGGACTCGAGATTGACGGTCGATTGCACGTCGGACGAAGAGCCGGGAACAAGCCCGGCAAACAACCTCGTGCGCGGCATCGCGTCAACGGCTATCTCGAACCTCGGCGTCAAACTCGTACCGGACGCGCCCTCGGCGAAGCGCGCGAAATTCGCCCCATAGACGACCAGCACCGGCCCTGACACCTGCCACGTATCCGTGGCCGAAACCGAAAACTGTCCGAGCTTCGGAAGCCCGGACTTGCGCGAAAAGGTGAATCTGGCGTACCCGAGCGCAACCGACAGCCGGTGGTTATTACCGGCGTGCGTGGTGGTGAGCACTTCGAAGCGCTGCGGCGCGCCCTCGCCGTAACCCATCTGGCCGCTGAAGACCAGGCTCGTATCTTTTGTAACCTGCTCCGAGATGGCGAAGTTCGCGCCGAGGAACGAAGCCCCCTCGCCGGAACTGCCGGCCGAAGTCTGACTGAAGGTGTGAACGACCCCGTGAAGCTCGGGCGACCTGTCGGTCAGCGCGATGGTCTCGTCGGCGGCAGCCTCGACCGGCTTCTTATCTTCCTCCATATGGAAAATGGTCCCGCGCGCGCCGCGACGGGCGTACTTGGAATCGCCGTTAAGGGTCGTCTCTTCCGCAATCGTGCCGACGCGACGCATCAATATGGAGTCGAATACCGTGACTTTATTCGGCCTCACCTCGGTCGCGATCACGACCGGTTTGAAGCCCACGGCGGCGGCTTTGACTCGGTATTGGCCCGGCTCAATATCGGGCGCGACGAATTTTCCTTCCGCATCCGTCTTTGCGCGCCTGACGACTTTGCCCGATTTAACCTCTTCGGACGGGGCGAGCACCATAACGGCCGCGCCGGCCAGCGGCTTGCCGCTGCCGTTGACAATGAAACCCTTTATAGAGCCACTCGTAGTAGCGGCGCTGACCGGCAAAGCAAAAGAGCCAATCGCCGCGACCGCGAGTAAGGTCCACAGTTTCGTCGCGTGTCTCATAATTCACCTCTTATTAAGGAGGAAGCAGAGGTCTTCCAGTGGGAAGTTTAATTTTATCATCCGACCCCTATGTGTCAAGCAGGCCCGAATCTTTCAGCCACGCGCCCAGCCTCGCAAAAGCCCGCCCCCGGTGGCTGATGCGCGACTTTTCTTCACCGCTCATCTCGGCGAATGTCTTGCCCGCGGGCTCGACATAGAAGACAGGGTCGTAACCAAATCCGTTTTCGCCGCGCGGTTCATCGATAATTCGCCCGCCGACCTCGTCGCTGAAGACCTGCTCGCCGCCCCTCCACACAAACGCGGCCGCGCATACGAAGCGCGCTGTCCGGGCTTCCAGCGGTACGTTTTTTAATTCATCAAGCAAGCGCGTTATGCGTTCCGCGTCAGTCGCGCCGTAACGCGCCGAATATAGGCCCGGCGCGCCTCCTAAAGCCTCTACTTCGAGGCCCGAATCGTCCGCAACCGTAGGCAAGCCGGTGCGGGCGTGATAAAACCGGGCTTTTAGCAGCGCATTCTCGGCGAATGTCGAGCCCGTCTCGATCCCTTCGGTTTCAGCGCCCCGCTTAAGACCGATCAACTCGACTTTGACCTCCCCGAGTATCCGCGTCAGCTCGGCGACTTTACCCGTGTTGGTCGTGGCCATCATCATACGCATTGATCGAGTATCGCACTCCTTACTCCCTGTATTTAGAACATACAAAACGCTTTTTCTTGCGCCCGAATACGGCCACAAACCCGCGTGATCTATAAAGAAAAAGGGCAACCACCCGGTTGCCCTTTAAAAGCCAGAATGTCCGTTCTCTAACTTTGATTCAACGGAACGGTCACGGTAACAGTCCGGCTCTCGGAATGGCCGGTGCTGTCCGTACAGGTTATGGTGATTGTATAGACGCGGCCAGTGCCTGAGCCTGATCGTTCCGCTCTCAGCCTCACTTTGTGGGGGTCAAGAACTTCCCAATCTGGAGAGGTGTTGCCGTCGTCCTCACCATCAATCGGCTCGTTGCTCGTTACGGTGAGCGTGCAGGTAGTAGCGCCGCAGGCATTCAAATCATAATTAACCGTTACGTTGACCATCTTGTGATTGGCCGGCCACAGCGAGGTCTTACTGACGCTCACATTGACGATCATCGGGAACCTGAAGTATGCAACCGGCATATCGTGATCCGATATACGCTCAGACCTGGTTGCGTCATTGCGCAGCGATTCGGGGAAATCCGCGTCGTTGCGGGCGTAGTGAATGCGCGAAAAGGCCGTTTGCAGGTTCTGGGTCATCAAGATGTGATCGAGCACCTGCGCGCTGCCTTGAAAAACAAAGGAGTAACGCTCGGCCGCCGACACCCCCTCTGTCAGGTTGATCAGGTCCGGAGTCACCACGTCGCTGTTTGCAAGCACTACCTCGTCAAACGGCGCGGGCATACCCTTGACTGCGCCCATCACATCCACGTAGCCGTCATTGAACTGGAAGGCGTTGTAATCGCCTACGGAGACGATGCGCTCATTCGGATCGTTTGCTTGCCGCGTCTGTATAAGATTTCCGAGGAACTCGGCCTGCGCCGAGCGCTTTGCCCGGACGCGCGGCCCGTCCGCCGCATCCTCTATACCGATAAGCGAGCGCAGGTGGTTGACAATAACAGTGATCGGGAAAGGCGTCCCCACGGCCGACGTAACCACGGCCCTGAGGATCAGCGGCGGGCGGTCATTCAAGATCGCCGTCTGCGAGTTGAAAGTGAAGGTCGTATCCTTCCCTTCCTGAACCACGTCGATGACGGTGACGCGAGAAGTCTTAACCAGGAAGCCGACGTCTATGCCGCCGATGTCATTGCCTTCCTCAAGGAACGCCTGATAGTTGGGGTTCGGGTCGCCGTCCGCCACGGCGTCGGCGTTTACCTTGGCGGCTATCGCCTGAAGGGTTGTAAGGTTTTCAACTTCTTCGACGCCGATAATGTCAGGCGATTGCATGACGTTGCGAATAGCGAGCGATGCCTTACTCAGCTTGGTGTTGAACTCAGCCAGGGACGGCACGCCGTCGCTCGTACCGGGGTCGTTTACCGTGTCGAAGAATCGCTCCATGTTGAAGGATGCGACGGTGAACTCGGCGGCGCACGGCTCCGGAACCGGGATAGCCACCATGTTCGGAGTGACGGTGGGCGTGCTTTCAGGCAGCAGCTTGTATTCGTCGAAAGTGAAATCGAGCGGCCCGGTCACGTTTGTCACCGTGACGTTGGAAGTCACGTTCAGCCGCGGAACGTCTGCCACCCCGTCGGTGTCGACGACGAACCGCTCCGGGTTCTCGTCAAAAACCGGGACACAGCAGGGCACGCCCGGCGGGAGGGTATCCGAACTTGCCACGCCCGGCTCTCTGAATGGGCGCGCTACGCCGGTGATCACCGTGTAGAACTCGCCGAACTGATTTGTCGGAGAGACGCTGGTGAGCGAGCTGGCAGATACCCGCATCCCTTCGAGAGTCTCTAGACGCGCGTTTACCTGAGCAAGGGTGTCGCTTGCATCGAGGATGGTCGTCGTTATAGTGACCGGCGCGGGCAGCGGGTTCCCGCTCGAAAAGAGAACAACGTTGGCAGGGGTGGTGTTGATTTCCGTAAGCTGGAAGAACTCGGCCACCGTACCCGTAACCCTGACGTTATCCCCTACCGCCACCGTGGGAGCAGAGGAGGTGAATACAAAAACACCCTCGGACGTGTTCGGGTCGCTGTCTTCGTTTCCGGTCGGAGTCTGTATGAAAAAGCCGTTGCTCTTCTTGGCGGTGACAACGTTGATTGTGGTGGTCACCGTCTGGCCCACGAAGGGCGAGGCCGCGCCCGCACCCTGTATCGTGTGAATGGGCGTGGTCACCACGTCATCATTAGCAATGGTGCCTACGCCCTGGCCATCCAGGAGCGTTGCGCCGCTGACATTGGTGACGTTCACGAAAAAGGTCTCGGGCGGCTCAACACTCATGTCGCCGTTGACCGTGACATTGAATGTGAAGTTTTGAGACCCCGTCATGATGGTCTGGTTTGTAAGACTGTTTGCGACATAGTCGTTGTTGGCCACGGTCGCGCTGTCATCCTGCGTGGCAATGTTGAATGTCACGTTTGCCGGGGCGGGTTGCGAGAGGCTGACGGTAAACGTGAAGGTCGTCGTGCCGCTATCGCCTTCGTTGGCCGTCACGTCATTGATAGACAAAAAGACGCCCCCGCCGCAGGAGAACGTTTGACCGGTGTTTATAGCGCCAAAGCTGCTGGTGGCAGGCCGCATTCCATGTGAAGTCGCCGTAGCAGCAACCCGTCCCGCTCAAACGGAGGGATTGGCCGAGGGGCTCGCTACCGTTCTCGCTCACGCCGATGTCGGTACTCGTCATCCCGTTTGCGGGGCCGTTGGTCGCCACGAAACGAGCCCTCGTAGCTTAGAAACTGCACGACCACATTCGACGCGTTGACCAGCGCTATGCCGTCGGGCGAACCGTTCTGAATTCCGTTTGATGGATAGTTGATCACTACGGTGCCGAACCCGCCGCCCTGGTTGGGAATCGTCCCGCTCAACAGGTCGGTGTCGTAGGAGGCGCCACCCGTCCCGTTGTAAAGCACGATGCTCCACCCCGTCAGGTTTGTGCCCGCAGGCCCCGCCATCTCGATGGCTTCGCCCGCATCCGTCCCCGTGTTGTCATAATGTATCTCGTTTATGAAGACGACAGGGGTTGTGCACGTTACAACATTAGTGAACGTCTGCCCGGTGTTGATAGCGCCGAACGAGCTTGCCGCAGGCGCATTCCATGTAAAATCCTCATACATTTGCCCCGTCCCGCTCAAGCGCAAGGATTGGCCGAGGGGCTCGCTACCGTTCTCGCTCACGCCGATGTCGGTGCTCGTCATCCCGTTTGCGGGGCCGTTGGTCGCCACAAACGAGCCCTCGTAGCTTAGAAACTGCACGACCACATTCGACGCGTTGACCAGCGCTATGCCGTCGGGCGAACCGTTCTGAATTCCGTTTGATGGATAGTTGATCACTACGGTGCCGAACCCGCCGCCCTGGTTGGGAATCGTCCCGCTCAACAGGTCGGTGTCGTAGGAGGCGCCACCCGTCCCGTTGTAAAGCACAATGCTCCACCCCGTCAGGTTTGTGCCCGCAGGCCCCGCTATCTCGATAGCCTCGCCCGCATCCGTCCCCGTGTTGTCATAATGTATCTCGTTTATGAAGACACTGGTCGCCGCGGCGACCGGCCGCGGATCAATCGTAGCCTTAATCATAAAGAGGAACAGAGCTACGGCAAGACAGGCGAAGACCCAGCCCCTATTTAAGCGAGGGGTTGTATCTCCTGCCGAACTTTTCTTGTGTTTTGATCTGCCTGAGGTATTTCTTTTGCGATTTGCAATCAGAGCGGACTTTAAGTTGAACATGGCAATGCATAGCCGATTCTGGCGACACCCTTTATCGGTAGGGATAAGCAAGCTACGACGGGGGCGTGACAGACTTGGGCAAACTCCTTTCGATTCTAATTTAGTGAGAGTGGAACTGTAACCTGAAGGTACGTTTTAACGGACGGTCATTCTAACTAAGAATTGCATTTATGACAAGAGGTGTGGCAGCTAATACAGATTAAATAGTGGTTACAATTACTACAAGGTCAGAATCTCCGAAGGGGCCGTTTTGGCGCGCCGAGCACGATGTTAGATAACATAGCCGCCACGCCCGGCTCAGGCAGGTACAACGACGAGGCCCTTCGTTGTAAAGCATGGGTGAAGAACGGCGCGGGTATCAACATTGTCTTCAACGACAAGAATCTTCTTAGGCACTGAGAGTAGTCTTTACTGCGCGGTCACTGGGTATCCAGCGCAACTACCATACGCGTGTCGGCGGTTGGATAACCAGGCCATTGCGGTATAGCGAAGCGTCATGTAGTGACCAATCCTTATCAAGATGAAGAAGCGCCCTTGTTATAGAGCGGTTTTCTTATACCTTATTTTTATTCTGTGCTGTTTTTGAAAAAGCCGTTCTGGTCAATAAGGCTTTAGTCGGGTGTGGGTTTCAATCATTTTGAACGAATCAGTAGAACAAGAGTCCTCCCGTCCATTTTCTGCCGCCCCGGTATCAATTCTTTTTAAGAATCGACGGAGAACATCTCTGCGCAAATAACCGGGTCTGCGATTCCCTGTGAGGGTAATCAATTGCCTTTTTCAAAATGTTTGATGCAATCCTTAATGCGTAGTTTCATTTACATTACTGATCCTGGAAGGAGGTCTCAATAAGTTTTGGCACGCTGATTGAGAATGAACAAGCCCAGGGAGGGATTCAGGCTCGGTCTTGGCTCCGAAGTTGTTTCACCGATAAGGGCTACCCCGATGCGAAAGCTAAGGGGCGCAAAGCCTCTAACCTAAGTCCTCTTGGATATGGTGGTAGATGCTGCCGAAGCGAAGGTGACTCTTCTGCTTCATAATCTACCCTTGTCGGAGTTACGCCCCCCTCAGGTTAATTTATGAAAGTTGGTCCCGAGCTTTTAGACCAACCCAGAAGGAGAATCGAATGCGTAGCTTCAAGACAATACTTACGAGCGGGCACCTGATTGCGGACGCTCGCCAGTCTGTCCGCAGGATGGCAGTAATAAGCCTGCTAATAATTTCCCTCCTGGCCGCATCCTCACCGGGTCCTTTGACAGGCGACGTGGCCCGGGCTGATTCCAGGTCTTCCAACTCAAACTCTCGCGGCTCAAAGGTGTCGGGCGATCTTAGGCAGCGGATCGAAGACTCGGCTGAGGACCGAATCCCTGTAATTATTCAAACCATCGGTCGGCCGTCGAATGACCTTCTAAGGCTTCTAGGCATACGAGGGAGAGTGCGCAGGTCCTACAGAAACATCGAGGCCATAGCCATCGAGTTGCCGCCCAGTGTTGTGGACGAAGTCGCAGACCACCATGATGTCGAATACATCTCGTTTGATTTGCCGACGCAGATGTCCGGCCATATAGAGACCACGACCGGGGCGGCCCTGGCGAGGAATTACGGGACGTCTGCTACCGGCGCTATAGACGGCAGAGGCATCGGCATCGCCATACTCGATTCCGGTGTTGATTACACACACCACGCCTTCCGCAGCAACTCCTCAACATCCAGGGTGAAGATGAACGCCGATTTCACCAACGAAGGTAGAGCTCGATGACCCGTACGGTCACGGCACGCACGTGGCCGCCATGGCGACGGGCAACAGTCATATCGCCCAAGGCGCGTACACCGGCGTGGCTCCGGCCGCGAACATAATCAATGTCCGCGTGCTCAATTCTCTGGGCCAGGGTTCGACATCGAACGCCATCGCGGGCATCGACTGGTGCATTACCAACAAGGGCACATATAACATTAAAGTGCTGAACCTGAGCTTCGGCGCGACGGCCGTTGAACTCGTACCGAAACGACCCTTTGTGCCTGGCAGTCCGCCGCGCTCACAACGCGGGGCTTGTTGTTTGCGTCGCGGCGGGGAACCTGGGCAAGGACAATAACGGACAGAAGGTTTACGGCGCGATCCATTCGCCGGGCATCGAGCCGTCGGCCATAACGGTCGGCGCGGCAAACACCCACGGCACGAACGGCCGCTTCGATGACAGTGTTGCGTCCTACAGCTCACGCGGTCCTACGCGGGGGTACACCACTAACGCCCAGGGAATTAAGCACTACGACAATATCATCAAGCCGGACCTCGTCGCGCCGGGCAACAAGATCATCCAGGCGAAATCCCGGAACAATCGGCTGGTCACACAGAATCCCGCGCTTGACGCGAGCACCAGCTCTTTAACTGATCACGGCGTGATGTACATGAGCGGCACCTCGATGGCTACGCCGGCCGTCGCGGGGGCCGCCGCTTTGATCCTGCAGAGAAACCCCGGCCTGACTCCCAATCTCGTCAAAGCAATTCTGGAGTACACGGCGCAGCCTCTCGCGGGATTCAACACGCTTGAACAGGGCGCCGGGCTGCTGAACGTAGAAGGGGCCGTGAGGCTCGCCGGGTGCATCAAGCAGAGTCTTTCGGGACTGGTCGTCGGGTCAAATTTGCTCGCGACCCTTGCGCCGACAAAGTTTACGACGATAGGCGGGGCGACCTTTAGCTGGAGCGGCGGGATAATACAGAGGTGGAACTTCATCTCCGGAAATAACCTGATACTCAAGTATCAAGGCATATACGCCTCTGCGACGTTGCTCACCGACGCGACGCTGCTCGCCGACGCAACCTTGCTCGCCGACGCGACGCTCCTGACGGATGGGATAGTGCTGTCGAGGGGGGTGATTCGGTCGAACGGCACGCTTCTCACCGACGGCACGCTGCTTACCGACGCAACCTTGCTCGCCGACGCGACGCTCCTGACGGATGGGACGATGCTCGCCGACGCGACGCTGCTTTCGGACTCCATTCTGCTTTCATCTATGGGCATGTCGGCTTACTGCGCCATAGCGCAATCGGTAGTAAGCGCGGGCGAGCCCACGCTGGGCATGAATCCTGAACCCGATCTAATGCCGGAGGGCTGGTAATCGGAGCGCTTTGCTCAAGTTTAGGAAAGGAGGAAACTATGCAAGCACTAGCTGAAATACAACAAACAGCAAATGCGCAGCTCTTGTATCCTTCCGCCAGCCGCTCTTTGCGAGTCGCACGCCTTACCGAGGATAACTGTGATGAGGTTCTACAGTTCCTGGATGAACGGCCGATCCACACATTCGGGATGGCCGGATTCATTCGAGATAACGGCATGGTCAGTCCCCACAATCGGGGGACGTTTTACGCCTGCCGCGACGAGGAAGGGCGGCTCGAAGGAGTCGCGTTGATCGGGCGCTTCATACTGCTAGAGACGCGAAGCGAAGAGGCTATCAGGGCCTTCGCGCGCGTCGCTCAGCAACGCACGGACGCGCACATGCTGTTAGGAGAGCAGGAGACCGTGCAGGCGTTCTGGGGGTACTACTCGCCGGGAGGCCAGGAGGCCCGGCTATATTGCAGCGAGCTGCTGTTCGAGTTGAAGTGTCCCGTCAGGGTGCGGGAGGCCGTGTCCGGGTTGAGGCTGGCTACGATTGATGATCTCGATCTCATCGTGTCGGCTCACGCCGAGACGGTCATTCTCGAAAGCGGCATCAACCCCCTGGAGACCGACCCGGAAGGATTCAGGGCTCGCTGCGCAAGGCGAATAGAGAGGAGCAAGACGTGGGTGTGGGTGGAGGATTCGAAGCTGATGTTCAAGGCTGAGGTCGTCAGCGACACACCCGACGTGGTCTACCTGGAAGGAGTCTGGGTCAACCCGGACGAGCGCGGCAAGGGCTACGGCACGCGCTGCATCTCTCAACTCGGCAGACGCTTCCTGCAAAGGACGAAATCCGTCTGCATTCTGGTGAACGAGAGGTTTAAGGCGGCGCAGGCCATTTATCACAACGCCGGCTTCAACTTCGTGAGCTACTACGACACCATCTTCCTGAGTAAGGATGGCTGCGAGCAATGAACTGTATAGACCGGCAGAGACTCGCCCCACATTACATGCGCCTGATCGTTGTAATGGGGACGCTCTTATCTCTCCGGTCTATTTTTTACCTACCTTCGACGGTCCTCACGCTCCCCTTTCTGCTGCTCGCCTTAACCTCTATAGCTGTCGGCTCTCGCATAAATATAAAACTGCTCCGCTTCAAATCGAACGTCTCTGCCTCGGATGTTTTTGTGTTTCTCGCGATACTGCTTTATGACGGCGAGGCGGCGATCCTGCTCGGAGCGGTTGAGAGTTACTGCGCTTCTATATCGATTTCAAAAAAGGTCCTGACGAGACTGTTTAACTCAGCCGCTATGGCTTGCTCGACGACTCTTACGGTGGCGACCGTGCGGCTGATTCTTGGCCCGGCCACTGATCTAACGAGGGCCGAGTACTCAAGCGGGCTGGTGATCGCGATATGTCTGATGGCGCTCGTCCAGTATCTGACTAACTCCGGACTTATAGCCGTTGCCGGGGCTCTCAGAGCGGGCCTCCCGATCCTGGAAACATGGAAGAAGTATTACATCTGGACTTCCCTCACCTATTTTGCCGGCGCTTCCGCCGCCGGAATAATAGCCAAGCTGAGTGGAGTCGTAGGCTTCTTTGCCTGCATTGGGGCGCTGCCGATCGTAGGGGTTATTTACTTCACATATACGACATACCTGAAGAACATGGAATCTACCGCCGCACAGGCGGAGCAGGCCAGACAGTATATAGAGAAGCTGGAGGCGAGCGAAGGCCGGTTCCGCAGCGCGTTTGATCACGCCCATATCGGGATGGCCCTGGTTACTGTGGAGGGGCGCTTCGTTCAAGTCAACGACTCCTTGAGCAGAATATCGGGCTATTCGGAACAAGAACTTTTGGGTATGACCTACAACCAGATCACGCACCCGGAGGACCTGAAGACCTTTATCTTCTATGTGAATGAACTCGTCGAAGGGAGAGTACTGACATACCAGATGGAAAAGCGGTACCTCCACAGATTGGGGCAGGAAATATGGGTGCTCATCGGCATGTCGATGGCCTTCGACGCCGAGAGTAAGTCCTACCACCTCATCCTACAGGTCCAGGACATCAACGACCGGAAAAAGGCTGAGCAACAGTTACTTCATGAGGCTTACCACGACTCTCTGACCGGGCTGCCGAATCGGGCCTGGTTCACTGAACAGTTGAACCGTGTGATTCAGTCGGCAAAGCAGCAGGAGGAACAGAGCTACGCCATACTCTTCCTGGATCTGGACCGCTTTAAAGTCATAAACGACAGCCTCGGTCATCTGCTCGGAGATCAACTGTTGATAGAGGTGTCGAGAAGGCTGCACGAATGCGTTCGGCCGGAAGACAGGCTGGCGCGGCTCGGAGGGGACGAGTTTACGATCCTACTGGAGGATACTGGCAGCGTCGATGAGGCTGTCGCCGTGGCAGAGCGAATCCAGAAGAAAATCTCAGAACCCTACGAGCTTGGCGATTACGAGACATTTACCACGGTCAGTATAGGCATTGCGCTTGCCGATAAAGATTACCAGCGGCCGGCGGAGTTGCTTCGGGACGCCGACACGGCAATGTATCAGGCCAAGTCGCTAGGCAAGGCCCGCTGTGTGGTATTCGACAAATCCATGCACGCCCATGCCCTGAGCCTGCTAAAGATGGAGACGGATTTGCGCAGGGCTATCGAGCGGCGCGAGTTCTTCTTGCAGTACCAACCGATCGTGTCGCTGGATGGCACCCTTAAAGGGTTCGAAGCGCTGGTGAGATGGCAGCACCCCGTACTGGGTCTGGTGAGCCCGGAGAGTTTTATAAGTGTGGCGGAAGAGACGGGGCTGATAGTTCCGTTGGGGCAGTGGGTTCTGCATGAAACCTGCCGCCAGTTGCGTCGTTGGCGCGATCAGTACTCGGAGGACCAGGACTTGTTCATCAGTATGAATGTTTCCGCGAAGCAATTCCTACACTCGGGCTTTATCAAGGAGGTCGTACGGACTTTAGAGATAATCGACGTGAACCCCGCGGCATTGAAGCTGGAGATTACCGAGACGGCCTTAATGGAGAATATCGAAGAGGTGAGAAGCAAGCTTGAACAACTTAAATCGCTGGGTGTTCGATTGAGCATAGATGACTTTGGCACGGGGTACTCATCGTTGAGCTATTTGCATCGACTGCCGATAGACACATTAAAAATTGATCGCTCCTTTGTGATGCATTTGAATGAGAATAACGAGAATAAAGAGATCGTGCGCACGATCATAGTGCTGGCGCGAAACTTAGGCATGGATGTGATCGCGGAGGGGGTCGAGACGAAAGAACAGCTTGACGAATTGAAAGAGCTGAAATGCGAATACGTGCAAGGGTATTTATTCTCAAGGCCGGTGGATGGAGAAGCCGCGAGTAAGCTCGTCGATAATATGGCGCAAGGCTGGTCGGGCCTTACGGAGACATATCACCAGGGCGAGGAAGTAGCGCCCTGCACTTACCTGATGTAGTCAAACGGCGTGTCTTCACTTGTAAAAAAAGCGGGAGCCAGGCCCGCCCGTGTTATAGGCTGTAGCGGAACCGCAAGTGCATGACAGTGATGATGTTTAGCAACCTCCACTACCAACCCGAATCCGCGAGATAGTAAATACCATTACTCTCCATGTATCTGGTGACTGGGTGATGTAAATTGAGCAATATCAGTAGTCGCTGAGGCCAGGTTTAAACCCTGACCTTATCAGATACCTTGAACAGAAAGGAATTATGGAAGAGGCAAAAGAACAAGGCGATCACGAGCGGAGCAATGCAGAAACAGACGCCAATACACCCACGCCCTGGCGTCTAACAACGGGATTGACCGGAGCCGCGCAAGCGAGTCTCGTGTGATTCCTTCAGTGCTTTGTGCGCGGCCCGGTCATCCCAACCGTTAGACGGCTATCAACCCGAAACAGAGGTATGTATGGCGACGCCCCCTAGTACTCATCCGAACTCAAATGCCCCTCCTGGGTCAGCGCAGCCATTGGGAGATCGACCATGACTTCCGAGGTGCTGAATTAGGGGGCAAGCGAGAACTCTCGTATGATGAGCGTACTTACGCTTGTCCGCTTTGCAGCGCCAGTGGGATTGGTTATCAGGGTAATACAAAAATCACCCCCGGCTTTTTTCCTGCAACCCCATGACCTATATCCGATGAGTGTGAGCGAATTTGCGCATTGGCTCTCAATCTATAGGACTCAATTCCCCAGGCACAAAAGACTTGGAGTCTGTAGGTGTATCTTGGTATCCAGGCAAGCGTCGGGGCCTTCATGAAGGCCGGCTATGCGCCGGTGCATGCACAATTGGGCAAGCGCAAGGTTATTACCTATCCCTAGCAAACAGCAGCCCTGACGATCAGCGGATAAGTGTATGTGTTCAGGGAGAAGATGCTCAGGCTGTCTTCTGGGTCGAACCTATGATCGAACTAGAACAGTGCTACTTTGGATTCAACGATAATGACCTTAAGGCTATTGGTGAGTTGCTATCAACTAAGGAACGGGAGATTCGGGCGGCGTGGAAGCGCTTCTCGACTTATGCAAGGGAGGCTCAGGTCAAATGGCTCACGAAGCTAGGAGCTACTGACGCCGTCTAACAAGTGCGTCAACCGGAGCCGCGCAAGCGAGTCTCGTATGATTCCATCAGTGTTATGTGCGCGGCCCGGTTACGCGGGGCGTTAGACGTTCTAGGAAGAGGTGATAGAAATGACAGGGAGTTTTTCGGTTACCCTGCTTGAGATTTTAGCCTACTTAATTCCTGGTGGTCTTACATGCGCAGCCATCCTAAATGCTTTCTTCCCTAAGATAGTGGACCGAACTATTAGCGGACTAGGCGAGCAAATTTCCTTTCTGGCTTGTAGCTATGTTATGGGGCACCTGGTTACTTTCCTTTCTGTCGTCTTGCGAAAGATAAGCACATCAATAAGGAGGCACCTGCACAAAAAAACACGCGAAGAACGCATGCCATTCTACCCCGAATTACTAAACAAATTACATTCCCTTCTTGGTCCGAGTATTACGAAAGATGACGAGTATGAATTCTCATTGCGTATTGTTATTGAGCATCAGCCACATTCTGGCCAAACAATAGACAGATTGTATGCCATGACTTTATTCTCAAGAAATACATCATTGTCACTACTCGCGGCAGGAATACTATTGATACTCAAGGATGTGACCGCAGCCGCAGCTATCTTGGTGTTGGCAGTTATCTTTTTCTTAAGGTATATGCAGTTGGAGGGTACAACTTCAAATACCGTTTTTAGGGCGGCTTATGTCTATCTCTGTTCTGAGAAAAAGCAAGAGGGAGAAAGTAGTAAAGCAAGCAACGCTCTCTAACAGCGGGCTGGACCGAATCGCGCGAAGCAAGTTTCATAGGGTCCCACCATCGCCGCTCGCGCGCAAAGTAGAGGTTGACCGCTATTCCTTCCGACCTGCTCGGCGATAACGGGCTGCTTCATCAGTTCTTAGAGCTGCCCGCGACATCGTTCACTTTGATAAAGGAGAAAGATGTCACCGCTCCATTGTGCCCGCTTGCTTTCAGAAGAATGCTGTTTTCTGGGACAAAGAACTCGTTAGCCACAGCCAATGCCTCCTGGTCTAACACAAACACATAACCCGACCGCCTGGATTGAGAAGCATGGACTGCCTTGTATGTGACAGAACAGCCGGTGCATTCCGGCATCGTCCTGAACACCAGTTTGTTGCGAGCATGGATCTCCAGCCAGAAAATGTGGAGGCCCAAATTCTTCCTTGCGGGACTGACTAGAATACCGAGTTGAGAAAGACTCTCTATTCCCAGAACCTTCTTTAGCCGCTTCACACTCTCCGCTGCGCCCGGGGCGGTGGGGCGGCATGTCGGAGGCGTACGCGAGGTTTTAACCAGCACACGGGTACCAACATTCAGGATTCGCACTTTCAGATCAAGCCTCGCCTGTTCGCTGGAGCGGGCGATGAGCTTACCTTCAGAACGGACCTGAGCACGTACGTACAAGCTATCGCCAACGAGGACAACAGCACAAGCTACGATGGCCAGTGAAACTCGGCGAAGTTTAGACATGGTTTCCTCCTCCTTAGATTGTTCTCAGACCGCAACTGGCTGCATTCAACGGGTCGGCACACTCGACTACTCCTTTTGAGAACTCAGAAGAACCACGTCCTGGATCACCGCGCCGCGTATGCAGGCGAGGCGGCTGCCGTCCCGTGACCAATCAAACGCAAGGATCTGGTAATCCTTAAAGTCGGTCAACTGCCTCGGTGCGCCCCCTTCAATTGAAGACCTCCAAATGTTATCGACTCGATTTTCCGAGCGAACATATGCCACGGCACGCCCATCCGGACTCCATTTCATCAGTTTGCAGGCCCCTGCCGGGATATCGAGAGTCTTCTTGGGGCTATTCAAGACATATCTTAGATCAAAGACGCCGGCACGCCAATATTCTCCCGAGCTGTAAGCGCCGACAATCAGACTCCCGTCAGGAGAGATGACAGGATACCTGATGGGCAGACCCCTGAGCTGAACAGGGTCGCCTCCATCTATAGAGACTCTGCACAGCGTAGGCTGCGCCGTACTGAAGTCCGTGTATAACACTGACCCGTCGGGCGAACATTTGGGAGCTTCCTTGTAACTGCCGGTAGTCAGTTGCTTGACCTCAGCGCCATCCATGTCCATTCTCCAAATGTTAAAGCTGCCCGTGCGATTAGAAACAAAAACGATGTAACGGCCGTCTGCTGACACTGCAGGCGAATAGTCTATGCTAGGGTTTATCGTGAGTTGTTTTTGGCCCGTGCCATCGGCTTCCATCATCCACAGGTCGAAGTTACCGCTTTCGTCAGAGACGTAAATCAATTTCCCGTCCGCGGCCCAACTGATGCCGTAATAACGCCCGGAACCGTGCGTTATCTGGTCCGCCTGTCTAAGGTCGCCGCTCGGGGAGGTCGTCCAGACGTTTGTTAAGCGGTCACGCTGGACTGCGACCAGCGACGTTGAGTCCGCCGATAGGCTGAGGCTGTAGAGATAGCTACTCAGTTCATTACTTAATCTACGTGCCTCACCAGACGGATACGAAAGCTCCATCAGCTGGCCTGTCCTCGATTCGTTTTCTGCCACCGGCATAACCAGCCCGGTACCGTCTCGGAGCCACTGGGCTTGCCCTACCCATCGCCACTGCAAAGGCGTGATAAGTCTCTGCGAGCCATCCGCCACATGAACTTCAATTACCGTCGTGTATTCAGCGCCGGTCTCGGACTCCCTGAGAGCGGCAGTAGCGATCCTCTTACCGTCGGGTGACCAGGCGGGTCCGGCATCGGAGAATAGGTTAGGCGGTTTGCTCACTGCCAGCACTTGTTCCCCCATCGCATCCACGTTGCTAAGGACCAGCGCACGCTCCTGTTGGTTCGGGCTGAAACCGCATGAAGGCGAATTGCGCGCCATCGGGCGAAAAGGTTATAGATGAGTCAATGTCTGTGACAACCTTTCTTGAAGTCCCTCCCAATACCGAGATTTGATAAAGCGTGCGTGTGCTGGTTTCCGTCTCACCGGCGCTATAATAGATGCTGCTGCTGTCAGGCGAGAAGGTGACTCCAGTCAACCAGAGTCTGGAGGGTGGTATGATCGCCCGATGAACAGTCGTAGCCACTTGCCGGACCCACAAGCTCTGTAGTCCGGATTCGTCAGTTACGTAAGCGACATACTTGCCATCAGGAGAGATTGCGACGCGCGTCACGTTTCCTGACGTAGTCAGCCTGATGATTTTGCCGGCTTGGAAAGGCGTTTGTGACCGGCTTATATAGATTGGGCGGTCGCCCATATTCCTTGAGCCGACGAAGACGACTGCCAACGCGGCAATCAGTGCGGCCATGATAATTATAAGGCGTGTCTTATGACGCCATATGAGACCTGCCCCGGCGCTTGTATCTCGGGCCTGCTCAAAACCTGTTGACTTTTCTATAGGGCGAACCCGCCGTTTGATCGCCTCTAATTCGCTCGTCAGCCGTTCTGGTTGAGGCTCAACTTCGAGGTAACGCTTGAGCTGGCGGAGGTCGCGCAGCATCTCGTCCGCGGTCTGGTAACGGCCGCTCTTATCCTTCGCGAGGGATCTGGTCACAATTCTTTGAAGCTCTGACGAAACCGTTGACGAATCGAGAAACAGCGTCGGCGGCTCGCGCTCCAGTATCGAGACAATGAGGTCGCTTGTTGTCCTGCCCTCGAACGGCGCTGCTCCGGCGACCATCTCGTAGAACACCACGCCCAGGCTCCAAATATCCGTTCGGGCGTCAACCTCAAGCCCGCGCAGCTGTTCCGGCGACATATAAGTGATTGTTCCCATCACGAGGCCAGGGTCGGTGTTCGACCCTTCGGTTCTCTCGAAAGCAGGTTTGCTGCTGATGAGCTTTGCCAGACCAAAGTCTAAAACCTTAACATAGCCGTCAGGCCGCAACATTATATTCTCGGGTTTGATGTCTCGATGCACTATCCCCGCTCGGTGGGCAGCGACCAGCGCAGTTGCTACGGCGACTGCCACATCGAGCGCTTCGACCAGGCTCACAGCACGTTTCGCCATCACCTGTCTCAGGGTATGCCCCTCAACGAACTCGCTCACAATATACTGCCGCCCGTCGATCTCTCCGAACTCATGTATCGTGATTATGTTTGGGTGATTTAGTGCTGAGGCTGCGCGGGCTTCTTGCCGAAAGCGACGCATACTTTTCACATCGTGACTGAAACCATCCGGCAAAAGCTTCAAGGCGACGTTACGACCGAGCCTGGGGTCCTCTGCCAGGTATACTTGCCCCATGCCGCCGGAGCCGAGCAGGTCAACAATCCGGTACGGGCCGATGCAACCCTCGATAACCGAATTAGGCTCGTCAGCAAACAGCAGGGCGGCGATCTCAAATGCGGGTGCTTCGATGAAGGTTTGCGCTTGCTGGTCAGATGCAAGTAGCGCCTCTACTTTGCGTCGTAACGCGGGGTCGCCAGCGCATGCTTCGTCCAGGAAGGCAGCACGCTGATCCGCATCCCGTTCCAGGGCTGCTTGAAATACCTCATCGATTTTCTGATAACGCTCAGGCTTCATCGAGCGCGCCCCCGCTGATCGCGTGGTACAGCCACGCCTTTGCCGACCTCCACTCGCGCTGAACAGTGGTTGGAGAAATGCCCATCACCTCAGCCGTCTCTTCTATGCTCAGCCCGCCGAAGAATCTCAGCTCGACAATTCGGCTCTTGCGCGGGTCATGAATGGCGAGGTCGGTCAGGGCATCATCGACTGCTATCAATTCGGCCTGCGGGTCCTGGGATACGATAGCCGTTTCGTCAAATGAGACATGGACTGCTTTGCCGCCCCGCTTGCCATAGTCCCGAGTGCGGGCGTGATCAACAAGTATTCGCCGCATGATTTGCGCTGCTATGCCGAAGAAATGCGCCCGGTTCTGCCAGCGCACTTGCCGCTGGTCAACGAGACGCATATAGGCTTCATTGACAAGTGCAGTCGTTTGTAGTGTGTGATTCGCCCGCTCTCGCCTCATGTAACGTCGGGCGAGCCGGCGCAATTCATCGTGAACTAAAGGAATAAGCTGGTCGAGCTGCTGCCCGGTTCCCGTTGCTCCAATCCAAGAGAAGTTGGGTCACTCGGTCAAGTGATGGCTCCATCTATCCCGCCCCACCTTTCCTGGGACAACTCCAAAACCATCGCAGATTATATACCTTTCGGCTTGATTCTTCAGCAAGATTCCCTGGCGCTGTTGTGCCCAAGCAATAATGACACGTAATGCCCAAGCGATTCTGTCAGTAAGTGATTTGGCTATGTTTTCCGCCAGTGCTTCTCATTGTTTCTCTTTCAGCATTCGCTTCATAGCTTTTTCAGTCAAGCGTTGAATAACCTGCTTTTTGTAAACCACTTCTACGCTTCCGTCCTTTAGTTGTAAAACTTCTACTCGCTGCTTGGCTATCGAAGCATATTTCGTCGAGCGTGGCAGTTGGATAATCAATCCTTCGTAGCTTAGTGTATGGTCCGAGTTCACAACCCTCGTCTCTTTCAAGCACAGAATCCTATCCAACTCCCGCGCACGAGGAGATAGCCTGAAAACAGTATCCGCTTGCTGTGCCGGGACCGTGTAGCGAGCGTTTATTTGTTTTAGAAACCCAGGCAAATATTGGTTGGCTTCCTCTTTCGTCTTTATCCCTTTCAAACGCATTTCAACTACAAGGCGATCCTGAAAGAACTCCCAAAGGCGCTCTATCCTTCCTTTGGCTTGCGGCGAATAGGCTTTGATTATTTTTATGCCCAACTCATTCATTGCTCGTCCAAATTGCGTTAAAGGCTTCTGGTTATTGAGTTGTTCGATGATGGTCGCCTCTCGAGGACTATGAAATATTGTGTGACGATCCGAATATAGAGAAAATGGAAGCCCGTGCGAGAGCAGGATTTCTCTCATCAAGGCTATATAAGCCCAAGTAGTCTCTGATTCTTCAAATCTGCACCAAACATAGCCCGTAGCGTCATCGCGAGCGCCGACAAGAGTCAAGCGTCCTGCCCTACCTTCAAGCCAATCATGAGGTGAAGCATCAATCTGTAACATACAGCCAAAAGCGGCTTTGCGTTCTCTGCGGGCACGATACTTTTTCTTGCGGCGTTTACGCTTTGGAGCAAAGCCTTGAGAGCGAAGCCGTTTTCTGAGAGACTCGCGACCAACTTCAATGGAGTGTTCACGTTTAAGAATCTCTTGAAGGTGGCGATCATTGATCCCTTGATAACGCTGTTTGACCAACAACAAAATGCGCTCCCAAAGCTGATCGGCAATTTTGTTGGAAGCTACCCGTCCTTTGTTGGCATGAAGGATGGAAGTGATGCTGCCTTGATCAGCTCTTGCAATCAAGCGATAGATTTGGCGCACAGATAAGGATAAAAGGGTTGCGGCATCTTCAACATCAAGTTTGCCGTCGATGACAGCTTGAATTATCTCAATACGATTTTTCTCATCTTTTGTCAGTAACATGCTCACCTCCTGCCGGTTGGCAGGAGAAAGCTACTGACATTTTGGCTTTGGCATTAACTGACATAATCGTTTGGGTACGACACAAGATTCCCTGCGAAAAGGAAGCTGCGCTTGGCATGGAGGGATTGTCGAAGATTTATCGCGTTAGTAGACGAGCGGCAATGGCTGCTCAAGTGATATGAGCAAGTGAAGAGGACTTCACTGCACCAGTGGTCCCCGCGCTTGCTTGACGGAGTCAACAGATTTCACAAAGGAGATTTAGACATGCCTGTACTATGTGATTTTACTCAAATTGTCGGAGATTCACCGGTTACGATTGGTGACTCATTACCCGTATGGGAACAGTCGTTCGGTACTGGGGGACGTTGGTCGGATGAGACTGCGTTACTGATCTTTAATATTCGAGGACTTACCCACGCAACCACCAGTGTTAATGTTAAGGTCAATAACCAGGTTGTAGGTCAGATACACCCATATGGTGGCTTGAACGACGCGCAGAGGACCGACACCGCTAAATACTGGTATACCCAGATGATCGCAGTAAGCGGTAGTACCCTTCATGATGGGAACAACGAAATCCAGATTGAAGCGGTAGGTTTCCCCGGCGCTACAAACACTAATAAGTTTGACGACTTTGAACTCAAGGATGTGATTTGCTTCTTCCACCAGGCTGCGTAAAAGAATAGCAGGAGGAAAGCAACTCACCTAACCAGCGCTTGCAGCCGAAGGCGGTACATAAGAGTCCGCTTTTCAAGCGTGCCGTGGCCGGGTGTCGGCTGCAAGCGCATACCGTAGGCTATAAGCCATCTTCCGTTTATATCTACGGCACGATGAAAGCCTAGAGAAATTATGGCTTTCTTCAACCGGGCGCGCGGGATAGGGACAGGCCCCAAACAGGTGCTCAATATTTATGGTCTCGTGCGGCTGATGTTCGACATAGCCCTTGAATTAATTCAATAATATTGAAACAACCCGGTTAGACCGAAGCTCTACAGGCCCAGTTGTGGCCCAGGAACTTGAAACGATTCAGTAGCGGAACCGCAAGTGCATGACAGTGTAAAGTTTAGCAACGATCCACTACCAACCCGAATCTGCGAGATAGTAAATATTTCCACCAAATTATGTATTTTTTACACGTACGAGAATTCTTATAGAGCGAAGACGAAGGACGGGGAGCGAGTAAGTTCGCAAATTTGCTGAACTTCATCACCGAAACGAGTAAGCCCACACCAGTGGCACCTCGATTGCTCCAGGGTCAGTGGGGCAAGAGATACGGGTGATGACAACATCACTTCCTGTTCTCGATTCTCGGTTACTGTGGTGAGGACGGTAACCGGAAACAAGGCGATGCGGTCTTCCCACGCCGCATCGCCTATTTTTTTGCCTGAACAAAATTCCGGCCTTCGCGCCTTCCTATCCCGGCAACCATCTTGACACCCATCCCCGGCGTCGATATTTTGAGTCTTTGTGCTTAAGAGGACTTAATGCTTGAAGAATACAGACGCGGATATGCGGAGTTTAACCATGCATATCTGAAGGAGTACTACCTTTTCCTGTCGGGCCAGAAGACCTCCCTCGATATAGACCGCATATACGAACGCTACAGTGACCTTTTCGCGCGCGACGCGATAGAGCGACTGAAGCAATTGCTTGCGGAAACGAGCGAGCACTTCGAAGACGCGCGCGCGGGCACGCGCCGCCTGCTGATCTTCTCGGTAGAGCAGTACCTCGAATCGACGGCCAAAGATCTCATTCGCGAAATAAGCGAGTACGAATCGACGGCCACAGTAGAATGGGCGGGCCGCGATATGGCCTTTCAGGAAGCGGCCGCCGCCTTATCGGTCGAGCCCGACCGGGAGCGGCGCCGGGCGCTGTTTAAGAAGAGGGCCGCGGTCATCGCCTCATCAAACGATCTGAGGGCGGAGCGGTTAGCGCGATTGCACGCTTCGGCCCGCTCGCTCGGCTACGGCGGATACATTAGCCTTTTCGAAGAGTTGCGCGGGATTGACTACCGCTCGATAGCGCGCGAAAGCGAGCGATTTCTCGATCAGACCGAAGCGCTCTACATCACCCGGCTCGACGAGGCGCTAAGGCGCGACCTCGGCGTGGGGGTTGAACAGGTCGAGCGACCCGACGCGACTTACTTCACCCATCTTACGGGCTACAACGACTATTTTCCCGCCGACCGATTATTGCAGGTCTATAGCGATACTATGGCGGGGCTCGGCATAAGCGTCGATGCGCAGAGTAACATTCTGATCGACGGCGAGCCCCGGCCGCGCAAGACCGCGCGCGCCTTCTGCATACCGGTATCGGTGCCCGATGAGGTAAGGCTCGTCATACGCCCGGTAGGCGGGCAGTCCGACTACCAGTCCTTGCTCCACGAATCGGGCCACGCGCAACACTACGGCTGGACATCCGCAGTCCCTGCGGCCCGAGTTCAAATATACGGGCGATTACGCGCTCACGGAGACTTACGCATTCCTTTTCAACCACGTCGTATCCGACAGCGCCTGGCTTGCCGAGTTTATACGCATGGACGATAGTGGCGCGTTCAGACGAGCGGACATGCTTTCGCGACTTCTCCTGGTGAGGCGCTACGCGGCAAAGCTGATTTACGAGTGCGAGCTTCACTCGCAGGACGACCTGGGCAAGGCGGCCGATCTGTACTCAGAGCTTCAAACTCACGCCACGAAGTTCAGGACCGAATCCACGGAGTTTCTTTACGACCTGGATGACTCATTCTATTCGGCGAGCTACCTGCGGGCGTGGGCCTTCGAGGTCATGCTGCGCGAGCATTTAAAGACGCGATTCGGCGAGCGGTGGTGGGCTTCAACGCGCGCCGGCAGTCTGCTCAAGGATATGTGGGAGACGGGCGACCGCTACACGGCCGACGAGATGGCTTCGCAGCTCGGCCTCGGGCCTATCGTATTCGAGCCGCTTATTGATGAATTCAACCACGCCCTTAGCTAGCGGACCGCTCCAGGGGTGAGTGATTCCGGCCGTCCCTGTGTCCTGACCTCCGAATCCTGTCCCTTACTGCCTATGCCGACCGTCGAGGTAAAACTTAAAGAGCGCGCTTACCGCATTGAGATCGCGGCGGGGCTCATAGACGAAGCCGGATATCTTGCGCGCGGCGCCATGGGCGAGAGGGCGCGCGCGGCTGTGATCGTCACAAACCCCGTAGTCGACAATCTCTACGGTCGCAGAGCCATCGCGGCATTTACGCGCGCCGGCTTTAACGCCCGGCGGTTCTTAATAAGCGATGGCGAGAGATTCAAGACCCTGCGCTCGGCCCAGTCGCTTTACACATACCTGATCGAACAACGCGTCGAGCGGTCGGACCTGATAGTAGCGCTCGGAGGGGGCGTGGTCGGCGACCTCGCCGGTTTTGTCGCGGCCACTTACTTGAGAGGCGTGCGTTTCATACAGGTGCCGACGACGCTGCTTGCCCAGATAGATAGCTCGATAGGGGGCAAGACCGGTGTCAACCACAATCTGGGTAAGAACCTCGTGGGCGCTTTCCATCAGCCCTCGCTCGTCATCGTTGACCCGGCGACGCTCGCGACGCTTCCGCCGCGCGAGTTGCAGTCGGGCCTGTACGAGGCGATCAAGTACGGCGTGATACGCGACCGCCGGCTGTTTAGCCGGATCGCGCGCGAAAGCGAGCGGCTGAAAGGCGGCGACATCGAAGAGCTGACCTATTTGATCGCCCGATCGTGCCGCATCAAGGCCGACGTAGTCGCGCGCGACGAGCGCGAAGGCGACCTTCGTCGCATACTGAATTTCGGTCACACCGCCGGTCACGCGCTTGAAGCGGTCACGCGCTACCGGCGATTCCTTCATGGCGAGGCGGTGGCTTATGGCATGCGCGTCGCCGCCCGCATAGCCGAAAAGATGGAGTTGCTGAAATCCGACGACCGTCAGGCCCTCGAAGACGTGATAAACCGGGCCGGAAAGCTCCCGCGGGCAAATACTCTTGCGCCGGGTGATATAATCTCAGCCATGGATCACGATAAGAAGGCCGAGGCCGGTCGCGCTGACTTTTGTGCTGCCGACCGAGATAGGCCGCGTCGTCATCCGCTCTGACGTGCCTCCACAGGTGATTCGATTAGCCCTCAAAGAAGCGCTACGGTAGCGCGATATTCTACAGAGCCGCAGCAGCCAGTCGCGACAGGGTGAAGGATTCAAGCTCACCCTCCTCACGCGCCGCGAATCTGCTCGCGCATCTGTGATCGGAGAATGGCTATGAAAAGATTCCCTCAACATAAAACGCGCGCGGGTGAGCGCGGGGCGGTGTCGATCAAAACATTATTTATTGTCCTGGTCGCGATGGCGTTTGTGTTCGCCCTGATAAGGTTCGTGCCCGTCTATATAGAGCAGAACAAGCTCATACACGACGTTGACGAGCTGGCCCGGGTCGCGGCGCTGCGCGGTTATAAAGAAGAGAGGATACATACCGACATAGAGCGTTTGCGCTCCGCGTATGAGCTTCCGGAAGGAAGCATCAACATGGTCTCGAAGGACAACAAAGTTGAGATAACGCTCGGCTACACCAGGACCATCGACCTTCTCGTGACGACCTATGACTGGCAGGTCGAGCACAAGGCGCGCGGCAAGGAACTCTGAGCGGCGGGCAGGCCCGGCCCGATGATCATTTGATTGACGATGATGAGAAGTATTCTCTTCGCAGTCGCGATGCGCCCGTTGCCTGCCGCCCGTCTTGTTTGACTCCCGGCGAGCCCGCCCTCTATGATTCTTAATAGTCATAGAGGAGCATCACAGTGCAGCAGTCTAAAATATCAATCCTCTTTCTCACAGCGGTCGCGATAATAACCCAGATATTTCCGGCACCGGCCCCCGCGCAAAGCGGGCGCGGGAGGCCGCGAGTCCCGACCCCGGCGCCGGCCACGCCCGATCCCGAGCCGGTAAAGATACCCGCGGGGGGGGCGATTGTTAAGCAGGAGCAACTGGGTAACGTCTCGCGCTTCGATCTTCGCGCCGGGATGAAGGTTCTCATAAGCGAGCAGCATTCTGTCCCGCTTGTCGCCGTGACGGCTTACTTCAAAGCAGGGGCGCGCAACGACCCTCAAGGGCGGGCCGGGACCGCGCGACTGACTCAGCAGATTATCCTCAGCCAGTCGCGACTGGCGCAAAAGATGCGCGCAATCGGCGCTATCTTTGACGCGCGCGTGCTCTCGGACAGCTCATCATTTTCCGCGGTCGTCTCCCCGAACAGGCTCGACGAAGCGCTGGCGTTGATGACCGGAGTATTCGCGCGCCCGACATTCGACGCCGCGCAGATAAGCCGAGAGGCGGCCGCCGTCGTCGCGGGCGAAAAAGCCTTCGTCGCTCCGCAGGATTATTCAATGCGGAAGCTGCGCGGCCTGGCCTCCGACGGCGAAGGGACAATTGGCGAGAGCTTGCGCTCGATCACGCGCGAGCAGCTTGACGAATTCTACCGGCAGTATTACAAACCCGAAAACTTTATTATGAGCATGGTCGGCGACGTCACGGCCGGAAAACTGATCGAGGTCCAGAAGCTTTATGGCCGTTTCGGCGTGAAAGACAAGGAGGAAGTGAAGCCGGATTCCGGCGCAAAGAGCAAGCCCGTTCAATCCGCGCCGCGAATCGATAAGCCCGCGACCCGGCCCTCAGTCAAGCAACCCGCCAAAGATAATATTCAAGCCGAACAACCGGCGGTGGAAAGCCCCCAGGCCGCGCCCGCGCCGCCGCGCCTGAGATACCTGGCCGACCGCGGCGACATAAACCAATCAATCGTGACCGTGGGTTTTCGAGTGCCGGGGCGCGAGTCAAAAGAATGGCCGGCCCTGGAAGCGCTCTCCGCAATAATCGGGCAGGGCCGGGCGTCGCGCATCAGCCGGCTGCTCGGCGACGAAATGAGGGTCGCAAGCCGGGTAGAATCGAGCTACGGCGCGCTCGCCCAGTCGGCTCTGCTCGCCATACAGATGCATCTGGCGCCCGACGATAAAGGCGCTACGATTGACAATGCCGAGTCGTCGCTATTTAGGGAGCTTGACCGCTTGCGCCGCGAAACGCCGAGCGAATCGGAGATGGCGCGCGCAAAGAGCTTTCTCGAAAAGAGGTTCGTTGATCGCTCCGAGGCGTTCCTCGGTAGGGCCTACGAGCTTGCGAGCGCCGAGGCCGCCGGCAATTTTCGCGCGGTGATAAATTACCGTGACATCATACGCTCCGTAACCGCGCGCGACGTGCAGCAAGCCGCCGCCCGCTACCTTACGCTCGACGGCGCGTTCATCCATGAATTCGAGCCCTACCAGGCCCCGCTTCGCGTATTCACCGACGAGAGTTTCGCGACGACGGTAAAAACCTGGGCCCCCGAGCTCGCGCAAAGCGTCGCCGAAAACCAGATAAAAGAAGCCGACCCGCGACTCTGGATCGCTCCGGTGCCCACAGGGACCGAGCGCACTCTTAATGAGCAGGCCGCGCTCGAATCGATCCAGCCGCTCGCCGTGAGAGATTTCTCTACGTACAACGGCCCGCGCGCCTACGTCCGCGAAGACCACACTCTGCCGAAAGTGACGGTCGCCATACTTTTCCAGGGCGGCCGATTGCTTGAAGAGGAATCGACGAGCGGAATGACCGAGCTGCTGCTTCGCTCGATGCTCCACGGCACGGCACGGCGTACATCATCGCAGTTGCAGCAAGAGCTGGAGCAGCTCGGCGCGGACGTGGAGTTGATTGTCGAGCCGGACTTCTTCGGCTACAACGTCAGCATGCTGTCGCAGACGGCCGAGCGCGCGCTCCGGATGGTTAGAGATTTTATAGAAGAGCCGGCGCTCAGGGATGAGGACATCTCGCGGGCGCGGCTGGCTCAGATCGGCGCGATCCGCAATGCGCGCGATAATACTCAGGCACGCGCTAAAGAGTTAATGCTCCAGGCAACCCTCCCCGGCCATCCCTATTCGCTCCCGCCTCACGGCCGCGAAGAGATAGTGGCAAAGCTCGGCGCGGAGCAATTGGCCCAGTGGCACGCGCGGCTGATCAAGCGGCAGCTCCCGACCGTCATCATCATCGGCGATACAAACGGCTCGGCCATGGTGTCAGGGCAGCTGGCCGAAGGCTTCAGGCGGCGCGACCTGGATGATTCACTGCCGGCGAAAGTCGCGCAGGCCGCAAAGCCGGGCGACCGCGTCGAGCAGCGACTGCGCGAGCATACCTCTATGAGCATAGGATTTGCCGGGCCAAGAATTGAAGGCAATGACCTGCCGGCGATTGAGATGATCAAGGCGGCGATGATAGGACCCGGCGGGCGTTTGACCGGCGAGCTTATCGATAAGCAGAACCTCGCCCTTGAAATCGCGCTCGGACATGACACGATGTTCACATCATCCGTAGCATACGTACACCTCATGGTCGCGCCGGACTCTGAGCAACGCGCGCGGGCCGCAATCTCAAGCGAGTTTGAGCGGTTGGCCCGCGCTGGTTTGGGCGCGGACGAACTTGCCGGCGCGCGCGGCGCCGCAACCGCGTTTAACCTGCACCGGCTACAGAATCATAAAGAGCGCGCTCTCGCTTATGCGCGCGCGGTTCTTTACCTGCGACCGGCCGCCGAAGTTCGACTCCCTGAGCGAGCAGGCGGCGAAGGTGACGCCGGAAGACGTGAAGAGAGCAGCTTCCCTCTATTTCAAAACAACGGCCACATTCACAGGGATAGTCCGCGGCAAAGCCGCGCAACAACCTCAAACAACGCCCGGGCAATAAGAGCAGCCGCGATAGATAAAAAAAACGGGACGGAAAACTAACCGCCCCGTTAAGGCTTTCTGCAACTTCAAGGAGGCTACTTGTTGCCGAACAGACTCTGCGTGTCGCGGCTTGAAGCCACGCTCGTATCGCCAATGATGATGATCAGCGAGTCGCCGTTATCGACCACCTGATAGCGAGTCAATTGTCTCAGGTCTATCACGATGCGCACTACGCCGGTCGACGGCTCTCCGATCCTGACTCGCTCGACAAGCCCCGCCGCTATGCCGAGCGTCTTGCTGCCAGGCGTGAAGCGCACGCCCGCCAGATCGACTACGATGCGGTCGGGCGCCTTGAGCGTAAAGTCCTTAAAGTTGAGCGCGCCATCCGCATCAACATATATGCGGATCAGGCCGCCCGACGTTTCGGTCCTCACGCCCCGCACGACGCTGGCGGATGCTGTCGCGCGCCTTGCCGTGTTATGAGTCAAGCCCGCGCGGCCGTTTGCGCCCTCCGCCATCGCCGGCCGGTTAACCGGCTCTGTATCTTCGTCGTCGGTCTGATCTGAAGATACGGGTTCGGGCCTGCGCCCGCGCGGTGTGCGGCGCTGGGGGCGGCGAGGCTCAGCCGAAGGGGCGGCTTGCTCGCCCGAGACTTCGCGCGGCGCGGAACCGACAGCGCACCTCTTAACCTCGCTTATCTGCGCGACGCTCGCGCCTTCGGGCAGCAGCCAGAACTCGACCCGGCCATTAAGTTTCGAGTCGCCGTTCTCGTGCGGGCAGGTGTCGCCAAAATTCCGAAGCATGATTCGCGACCGGTCGATGCCCTTATCAGCCACCAGGTATTCGCGCGCGTTGTTGAGTCGCGTGATCGATATACCCGCGCGCTCCGACGTGTCGCGATGCCCGTCGGCGACGAGCTTCAGGGTCGGGTCCTGTTGCATTGCCAGCGCGATGTCGTCGAGACACGCCTTGTGCTCGTTGTTGATGCGCGCCGAGTTGAACGGGAAGAAGATCGGCCCGCACGGTCGAATGACCTCCGGCGGCTCCTCCGGCGGCGGCAGGCCGCGCACGTTTACCGTGATCGAGCAACTCGCGCCCGGACACGGCTGGTCGCAGCGCGTGCGGTTATTAGAAACATCGACCGTAACGATAACCGACCTTGTAATTCCCGTCGTATCGAGAACCACTTCGTTGCCGGTCGTCGAAGAGAGCTTGCCGCCCGTCGTCGACCAGCTTACCCTCGGCCCTTCAGCCCCGGTTGTCGTTGCTCGGAGCGTTACGCGCTCGCCTTCGTTGACCGTGGTTGAAGAAGCGAATATGCGGCAATCGACCGCGGGACAAGGCGGCTCGGTCACCTCGAAGGAGGCCGAGCAGGTTGTCTCTCCGGTCAGGTCGCCGCAGTCGGTATCGGCCGTCGCCGTCAGCGTCACTGTTACCGAGTAGCTGCCGCAGACCAACTGCGCGGTCGGAATATCTATGGTCGTGTCGGTGCCCGTGACCGGAACCGAACGCCCCTGCCGGTCCTTGACTTCCCACCTGTAGCTATATCTCAGCTTCGCTTCGGAGTAACCCGGCGTCGAGGGTCTGAGAGTTATAGAGACACGCTCGCCGCGCGTCACCGTGCCGGGCGCGCCTTCGAGCACGCATCCCGGCACGGGCGGCGGGGGGCAACTCCGGCGATTGCCTATGGAGATAAAACCTATGAAGCCGTTCCTGTCGCCGCGGCCGAAGCTGAACCTCTCGTCGAAGCAGGGCGGCGGGGGCGGCTTGTGAGGCGGCTTATCATCATGCGGCGGGCCGCCCTTTGCGGTGTGTTTGTCGTGGCAATCGCCGTGGGGGCAATCGTTGGGTGGCTCGACGGGCACGCACGGGACAAGAAAATCGCCGCGTCTTTCGGAGCGATTGAGCAACCTGCGATACGCGCCGCCGAAAGCTATCGAGCCGTCTCGGAAGAAGAATCGCGCGCCGAGTATCAAATCCCAGGGATCAACGGGGTCGAAGTTCGGAGTGCCGCCCCCGACATACATCGTTCCCGACAGCTCGGCCAGCAGCTCCAGGTGCTTGTTAAGCGCAAAGGACGCGCCTCCGCTGACCAGCAGCTTATCGCGCAGGTCGAGCACTTTCACCCCCCGCCGTTCTACGTCCGTGGTGTGAATGTATCCGATGTTTTCGTAGAACCTCAGCCGGTGATCGGCGAATTCCTGACCGGCGATGAGTACCGGGCCAAACTCGTATTCGCCGCTCGTGCGGCCGCGCGCGCGCGCCTGGTCGCCGCGCGAGATGGGTATCTTGACGTAACCGGCGAGCGCGAGGCTGAACCAGTTTTCGTTCGGATCGATGAGATTGTATTTAGTGCCGGCATAAACGTCGCCCGACCCGTCGGCTTTCTGGCGAGGCCCGAGCACGGGTCGCCCGAGAGAGTCAAAGCCGAGAAAATCTACTACACCATAAAAAGGCAGATCGTTATAAAAGTTCGGGCGGTCAATCAAGAATTGCGGGCCGAGCCCGACGACGGAAGGCCCGCCCGCGCCCGCCGGGGAAAACACGCTCCCGCCGTTGCTGTTGACGGCGGCGCCGAATCGGCCGAGCGCCGGGAGTATCCCGCCGCCGACGGCACCCGAGCCGGGAAAGAACGCGGCGCCATCATCCCCGCCAATCGCGGGGCCTAGTATGTCGAAGGGATCGCCGAACAGACGGACGGCATTGTACTGATAGCCGCTCAACAGGAATGGATTGCTTGAACGCACCCTCTGCCACGCCACCCAGTTGACCCACAGCTCCCAGCGGTCCGTCAGACCTATGGTGAAATTGAAAGGCACCCGGTCGATGCGCAGATCGCCGGGGTCGCGGTGAGAGCGGTCCCAGAAGAGCGCGAAGTTGAATTCACCTTTGTAGAGCGTGCGAGTCGAAAAGGTATTGAATAGACCGGTGCCGCCGAGCACGGTCGAAGTCCGCTGGCGCTCGGCTATGTTGCGCTCATCGACCTGCGCCGAGACCGCGATGCCCAGTGTGATAAGCAGAAATACAAGAGCGCTTATCTTTCCTGCTGTTCTCATTTTTCCTCCCGCGGTGTTCCCACATAGATCGCCCCGCGGGCAAAGCTCCGCCCGGCGAGCAATCGCGACCGTGTTCGGGGTGCTGCTAAATCGCGCCTGGCTCTGGATCGAGATGAACGAGACGGAATCGAAACGGTTAACCTCACTTCGGCAACCGCCTCTTGAGCGAAAGGAGGGCGGCTTTGCAGCCTGGAAGCATTTTCGCAGGCAGCCTTTTTCGGTGAGTGCTACGGGCTCTATCGAATGAGGAATCTATCCACAGAAAGAGCGCCAGGCTGACTATACAACAAAAATATGAGGGGTCAATTCCCTGTCCAGGTAATGGCGGGCGATAAACAAGGCTTTTGCGTTTGTTGAAGGAATAAAGTAACGAGGAGTCTCTCGACTCTCAAATATCAAACCTCAACTCGCCGTCATAAAAACGAAAGCGGGACGATCCGAAGACCGTCCCGCTCGCGGGCCCGGGCTTAACGCCCGGGGTTAGCTGTTAACGACGTTAGCGACGGCGACGAGTGGGACGCCGGCGTACCGGACGCTCCTCTGCCGCTGGCTCTTCCGTCGTGATGATCTGGCCGCTCGGGCATCCCTTCATCTCGTTGACCATGTCAATAGATGAGCCCTCAGGCACGATGTAGAACTCGACCCTGCGGTTGAGGTTCGCATCGCCTGACGAATGCGGGCAGGTGTCGCCGTAGTTGCGCACCGTGATGCGTGCCGAGTCGATGCCTCTCTCGTTCACGAGGTAATCGCGCGCGTTGTTTGCGCGGGTGAGCGAGATGCCTACGCGCTCTGACGAATCGCGATGTCCATCAATTACCACGAAGGAGCGCGGGTCTTGCTGGAGCCTGAGCGCGATCTCGTCGAGACACGCCTTGTGCTCGTTGTTGATGCGCGCCGAGTTGAACGGGAAGAAGATCGGCCCGCACGGAACGATCGGTCGGATTACTTGCCTTTCCGTCGGGCCAGTGACCGTTACCGTGGTCGAGCAGCTGCCGCCCGGACACGGCTGGTCGCAACGCGTGCGAGACGTGCCGACGTTGACCGACACGGTGATCGTCCTCGACTCCGGCGGGCTGGCCGGCCTGAGGCCGAGACCCGTCGTGTCGAGGGTGACTTCGGTTCCGGTCGTCGAAGAGAGCGATCCGCCACCCGATACTGACCAGGTCAGGCTCGGGCTGTCAGCGCCGCTCACGTTCGCGCGCAGCGTTATGCGGTTGCCTTCTTCAACTGACGAAGGCGAAGCGATGATGTCGCAGGTTACGGTCGGACACGGCGGCTCGGTCACCTCGAAGCTGACCGTGCAGGTAGTCGTGCCGGTGGTAACGCAATCCGACGGGCAATCGACCGCTTCGACCGTGGCGGTCACGGTCGTCGTCACGCTGTAATTACCGCAGGGGATGCCGGTCGTCGGTATGTCAACCGTCGCGCCCGAGCCGCTCGGCGTTACCGGCCGGCCCGAAGAGTCGCGCACTTCCCAGCGATACTCGTAGGTGACTTCGTCGCCGTCGTAGCCCGGCGTGGTCGGCGTGACGGTAAGCGACAGCCGCTCGCCGCGGTTGACCGTAGTCGAGCTTGCCGCTACGACGCAGGTCGGGGCCGGCGGCGGCGGACAGCTCTTGCGTGAGCCGATTGATAAATAGCCGACAAATCCGTTCGCGTCGCCGCGCTCGAACGTGCGGTCGACGGTGTCAAACAGCGGCTCGATGATGAAGAAAGGCGGGACGAATATCGTGCGCGACTGCGAATACGGGAAGCGTCACGTCGTCCTCGGGGTTGAGCAGACGGCGATAGGCGCCGCCGAACGAGATCGCGCCGTTCTTAAAGAAGAAGCGCAATCCCAGATTCAGATCCCACGGGTTGTGGCGAAGCAAGCTCGGCGTGCCGCCGCCGACGTAACGCGTATGCGCCAGTTCGCCGACGAACTCTACGTGCTCGCCCAGCGCGATGCCGGTGCCGATGTTGAGCAGCAGCTTGTCGCGGAGGTCGAGGGTTTTCACGTCGCCGTTCTCGGGGTCGCCCGTGTGTATGTACCCGATGTTCTCATAGAGGCGGAAGACCTTGCCGCCGCTCTCCTGACCGAACATCAGGATCGGCCCGTACTCAATCTCGCCCGACGTGCGGCCGCGCGCGCGCGCGTGCGCCTCGCGCGAGATAGGTATCTTGAGGTAGCCGCCCAGCGCCATGCTGAACCAGTTGTCATTCGCGTCGATGAGATTGACCTTCGTTCCGACGTAGAAGTCGCCCGACCCGTTCGACGAGCCGCGCGGGCCGAATACCGGCCGGCCGAGCGCGTCGAAGCCGGCGAAATCGACTTCGCCGAAGAACGGCAGGTCTTCATAGTATGCGGGCAAGTCCAAAGGCGCGAGGGTGCCTGGCCGCGCGAATAAGGGACCGAGCCCTCTCACCTGTCGACCGCCGGGTCCGCCGGGCGAAAAGACGCTGGTCGGGAACCCGATCGGAGTGCCGAAGCGGCCAAGAGCGGGGAGTATGCCGCCGAAGGTAGCGCCCGTGCCGGGGAAGAACGCCGCGGCCCCATCGTTGCCGCCGATGGCGGGTCCGAGCAATGAGAATGGATCGCCGAATATGCGGGTCGCGTTGTATTGATAGCCGCTCAGCAGGAAGGGCTGATCTGAAGTCACTTGCTGCCAGGCGATCCAGTTAACCCACAACTCCCACCTGTTGGTGAGCCCGACAGTGAAGTTGAACGGGACTTGATTTATATCAATGTCGCCAGGGTCACGATCAAAGTTATTCCAGAACAGCGCGAAGTTGAATTCACCTTTGCACAGAGTTCGTGTCGAAAAGGTGTTGAACAACCCCGTGCCGCCAAGCACAGTCGGCGCCTTCTGGCGCTCGGCCAGGTTGCCGTCCCGACTCTCCTGGGCAAACAGGGTGCCCGCCAGGACAATAAGAGCCAGAACAAGCGTGCTTATCTTTCTAGCCGCTTTCATTTTTTGCCTCCTGAAGTATTCATCCACGGAATGCGGTTCGTCGTAAATTGGATTCGCCTCCAATACTGCGAGAGGTGATTGCCTCCCCAAGAAGCGCAGGGGGGCAGGGATGAAGTCTTATGTGAGCGTCCAGCTCGAGCCTTTTCCTGCCAGGCTCTGTCTGATTGCATGGAACATGCCCGGAGACGACGGGCTTACTTCTTTAAAACAACTATATCTATACTAGCAAACTAGCCGCTGGTCAACACAAAATTTATTTTTTCCCAACAGGCTTAGCAACTTACAGATTCACCGCCCGCGCTCCGCCCTCGCCCGATAGAGTCTTCGCCGGTCAATTGGCTGGCGAAGACTCGACCGACCATAAAACAGAAAACGCAAAATTCACGCGTATATTCCCCGCAGCCGCGTGTCGTAGGCTACGCGGTCTATAGCCAGCATGTAGGCCGCGAGGCGTGTGTTCACCTGGAACTTTTCGGCAAACCCCACCACGTCGTTAAAGCTATTGACCATAATGTCGCGCAACCGCTCGTTGACTACCGCTTCGGTCCAGTAAAAGCCCATGCGGTTCTGCACCCACTCGAAATAGCTCACCGTCACGCCGCCCGCATTCGCCAGTATGTCCGGGATGACGAAAATATTCTTGGCCGCGATTATCTCGTCCGCGTCGGCGGTCGTCGGCCCGTTTGCCCCTTCGGCGAGTATTCGGCATTTGATGTTTTCCACGTTGTGACTGGTGATCACGTTCTCAGTCGCCGCCGGCATCAATATTTCGCACTCGACTTCGAGCAGCTCCGCGTTGCTCATGTGCTCGGCCTCCGCATAGTCCTCGACCGTCTTGTTCTCTTTGAGGTATTGAAGGACAGCCTGGATGTCGAGCCCCGCCGGGTTGTAGAGCGCGCCCGTGATGTCGCCGATCCCGATGACCTTGTACCCCTCCTCCTGCATCAGCATGGCCGCGACCCCGCCTACGTTGCCCGCGCCCTGTATCACGACCCGAGTGTCGGCCGGGAGGAGGTTGAATTTCTTGCACGCCTCGTTGCATACGAAAAGCAGCCCGCGCCCGGTAGCTTCGCGCCGCCCGCGCGACCCGCCTATCTCTACGGGCTTGCCCGTAACGACCGCCGTGACCGTGTGCCGCGCGTGCATGGAATAGGTATCCATGATCCAGGCCATGACCTGCTCGTTGGTATTCATGTCGGGCGCGGGCACGTCGCGCTCCGGCCCGATGAAGTCTAAAAGCTCGGCCGTGTACCGCCGCGTGAGCCGTTCAACCTCGGTCTGGCTCATCTCGCGCGGGTTGCAGATTATTCCCCCCTTCGCGCCGCCGAAGGGGATGTTGACCACGGCGCACTTCCAGGTCATCCACGCCGCGAGCGCCCGCACCTCGTCGAGCGACACGTCCGGCGAATATCGTATGCCGCCCTTGGCCGGGCCGCGGGCGAAGTTGTGCTGAACGCGATACCCGGTGAACACCTGGTAGTTACCGTCGTCCATCAACACGGGTATGTAGAGTGTTATCTCCCGATTCGGCCAGCGCAGAATCTTGTAAATGTTCGGGTCGAGATTGAGCCGGCTGGCCGCTTCGTCGAACCTCTGCATCATGGATTCGAAGGGGTTATCTTCCTTTATCTCTCTTGCATCATCAACGTAAGGATTCGGCATTGACTTCCTCCGGGAGTAGGATATTGATGGCGTAACAGGTAAGCATTTTTTCAAGGGAGCAAATTTTCAGACCCGACCGCTTTAACAACCATTTGCTCTGTAACGGCCGATTATATCGAACGGCGAAACCTCTAGCAATAAAGCCGCGCCTTAATTTCCGCCCGACCTGCCGGCGGACTGACGGCGAGCGATTCGCCCGCTCGCTATTTGCGCGACTTTTGCGCGGTAGACAAATACCGGAGCGAGCCAATAGAATCTTTATTTCGGAATCCTGGAGGTGGACACGCCGGGTGTTCGAGGACTTTCACCAGGGAGTGTTCTAATGAGGTTTACTAAACCTATAAGCCGGGAAGTTGATATTGACGGAAATACCTTCGTAGTGTCGTTCAGCGATGAAGGTATTGAATTTCGAATCAAAGGCAAGCGGCGCACCGCTCAGGTCGAGTGGGTCCGCGTGCTCGACATCGCAAGCGGCGATCAAGGGGAAGGCGCCCGCGAATTTCTTGGAGTCGGGGAAGGCCAGGGCGGAAGCAACCGGTCCGGCCAGCCTTCGGCCAATACCGCGTCTTCCGACAGCCGGGAGTCTGGCGAGACCGATCAGGAGATGGGGCGGGCCGTCACCGCGAGCGATGTAGGCAGAGAATAGCAGCTCGCCGCCCTCGCCCGAATCACAGCAGCCAGCAAGGGCAGGCAAGCCTGCCTGCCCTGCATTTTATCCTTCTGCCCATTTCAATTGACTACCAGCCATAAAATCCATAGCCTTAACGCCTAACACATCATTCTAAACCGAGAGAGAAAACATGGCTGACCGACAAGACGGCTCTATAGATCGTGACCGGTACGAGCGCGAAGAGACGACCGATCTAAAAGATCAGACTCCCGATAAACCGAAGGGGCTGCCGCTTCACACCCGCATCCTTATAGGGCTGGCGGTCGGCGTAATATCGGGCATTATAGTCAACGCCTCGCTCGGCAGCGATCACCCTAACGTCAACTGGGTAGTCTCAAACATCACCGAGCCCATCGGGCAGCTCTTTCTAAGGCTGCTGCTGATGATCGTCGTCCCGCTCGTATTCTCTTCGCTCGTCGTGGGCGTCGCGGGCATAGGCGATATTCGCAAGCTGGGGCGCGTCGGGTTGAAATCCTTCGCCTATACCTTAATCATTTCCGCCATCTCGGTGATCATAGGGCTTACGCTCGCCAACACCATAAGGCCGGGCGACCGGCTCGACGCCGACACCAGGGCGCAGCTCGAGCAGCGTTACGGCTCGGACGCGACAAGACAGGTAGAAGCGTCGAAAAAGACCAGCAGCACCGATTCGCCCCTTATGCAGGTGGTCAAGACCCTCGTGCCGACAAATCCTTTTGCCGCCATCTCGGGGGTGCCTTCCAACCCCTCCACCGCCACCTCCGGGGGAACCCCGGACATGCTCCACCTGATGTTTTTTGCGCTGATCTTAGGCATAGCCATAACGCTCATCTCGCCCGCCGTGACCGCGCCCTTCTTGCGCGGCCTCGAGGCGCTTTATGAAATCTCGGCCAAAGTAATAGACATAATTATGCGCCTGGCGCCCTACGCCGTCGCGTGCCTTCTGTTTAATAACACCGCTCGGTTCGGGCTCGACCTGCTCGGCGCGCTCGCCTGGTTTGTGGTGACGGTGCTTTTGGGGCTCGCGCTCCACATGTTCGGCGTCTATTCCCTCTCCATCTGGCTGCTGTCGCGCATCTCGCCTTTAGAGTTTTTCCGCCGCATCAAGACGGTTATGCTCACGGCCTTCTCGACCTCCTCGTCGAACGCGACGCTCCCGACCGCGCTGCGCGTGTCGGAAGAGAACCTCGGCGTGCCGCGCGAGATAAACAGCTTTGTCTTAACCGTCGGGGCGACCGCAAATCAAAACGGCACCGCACTCTACGAAGGCGTGACCGTGCTGTTTCTCGCGCAATTGGCCGGCGTCGACCTTTCATTCACCCAGCAGATCATGGTCGCTTATCTTGCCATCCTCGGCGGGATAGGGACGGCGGGCGTGCCCAGCGGGTCAATCCCTTTCATAATCCTCGTGCTCGCTCAGATCAACGTCAACCCGGCGCTCATAGCGATTATTCTGGGCGTCGACCGCATACTCGACATGTGCCGCACGACTTTGAATGTTACGGGAGACATCACGGCGGCGACTTATGTCGCGCGCTCTGAAGGGTATGAATTATTAAAGCCGCACCCGCGCACGCTCGAGCGCTCCCGCGGCCGCCGAGGGATCTACGAAGTAAGCAGGGCCATATGGCAAACGGCCGACTCGGCCATTGACTTGCGCGGCGGGTCGCTATAAACATAACGCCTCCCGCCGCGTATTCGTCACAATGGTTGGAAATTGAAAAGCCTTAACGTCTTTCTCGCGTGCGCCGCTTTGTTTCGCGCATGCCCGTCCCGTAGCTGTGCCCGCCCCAGGAGACCGTGGGCGTGATGCGGCCCGTCACCCCGATGTACGTATCTTTGCTGGGAACGCCGTACCTCTCCGTAGCAATCCATATGCGCCCCGTCCCGTCATCCACCTCGTATATGCCCACGGGCCCCGCGCCGTATGAGCGCGTTACCTTTCCTACGACGGTCACTTCCTTATCCATGTAGCGGCCTGGGTCCGCCGATATGTCGGCCACGCGCTTGCGCTCGGGACATCCCGTGAGCGCAAGCGCCAGTAAAGCAATAAAAGCACCCAGAAAAATGCTTCTTTTCTTCATCTAGTTACTCTCCTCGGTATGCATGCGAAATAGAGGTGGCGGGGGCGACATGGGCGTGGCCGCACGAACCAATCAGCCTCCACCCAGTCCCCGCCATGTGGTTTGAGACCTGAGCCGCGTTAAAAGATGCCCGGATAAACCGCCGGGTTACGAAGGCCGAAAACAGGGCAGGCACCGCGAGCTTGTCACGGTAACCCGTTCGCTGTAACCTGTCCCCTGCTATGGTAACGGTAGAGATAATCGTAGTCGGCAACGAGGTCCTGCTCGGGCTCACGCGGGATACGAACTCGAATTATCTATGCCGGGTCCTGCGTGAAATGGGCGCGCGCGTAAGCCACATAGCGGTCGTCCGCGACGAGCTGGATTCTATACAAGAAGAGGTGCGCGGCTCGCTCGACAGGGGCGCGGACGTGGTCTTCACCTGCGGCGGCCTCGGTCCTACGGATGACGATTTGACGCTCGAAGGCGTCGCCCGCGCAATAGACCGCAAGTTGGGCATTGACCAGACGGCGCGCGATTTTGTTGAGCGCCGCTACAGGGAGCTTGCGAAGATAGGATATGTGTCGGGCGCGGCGCTGAGCGAATCGCGCCTGAAGATGGCCCGGCTGCCGGAAGGCGCTCGCCCTATCGAAAACCCCATAGGCGCCGCGCCCGCCTGCGCGCTCGAAGCATTCGGCAAGCGAATCATATCGCTGCCGGGCGTGCCGGCCGAGTTGAAAGCGATTGTCGAGGGACCGCTGCAAACATTGCTCGGCGAGCTCTTCGGCCGCGGCAGCTACCGCGAGCGCGATATCCTGGTCGAGTGCGGCGACGAAAGCCTGCTCGCCCCGTTGCTGCGCGAAGTTTCGTCGCGGCATAAGGACGTTTATATAAAATCGCGCGCAAGTCACTTCGACCGCGACCTGGTCTTTCGCATAAAGGTATCGGCTTCGGCTAAAAGCGCCGAAGAGGCCGACCGGCTTGTCTCTTGCGCCGAGGCCGATCTGAAAAATGCTTTCCAGCAGGCAGGCATCAAACAGAAGAGCGGGTTATGAAAAACAGGTTATAAGGCCCGGCCGCGAAACGACCCCGTAACCCGGTCGAAAGTCCACCCCATCGCACGCCCTATCAACCCGCCCGCAACCCACAGCGTGATCGCCGACATGATGAATAATAAATAATGGATGGTGATGATATATCGGTACTCGGTGTGAAAAGCCGATTGCACCATGAGGTAATAGGCCGGAACTGAGAGCAGCGATATGAGCGCCGCGCGTCGGCCCGCGAGCGCTATAAGAGCAATCCCTATAAAGACGAGCGGGACCATCCTCCCGGTAGTATAAAGGTTCCGCTCGACGCCTCGCGCAAGCACCCGCAAGGGGCGAGTCCAGAGATGCGGCGTCGGACCCAGCGCGACCAGTTCCGCCCGGCCGACCGCAAGCGCCGCGCGCGGCACGCCGTTGTTGCTCACCACCAGTCGCACCTCGGTCCTGTCGCCGCTCGAAAAAGGCAGGCGAGCGATTCTCATAGCCTCCGCATCGCCCTCCCGCGAGGCCCTTCTACCTCTCTTCTTTCCGCCGCCAGCCTCTTGCTCGCTTATAAGAAAAGAAGAGAGCGTAATGTGGCGATCCGGGCTTGTAACCTTCGCGGCGGTCTTTCCCTGTTCGCCAGTGTACTCGACCGTCAACAGGTAATCGCTGTTCTTATCGACCGCGATGGGCGCGGAGATGAACTGATCGCCATATACGGAGTCGTCCCCTTCTATTTCAAGAAGGCCGCCTTCCTCGGAGAGCGCGACCCCCGCAAGCGGAGCGACGCGCTCTCCTTGCTCGATCAACTCTGTTGGCGCGACCGACCAGGTAGCATCGACGCGCTGTTGCCCGCCTATCGCGTGACCGAAGGGCGGCTCAAGCGAGATGATCGGCGCGCGCGACGAAAAGTACCTGTAGCCCGCGGGGAGCGAATCGTTGTACCTGAACATTGAAGCGGCGCGCCGCAGGACTATGCCCGCGTACCACAACGGCTCGCGGCGTATAACGTCGAGGCCGCGGCGGAACCGCTCGCGGTCGCGCTCGACCCCATCCGGCGTCCATATGTTTTCCGCGTAATCCGGCCGATTGTGCCATTCGGCATCTTTATATTTCACGGCCTCGTCGGAAATCGGCATGCCGAAACGATCTTCCGTATCGAAGTCGGCAATCCCTTCGGCCATCGTTATCCCCGCGCCCAGAGAGAGCGGTATGAAGCGGTCGTATGCAATATAGTTTCGCAGCGTGATCGGCGAGATCGTTATGATCATCGCGGCGACGAGCGCCAGAGAGTGGAGCACGCGCTTTCTACGCTCGGTCGTAAAGAAGACCGCGACGGCAAGAAAGAAGGCCAGCGGCATGACGTTGGACCTGAGCCAGCACGAAAGCCCCACGAGCAGTCCGGCAAGGATAACAACCCACAAGCGCGGCCGCTTCATATGAAGCGCGACCAGCAAAACAGCTATGACTACGGGAAGCGCCGCCAGCGACTCGGGCGTGAGCCACAGAGAGTAGTAGGCGAGGTGAGGCGAGAGAGCGACCAGGAGCCCGGCTATCAGGGCTACGGCCAGATGAAAAAACTGCGCCGCAAGCATTACGATGACGGCGGCCGAAGCGCTGTCGGATATTATCTGAAGCCAGCGCAAGCGGTCGTGCGAGCGGCCCGCGTCGTCGCCCTCGCGCATCCAGTAAAGCAGCGCGGCGTATCCGGGCGGGTGCAGGATCATCCGCGCATCCTGGTTGGCGGGAGCCGACGCGGGAAAGAGCAACCGGCCGTCCTCGTACATACGTTTCGCTTCGCGCTCGTAAGGCTTGATGAGCGTCACAAGCAGTGAATCGCCGCGCTCGATCTCGCCCCGCGCGTCTTGCCAGTGAAGCAGCCTTATGCCGAGCGCGATAAGAAATACGACGGCGCAAGCCGCCGCCATTCTTATAAGGCGCGCTTTGCGATCTTCATCCGATACGGCCGGCGCGGTAAGCCGCCCGCGCAGGTCTTCCCGCGTTCGATTGAAAAGATTCCTGAAGCCGGATGCGCCGCGCATAAAGCAACACACTACTCGATGCTCTAAAGGTTCTCAAGCCACCTGTTCGAGCAAGTCATTCAGGGAAGCGGCTCAGACGATGAGAGGCTTTGTTGACTCTTCGGGCCAGGGGAAGAAAAGCGATATATAGCGGACATAGCTATCCGGCTCGGAGCCGCGGCGGATGTGCGACTCTACCATACTGCTTATGGACTGAAGCGCTTTGATTATCTCTTCGCGGCTGAATCGCGACTCGGCCGGCAGCCGCTCGTTGACCTCGTCCAGCCTTTCGCGGATGCGGCGGGTCACGCCCTCGACGCGGGGCGAAGGCGCGCGGTGCTCGTATATCAAACCGCTCTGCTCCGTTCCGAAGTTCTTGATCGTAGTCTCGATCCCGGCAAGCGCTTCGTCATCGTGAAGGTCTTTAACGGCCGGCCCCTTCACGCCGCGAATTATGTCGATCAGGGCGCTGTCAACGGCAAGCATCGCAACGAGCGAGCGCTGATCTACCTGCGGCGCGCGACGGCCCGACGCCGCGGCTTCGCGCGCGCGCTGCTCGTGCTCCCGCGCGCTGGCCGTGCGGCGCGCATCCTGGAGGTATGAACAGCTCTCAGGGCAAGCAAGCTCGACCATGCGGTCTTGCGCGCAGCACACGGCGCAGATGTTGGTGCGCATCGCCGGGCAGTACCTTTTTGCCGCTCGCTTGCTGCACCTCGGGCACAATCGCATAAAAATCAGGGTACAGTCGTTGAGTGGATTGATGACAAGGGGCGGGTAGTCCGCCCCCTGCGGTGAACTTTTATTTAGCGCCCGGAAGCTGGAGCTTATAAGTCGCGGCGAGCTTACTTGCGCCCGCGCCTTTCTTCGCCTTGACCGGCACGCTCAGGAGCGCTTCCTTGAAGTAGCAGAGGCTTTCCTTGCCGGCCTCGCAGTAGTAGAGCGTGAAGGTGGCGTTTACGGTCGCTTCCCCTTCGCTCACTTTCACCGGCACGCTCAGAGGAAATTTCGGGTCGCGAAAACTCTGAGGGTTGCCGCCGGCAGTGTTTACTGTCACGACCGAAGGCGCCTGCGCGTTGAGCTTGTAGCCGGCCGGCAGCTCAAGCTGCAAGACCAGATTCGCGTCGCCCGGCTCGACGGTTTGCGCGGGCAGCTCTATGCGCTCGCCCGTGAATTCGAGCGAGCGGGCGCGCGGGCGAAGACGGTCGAGCCCCTTGATTTGAAGCGTCTCGACGCGCTTCGTCTTGAGGTCGGCCACGCGGATGGCATGATTGTTCGTATCCGCGATGTAGAGCTTGCCGTTTGCTACGCTCACTCCGCCCGGCTCGTCGAAAGTGGCGCGCTCGCCGTCGCCGAGCCCTCCCTGCCCGGTGCCGAGAAAGGTCTGCGACGTTCGATCCTTCGGGGATATGCGCTTGATCTTGTTGTTGTAGGTGTCGGCTACGTAAAGCGAGCCCTCGTGATAAACGACTCCGAGCGGGTGCTGAAGTCGTACCTCATCGCCCTTGCCGTCTTTGTCGCCGAAGTCGAAAAGCCCCTGGCCGACTATCGTCTCGACATAGCCGTTCGGGTCGATGTCGGCCGAGCGGACGGCGCTCACTTCGCTGTCGGCAAAGTATAGCTTCTGCCCGTCGGTGGTAATTCCCGACGGCTGCGCGAGCGCGGCGTCGGCAAGCGGCCCGTCGACGATGTTTTCGCGCCCCGACCCCGCGAACGGAGCAACGCCGCCGGTCTTCGGGTTCATACGCCATAACTGGTGAGGCCCGGCCATGGCTATGTAGAGCAGGTCGCCGTGAAGGACGAGGTCCCATGGCGAATTGAGCGGGGTCTGCAACCCCGGCCCCCCGAACATAATGTATGAGCGCGCCTGCTCGCCCGTCCCGGCGATGGTCGACACGGTTCGCTTGTTGAAGTCGACGAGGCGAATCGTGTGGTTTTCAGTATCGGCGACGTAGAGCAGATTTTGAGCATCGTCATAGGCCATGCCCTGCGGGTGATCGAACTCGGCCGCATCAAAGCCGCCGTCTTTGCGCCCTATCTCGCCGCTGCCGATCACCTCCTTGACCGAATTGTCTTCGAGCGAGAGCACGACCACGCGGTTGTGATTCGAGTCGGATATGAAAAGCTGACGGCTCTTCTCGTGGGCGAGCACTTTGCCGGGGAAAGCGAGCATCGAATTCTGGGTCTTGTGCCGCTCAAGCTTCAAACTGAGCGGGCGGCGGTCGATCATCTTTTTTGCGTCGAAAGCTGCGATCATGCTCGATATCGCTTGATCGAACGGCTCGAATATTCCTTCGCCCGACTTGCGCCCTATGACCTTGCCCGCCGGGTCGATGAGCACGAGCGTCGGCCATGCGTTTACGGCGTACTGCTGCCACACGTCCATACCCTTGTCGTTGACTACAGGGTGCTCGATCTCGTAGCGCAGTATCGCCTGCTTTATATTATTGGTCTCGCGCTCGGTGCTGAACTTGGCTGAGTGAACGCCGATGACTACGAGCTCATTGGGGTACTTCTTTTCGAGCTTCTTCAAATCGGGTATGACATGAATGCAGTTTATGCAGCAATAAGTCCAGAAATCGAGCAGCACGATCTTGCCGCGCAGCTCGCGTATCGAGAGCGGCCGGTCGGTGTTGAGCCACTCGAGATCGGCGGGGAATTCCGGCGCGTTGACCTTCCCTTCGTACTCTGGCATCTGTTGTTGTCCTCCGTAAGCTTTAGCGCCCGGCCGTAAGCCTCCCGGCGGCGCGAAGGCGCAGCCGAGCAGTAAGATGAGAATAACTAGCGATCTTTTATTCATAAGCTACCCGATACTCCGTAAAGCTTGGGTGTGTGGTCCAATGAGCACTCACCTGGATTATAACAAATAGGCTTTAGGCGTGAACCGAAAGAAGGGTAAGGCGGGGAATGACGCGACACGCGCGAGCTATCAGGCGGAATTCGTATTCAGCTCTCGAGTGATGCCGGTGCGGGACTCGCCGTAATCACGGCGCGGCCACAACCCTGTTTCGGTCGAGCCGGACTGCTTACGCCATCTGCCTTCGGCTATAAGCGCCGCGGCCTGCTTGGAGTCGAGCGGCCTTGAGAAATAAAAGCCCTGAGCGTGCTCGCAGCCCAGCGCCTTAAGCTGCGCGAACTGCTCGGCGGTCTGCACGCCCTCGGCGACGACGCCCATGCCGAGGTTCCGCGCGAGCTGTATGATGGTCCGCACTATCTCGGTGTTCTTATCCTCTACGTTCATGTTGCTTACGAACGACCGGTCGATCTTCAACATATCTACCGGGAATCGATGCAGGTAACTGAGCGACGAATAGCCCGTGCCGAAATCGTCGATGTGCAGCTCCAGTCCGAGCGCCCTTAAACGGCTGAGCATCGCCACCGTAGATTTTGCGTTCTCCATAACGACGCTCTCGGTAATCTCAAGCTTCAACCATCTGGGATCGAGACCCGTCTCGCCCAACATTTGCTCGACCTGCTCGATCAGGTCGGGCTGCGCGAGCTGCTGCCCCGACAGGTTGACGCTTACCGAAATCGGTATCGCGGTCGGCATGTGCTTCTGCCACAAACTCATCTGGCGGCATGCTTCCGTCAGCACCCAGTGGCCTATCTGGGCTATGAGCCTGGTCTCTTCGGCCAGCGGGATGAACTGGTCCGGCATCATCATGCCTCGCTGCGGATGGTTCCAACGGATGAGCGCTTCGAGCCCCACGACGCGCCCGGTATCCAGCTCCACCATGGGCTGGTAATGGAGCACGAACTGATCGCGCTCTATGGCCTGCCACAAATCCGACTCAAGCTGCAACTGCGCCACCGCGCGCGCGTGCATCGCTTTATCGAAGACTACGTGGCGGGCCTTGCCGAGCATCTTCGCCCGGTACATCGCCGTGTCGGCGTCGCGCAGCAGCTCCTCCGGCCTCCTGTAACCGTCCGCGCCGAGCGCGATGCCTATGCTCGCCGTCACATAGACCCTCTGCCCATCAAGGTTGAACGGCAGCGACAACTCTTCGTGAATCCTGTCGGCGATCAACGACGCTTCCTGCTCGCTCTCCAGGTCGTCGAGCAGTATGGTGAACTCATCGCCGCCCAGTCTGGCTATGGTGTCGCCCGGACGGGTGCAGGTCTTGAGGCGGCGCGCTATAGCCACCAACAGGTCGTCGCCCATCATGTGGCCGAGGCTGTCGTTTATCACCTTGAACCGGTCGAGGTCGAGGAATAAGACCGCGAACAGGTAATCGTTGCGCCGGCGGGCGTGGCGTATTGATTGCCCGAGCCGGTCGCGGAACAGCGCGCGGTTCGGCAGACCCGTGAGCCCATCGTGAAACGCATCATGCACGAGCCGCTCTTCGGCCATCTTGCGCGCGGTGATGTCGCGCGAGTTGACGACCACGCCGCCTATCGAAGGCACGTCGAGCATGTTTGAGGCTACCGCTTCGATTATTCGCCAGGTGCCATCCTTGTGCCAGAAGCGGAACTCCAGGCTGACGACCGTCCCCGGCATCGCCACCCCTTTCATGAATGCCTGCATCACCGCCGGCAAGTCGTCCGGGTGAACATAATCGAACGCCCGTGTGCCTACCAGCTCCTCCGGCTTGTAGCCGAGTACTCTTTCGACCGAAGGGCTCTCGTAGCGGATGCAGCCGTCGCGCCCGAGTATAGTGATGATGTCGGACGCGTTCTCGATGAGCGCGCGGAAATGTTCTTCCCTGTGCCTCAGCGCTTCTTCGGCGCGCTTGTGCGCGGTGATGTCGCTTATGACGAGCGTGATGCTTTCGTCTGCGTCCGACCCCGTAAACAGGCTCACGAATATTTCCCAGTATTTGCCGCCCGCCTCGTCGCTCAGCTCGTGCGCCGCCGAGCACCGGCTCCGCTGCACCTGCCTGACCAGCTCGGCCGCCTTCTGCCAGGGCTGCCCGGGCGCCACCGACTCTATCATCTTCCCGATCTTCTCGTGGTAGCGGTTCCCGCTCAGCTCTATCGCGGCGCGGTTCATCTTCTTTACGCGGCCCTCGCGGTCCAGCATCACCATGCCCGATACGACGGCGTCAAACATGAAGCGCCACTCCATGCTCGCGCGCTGGGCGCCTGCGCGCAGCTCGGCCTGCTCCAGGTCGGCCGCCTTTTGATCGGTGATGTCCGTGAATGTGCCGCAGATTTGAAGCTCGCCCTCGCGCTCGAAAGCCACTGCCTGAGAGCGTATCCACCGCACCCTGCTGTCGGCGGTGACGATGCGGTGATCGATCTGGAGCGCGCTTCCCTTCTCGATGCGGGTCCAGGCGGCCCGATATGACGGCCTGTCCTCTTCGTGGATGATCTGAAACCACGGCGCGTCGAAAGATTCCGATATGCCGACGCTGGTGCCCAGCAGCTGCAGCGCGTTCGACAGCGCTTCGCCATCTCGCGTCTTCGTCCCTTCGCTCAGCATCGACGCGGTGAGGGCGGCCAGGCCGCGTTTTGCGGCAGGTTCGAACTGGTCGGCTCCGCCAAGGAACGTGATCGAGAACGACATAAGCGGCAGACCGTGCTTCTCGGAGACGATCAACGCTGGCGCCGTTGGCGAGCGTCGATTTGGTCCAGACCGGCACTCGCAGTTCTGGCGTCTTGCCGTGGGCGGGATTTTGGTGCGATCGAGAGCTGTCGCCGGGAGGGCAGCGCGTAACGCAGTAGGACAAAGAGCCACGTGATTTCGCCAATCCGGCGGGTCATTGGTCACGCTCCTGCTTTGCGCCGGCTTGGACGCCAGATCCATCTTTCCTTCGGGACGACGCTCAAGCACGACGCGTCCGCGCCGTGAGGTACTTGTTCGCGACGCGCTTGACGTCGGCCGGCGGTGACCGCGAGCGTCTTCTCGTAGTCGCGTCGGAAATAGCCGGGATCGCCGTGATATCGCGGCGCCATTGGCCAGGCGAAAGGCCTTGCCGAGGTTGGATTCGCAGGCCGCCGACGAACGCCAGCTCTTCGCCCGCGGTCGCCCTCTGCACTTCTTCCGCCGTCGGTCCCTCGTTCTTGATCCGCTCGATGATCGCGTCGGCGGCGGCTTCCAGATCCGTCAGCGAGTGCCCGGGACGCGGCGTGATCGTCAGCATGAACTCGCCGACATCTTCGTTGGAGCTCTGACGCGCCGACACCGTCGCCGCAGCCTGCTCGATCGTAGACGAGGGCTTTGGTCAACCGTGCGGTGCGCGGCCCGGACGAGTATCGAGCCGAGGACGTCGAGCGCAAACCGGTCGTCCTGCTTCACGCCGACCGTCGGCCACTGCACGTACAGACGCGGCACCTGCACGCGATCTTCAAAGACCAGCCGCTGTCTCGGCCGTCGAGCTTCGACCGGCCCCGACCGCTGGCCGCGTGATCGGCTTCCCGCGCGGGATATCGCCGAAATACTTCGCTGACCCACGCCTTGGCCTGGGCCGGATCGAAGTCGCCGACGATGGTGAGAAACGCGTTGTTCGGCGCGTAGTAGAGCCGGAAGAAGTTCTTGACGTCCTCTTCCGACGCCGCCGACAGATCTTCCATGCTTCCGATGACCGGCCATGAATATGGATGCGCCGTCGGATAGGTCGCCCCGCGAGGATCTCCGCTGCGCGCCCGTACGGCTGGTTGTCCACGCCCTGCCGGCGCTCGTTCTTCACGATGTCGCGCTGCGCGTTCAGCTTGGCGAGATCGAACGTGTCGAGCAGGAAGCCCATGCGATCGGACTCGAGCCACAGCGCCGATCTCGAGATAGTTCGACGGAACGGTCTCGTAGTAGTTCGTGCGGTCGTTGTCGGTGGAGCCGTTGTTGATGCCGCCGACGCCCTCGGTCAGCCTGTCGTGCAGGCCGTACGGCACGTTGCCGGAGCCGGTGAACATCACTGCTCGAACAGGTGCGCGAAGCCGGTCCGGCCCGACGCCTCGTTCTTCGAGCCGACGTGATACCAGACGTTCACGGCAACCGTTGGCGTGGTGCGGTCGAGCGAGAGAATCACCGTCAGTCCGTTCGGCAGCGTGATAGGCCTCGAACGGGATCTTGATGGCGCCCGGCGCCGTCGACGGCCGCTGGGCGGAGGCTGCCGACCACGACGCGAGCAGGATGAGGAAGAGCCACGCCGGACGGTGCGTCTTCAGCATGCGATGTGTGTTCGCGCGCTACGGTTTTGCCGTGAAGGCAATCTGCTTGAGGGTCTCGAGCTCGCCGCCCAACTCCTTATCGCCGGCAGGATAATCGTTGGCCTTCAGCATGAACGCCGTAAGGTAGAGGTAGGTCTGCCTGGGCAGACCACCAGGATCGTCCTCTGGCATCACGGCGCTCATTCGTGCAAAAAAATCACCGAGCCGATTCCATTCCACCGAAACGTGAAATCTGCGCCTTTGAGCGGCGGCGTCAGGTCGGAACCGGTCATTTTTCCGCGAGTGCATAGCCAGCAGTCGGTCATGTTTACGCCGTCTCGCCTCGTTTGGCTTGCCCCTCGGTGTACCCTGTCCTGAAACAGTGATTTTTGCGGAGGCGTCCTGGCCCTGCGCCTTGATCGAGAATCCGACCGCTGTGCTCCAGACTATCGCGACCACGATGATGAGACGGATACGCGTGATGTTCATCGCCTACAGTTATAACATCTCTCCGGTGCCGGCGAGTATGCTCTTCATGCCTGCGTCATGTGGAACAAGACGAGTGCGCGTGCGGCGGTTTTCGGGTTCGCGCTTCTGGTGATCCCGGCATCGGGTCAGGCCCAGACGCACGGAGCGGGCCAGGGGTTTCTGGCGGTGCGCGTGGGCGCCAACCTCGTCGGCAACACCTACAGGTTTCGCGATACGAGGCCGGTGCTGGGCGCAGGAGGATCGCTTGGTGCGTTTGTGTCGCCGTCGTGGGCGGTGGAATTCGAGACCTGGGTGCGAGCCTCCAATCCCGAGTGTTGTCTTTCGCAGGGACGTGAGACGCTCTTCAGTCTGAGCGTCGTCCGGCTGTGACGCAATCAGCGGCATTGAACCGTACGCGCTGGGAGGTCTGACGCTGCTGCGTCCCGCGCGCGAAATGCAGATCCAGGTGGGAGTCGGCGCACAAATCCCCGTGTTCCGCCGGCTGGCGATGGCGATCGATCTGCGCGGCAACGGCGGCGGTGCGACCATGATCGTGCGACCGGCGGTGGCAGCAATTTACTATTTCCGATGAAGCCGGCCTGAAGGCCGGCCCCACGCTCATATTAATTGGGGCCGGGCTTTAGCCCCCCCAGCTCCACATTGATTGGGGCCGGGCTTTAGCCCGGCGGCTCATATTGATGTGGGGCCGGGCTTTAGCCCGGCGGCTCATGGAGACCAACGAATGGCACGTCAGAACATTTCCACCGGCAGCAAGTGGGAACCGATCATCGGATACTCGCGCGCCGTACCGATGGCCGCCACATCTGGGTGTCGGGGACGACCGCGACAGGCCCCGACGGCCAGATCGTCGGCGCCGGCGATCCCTACGAGCAAACCATGCAGACGCTGAGGAACATCGAAGCAGCGCTTGCCGGGCGGGCGCGACCTTGAAGATGTTGCGCGCACTCGAATGTATGTTGTCGATATCGCCGTGAACTGGGAGAAAGTGGGCAGCGCTCATGGAACGTTCTTCGGCGACATCAGGCCGGCCACCGCGATGGTCGAAGTGCCGGCGCTGATCGATCCGCAGATGTTGATTGAGATCGAAGCCGATGCGTACGTGGAGTAGATAACGGAGTGGCGTCCCCTGTGAATGCGCAGCTCAGGAGGGACCTGCGAAAGGTAGCCAGTCGAGCGGCGCGCGCAACGTCTCCCGGCGCTTTTTCAAGACAGGACCGGGCGAGTATGGCGCGGGCGATCGCTTTTTTTGGCGTCACCGTTCCTGAGCTCCGCAGGCTCGCACGTCTGTATCAGAACCTGCCGTTGAGGGACGTCGTGCGGCTGCTGAAGTCCGGGTGGCACGAGGAGCGGCAGCTCGCGCTGCTGATTCTCGTCCGACAGGACCAGCGCGCGAATCCAGCGCAGCGAGACACCATCTACAACCTGTACCTGCGAAACACCCGGCACATCAACAACTGGGACCTTGTCGACTGCTCGGCCGGGCCCATCGTCGGCGCCCATCTCGAAGCTGGCGGCCGTCAACCGTTGCGCCGGCTCGCGAAATCGCCGTCGGTGTGGGAGCGGCGTATCGCGATGCTTTCGACGTTCCATTACATCAAGAAAGGGGAGTATGACGCTGCTCTGGTCATCGCGACGATCCTCGTCGGCGATCGGCACGAAATCTCATACAGAAGGCCGTTGGCTGGGATGCTGAGAGAAATCGGGAACAGAGACCGATTGGTGGAGGAGAGGTTCCTGCGAGCGCATGCTGACGGAATGCCCAGGACGATGCTGCGCTACGCCATCGAGCGATTTCCGGAACGGGTGCGGCTCCGATATCTGGCCCGATGATCGATTCTATGCGACACTATGGGCCGACGCCTCGGGCGTATAGTCAGCCGCGAGCGGCGCAGGGCGCAGGGCCCCGCCAGCGAAGCGGCCGGAGAGGGGCGGAAGCGCCCCCGACTGATAAAGGAGATTTGATGGCCAAAACAGCGAAGAAGAAGACCGCACGGAAAGCGAACGCCGCCTTCATGAAGCCGATGACGCCAAGCGACGCGCTGGGCGAGGTCATCGGTGACAAGCCGATGCCGCGCACCGAAGTGACCAAGAAGCTCTGGGCCTACATCAAGAAGAACGGCCTGCAGGATGCGAAGAACCGGCGGAACATCAACGCCGACGACAAGCTCAAGCCGGTCTTCGGCGGCAAGAAGACGGTCAGCATGTTCGAGATGACCAAGCTCGTCAGCAAGCACCTCAAGTAATCGGCGAGTGGGTGATAGGTGATGTGGCGATCGGATCTGGTCTGATCCGGCAGTCGCTGCGGCAACCGATCACGTCGTAAGATCACCTGTCACCCAATCTCCAATGTTCATCGGGCATTTTGCCCTCGGCGTACGCGGCCAAGCGATGGGCGCCGCGCGTGTCGCTCGCGGTCCTTTTCGGGGCCGCGCAGCTCGCGGACTTTCTCTGGCCCGTGCTGGTCGCCGCCGGCATCGAGCAGGTGCGCATCGTTCCCGGGCATCACTGCCTCGACGCCGCTGGAGTTCGTCAGCTATCCCTATTCCCATTCGCTGCTGATGCTGGTGCTGTGGGGCGGCCTGCTTGGATGGGCATGCGCCCGCCGCCAGACGCAGTCCGGTGCGTTCGCCGTGGTCTTCGCGCTCGTCGTGAGCCACTGGGTGCTCGACGTCATCACGCACATTCCCGACATGCCGCTGTATCCCGGCGGGCCGAAGTTCGGCCTCGGCCTGTGGAATTTCCGTCGCGGCGACGATGGCGCTCGAGATCACGATGTTCGCAACCGGGGTGTGGATGTACACGCGCGTGATGCGCCCGGTGATGGGATCGGCCGCTGGGCGTTCTGGGCGTTGCCGCGTTTCTGGCCATCGGGTTTTCTGGCAAACGCGACGTCGCCGCCGCCGTCGATCGACCGCGATCTGGATCGGCGCGCTCGTTGCTCGGAGGGCTGACGCTCGCGATCGCGTACTGGGCGGATCGTCATCGAGTGGCTCGGTAGCCTGGAAGGCTCCGGGGACCTGGGATTGAGGATTTGGGGGAAGGGTGAGTGAGCACAGTTCCACCGTCGTGGCTGCCAGCGCGCGGATGCCGCCGAACGACCGGCGGTGTGGGAGGATATTGGCCTTTCGGTGACCGGGAAGATTCCCAGACGCCGTGCGGCCGTTGCTGCGATCATGGTCTGGGTGGCGGGCGGCCTTCCTTTGATCGTGCAGGCGCTGCGCAGCATGTAGGAGCCCATCCATGCCCACTCTCATCTCCGCGCCGTCGGTGATTCAGGCTGCAGGCCATCCACCAAAGAAGATTGAAGAGTTCGCGGGTCGTGTGAACTCCGGCCACGCGCAGGTGAGCGTCGCGAAAATGGTCTCTCCGTCCGGATGGGCGGAGCCGGGCCAGAAGCCGGATTTCGAAGAATCACCATCGTGTTGCGCGGAATGATCAGGGTGGAGCATGCAGGTGGCGCGATCGATGTGCAGGCGGGGCAGGCAGTGGTGACGCATCCGGGCGAATGGATCAGATATAGCTCGCCAGGCCCGCAGGGCGCCGAGTAATTGCCGTCTGCCTGCCGGCGTTCTCGCTGGAGACCGTGCACAGAGACGGCGAATAGACTTGGAACTCGAAACCTGAAACTGGAAAGTAACACCCCTATGGCCATCGCCGAGTCGATGCTCCCCGAGTTCGATCATGAAACCGCCACCACCCGATCTCTGCTGCAGCGGGTTCCGGATGGGAGGGCCGACTGGAAGCCGCACGCCAAGTCGATGTCGCTCGGCGAACTGGCCATGCACATCGCCTCGATACCCAGCTGGTCTCCCGTAGCCCTGAAGCAGACCGAATTCGATACCAACCCACCGGGAGGGCGGACCTACACGCCGCCAGGGTTCGAGTCGACGGCACATGCGTTGAAAACGTATGACGAAGGGGTCATAGCCTCGCGTGCGATGCTCGCAGCCACGTCGGACGGCGAATTCATGGTTCCCTGGACGCTCAAGAACGGAGGCAAGGTGGTGTTCAGCATGCCCCGCGCCGGCGTCTTCAGGTCGTTCATTCTCAATCATGCCGTTCACCATCGCGGTCAGTTGAGCGTGTACTTGCGCCTGTGTGACGTGCCCGTCCCCAACATCTACGGCCCCACCGCGGACACGAAGAGCTAGGTTCCCTTTACCACGGAGGACACAGAGGCACGCTTCGCAGAAAAACAGAGGACACAGAGAAATCTTTTCAAAGAAAGAATTCTGTGTCCTCTTTGTATTTGCTCAGTGTCCTCTGTGGTAAAGGTCGCGTTCTGCAAACAGGCTGCGGAGGACGAACGCGACGTTGGCGGGACGCTCGCCGAGGCGGCGCATGAAGTACGGGAACCATTCCCGGCCGAACGGAATGTAGATCCGCATGCGGTAGCCCTGCCGGCGTGCAGGGCCGCCTGCAGGTCGCGCCGGATGCCGTAGAGCATCTGAAACTCGAAGCGGTCCGGTCGCGATGCCGCTGCTCGGCTGCGAAGCGCCTGACTCCGTCGATCATCGCCTCGTCGTGCGTGGCGATGGCGGGGTAGGTGCCCTTCGGTCAGCAGCCGCTTCGCGCAGCCGCAGTACGCGGCGTCGACGTCCGCCTTCTGCTGATACGCCACGGCCTTCGGCTCCCGGTACGCGCCCTTGACCAGCCGGATGCGCGCGCCCAGCGCGTTCACGCGCTCGAAGTCCTGCTCCGTGCGATGCAGACACGACTGCAGCACGACGCCGACGTTGCGGCTGCCCGTGCCGCCACAGCGTCTCGAATATCTGCGAGCGTCACCTCGGTGTACTGCGAGCTCTCCATGTCGATGCGGACGAAGAACCCGCAGCGCTCCGCCGCGGTCGAGAATCCGTCCGCAGGTTGTCGACGCAGATGGCGCGATCGACGTCGAGGCCGAGCTGCGTCAGCTTGAGCGACAGGTTGCGCTCGACGCCGGCGCGATCGATCGCCTCGATCGACGTCGAGGTATTCGCGCGTCGCGCGTCTCGGCCGCGGCCAGGCGTCGCGACGCTTTCGCCCAGGTAGTCGAGCGTGTGGTGCATGCCGCCGCGCTTCGATCGCGCGGGCGGCGGCGATGGCGTCCTCGATGGTCTCGCCGGCGATGAAGCGGCGCGCGAACGCGCGTGGCCTGGCCATGCCGTATCGGGACGCGAGCTTCTTCAGGTGTCGGCTGTGGGAGAGGGCTTGGAAGAAGGCCTTGGACGCGGCATCCAGCATCAGTGCGTGCGGGTCGGATCCGGCGGTCGAGCAGATGCTCGATCGTGCGCGCGTAGTAGCGGAGCACGTTGCGCTCGCGGACGCGGAACCGGCCGCGCTCGAGCACGACGATGCCGCGCGCTTCGAGCGGCTCGGCCGCTTCCTCGATGGCCTGCCGGCCGCTCGAGACGCCGAGATTGGCGCCGACGGCGCGCGAGCGTCTCGATGATGCGCATCGAGCGCGCGACTCGAGATCGCGCCTGCGTGATCGACGGCCGCATCGCCGCCGCCAAGACGCGCCGTCGGCAGCACCTTGACGAGCTTGCCGATCGACGCGCGCGTCAGCTGCGCCAGCTCGAGCACGTCGCGGCGCGACTGCGGGTCCCAGTCCGTCGAGCGGAATCGGGCGGCCGAACGTGACGAAGGCGCGCGATCGGTAGCCGACGGCGTAGCGCACCATCTCGGCGAGCTCGCGCGTGAACGGACGCTGCCTGCGCTTCACGCGCTGCCGCGCCAGGATGTGATCCTCGAGCACGAGGTCGTACGCGATCGCCGTCGGCACGATCGACCAGGTCCGGCAGCTCGGCGAGCAGCGCCGCGTGAAGCAGGCCGGTCTTCGGCGGCTTGAGCTCGCCGCTGTAGCTCCGGCCGCCTTCCGGATAGAAGAACAGATCGTGGCTTGCGCAGCATCTCGGCGATGTAGGCCTTCAGCGTGATCAGATACGCCGGATCCTTGGTGTTGCGGCGGATCGGAATCGCGCCGGTCACGTGCTTGTGAATCAGGCCGAGCGGCCCGCCGAACAGGTTGATGCCGGCCGCGATGATCGGCGGCCGCATGCCGTTGTCGTCGAGCACGAGCGGCTCGACGAGGTAGTCGGTGTGGCTCTTGTGATTCGACGCGTAGACGATGCGCCCGGCTCGCGCGGCCGCTTCGACGTGATGCAGGTTCTCGACCTTTCGCTCGATCTTGCGCAGAATCGGATACAGCGGATGCTTGCAGCGCGCGATAGAACGGATAGCCGCTGCGTCGTTCGCAGCTCTTCGAGATAGGCGAAGATGCGCTCGCGCGCCGCTCGCGACCCGCCGTGAGCGCCGCGGAGATAGCGGACGACGTCCTCGCGCGCGAGAACGGCCTGGGCGATGTCATCAGGAACCATGGAGCGCCTGAACTATAGCATGCGGCAGAACTCCGATCGTCGTCGGCCGTTGCCCGCCGAGATCGCGCGTGCGTCCGGTCGCCGGTGTCGGCCGAGCACCGCGGACACAGCGCGGCCATCGATGCGGTCGGCCGCCGCCGCGCTTCGCCGATGTGCCGCAGCATCATCACGCGCCGAGCAGCAGCAGCGCCGTCGGGTTGGCGATGTTCTTGCCGGCGATGTCGGGCGCGCTGCCGTGCACCGCCTCGAACACGCCGATGCTCGGCGCCGAGGTTCGCCGCGCCGACGACGCCCAGGCCGCCGACCAGTCCCGCGCAGAGATCCGACACGATGTCGCCGTACAGGTTCGGCAGCAGCAGCACGTCGAACTGCTCCGGGCTTCATCACCAGGTGCATGCACGCGGCGTCGACGATCTGCTCGTCGTACTCGATGTCCGGGTAGCTCTGCCGCGACCGCGCGCGCGCACTCGAGGAACAGGCCGTCGCTGAGCTTCATGATGTTCGCTTTGTGGATCGCGGTCACCTCTTGCGCGCCGTGCCGCCGCGCGTACTCGAACGCGAACTCGCGCGATGCGCGTCGAGGCGCGCTCCGTGATGATCTTCAGGCTCTCGACGACGCCCGGCACGACCTCGTGCTCGAGGCCGGCATAGAGATCCTCGGTGTTCTCGCGGACGATCGACGAGATCGACGTCCTCGAATCGCGACCGGACTGCCGGGCAGGTTCGCAGACCGGCCGCAGGTTGGCGTAGAGATCCAGCGCCTTGCGCAGGCCGACGTTGACGCTCGTGAACCCTTCGCCGATCGGCGTCGTCGACCGGGCCCTTCAGCGCGACCTTGTTCCGGCGGATCGAATCGAGCAGCTCGTCGGGCAGCGGCGTGCCGGTGCGCTCGAGCGCCGATGACGCCGGCGTCGTGCGCGCTCCCACTCGATCGTGACGCCGGCGGCGTCGAGGATGCGGACGACCGCGTCGGTGACTTCGGGACCGATGCCGTCGCCGGGAATCAGCGTGATCGTGTGTGTCATTGTTTAGTCGCGGGGGCCCCTCGCCCCGCTCCAGCCGCTCGTTGCGGGGCCCCAACGCCCCGCGCCGCTCGCGGCTCGTGCCGCGCGCCCCTCGCCCGCTCCAGCCGCTCGAACTGTCATCCATTGTGGGGCTGGCCTTCAGGCCAGCGAGTCGCCCGGGCCGAAGCCCGGCCCCGCACCCGAACGATCGTCGCCTCGCGTGCCGTCCCGCGCTTCCCATAAGAGAAGGGCGAGTCCTCCGATCACGATGAGACCCATCACTACTGACGTCAGGCTGTGGAGCTCCAGTCCGGCGTACAAGGTGACCGCATACATCGCGACCGCCACCGCCATCCTTGCGAAGAAACCTGAGGGGCGCGGCCCCAGTAGCGCCATCGCGACAGGCTGGCAATCAGCAGCCCGCCCGAGGCGTACAAGGTGAGAAAGAAGCGCTGAAGCACGCTATCGGTCACCGGCGCCGCGATGGCGCCAATCACTATCGTGCTGCCGAACCAGAGAGAGAGGGCAAGGACGTACACATACCGTAGTCCAACCACGCCATCATTATATTGGACCCGTCAGTTGGTGTCCGAAACCCGCCGCAGAAGCCGCCGCCTGGGCGCGCAGGGCAGAACCGGCAGAGCACCTGGGTGCGGAGCGCATCGAGGCGCTGTCTTTGGGGGAGTAACCTCTGCCGTTGACGAGAGCATTGGGATCCAGCTGCAAGACT
>CAWHTK010000007.1:0-193810 GCA_963832205.1 Blastocatellia bacterium | reverse complement strand
TTACCGTCTAAGAAAGCGCCGCTAAAAGAAGAAGGCGACCCGCGCGGGTCGCCTCCTTTATTGGGTCTCCTCGGTCCGCACCTTTTCGCGCGTCAGGGTGTCTGGTCCTGTTTCTGTTCTTTTTCCTCCATTCGCTCGACCCTGGCGCGCAGGGCCTCGACGCGGTTGGCAGCCGAGTGGCCTGCGTTTGTAGCTCGGCTATGCGCTGCTGATAAGAGGACTGCTCCTCGGGTTGTATCGAGCGCGCGCTGAAGCTCGGCGCCGATCACCGCCTCGGCCTCGTCACGCCTGATTGCGGCTCACAGCACCAGTTCCTGCTGTATGTTGCGCATCCTGCGTTTGTATGTCCTGCTCGCGGGCCTCCAGGCCGAATTCGTGGTCAAGGGCCTGCTCGATCTTCTCCTCCGCGCGCGCGAGCCGCTCTTCATATGATAGGAGCTGCATGGTTTCGGAGTTGCGCTGCGTCCCTCTCTCAAGCGCTGGACCTCGGACGTGAGCAACCCGATCTGGTCGTTCAGGCCCGTCATCACGCGGCGCATCTGCCGGTCGGCGCTCTCTTCCGGCTCAGCATCGGCCGCTTTCTCAATAGGGGTCTTTTCGGTCGCGGGCTTCTCGCGTTTCGGCCGCGGGTTTTTGAGCGGGGCGCGGTCTTGTCGGCCGGGTCTGCTCCTGCGCGTAGGCTACGGCCGAAAGCGCGGCCACAAGGATAAGCGCATAAAAGAATGAGAATGGTTTCGATTTCATGACGACTCCTTGACATAAAGGTTAGCTCAAGCGGCCGGTAAAATAAAACCTCGCTTCGCAAGAATAGACCCCGGATTATTCTGTGGATTGGAATAAACATTCGGGAGCTATAAAATGATAATGCCGAAACGCGTGTTGCTATTCTGGTGCGAGCCTATGAAAAACATCTATATCTTAATCGCAACTCTTTGCATACTCCTGATTTCTTCCGCGGCTTATCCCTGTAGCTGTGCGGGGTCGATCCGGTCGGCGCGTTCAACGAGGCGAAGGCTATTTTTATTGGTCGAATGATTGGCGGGACCGAAACGCACTCCCGGCAAGACAAGAGCGGCAAATTTCATTCTATCCAATCCGGAGACGTGCGCTTTGCCGTGGAAGAGACTTTCAAGGGAAGCGTATCGTACGAAACCACGATCCATATTGAGACATGAAGGGTACGAGCTGCGGCACGCTACGGGCTCAGGCGCGGCGAGCGATATATCGTCATGCACCTGTAAGTCGTCGCTGGCGGCTTTAGTCGAAAACGAGATGAAAGTTGGGGCGAAACCGGCCGGGCTGCTCGAATGGCTGCTGCTCGGTCTGAACATTATACCCACGCCGCTCGTCGAGAGTTTTTCGGCGATGATGAACGCCAAGGCGATACTGGCGGCAAACGAGCTGGGGCTGTTCAACGCGCTCGCGGCCGGGCCGCTCACATGCGCGGAGCTTGCGCAGGTGATCGGCGCTGACGAGCGCGGCGTCGAGCGTCTTGCCGACGCGCTCGCCGCGAGCGGTTATCTCTCGGTGCGCGGAAGGCGCTGCCGGCTCTCGCGAGTTTCGCGCAAATGGCTCATCCGTTCCTCGCCTAAATACATCGGCCATATGTTCGAGCATGTGAATGACCTGTGGGCGGTCTGGGGCAATCTTGAGCAGGCAGTAATTACCGGCGGGCCTCCGGCCGACGATTACCAGGACTGGCTGAGGAGCGAAGAGTACCGTTGGATGCTCGACCGCCACATAGTCGGGTTGCGCGACGCGGCGCGGCTGAGCGCGCCGGAGATACTCCGCGCGGTGCGGTTGCCGCAAAGCAAGACTGCCCGCGGCGCGAAAGAGGCTCCCGGAGCCGGTTCCGAGCTGCGACTGCTCGACATCGGGGGAGGGCATGGGGGATACGCGATTGCTTTCTGCGATAAGTATCCGGGCCTTACGGCGACTGTTTTCGAGCTCGAAGCGACGGCGCGGATCGGTCGCCGGATAGTCGAGCGGGAGGCGATGAGCGAGCGCGTCCGATTTCAGACGGGAGATTTTCTCTCGGACGATTTCGGGTCGGGGTACGCGGCGGCTCTTTACTTCAACATACTCCATAATTATTCGGAGGCCGACAACCGCCTCGTGCTCGAAAAGGCGTACCGCGCGCTGAGGCCGGGCGGGGTGCTCGCGGCGTGGGACATGTTCAAACAGGAGGGCGGGGCGGCAGACATGATTCCCGCGCTCATGGCGCTTCACATGCTGGTCTCGTCGGGCGGCACTTCTTACCTTATAGAAGAGGTCGAACGGGTGGCTGCGGGAGATAGGCTTTAGCCCGATACGCCATAAAAGCATGCGCACGCTCCCTGGCTTTACGCTGGTCATCGCGCGAAAGCCGCCGGAGGGCAATCGTTGACGCTCCAGTTTCGAGGGTGCTAAAGTTCGGGCCGTGAAACCTATGATGGACGAAGACGAGCGCGAGGCACGCGACAGGCGTCGGTTTGAAGGGCCGGGCGGCACGCCGGGAGGGGTCGGCATGTTCCTGCTCGGGCTGGTCTCGGCCATAGCGGGCATCTACCTGATAATGAACCAGACGCAGGTGTCGAGCTATTACTGGCGGTGGTGGGGCGACAACACGTTCGGTCTGACGCTGATCCCGCTTATGATCGGGGTGGGCCTGCTCTTTTTTAACGGCCGGTCGATAGCCGGGTGGCTGCTCGCGGGCGGCAGCGCCGTCGTGATTCTCGTCGGAATAATCTCGAACCTCCAGGTCCATTTCAGACAGACGAGCCTGTTTGCACTGATCATCATGCTGGTGCTGTTTGTCGGCGGCCTCGGACTCATGGCCCGCTCGCTCAAGAGCTCTTAGCTCTTGCCGTCAACGTCCTGCCTTCCCGGTGGCGGCGCTGGATAAAGCTATTGCCCAGGCTGTCGCGGATTATCGCGAAGAAAACTCTTTCCATGAAAGAAAATAATCTTATACGCCTTATTATCGCCGGTCTTCTCTATTTCCCAGGCGGTGATGTATGAGTGCGCTTTGAGCTCATTGAGCGCAGGGCCGAGCTTTTCTGTAATCTTAGAGATGTGGTTATACTCCCGAATACTCAAGTGCTGGCGCAGCTCATCGTACCGTTTCTCAAAGTAGCCTTCCTCGCATGTGGCGTAGAGCCAGATATAAAGCGGCGGCACAAGCGCCTTTGCAATATGGTTCTTTAGTTTCTTGTAGGTCTCATAATCAATCGGCAAGAGATGGTTATTGTTTATGTTTTCGAGCTGCCATTCCGAGAGCCATACATAGTTTTTATCCGCGATCCTACCTTCGGGCATCTTCTGCCCCACAGAGACCGACCTCTCGAATATATGAAAGGTGTCAGTGGCCCAGGTCCTCCGCCCGGCCAGATATACAACTCCTTCCGATACGATGCTGGTGAGCGTCATCCTTTTTAACCATTCGACGATGTCATTATAATTCTTGCCCGTGTTTACCCTCTTGCCTAGCAGTCGCAATAACTCTGCCGAAGTAAAGCCCACGGGGTTTCTGATCTCTCCCGCTTGCCGGTGCAGATCAGTGATGATCTTCTGAAGGGCGAGGTACTTGTCCTGATCCGCGGTGATCGGCAGCCCATAAGGCGATGCCGGGACGATAGTGACTTTTGCATCCTTGCTCCTGCCATTCACCACACGACTGAAAGTTATAGTCTTTCCTGTTTCGCCTCTTACCTTATTGCTGGAGGGCGTGAAAAAGCCGAGCGAGCTGAGGTTCTTCTCGATCTTTATGAAACCGGGCGGACAAGGCGCGTGATCGCCCCGAACTGTCTTTACCAGATCGCGCTTCGGATCATCTTCGTTCCGTCTCTTGACGCTCTTCTTTTCCCGGCCTTGCTTCACCACCATCCTACCCGCCGAATGAAATTACCTGCTCAGGAATCTTTACAGGCATTAATTTCAGTTAATTTTTTTTCAGCGAACCGCGCTCACTTCTCCCTTGAAGTGCAACCTGATCTTATCACCGATTTCAGCTTGTTTCCTTCTAAGTGCAACGGTTTTCTTCTTAAAATGTAAGTAATTTTGCTCCTATTGTAACAGGTCACCTTCAAAGTGCAATAGCCCCGGCTTCAGCTCTAAAACTCTTCTCCCTTGAAGTGCAATATCTGTTACTTATCTCTGTAAATTACTGATTGACAAGGAGATAGCCTCTACCTAGAATGGCGATGCTTTGCGGCAGCCCAGACTCGGGAAAGAACAAAGCCGGGTATCCTCTATTACCTAAAAGCGGTCTGCCAGTCTTGCGTTGAAAAGGAGGTCTCCTCGATGAAGATGAAACTCGCGGGCGCCTGGATATTCCTGATATTCTGTCTCTCCTTATCAGTCTATTCCCAGTCTCAAGAAGCCACGCTTTCAGGGACCACCCGCGATACGGGCGGCGCGGTCGTTTCAGATGCCTCTGTCCTTATCGTGGAGCAACGCACGGGAGCCAGACGTGAGAGTCGAACAGACGAAACGGGCCGGTTTTCATTCGCCTCGCTGCCGCCGGGCATGTACAAGATCAAGGTAATAGCCGCGGGCTTTGAAGAGGTTGAACTGAAGGATGTCGATCCCGCATTACCGGCTAGCCGCGACATAAGCATCGCGCTGTCGATCAGGGTCAAAGAGACGATGATCGTCTCCGTGCGGAGGCGCGATGAGAGATTGCAGGATGTCCCAGGCTCGGTGACGGCTTTAGACGAAGAGGAGCTGAAGCAAAAGCAGGTTGATAGGACCGATGACCTTACGCTTCATGTGCCGAATCTGAACTTCTACCAGACGCGGTCCTCATACAGCAACGGCGCGATATTCATCCGCGGCATAGGCCAGGAAGATACGGTTTTTACGGTTGACGCGGGTGTTGGAATGTACCTTGACGATGTGCTGCTTCCGCGGTCGCAAGGGGCGCTCGTCGATCTTTATGATGTCGAGCGAGTCGAAGTCCTGCGCGGGCCACAAGGGACGCTCTACGGCAGAAACACGATTGCGGGCGCCATAAGGATAATCACAAAGCAACCGGCGAATGATCTGTCGGGCGGGGTCGAGTTCACTACCGGCAGCTACAAAAGGGCGGACCTTAAAGGCCATATTAATCTCCCGATTGTTCCGGACAAGCTCTTGACCAGAATCGCCCTTGCGAACTTCTATCGCGACGGCTTCGAGTTTAACCAGTTCACCGGCAAGCGCACGTCGTCCAGGGAAGGCTTCTCGGGACGCGGAACGCTCTTATACCGGCCCAACGAGAATGTAGATGTTACGTTTCGCCTGGACGGCGTTCGGGAGCGCCCCTCGATTCGCGTTGGCGCTTTGCTTCGCCCGCAGGTGACGGCGCTTGATTTCCCGGGACTGCTGGCAGGCAGGCTGGTAACGATCCCCGCCGGCACGGACGACCCATTCCGCGTGCGCGCTAACGTAGAAGATAAGAACGACGTCGACACGTGGGGCGTCTCCGGCGCGCTAGACTGGCGGATGAGTAATGCTTTCTCGCTGAGGTCCGTGACCAGTTACCGCTCTCTTGAGAGCGACTCTCGCATAGATTTCGATGGCACGGAAGCGCGGTTGACGGACGCGTTCGCCCTTCAGGATCATCGGCAGGCGAGTCAGGAACTACAGCTCAGCCACTTTGCGGGCAGCCGTTGGAATACTATCGGGGGCCTATTCTTCTTTTATGAGCATGACGATCAATTTGACGGGACTGACGGCACCGCTAAAGGGTTCTCAATAGATTCAATGTACGAGCAGAGAACTTTAAGTTCTGCCGCCTATGCCCAGACGAGCTACCGCCTCACGGAAGACCTTTCTTTCACAGGAGGTCTTCGCTTCACTTATGAGACGAAGCGGTTCAGCCGAATATCCGAGCAACATGTCGCCAATATCAATGCGCCGGATTCTAACCTGTTTGGCGGGTTCGGTCGCGGGCCGGGAGCGGTGCCTCCGCTGAGATTCCCCGGCAACGGCAGGCGTATCACTGATATCAGAGACGCCACCGAAGACTGGGGCGCGCTGACGCCGCGAATCGGCCTCCAGTATCGAGGCCCTGAAAACGCATTGATCTATGGGAGCGTGGCGCGAGGGTTCAAGAGCGGCGGCTTCAACGGTCGCGCTAACGAGGCGGCCAACCCGCTCCAGCGCGAGCCATATAAGCCGGAGTATGTTTGGACCTATGAGCTGGGCACAAAGACATCGTGGCTCAACCGGCGACTATTCTTTAACCCGAACTTCTTCTATAACGATTACACCGATCTTCAGCTCGCAAGCTTCAGCACGCCTAACAACGGGGAGACTTTCTTACCGCTCTTTACGAACGCCGGCAAAGCAGTGACCAGGGGATTCGAGCTTGATCTAAGCGCATATCCGGTCTCCCGGCTGCAACTGTTCGCCAGCGCGGGCTACACCGACTCGAAGTTCTTGGAGTTCCTGGAACGCGGGCGCGACCTGAGCGACGTGCGCGAGCTGCCGAATGCTCCCAAATGGACCGCGACGTTTTCGGGAGTCTATGCCATCCCGATTTCACGTTCGGGGTATTTGCTGCGAATCGGCGGCGATCTGAATTATCAGGGGAAGCGTTTTTTGACCGTCAGCAATTTACCTGATCTTCTGCAACCGGCCTACAGCGTCATAAACGCCTTTACCTCTTTAGAGCCGCCCAGTCGCCGCTGGCGGATCAGCCTCAACGGGAGGAACCTGGCGGACGAACGCTACATGGTGGCCGGGCTCGATGCGTCCCCCCTTCCATTCGGCATTGTCACCGGCTTTTTTGGAGACCCGCGCACCATGAATGTGACTTTTGCCGTCCGATTCGGGCGTAGATGAGCCGTTACCGTTACTGCTCAAACGCAGAGGTGTTATGCAGTCACTCGACGAGATAGCTGAAAGACAGCATGCGGCAGTTCAAGCTCTCCTGCCGGAAATGATCGAGAGAGTAGACTGGCCCGCCGAGCGGATCAAGGCGCATCGCAGGGCTGCGTTGCGGTCTTTTATTGCCAAGCTCAAAACCGAGTCGCCGTGGCATTCGAAGCGGCTCAGCCACCTGGACCCCGACCACTTTTCAGAAGAAAGTCTGTCCGCGATTCCCCCTATGACAAAGGCTGAGCTGATGAGCTGTTTCGATGAAATAGTGACCGACCGGCGGCTGTCGCTGGCCCGATGCCGCGATCACCTGCTTGCCGAAGCCGGTGGCGGCGCGTACCTTGACGGCAAGTATCGCGTTAGCACGTCGGGGGGGTCCAGCGGGTCCCCGGCGCTGACGGTCTTTAGCTGGGAAGAAGCGGCGAGGCAATGGGCGACCTTTGCCCGAATGCTTTACCGATTGGGAGACCGCACTCAGAATCGCGACCGTTCTCCGGTGGCCGCGTCAATCACCGCGCCTAACCCTGTTTTTCACGCGCAGCACGTGGTCCGCTTCTTCGGAACGGCCGGGGCTAATACCATCCCGGTTACCGCCCCAATCAGCGAGCTTGTTGACAGGCTGAACCAGGCGAGCCCGGACATATTGATGCTCTATCCTTCAATCATCCCCAGGTTGATACTGGAGGCGGAAGCGGGACATCTGACAATCACGCCGAAGCTCTTGATCACAGTTGCCGAACCGCTATTGCCCGAGCACGAAGCCGCGATTTCCGGCGTCTGGAAAAGCCGCGTGATAAATGGCTGGGGCGCTACCGAAGTCGGGGCATTGGCAATGGGCTCGGGCCTGGAGCCGGGCCTGCTGCTGATGGATGACGAAGTTATCGTCGAGCCCGTTAACAGGTACGGCAAGCCTGTAGGCCCTGGCGAGCTGGCCGAGAAGGTTTATATCACTCCGTTATTTCGACGCACGCTTCCGTTACTCCGATACGAATTGACCGATCAATTTTTATTGCTGGCCGAGCCGCCCGCCTGTGGTTCCGGCTTCAGGCGCATTTCGAACGTCGAAGGCCGGCTCAATGACTATTTCATATATGACGGCGGCGTCGAGATTCATCCGGCACTGTTTCGCCGGGCGCTCGGTCAGGAGCCCGCGGTGCTGGAGTATCAGGTTCATCAGACGGGCGAAGGCGCGCACATTATCCTGACCTCAAGCAGTCCGATAGATTGCGAGCGGCTCGGCGCAAGCATCGCGGCAGCCATGCGCCTGTCGGGTCTTAGCGCCCCCGTCGTGACTGTAAAACCTGTGGATCATATCCGGCGGACCGGCGACGCGGCAAAGCTAAAACGTTTCGTGCCGATGGGAATCTCCGCCGCACAGTCTTCATCGACCGAATGATTATCAAGCCATCAACCGTGCGGACGTGTCGATGTCATTGCAGGGATAGAGTGACGCACAGCTTCTATCCGCCTGCGTAAGTAAAGACCTTTAAGGAGGATTTTATGAAGTTAGCCAAACGTGTGAGATTCACTGCTCTATTGAGCCTGTCGCTGGCGCTCTTTCTCGTAGGCAGCGCGGCGGCAGGGAAGAATAAGCGGCCTTCCAAGACTTCCGAGAACGCTCAATCGCCAAAGCTTTTGAAGGTCGAGCCTACGACAACCACAAGCCACGAAATGCCGGGACTCTTTCAGGCAAGCGATTTGAAATGGAGTGATGGCACGGGAACGCTCGCCGGAATGAAAGTCGCCGTCGTGAGCGAAGACCCTGTCAGTGGAGCCAAGGCCATGTTCGTGCAATTGCCCGCGGGTAAGGCCCCTGATCCGCGCCTGCTTTATCACTATCACACGGATACAGTTCACACGTACGTGATTTCAGGTGCAATCGGCAGCACTATAAACGGCAAGCAATATGTGGCACGGGCGGGCGATTATGCCAGAATGCCCGCGAGCGCGTCTCATGCGGACACCGCCGACATTCCGCCCGCCGGCACAAGGCCGTCAGCGGGCGCAATACTGTTCATGGTAACCGAGGGGAGCCGTGGCGGTGCGCCGGCCAGGTTCGACACGGTAGCGGTAAACGACGCGCAGGCCGAGCTGGAGGGAGAGAAGCCCACGGCAACCACAACGCATGGTCTGCCGGGACTCTTTAAGGCAAGCGAGCTGAAATGGGAAGAAGGTACCGGAACACTCGCCGGCCTCAAGGTCTCGTTGCTGAGCGAGAATCCAGTTAGCGGAGCCAGGGCAATGTTCGTTAAGCTCCCCGCGGGCAAGACCTCAGATCCCCGTTTGCAGTACCACTATCACACGGACACAGTTCACACCTACGTGATCTCAGGCTCAATCGCCACCGTGGTCAACGGCAAGCAGTTTGTGGCTAAGGCCGGTGACTACACCAGAATGCCTGCGAACGCGATTCATGCGGACACCGCCGACATGATCCCTCCCTCTGCCGCCGCGAGCGAGGGCGCAATGCTGTTGCTCATAACCGAAGGTAGCCGGAGCGGAGCCCCGGCGAAACTGGATACGGTCGTCGTGAAGAACTAACCGGAAGGTCGACGATTCTATCTTCTCCTTTCAATATCCCTGAATCGGCGCGTCAGTATTGCGGCGCGCCGATTCAGGCCATCGATCAATGCAGGTCGCGTCTTAGTTTAATCCTGGCCCGCAATATCAGGTTGTCAGTAACAAAGTCAGGGTAGAAAACTGAAAGCTAATAGGAGGAATAAAGATGACCGCAAGGAAAAATGCCAAAACTTCCAGCGCGCAGCCGACGGCAAGCAAAGCGTCCGCTCGACCGGGCATACACAGGGCGAGCGACCTGGCGTGGAAGGACGGCTCAGGATCACTCAAGGGGGTGAAGGTGGCGGTAGTCAGCGAGGACCGCGACACGGGGGCTAAAGCTATGTTCATCAAGCTGCCGCCCAACAAAGGAGCAGCCGCCGCGCAGGATGAGTATCACTATCACCCGGTGGCGACCCACACGTTGATAATAGAAGGCACGGTCAACACGGTGGTCGATGGCAAGCGCGTAACGGGCAAGGCGGGCGATTATTTCAGGTCGCCTGCTAACTGGGCTCATGCCGACTCGGGCTCAGATGTCGGCGCTACCATGTTCATTATCACCGAAGGGAGTCGCGGCGGTAAGACTTCCGCCAAATTCGAAACCGTGTCCGTCAATAGCGCAAGGGGCGCTAAGGCCGCGGCAATCTCCAGCGCGCAGCCGACGGCAAGCAAAGCGTCCGCTCGACCGGGCATACACAGGGCGAGCGACCTGGCGTGGAAGGACGGCTCAGGATCACTCAAGGGGGTGAAGGTGGCGGTAGTCAGCGAGGACCGCGACACGGGGGCTAAAGCTATGTTCATCAAGCTGCCGCCCAACAAAGGAGCAGCCGCCGCGCAGGATGAGTATCACTATCACCCGGTGGCGACCCACACGTTGATAATAGAAGGCACGGTCAACACGGTGGTCGATGGCAAGCGCGTAACGGGCAAGGCGGGCGATTATTTCAGGTCGCCTGCTAACTGGGCTCATGCCGACTCGGGCTCAGAGGTCGGCGCTACCATGTTCATTATCACCGAAGGGAGTCGCAGAGGAGCGGCGGCGAAGTTCGGTACGGTCGCCGCGAAGGATTAGAAACGCGAGGCTTGAGGAGCTGACGTTTACTAATCGCCCGGTGCAGGCTCGTACTTTCAAGCGAGCCTGCATCATCGGTTTGATGGCGGCTGGCCGGGTGCGAACGAGTGACGCGGGAGCGTTATTTGATTTTAGGGCTGGTGGGTGGTAGAAATCACTAGACTGTGGCACGGCAGTCTTAACCACCAGCCCGAAATACAGATACTGCCGAGATAATTAAATGACGACGAACAAGAAGAAAACCGCTAAAGCTCCAAAGGTCAAAAAGACTTCCGCGCTTTCAAGAACCCAACCCGGCACGAACAAATCTCCTACCCGTCCCGGACTGTTCAGGGCCGGCGATCTGAAATGGAAAGACGGCTCCGGAGCCTTTAGAGGCGTCCAGGTCGCGGTCGTTAGCGAAGACCCCGAGACGGGGGCGAAAGCGATGTTTCTCAGGATTCCAGCTAACAAAACGATAGACCTGCGCACGGAGTACCACTACCACACGCAAGTGACCCATTCATTCGTGATTGAGGGCTCGACCATGAGCGAGGTGAATGGCAGGCGTATGATAGCGAAGGCCGGCGACTATTTCAGGGCTCCCGCAAACTGGATTCACGCGCATGCCGGGTCGGACTCGGGCGCGATTGTATTCATGGTCATCGAGGGCAATCGTGTTGGGAAGCAAGCTTCGAGATTCAACGCAGTTGCCGCCGAGCAGTAGAGATCGATCTTGAGATCGTAGCTTCTCAGCCGACATTATAACGATACGCCACCGGCCATTATGTCTCCCACGGGTTTGCAGGTGAGAGACGATGCGCACACTAGAACTCATATTCCTGTCGCTGTACGTGCTGGTTGTAACTCTGATAGGCATCTTTTCTCGCCACAGCAGGGACGACGAAGATTTTGTCATCGGCTCCCGCAACATAGGACGCCTGGGAACAACGATGACGCTTTTCGGGACTCTTGTAACAGAGTCCGTGATCTTTTTCGCCGTGACCATCACCGCATTTTATGGCCCGCTTGGGGCGATGGCGGGAGTGGTCGGCCCCTCGCTAGCTTTGCTGGTCCTCTCCTTCGTGGCCGCCCGCGCGCACGCTGACGGCGTCGAGAATCGTTATATATGCATCTCGGAATATTGCAGACAGCGATGGGGGGCCGTGAGCGGCCAGCTTGCGCGGATTGCCCTGCTGATGCTCATGGCCTGGGTCATCGTCCTCCAGATAAATCTGAACGGCAAGTTGCTGGCAGGGATCACCGGGTGGACGCCAATCTGGTCGACTGTGCTGACGGTCGTGGTAGTGCTCTTCTATCTGCTGGTTGGCGGGTACCACGCTGATGTTCGCACGGACATTTTTCGAGGGATAATAGTAGGCGCGGTGCTGCTGCTGCCTCTGGTCATTTCGCCCCGGCCCGATTTGGCGGCAGTCATCGACCCCGCGTTCTTATCCGTAAACGTGCTGCTGATTTTTATCACGTCATTCGCCCTGACGATCACCCGGCCCGAGATGTGGCAGCGCATTTATAGCGCGGCCAGCGGGCGTAAGGCGGCGCAGTCAATGCGCCTCGTTGCGCTGCTCTATTTTTGCTTCGGCTGTTTCGTCATCTACTACGCCATGGCCATACTTCAGGCCGTGCCTGATTTGACGCCCGATCAGGCATTCGCGGAAGGATTCCGCCGCGTCCTGCCGCCCATCTTTCAAGCCCTCTTTCCCATCCTTTTACTTGCCGCGATGATGTCGAGCCTCGATTCGGCCGCCTTCTTACTTTCGGCCGATCTTGCCTCGCTGCGCCATAGTATGAAACGCCGCCGCACGCTTTGGGCGCGAGTCTTTATGGTATTGATACTGATCGGGTCCGGGCTTATTTCATTAACCATCTTCGATTCGTTAGCCTTCGCCTACAAGCTCAACGGGATCGTCGCGCTTTTTGCTCTCCCCCTGCTAATGTCGTTTTGGGTAGCGATGCCCGGCGCTCTGCTCGGGACGAGCCTGGCGGTCGGGCTGACAACTTATGCGGGTCTGCTGTTGAGCGGGAGATTAGATCGCAACCCCGTCGAAGCCATCCTGGCGGGATTAATCAGCGGCGCTTTCTTGCTGGTTGGCTTTTGGATCAGAAGGTATTCGCTCTTACCGCGCCGCCTTCGAAGAATCAGGACAACTTTCGACTCATAGCCCGGCGGAAATATTATGGAGACACTGCTTCAAGATTTAAGATCAGGCTTTCGCCTGCTGTTTAGAAATCGGGTCTTCACCATTATTGCGCTTGCGACGCTCGCCCTAGGCATCGGCGCTAACACTGCTCTGTTCAGCGTTGTTGATGCCATTCTCCTTCGCCAGCTTCCATTTGATCGTCCGGACCGCCTCCTCTGCGCGTGGGAGAAAGACAAAAAAAACAACTCCACTACCGTAGTGTCCGCGCCGCTGTTTCTGGACTGGAGGCAACGCAACACGGTCTTCGATGATATGGCGGCGTTCAAAAATTGGGCGCCGAGCCTCACGGGCGATCAAAGCCCGGAGCGCATCGCCGGGGCTTTTGTAACTCCCAATATGTTTTCCCTGTTAGGCGCGCGGGCACTTGCCGGACGCACGCTCAGCCCGCAAGACGAGGCGGAGGAGAATCGCCAGGCCGTAGTGCTGAGTCATGGCTTATGGAAGGCGCGATTCGCGTCCGATCCAAAGATAATAGAGCAGTCGATCATGCTCGACGGGCAGAGTTATATCGTTGTAGGAGTGATGCCGCTTGAGTTCAAGTTTCCGTTGCCGGATATGATAGGCCCCGGCAACCCCGCGACCGGCGCGGACCTCTGGGTGCCGCTCATATTCGACCCCGCATCGCTTAACCGAAGCAATCATAGCCTGGCCGTAGTAGCTCGTCTTAAAGCCGGTAACAGCTTAGAGCAAGCCCAGGCCGAAATGGATACGATCAGCGCGGATCTGGAACAGGAGCACCCTAAGCACAACACGAATGTTGGCGTGGGCCTTGTGCCCGTGTCGGAAATCGTGGTTGGGCGCGTCCGTCCAACTCTCCTGCTCCTGCTGGGCGCGGTCGGCTTCGTGCTCTTAATCGCTTGCGCTAACGTTACAAACCTCTTTCTATCTCGCGGCGAATCGCGCAGAAAAGAGATAGCAGTGCGCGGCGCACTTGGCGCGAGCCGGGGGCGGCTGGTCAGGCAGATGCTTACCGAAAGTATAATCCTATCCGGCGTCGGCGGACTTCTCGGTCTGCTGCTGGCATGGGTAGGGCTCGGCGTGCTCGTGAGGCTTAGCCCCGCTGACATCCATTACGCTAATCAGCCAACCCTGGACGGTCGCGTGCTAGGGTTTACGCTGGGCCTTTCGCTTTTGACGGGGCTTCTGTGCGGATTAGTCCCGGCATTACAGGTGACGAGGTTGACGCTTGCGGCGCACCTGAGAGAAGGCGCTAAGGGATCGGGCGGCTTTGCGCGAAACAGGTTCCGGCACGCGCTTATTGTTGCCGAGATCGCGCTCGCTCTTATGCTGCTTGTGGGCGCGGGGCTGCTGATCGAAAGCTTCATCCGCCTTCAAAACGTTAATCCCGGCTTCAATGCGGATAATGTAGTCACAGCGCAGATTGCCCTCTCCGTTTCCAGGTATAAGGACCAGCAAAAATGGGCGGCGTTCTACGAGCGGGTGATTGAGAAGTTACAGGCGTTGCCGGGTGTCGAGTCGGCGGGGGCCGTGTCGCACCTCCCGCTCGGCGGAGGGAATGCCAGTGGCGCGTTCGAAATTCAGGGTCGCCCGCCGCTCAATCTTGCGCCAAGCTCGTGGGTGGAGATGCGCCTGGCAAGCCCCGACTATTTTCGAGCAGTCGGCATACATCTCATACGAGGCCGCTTCTTCACTGAGCAGGACAATCAACAAGCTCCGAACGTTGCGATAATCAACGAATCCATGGCGGCGCGTCACTGGCCGGGGCAAGACCCCATAGGCCAGCATATCAGCTTCAATGAGCGCGACGGGCAGCCCCTCTGGCGCGAGATCGTGGGCGTCGTCAACGACGTGCGCAACGCCAGGATTGCTACGGCCCCAAACCCCGGCTGGTACATGCCATATCGTCAACTCGCTACCCCATACATCTCGTTAGTTGCGAAGACCGGCTCGGGTACGACGAATCCGGCCGAAGCAATTCGCAGCGCGGTCTTTGAGCTTGATAAGGACCAGCCCGTCTATAACATTCGGCCCATGAGAGAACTGGTTTCAAGGTCCGTGTCAGGCACCCGGTTTATCATGGTTTTAATGGGCCTGCTTGCCGCGATAGCTTTGTTGCTGTCCGTAGCAGGCGTTTATGGAGTCTTATCATATTCGGTATCTCAGCGCGTCCGGGAGATCGGCATAAGAATGGCTATGGGGGCGCAAAGCGCCGACATCCTCCGTATGGTAGTCGGGCAGGGCGCGCTTTTATCAATAATCGGTATCGTCATCGGGGTGGGCGGGGCTCTCGTTTTATCCCGGTTAATGACCGGGCTGCTTTATGAAGTGCGCCCGGCAGACCCTGTCGTATTCTTCGGCTGCTCGGCGCTCATAGGATTTGTCGCCCTCGCGTCGTCTTACATACCGGCCCGCAGGGCAACGAGGATCGACCCTATGAAGGCCCTGCGCTGCGAGTGAATTGCCCTGATCTGAGATGATGATGACGGACATTGGAAGGATTAAAGCCATATTCCGCTATCCGGTAAAATCCATGGCCGGGGAGCAATTGAAGTCCGTCTATGTCGGCGCGCACGGCTTACGGGGTGATCGAAAGCTTGCCTTCTTCCTTCTTCGTAATAGCGATGAGTGGCGACGCCTGAAAGCCCATCAGTTCCCTCAACTCGTCCGGTACACGCCCGTAAGTGGCGAGGCTGCCGGGCCGTATGACCTGCCCACACACGCCCGGACGCCGGATGGGGAAGAGTTGAGATTGCAAGGGCAGCTATTACGCCGGAAAGTATCCGCCCTTTTCGGATCGGAGCTTCAAATTATGCGAGTAAGCAGGGGGAGTATCGACGGGGCAAACATCTCGCTGATCAGCCGGTCAACCATAAGACTATTCGAGCAGGAGATCGGCGTCAGTCTCGACGTTCGGCGATTTCGTCCGAACCTGCTGATAGAGACGGCGAGAGGAGTTGCGTTTGAGGAAGACGGATGGCCGGGCAAGACTATAGGCTTTACCGGCGGCCCCGACAGGCCCGCGATAAGAATAACGATGCGGAACAGGCGGTGTAGAATCATCAATATTGACCCCGAGACGGGCGCTGAAGACGCGAGGATTCTTGCCGCGGTCACGCGGGTGAATAACAACTACACCGGAGTTTACGCCGAGGTCCTCAAGACGGGAACCATATCTGTCGGAGATACTCTGTCGCTGAGAGAAGCGTAACGGGATCCTGAAGCAAGACCGGAAGATTTTCGCTAAATTAGACACCTCTTGCGAGTCATTGATATAATCACCGATACTTTGAATATGCTTATAAAATCCGTACTGAGGAGAGTACCTTGCCGCTGAGGAAACGAGAAGTAAGCCCGGAATTGGAGCGCATGCGCCACTCCGCCGCCCATTTAATGGCCGCCGCCGTCCAGTCGCTTTGGCCCGAAGCAAAGTTCGGGGTCGGCCCAACCATCAAGGAAGGTTTTTATTACGACATCGACCTTGCCAGCCCGCTCGGCATAGCGGACCTCGAGAAGATCGAAAAGAAGATGCGAGAGCTTCAAAAGAAGGGCGAGGAGTTTAGCCGCAAGGAGCTTCCCATCAACGAGGCGATAGCCGAGATGGAGCGGAGAGACCAGCCGTATAAGGTCGAATTGCTGACGCTGCTGAAAGAAAAAGGGACCACCGCCATCGTTAAGGAATTCGGCGACGAAGGCGTCGCGGAAGATGTCGCCGTCACGGGTGCTTCAGGGGTCTCTTTCTATCAGACGGGTAGCTTTTTGGACCTCTGCCGCGGCCCTCACGTCGAGAACAGCAAAGAGATCGGCCCGTTCAAGCTCTTAAGAGTATCCGGCGCGTACTGGCGCGGCGACGAAAAGAACCCCCAGCTCCAGCGGGTCTATGGCGTGGCTTTTGAAAAGCAGGAGGAGCTTGACCACTATCTCTGGCAGTTGGAAGAGGCAAAGAAGAGGGACCATCGCAAGCTGGGCAAGGAGCTGGAAATCTTTTTCTTCTCGGAGGAGATCGGCGCCGGCATGCCGTTCTGGCTGCCGAACGGTACGTCCATTCGAAAAGAGCTTGAGAAGCTCGCGATTGAAGAGGAGCGCAAGGACGGTTATGTCTGGATAAGCACCCCCATCTTAGGTAAGGACCAGCTCTATTACCAGTCCGGCCATTTGCCATACTATAAAGAGGATATGTTCGCCCCGCTGGAGATGGATGATGAAAAGTACTACCTGCGCCCGATGAACTGCCCTCACCATCATCTGGTTCTACGCGTCGCGCCCGCGCTCCTACCGCGAACTGCCTCTTCGGTTGAGCGAATGGGGGCTGTGCCACAGGTATGAAGCGAGCGGCGTCCTTAGCGGGTTAATGCGAGTCCGGTCCTTTTATCAGAATGACGCGCACCTCTATTGCACTTACGACCAGGCAAAAGAGGAATTCCTCCGCGTCATGCAACTGCACGCGCGGTATTACGACCTGTTCCAGATCAAGGACTACTTCATGTCCTTTTCGCAGCCCGACCTCGACCGGCTGGATAAGTATGTCGATGCGCCGGAAAAGTGGCTGGCAGCTATGGAAATAATTCGCCAGGCTATGGAAGAGACGGGCTTTCCTTACGAGGAGCGCGAAGGCGAAGCCGCTTTTTACGGGCCGAAGATCGACTTTATCATAGAGAACGCGATTGGGAACGAGTACGCGATATTGACGAACCAGCTCGACTTTCTCGCCACCGAGCGATTCAACCTCAGCTATACCGGCGCGGACTCGAAGGACTATCCCGTATATGTCATTCATCGCGCGCCGCTCGGCTCGCACGAGCGGTTTGTAGCATTCCTGATTGAGCACTACGGCGGCAACTTCCCGACATGGCTCGCGCCGGTACAGGTGCAGATCATTCCCATCAGTGATCGTCACGTTGATTATGCGTTAAAGGTGCGGCAGACGCTCTTCACCGCGCCCATTATGACGGCGACCGGCGGGCTGCGCGTCGAGACGGACTTTTCTTCCGAACGCATGCAGAAGAAGATTCGCAACGCGACTTTGATGAAGGTCCCTTACGTTCTTGTTGTCGGGGATAAAGAAGCCGAGTCCGGGCAGGTAGCCGTGCGGCTGCGCAATGGTAAAGACCTTGGCGCTATGCCTGTTGAGCGGTTCCTCGAACGCCTGCGCGCGGAAATTGAATCCAGGCGCGACCTTGAGTAAGACCCGCGCCGGTCGAGTTTATGCCGCGTGTAGCACGGAGGTCGATATTGTCACGTGATAGTTGCGACACAAACCTCCAGATCCATTTCAGACAGACGAGCCTGTTTGCACTCATCATTATGCCGGTGCTGTTTGTCGGCGGCCTCGGACTCATGGCCCGCTCGCTCAAGGGCTCATAGTCTATGCGAAGCTTTAGACCCGCTCTTGATAGGGCCTGTTTACTCTGATCGTCATGCTCACACGCCTCTACAGAATAGATCGCGCCGTCGTGTTTGCGCTCGTCTTGCTCGCCGCGGGCATCCTTCCGCCCGCGGCCCCGGCTCGACCGGGTGCTGACGCGCGCGGCAGGGTGGAACAGCTCATACGCGAAAGCGGCGCGGAGACCGTGGCCGTAGCGTTCTATGATTTTTCCTCCGGCCGCGAGATGCTGATAAACGCGGACGAGAACTTTCACGCGGCCAGCACCATGAAGGTCCCGGTGATGATGGAGGTCTTTCGCCAGGCGGGCGAAGGGCGGCTTTCGCTTTCCGAGCGCGTGACGATCAAGAACCAGTTCGCGAGCATCACCGACGGCAGCCGCTACTCGATCTCGGCCGATAGCGATTCGGAGCCTACGCTTTACACCCGCATAGGGCAGACGGCGACGGTGCGCGAGCTTGTAGAGCTTATGGTGAGAGTGTCGAGCAACCTTGCGACGAACATACTCATCGAGCGAGTGAGCCCGGCGCGCGTTATGGACTTGATGCGACAGGTGGGCGCCCGAAATATTCGCGTGCTGCGCGGGGTCGAGGACTCTCGCGCCTTCCAGCGCGGGCTCAACAACACCACCACGGCGCGCGACCTTCTGGTGATACTTCGCTTGATAGCCGAGCGCCGCGCGGTTTCGGGCGAGGCTTCGGACCAGATGGTGAATGTGATGCTCGGCCAGCGCTTCAACGAGAGCATCCCGGCCGGGCTCCCGAAGGGCGTTCGCGTCGCCCACAAGACCGGGTCGATCACCCGCATAAACCACGACGCGGGGATCGTCTTCCCGCCTGATCGAAAGCCTTATGTCCTGGTCATCCTCACGCGCGGACTCGACGATGAAAAGCGCGCGCACAAGCTCATGGCCGACATATCGAGAGCGGTCTATGACGCGGCCTCCGCAGACCATTAATCATTAATCGATTGAGGCAAAAAAAATGTGTCAGGCTGTCGGACCCGGAGCCGTCTAGCCCCCGTTGGACTTTTGAGCGGATAAGGCCCGGTGGTAGAATGCGCTTCGCCGAGGGGGAATGCGCATGACGGATGTGCCCGAAGCTACCGGGCTGAACTCAACCAGACTGGACGATCTCACGGACGAGGAGCTGGTCAACCTGTTCTTGTCGCGGCTGAAGAGCGACCGCGAGCAGGCGCACCTGTGCTTCGAGCTGATCATCAACCGCCATATGTGGCTCGTCAACCATATAGTGCGCAGCTCGCGGTACCGCTTCCCGGCCTGGGATTCGGCCGACGACGTGGCGGCGCGGGTGGTCTTCAAGGTATATCGCGGGCTCGCGCAGTGGCGGAGGGAAGGCAAGCTCGCGAGCTTTATCGCGCGCATAGCGTCGAGCGAGCTGATAGATACTATAAGACGGGTCGGGCGCGACCGCTCCTGGAACCCGCGGATGGGGCCCGCGGACCCCGACGACGAGCAGCCCTCGATAGTCGAACGAGCGCCGTCTCCGGAGCCCTCGCCCGAAGCCCACGCGGCCGGGCGCGAACAGCGCGAGATGGTCGAGCGACTTCTGGAGGAGGTATGCAAGGACTGGAAGGACTCGGTGATCATCAACGAGTATTTGATCGGGAACAAGAACGCGAAAGAGATTTCCGAGAAGTACGACATGTCGGAAGACCTTGTCTATCAGCGGGCGCGGCGGCTCCGCGTGCGGCTTGTAAAGTGGCTCGAAGAGCGCGGCATCACGTCGGCCGAGCTTCTGCTTGCGAGTAGAATTTAGCGCGATTTATACGAGGCATTATGAGTAATCAGCCATCGCATCCGGATAGGGAGCTGTTCGAGTACCTGAGGGGCGGGCTCGACCCGAGCGGCAGGGATATGGTTGAAGCGCACATAGCCGAGTGCGCCGATTGCAAAGAGGTGGCAGGTGTTGTGCGCGCGCTCAGGCAAGGCGGGCCCGACCCCGATCGGGCGAGCGCGTGGCTTGAACCGCGCAGCGGGCACCCGGATATAAGCGAGCTTGCGACGCTCTTTTATGGCGGCGCGGAGGCGAGCGACGTATCGCAGACGGCCGCGCACGTCGCCGTTTGCCCGGATTGCCGGGAAGAGATTGCCACATATGCGCGGGCCGAAAGCGCCGCCGATAGCTTCGACTCGCGCGCCGCGGAGCGAGTGGCCTTCCCTGACGCGGCCTGGGAGATGATACGCGAATGGGAAGATTCAAGCTTCGCAAAGACGAAGCCCGAAACAAAAAGTCTGAGTCCCGAGCTTGCGGCAGATGATTCGGCTGACCGGGAGCAATCGAAAGAGGCCCGCCCGAACGAGCCGGCCGACCTCAAGCAGAATTACAATAAGTAAAAGCCTCTCAAAAAAACGGTATGTAAGTGATTCTCCTATGTGTGAGGCTGTTTCTCGCGGCGGGCACGCCGTCCGCCGTGCTCGTAAACGAAGACGGAAAGACCGTTTCATTCCTCAAAACGGGCGCCGCTGACGTGCTCGCGCTCGCGGGCGTCAGAAATACCGGTCGAATCAAAATCTATAGCATGCCAGGACCACTTTCATTATAATGCCCCGGTGTTCGCTAAACCCTGATACGGGCAACATCATCTCAAGGACACCCGCAGTCTTACTGTGACAAACCGCGGAATCGAGACGCGCACGTCTAATTCCTAAGTGGGCCGATAGGCTTACAGGATCTTGATGAAAAGCAGAGTCACGACAAATTCCATAGTAGTTGTCTCTAAAGACCAGGTCTCATCGGACCTGGCCGGCGAGATCGCCATCCTGAATCTGAAGGCCGGGGCCTATTACGGTCTCGACGATGTAGGGGCGCGCGTATGGAATCTGATACAGAAGCCGAAACGTGTAAGCGAGGTCCGGGACGCTATTCTCGAAGAGTATGAAGTAGAGCCGGATCGCTGCGAGCAGGACTTACTAGCGCTCCTGGAGAAGATGGCCGCCGAAGAGCTGATAGAGATCAAAGATGAGGCAACTGAGTAGATTTTTCTCGCTCGAATCTCAAGAAAGAATGCTTTTATGTAAGGCCGCCGCGTTGCTTCTGGCCGTGAGGGCAGGGTTGTGGCTGCTGCCGTTTCAAACCCTTCGCGGTATGATCGAGCGCCGCGCGGGGGAGCGGAATGTTCCGGGGGAATCGACCGCGCGGATTGTCTGGGCCGTCCGGGCAGCGAGCCGGTATGTCCCAAGAGCCACCTGTCTGACTCAATCTCTGGCGGCCTATCTGCTTATCGGTCGAAGCGGCGGCGCGCCGCGCCTTCACGTGGGCGTAATGAAAGAGGCGGCGGGTCATCTGAAAGCTCACGCGTGGGTAGTCAGTGATGGAGTCGTAGTGATAGGCGAGGGGCGAGACCTCGCGCGCTACACGGAGCTTTTAAGAGTCGAGCAAGCAGAGAAGGTAGCATGAAGCGATGAGCGGTATTGCCGGAATATATAATCTGGACGGTCGGCCGGTTGACCCGGAGCTATTGCGCCGGATGACGGGCGCAATAGCGCACAGGGGGCCTGACGGGGAAGGGCACTGGACGAGCGGCGCGGTGGGTCTGGGCCAGCGAATGCTGCACACCACGCCTGAATCTCTCCGCGAGCGGCAGCCGCTATTAGATGAAACGGGAAACCTGTGTCTGGTGCTTGACGGGCGCGTAGATAACCGCGAGGAGCTTAAAGAGGCGCTTGAATCGCGTGGCGCGAGACTCAGGGATGACACGGACGCGGAGCTAGTGCTCAGGTCATATGAAGTATGGGGCGAAGAGTCGCCGGCAAAGATCATCGGCGATTTCGCGTTTGCCGTATGGGACGGGCGCAAGCATCAGCTATTTTGCGCGCGAGACATATTAGGGGTTAAACCATTTTATTACCACTATAGCAGGTCTATATTTCTATTAGGATCGGACTTGCGCTCCCTTCTCGACTCTTTAATTCCTAAGCGTGAGCTGAATGAGAATATGGTTGGTGAGTACCTCGCTTGTTCCATTAACGATAGAGAGGAGACACTTTACAAGGACATTTTTCGCCTTATGCCCGCCAGTTTCTTGGTAATAAACTCTGAAAATGTGAGAAAAAAAAAGTACTGGGATATCAATCCGCAAAAGAGAATACAATACCGAGCAGATGACGAATATGGCGACCATTTCGCAGACCTCCTCAAAGAATCTGTTAAATGTCGTTTGCGAACTATTACTCCCATAGGCGCAGAGTTGAGCGGTGGAATCGACTCTTCTTCAGTGGTTGCGTTGATCCAATCATTCATAGACAAAGGCATGTTGACGGACACGGAGTTGAGTGTTTTTTCAGCAGTCTTTCCAGGCCTCGCTTGTGATGAGAGCGATTACATTAAAGAGGTCGAGACAAAGTGGGGCATCAAAACCAACCCGATTCTTCCCGGTAAGCATGACAGACTTAAGTACACAGAACAGATTCGCCGAACTCTGGATTTTCCCGATTTTCCCAATAGCGTGATGATGTATCCTCTAATGGAGTCAGCGCAAAATAAGGGGATCAGGGTAATCATGACCGGAGGCGGTGGAGATGATTTTCTAACCGGAAGCAAGTATCACTACGCTGACCTTCTTCGGCAATTTAAGATCCTTCGCTTAATTCGCCAGATTCGTTGCGACCGCCAGTTTGCAAAGAGTGATAACAAGGTCCCTGCGATCAGCTTTCCATCACACCCAATTTTAAAGCTTGCGTTCTGGCCGCTAATGCCGGATTTTGTTCGGCAAGTCTATAGAAGGGTACGTGGCCACGTACGGCCTCCACAATGGGTTAATGCGAATTTTGCGCTCAAAACAAATCTTGCGGAACGAGTACGGCAGAACAGCGCTAATGGGCGTCAATTCTCTAGCGTTGTGCAGAAGGATCTGTATTGTGGGTTAAACAATGGCTGGCTCTCACAAGGTAATGAGAGATCGGCTGAGGCCGAATCGAGATTCCATCTTGAAAGGCGCCATGCTTTTTATGACAGGAGAATAATAGAGTTTGCTTTTGCCATTCCTGAGGAGCAACGCTGGCGATACAGCCAGCCGAAGTTCGTCGTTCGTAAAGCCATGCGAGATTATCTGCCGGAGACAGTTCGCACACGGCTCACGAAGGCAGATTTTTCTCATGTCCTCGTAGAGGCGTTACTATCGCTCTACGGGAGATCATTAAGTGGCCCCCTTTCAATTGGATCTTTAGGCTGGGTAAATGAATCTGAGATCATTAGAATGTATAAGCAAATGATAGAACTTTATGAAAATAACAATATGGGGTATATCTCAATCGTCTGGAGATTATGGATGGTGTTGGGTATGGAACTCTGGTTCAACACAGTTTTTAACAGCCAACAAGAAGAGCCCCACCTCGAAAGTGCTTACAGTTTTGCTTAATATAGTTGAAAGGATGAAAAGGGTATGTCTATGGATCGAGGTACAGAGAATCTAATCAACCGAGACAAAGCGCAACAGGGCATCGCCGCCAGGAAGGAGTACGTCGCGCCTGAATTGGTGATATATGGCTCAATCAGCAAGCTAACACAGAACGGCGCCGGATCTGCGACCGACGGACAAGGCAGTCCAAGAATGGCCCGATCAACCTCTGTAGTGGCCAGATTCTCAGGATCATCTTTTCAAGCGCTCGCGAGTCAGTGTTTTGTCGCAAAGAGGTAAAGAGAGTTTTCTATGTTTTAGTGGAGAGACGTGTTGTCTTTGATTCTCGATGAACACCGTCACTATCTTTCAGATTTGACGCGTATATCCGCTTTTCAGAAGGCAATAAATGAAGTGGTGAAGCCGGGCGATACAGTATTGGATCTTGGTTCCGGTACTGGAATTCTAGCCTTACTGGCATGCAGAGCAGGGGCCTTAAGGGTCTATGCAGTAGATGAAGGCGGAATAATAGAATTGGCTAGAAAGCTCGCCCAAGCTAACGGCTATCAAGATAAGATAGTCTTCATCAGGGGGCACTCCACCCGAATAAGCTTACCGGAAAAAGTTGATGTCATCGTCGCAGACCAGATAGGGAGATTTGGGTTTGACGCGGGCATTCTACAATACTTTGCCGATGCACGCAGGCGATTCTTAAAGGGTGGCGGGCTCATTATCCCATCGAGTATAGATCTCTGGGTAGCGCCGGTCGAGTGTTACGACAGGTGGGATAATATCAACACATGGAACGCCTCCTGCGCAGGATTTGATTTTCGACCAGCTCGCACCATAGCGTCAAATACCAGCTACCCTTTTAAGTTTCGGTCAGAACACCTGCTTGGCCTGCCGGAAACGGCGGCGACGCTAGAATTACTCGAAACCAGCATTGGCGCGTTTCAATTACAGGCATCAAGCAGGGCGTCGCGATCAGGTGTTCTTCACGGAATCGGCGGCTGGTTTTCGGCTCAGCTCTCGCCTAACGTAACCATATCGAATTCACCGCTTATAGCTCATCCTATCGACAGGATGAACTTGTTCTTCCCAATAGATAGTCCTGTACGGTTACTCAAGGGAGACCGGGTCCAAATCAGTATGCACGTCATGCCCGCCGATCTGGTAATAACATGGAAAGTAGAAGTTTGGAGCGATGCTGAGGAGCACACTGCTGAATCTCCGGTTGAATGCAAAGGAAGTTTTTTACATTCATCCTGGAAAGGGATGCTTAATTCAAAAGAAGACCTTCAGAAAACGTCACCGGGTTTTGTCCCTAGTCTCACGCCCAGGGGAGAAGCTCGCCTCACAGTATTAGAATTATGTGATGGGCGAAGAACTATTTCCGAGATTGAAAAGGAATTATACCGACGCTTTGCGAATGTCTTTGAATCTCCGGACGAAGCGTCGGTCTTCGTAGCAGAGGTTGTCACTCGATATAGCAGGTAGCTCCTCGCCCTTTTCCGGTCACGATCATGATTCGAATCACAAGGTCTGGAACCCTTTTTACCGGCACATTGCAAGCTTTGCAACGCCTGCGCTCCCAATTTGACCGGCAACATTGCGTCCTGCTCCCTGAGCTTATAGAACCCGGTTTTTTGCGAATGATACAAGATCAAATTAATCAATCTGAGTTTCAAGAGATTACTCACCCGACGGGCTCTGTAGAACTCCGTATGAGGAATGATCTCTTTTCGAATGCATTAAAGCTTGTGATGAATAATTCGGACCTTTTTCGCATCATCCAAGAGATTACCGGTTGCGGTCGCATCGGGTGCTTTACGGGTGCTGTTTATCGACTGGTACCACATGTCTATCATCATGGAGAGTGGCACGAAGACACGGTTGATCATCGAATGATCGGTATAAGCATAAACTTGAGCACGGATGTTTTTAAAGGCGGGATTCTTCAGATACGGGAATACGAATCCAAACGAATTGTGAATGAAGTCGCTAATACAGGTCTTGGGGATGGGATTGTTTTTCGATTAGACTCAAAACTAGAACATCGTGTTACCACAGTAGAGGGTGCTGTCGCCAAAACGGCTCTTGCCGGCTGGTTTAAGTCCGAGCCAGACTTTCTCTCTGATCTTAAACGGATTTACTCTCAAGCTTGAGCCCGGCTTGTTAAATGAGTAAAAGCGTTATCTAAGTTTATGAAGCGCCTTTTTACATAAAGAATACGAAGGGAAATAGGATGAGAATCATATGATGCATCGATATTTAATGGGCGAGCTGAGTATAAACAGCAGCATACATCTGCCCGAACTTGAGTGCGCGGAAGGAATCGATGCCGACTACACTTTTCGATTTTACCCTACACAATATGCAGACTCTACTCCATCCGAATGGTTTCACAGATGGAGTCTGCCTAATGAAGAAACCTGGCTGGCCTTCGGGAAGGTCGGGCGCGATTACCTACTTCGATTCATCGATCTTGCCGATTATGTCATTCGACTCGAACAAAGAGAGATCTATTGCTACCCAAACCCAGACACGCCCTTAGAGACTATCAGGCACCTGCTGCTCGATCAGGTGATACCGCTCGTCTTATCGAGCCAGGGAAAGTTAGTATTGCACGCGAGCGCCGTGGCGACTCCCGAAGGGGCAATCGCTTTTATCGGCAGCACCGGCCGGGGAAAGTCTACGCTCGCCGCGTCGTTTACTAAACGGGGCTTCCCGCTGCTTACCGATGATTGCCTTCTGATAGAAGAACGAGACGACAGCCTCTTCGCAAAGCCGAGCTATCAGGGTTTGCGCCTGTGGCCAGAGACCGTTTCCGCTCTGTTCGAGGGCGAACCCCATCTTGATGAGGTCGCTCACTACACCGAGAAGAAACGCCTCGGCGGAGATAAGAACCGACTGCCGTTCTGCGATCACGCGATCCCCCTCAAGCGAGCTTACCTGCTTGCCTCGGTCGAAGAGATGGACGCCGCCGACGCTATTACGATTGTCCCCATCCCGCCCCGCGAGGCGCTCATCGAGATGGTGCAGTACTCGTACCGCCTCGACATTAACGATTCCGACAGGCTCAAACAGGATTTCGAACTGCTCAGCAGAATAGCCACCCTGCCGCTCTTTTATCGCCTCTCCTACCCGCGAAACCTGTCGCTGTTACATTCGGTCCAGGATGCAATTCTAGAAAACACCGTCGCCGAGCAGAAATACCTCTCCGGCCCGCGGGTCTCGGGGTGATAAGATCAGTCTCATAAATGGCGACTCGACCTCTTTATCCGGCCGGCCTCATCCCCGAGCAGCAACTTCTGGTCTGCTCTGCCCGCACCGTTTTAGACGGCGAGCATGCCGAGGCCATAAGAAAACTGGTCGGTGAAAAGTTGGACTGGGATTATCTCTTTGACGAAGCTTTACAGCAGGGGATGATGCCGCTCCTCTACTGGCACATCAATGCCACTTGCCGCGACCGCGCGCCAAAGGACGCTTTCAGCCAGCTTCACACCGCCTTTCGCGAGAACGCCGTATCGAACATGTTTCTTACGGGCGAGCTGCTTAAGATTGTCAAATTATTCGAGTCCCACGATATTCCCGTTCTTAGCTTTAAAGGCCCCGCCCTCGCCCTATCGGCCTACCAGAGTCTTTCGCTCAGACAGGCGGGCGATCTGGATATACTCGTGCGCGAACGTGACGTCGCCGAGGCCCGAAGACTGATCGTCTCCGAAGGCTATGAGCCGCAATTCGACCTTAGCGACGCGCAGGAGACGGCATACATCAAGCTCACCTGCGAGCATGCGTTCACGCGCAGGGACGTGATGCTGATGCTAGACCTTCACTGGCAGATAATCCCTTCTCGCTATTCGTTTGCGCCCGACGTGGAAGGCTACTGGCGACGGTCGGCGCGGATCGGCATAAACGATGAGAGCGTGCCGGTGCTCTCCGCCGAAGACCTCTTTCTCATGCTGTGCGTCCACGGGGCTAAACACTCGTGGAATCGCCTGAGCATGATCTGTGACCTTTCAGAGCTGATGCGCGCTGATAACGATCTTGACTGGTCTTTAATAGCGGACCGTGCGCGGCAATCAAACAGCGAGCGGATGCTTTATCTCGGCCTGTACCTCGCGCACGATCTGTTGGGCGCGCCCCTGCCAAAAACTCTTTCCGAAAACGTGACCCGCGACCGCGATCTCCGTTCGCTCGCCGCCGACGCTTACCCGCTGCTATTCCCGGAAAAGAGCAAGCGCGCGAGCACGCCGAGGCAACATCTCTTTTACCTGAAGACGATGACCAGGCGCGGGGACCGCGTGCGCTACCTCCGAGACTTTATAAACCCGACGCCGCTGGAATGGAGAATCGTGTCGCTGCCGGGTAAGCTCTTTTTTCTATATTATCTCGTGCGCCCGGTTAGGCTGATCGGTAAATACGCGGGCAGGCTCTTTAAGCGATTCGCCCCGCGCCCCGGGGCCAGTGTCAATGAGTGAAAGAAATATAGCTAAAGACTCAATCGCCGGCCGCGCGCTCAAAGAGTATGTGGCGGTCCTCGCGGCCGTGTTGTCCTGGAAGGGCGCGGCCGCCATTGCCTTGATGATCCTGGTCGGGCTCACGGAAGGGATTGGGCTCTTGATGCTCATACCGCTGCTCGCGGCGGCCGGGCTCAACGTAGAGCAGGGGGCGATGGGACGAATCGCCGCCTTCATATCGAATGGCTTCCGGGCGGCGGGGCTCGAACCTACCCTGCTCGCGGTGCTCTCTGTTTACGTCTCCATAGTCATCATTCAAGCATTGCTCGCCCGCAGACTCGGCGTACTCAGTTACTCATTAATCTATAGATTCGTGGGCGTTTTGCGCGAGCGACTCTATCGCGCGATTGCGGGCTCCGGCTGGCTCTTTTTTTCGAGAAGACGCGCGTCGGATTTTACGCACGCGCTCACGGCCGAGCTCGACCGCGTGGCGACGGCGACCTATTCGCTTATATCACTGACCGCGGCCGCCGTCGTCACTCTCGTTTATGTGGCGCTGGCCTTCAGGCTCTCGGCCGCGCTGACCGCAATCGTCTTCGCCTGCGGCGCGGGACTCCTGCTATTGCTGAGAGGCAAGACGCGGGCCGCGCGCGCGACCGGCGAGCAGATCACCGAGGCGTACGAAGACCTCTACTCCGCGTCCATCGAGCACCTGGGGGGTATGAAGACCGTCAAAAGCTACGGCGCGGAAGCGAGAAACGCCGAGCTGTTTGCGGGGCTCGCCCGGCGCGTAACCGAGACGCTCACGGGCGCGAACCGGCACCAGACCGATGCCTCGTTCTGGTTTAGCGTGGGCTCTGTCGTAACCTTGAGCATCGCGGTCTTTTTCTCATTTCAAGTCCTGAGCCTTCCGACCGCGACGGTCTTCTTGCTGCTCTTTTTATTCGCGCGCATTATGCCGAGATTTTCAGTCATGCAGCAGTACTATCAGCAGCTCTTAAACGAGCTGCCGGCCTTCGAGTCGTTCGCGCGTATGGAGGCTCGATGTCTTGCCGCGGCCGAAACCCTGGTCGGTGACGGTCAAGAGATCGCGCTCAAGAGTGATGTCAGGCTCGAACAGGTCTCTTTCGCTTACGATGAACCGAATAACGTGATCAGCGACTTGAATCTAAAGATCCCGGCCCGGCTCACGACCGCGATAGTCGGGCCGTCGGGCGCGGGCAAAAGCACTGTCGCCGATCTCGTACTCGGACTCATCACGCCCGACCGCGGGCGGATACTCGTCGACGACGCCGAGCTTACCCCCGGCGGCATGCGGAGCTGGCGCGACCAGATCGGATACGTCGCGCAGGATACATTCCTTTTCCACGACACGGTCCGCGCGAATCTGTTATGGGCGTGCCCCGGCGCAAGCGACGAGCAGATACGGGAGGCCCTGAGACTCGCCGCCGCCGACCGCTTCGTCGCCGCGCTGCCCTCGGGGATCGAGACCGTGGTCGGCGACCGCGGGGTGAGGCTTTCGGGAGGCGAACGTCAGCGCATCGCGCTCGCCAGGGCGCTCCTAAGGAAGCCCTCGCTCCTCATACTCGATGAGGCCACAAGCGCGCTCGATTCCGAAAACGAGAATCGCATCAAGCGGGCAATCGAGGAGCTTCACGGGAGCATTACGATACTGATTATTACCCACCGCCTGTTCAGCATCGCGCGGGCGGATAATATCTACCTGATAGAGCAGGGCAGGCTCGTGGAGTCGGGCTGTTGGGAGGCGCTCGTGAGCAACGAGGCGGGCCGTTTCAGGGCCATGTACGAGGCTCAAAGCATTACCCATGAATCGAAGACCGGACGGGTTTCCGAGCAGTCTTTTTGATGCTTACGCAAGCAGGCATGAAGATTGACAAGGCACCGGCGTAACACTATTCTTTCTGCTGTTGGAAAAAGCTGATTTGCTTTTTATAAGGCCCGCTGGTTTTCTAGCCCCCCTAACTAGCGATGTGAAAACCACGGGCATTTGTGGCGCTATGTGTGATCCGGTCCTCATGGCCTTATCTGGCAGGAAAGAGGTTTGTAAAACTGCCGGGACACCTGGCTCCACAGGCAACTCAACCATTCTCGCCTTGAGAGAGGTGTGTCCCGAAAGCCCCTGCTTTGATAGACGGTCCGCCGCCGTATGCGGCTTCCCGCTAAGGGCTTAATGGCTATAGGCTTGGTGTGTCCGAACGTAATTTTTTATTTACTGAAAAACAGCCCGAAACTCTTGCCAAGCAGCCCATGCAGGTGATAAAACTCGGCCAATCAAGAGTCCCCGTCTTTTGATTATTTGAAATCTTTTACTGAAAGATCGCGTTTTATCGACCGGTCTGTTGCACAAGGGCGAGTCGCCTTCGCGAGCGGCGTTGGACTCAACTTGTAATTGACCGTCTGTAGGCTGACGGTATTTATCAGCGGCGCGTCCGGGGGGCTTCCCTTTTTAGTCCCTCGACACCGGCTGATCGGCACGTTGCTCTTAGATCAGACGACGATCCAGGGGGGTAAAGTAATGGCGGAACATACAGGCTCTCTTATCTCTTCACGCGCTTGCGACAGGACAGACGCTAAAATCTCCCACCGCGATAGCCGCCCGATCTACGGCGTTTTGCCCGTGTGAAACGATATATGTTTTAGCCGTGCGCGCTCGATCACCGGCGCCCCACATTTTGATCGCCGCGCTTGCGGCTTCCCTTCGGGGTTTACCTGTACGCGGGTAGAAGTGTATCTATGATTATTCAAGTAAGGCTTGACGGCGGGCTCAAAAGAACCCTGGCGCTGCTGATCGCGCTCGCTTTCTTTAGCCTTTTAACCTTTCTCGTCTTCTGGCAGTTCACGGTCGGCGCTCTCTCTTCGAATAAGATTCGCCCGCCGCGCGAGGCGCTTGAGTACGCGCTTGATCGCTTTCCGGGCTCCGCGCGAATAAATTATCGGTTCGCGCAGGTGCTGAGCCTTGAACGCAACGCGGACCCGGCGCGGGCGGAGCTTTATGCCCGCAGGGCCGCGGCCGCTTCGCCTCATAATTTCAACTACCGCGCCCTGCTCGCAAACATCCTCATCTCGAAGGGCGAGCTCGCGGCGGCCGAGGCGGCGCTGATCGAGGCGCGCGAGCTTGCGCCGCGCAACCTCGATTTGCGCTACCGGCTGGGGAACCTGCTCGTGAGGGAAGGCAAGCTGGAAGAATCTATCCCGGAGTTTCGCGAGGCCGTGGGGGCGGACCCGCAGATGCTCCCCGGCGTGATGGACCTTTTATGGCGCGCCTCCGGCGGCGAGCTTCGCGCGGTCGAGGCGGTCGCGGGCCCGAGCGCGCCGGCGCGGCTCGCGCTCGCGCAGTTTCTCGTAAATCAGGACCGGGCGGATGAAGCCTTGCGGGTCTTTGAAAGCGTCGATCGTAAAGTGTTAATAAGCTCGCCGGAAAGCGCGCGCGTGATAAACACGTTTCTTCAAAAGAAGCGGTACGGCGCGGCGCGCAGGTTATGGCTTCACGTATCGGGCGCGGAAGGCGAGGTCATCAGTAACGGCGGTTTTGAATCGACCATCTATAAAGACTTCGCGCAATTCGACTGGTCGCTTCGGACGAGCGAGCACGCGCGCGTGATGATCGACGGCGCGACCGCCCACACGGGTTCGCGCTCTCTAATAATAGATTTCGCGGGGCGCGATACGACCGTGCTCGACGGCGAGATCACTCAGGTGATTCTTATGAGACCGGGCGCGCGCTACCGGCTCGAAGCCTTCGCGAAGACCGACGCCCTCGACACGCCCGAAGGGCCGCGCCTCGTTGTGGCGAATGATTCCAACGAGTGGATCGCCGCGAGCGACCCGGTGCCCGCGGGCAGCAACGACTGGCAAAAACTCGCGGTCGAGTTTCAAGCGCCGCAAAGCGCCGGGGATAGCGCCGCGGTGACGGTCTCAATAAAGCGCAAGCCGCGAAACCCCATATACGACGAGCCGACGCGCGGGCGCGTCTGGATAGATGACGTTCGCCTGATAGAGCAATAAACGATGAATCGTCTCCACTCGCTCTTAGACGACAGCATAGCCTGGGGCCTGCTGGGCGCGGTCGCTCTTTCGGTCTTGATGTTCGGGACCGTCGAGGCGTGGTCGCTCGCCATATTTGAGATGCTCATCATAGCGCTGCTTGCGCTGTGGGCGATAAAATCAATCGCCGAAAAACGTCTGACGCTAAACGTCCCGAACCTTCTCCTGCCGCTCGGCGCGCTTCTGGTCTTAGGGCTTGTCCAAAGCGCCGCCGGTCTTTCGACGGACGTGGAGGCGACGCGCGACTCGTCGCTTTCGATCTTCTTTGTCTTTGCGGCGGCGATGATTGCCGGGAACTTCTTAGCCTCGCGCGAGCGGCTCGCGCGGCTCGCGAGGGTGCTGACCTGGTTCGGGTTCGCGCTCGCGCTTTTCGCCATACTCCAGCACGTGACCTGGGACGGCCACATCTACTGGTTCAGGCCGACCGAGCGGAACGCCTTTGGGCCTTTCGGTAATCGCAATCATTACGCCGGGCTTATGGAGATGCTCGCGCCGATACCGGTCGCACTCATTGTGACGCGCGCGGCGCGGCGCGAGTCGTGGGCGATCTACGGATTCGCGGCCGCGATCATGGGGCTTTCGATAATCGTCTCGCTTTCGCGCGGCGGGATGATAAGCTTTGCCGCCGGGCTCGCCTTTATCGCCGTGGCGCGCCCGCGCGAGAAGAGGCGGGCGCAGGCATTGAAGCCGGCTTCAATGCCCGCCTCAAGGCCGCCCGCAAGGCGGCTTCCCCGGCTCGGCGTCCTCAGCTTAATATCGCTTGCGGTCATCGCGGGCGTCATATGGCTCGGGGCGGAAGGCGTGCTGAACCGCGTCATCGGCACGATCGACGAGCGGGAGAGCGCCCACCTGAATTATTACGGCCGCGACTGGATATGGAAAGATACGCTCTCGATGATCGCGGCACACCCGGTTGCGGGCGTGGGGCTCGGCGCGTACGGCACGGCCTACCCGTTTTACAGCCACGCCGATGGCTCGATGATTTTGAACTACGCTCACAACGACTACCTGCAGCTTCTGGCCGAAGCCGGCATCCTGGGCGCGGCGCTCGGGGTATGGTTCGCCTTCGGGCTCTTTCGGGAGATAGCGCGGGGCTTGCGGGCCGAAGACGCGCGGCTACGGGCGCTCGTGCTGGGGGCGGGCGCGGGCTGCTTTTCGATTCTCATCCACTCGCTGTTTGACTTTAACCTTCAGATATTCTCTAATTCGATGCTGTTCGTGGTTCTTTCTATCGTAATCTCCCAGGCCGCTCTGGCCTCCAGCCATTCACGGGACAATGCTTTGAAGGCGGCCCCGGCCAGGGCGGGTTTCTTCACAGGAGTACCTTCATGAGAAGTAGATTCTTTCTCGCGTTAACAGCACTCATATTTTTGGCGTCGTCCACCGCGGCGCAGTCGCCCGAAAAGGGAACGACTCAGGGCGCCGACCCTGTACCGTCCGGCAGAGTGATCGTCTCTCCCGACGAGCAGTACCTTATCGGGCGGCGCGACGTGTTGGAGATAAAGGTCGAGGACGCGCCGGAGCTTTCGGGGACGGTGCCCGTGAGTTCGGACGGCACCATACCGATGAACTATCTGGGGCGCGTCAAGGCGGAGGGCCACACGCCCGAGCAACTGGCAAAGAATATTGCCGACGGGCTGCGCGGCCGCTACCTGAAGAACCCGCAGGTGGTCGTGCTCGTCAAGCAGAACTTCAGCCGCACATACTTCATACAGGGCTCTGTGCAGCGGCCGGGCGTCTACCAGATCGAGGGGCGCTCGTCGCTATTGATGTTGATCACCGTGGCCGGCGGCCCGAAAGAGAATCATGGCTCGACCGCGTTTATACTGCGCGAGGTGAAAGCTAAACCCGCCGCCGCGACCGCGCGCGCCGCCGGCGAGCCGGGCGAAGACGCGGGCCCCGATTATCAGGTTATCGCCGTCAACATAAACGGGTTGTTCAGGGGCCGGCTCGATCAAAACATATATGTCGAGCCGGGCGACCTTGTGACGATCCCCCCCACGGACGTCTTCTACGTCGCGGGCGAAGTGAAAGCGCCCAACTCATTCCAGCTCAAGGAAGGGATAACGCTTCGCCAGGCCATAGCGCTCGCGCAGGGAGTGACGGAGAACGCGAAGGCGGGCGAAGGCGTGATCTTTCGCGAAGACTCTTTCGGCAGGGTGCAAGAGATCAAGGTCAACATCGGCGCCATACTGAAGGGGAAGAAGGACGACGTGACGCTTCAGGCGAACGATCTTGTCATGGTGCCCAATAGCCGGGGCAAGACAATCGGTAACGCCATACTGAAAGCATTCGGAATGAGCGCCGCGCAACGCGGTGTCATCAGGTAACGACCGGCAATAACGGCTTTGCGCAAAAAGAGTGACAGAGTCTCTGAAACTGGGAGCCCCGCAGGGGCGAGATGTTTATAGAAACCGTCGTAGATAACAACTAGAGCTCCGTCAGGAGCGGGATGTTTACATTCCGCCCCTACAGGGCTCAGGAGCTTATCAGCGCGTTTAGTCTATATACATGTCGTCCCTACGGGACTCTTATCGAGTCACTTTTTGTGCAAGGCCGGCAATCATAGCAATGCCGACCCGTATTGAGGCCAGAAATGTCAGACGATAAATTCGAGATTCAGAAGCTCCCCGAAGCTCCGACCATAGAGATACTGCCGAAGGAGGCGACGAGCATTCGCCCGCATTACCCGGCCGCTTACGGCTACGGGTATGGCTACGGCGAAGACGATCAGAAGAAGTTGCTGCGCGAGATGTGGCGCGTCATGCGCAAGCGCAAATACCTCATCGCCTCGGTCGCGCTCATCGTCACCACGCTTGTGACTATAGAGATGTACCGGACGAAAGACACGTTCAAGGCTTCGGTTATGGTCGAGGTCGGGCGCGAGGGGTCGCTGCTGCGCGGGCCCGACGGAATGTTTGCCGACGACTACGACCCGTACTACCTGATCAACATAAGGACAAAGATACTGTCGGTAAAAAGCCGCGCGCTGCTCGAACAGACCGTGATAGACGAGAAGCTTTACCAGAACCCGAAGTTTTTAGAAGGGGGAGGCAAGAAGTCGGTAGCCGAAGCGATCGGGCTGATCGGGGCGCGGCTGGGGCTGGGCCCGGCCGAAGCGGACGAAGACCCGAACAAGGCGGGCACGGTCCAGCCGGTGCTGTTTGCCGGCAACCCGCAGTCGAGGACCCCCGAAGAGAAGAAACTGCTCGACGAGTGCGTCGGGGTGTTGGCGGGCGGGCTCGCGGTAGATATAGTCCGCGACACGCGCGCGATCAGCATTTCATTTACGCACACGGACGCGGAGACGGCCGCGATGGCGGCCAACGCCGTGGCCAACTCGCTGCTCAACCGCAATTTCGAGAATAAGACCCAGAAATACAAATCGGCCGAGCGATGGCTCGACGAGTCGAACGCGCAAGCTCCAGGCCCAGACGCGCGACGCCGAAGAGGCGCTGGCGGCATACACCCGGCAGCGGGGCATATTTACGACAACTGAAAACAACACGCTTACCACCTCAAAGCTCGTGCGGTTGCACGAAGAAGCGATGCGGGCGAAGACGGACCGGGTGCTAAAGGAATCGCTCTTTCAAGAAGTGAAGCAAGGGCGGGTGGCCGAGATACCCGAAGCTTACGCGGGCAAGTACGCGCCCAAGGTCGCCGAGCTTCAAAGAGAGCTGGGCCAGCTCGAAGCGCAATACGCCGAGCTGGGCGTAAAATTCGGGCCCGATCATCCGCGCATGCTCGAAATCAAAGAGAAGATGGGCGTCCTGCGCGAGCAGATAACGGGCAGCCGCAAATCGCTCGAAGAGACGCTGCGCAACGATTATGAGCGCGCGGCGCGCGACGAGCAGAAGCTACAGGCGTTGCTCACCGAGGCCAAAGCCGAAGCCGTCCAGGAGAATCAGGACGCCATTCAGTACAACATTCTTAAAAAAGAGGTAGAGACGAACAAGTCGCTCTACCAGGATTTTTTGCAACGGACCAACCAGGCCCAGGCCCAGGTCGTCGAGCAGGAGAACAACCTGCGATTGATCGAGCCGGCGCAAGCGGGCGGGCTCGTGGGGCCGCGGCGGTTCTCATCCATAATGATCGCGCTCTTTTTGAGCACGGCGGCGGGCATAGGGCTGGCGTTCTTCCTGAACTATCTCGACAACACAATAAAGACCGTCGAAGACGTGGGCCGCTACGCGCAGCTCCCGGCGCTGAGCGTGATACCGGCGATGCTCAACGGCTCGTCGCGCAGGAAGGGGGACGGGGCGAACCCGGCGGATGGGGCGCTTGTAAAAACATCACCGGCGCTCGTCACCTTTGACGCGAACTCGTCGGCGGCGGAAGCCTACCGCGTGCTGAGGACATCGGTGCTGCTATCGGCGGCGGGCGAGCCGCCGAAGATGATACTGGTCACAAGCGGCCAGCCGGGCGAGGGCAAGACGACGACCGTAGTCAACACGGCCATAAGTCTGGCGCAGCTTGGCGCGAGAGTCTTGATCATAGACTGCGACCTCCGCCGCCCCTCCGCACACAAGATGTTCGGTCTGGAATGCTCGCAGGGGCTATCGACTGTGCTTGCGCGCAACGTTCCCGTAGATGAAGTGATACAGAAACTTCCGGTGGCGAACCTGTCGCTTCTGCCCTGCGGGCCGATACCGCCTAACCCGGCCGAGCTTATCATCTCTGAAAAGATGAAGAGTCTGCTAAAAGAGCTTGGCGAGCAGTACGATCATATATTGATAGACTCGCCGCCGCTGATGAACGTGACCGACCCGGTGATACTTTCGACCCTGGTCAACGGGGTGATACTGGTCGTGCACGGCGGCAAGAGCACGCGCGACATAGTGCGCCGCGCGCGGCTGGAGCTGGGGGCGGTCGGCGCGAAAGTCTTCGGAGTCGTGCTCAACAACGTGGACATGCGCCACGATGGATACGACGATTATTACTACTACCGTTACAACAACGGTTATAACCAGGATGGCGCGGGCGCGGGCCCTCAGTAGGCGCGGCGCAAGTTTTTGAACGTGGAAGAACGAGCAACCCCTTTGGCCCCGGTGGTCCTGCCGTCGCCCAGAGCCGCGGGCTGGGCCAGGATTCTGAGCCAGTTCATCTCGGTGCAGGTCGCGGTGCAGGTAATGGCGGCGGCAAGCGGCATACTGCTGGTGCGGGCGCTCAGCCATACCGAGTACGCGTACTTCACGATAGCAAACAGCCTGCAAGCGATGATGGCAATCCTCGCGGATTCGGGGATCGGCATAGGCTTATCGGCCATCGGCGGCAAGGTGTGGCAGGACCAGTACAGGTTCGGCCAGTTGATAAACACGGCGCTGCGGCTGAGGCGATATCTGGCGGTGGCCGCGGTCACGGTTACGACGCCGATTCTTTTGTGGATGCTCGCGAGTAACGGCGCGTCATATGTGTATGCCGGGGTCATAACGCTCGCGGTGCTTGCGGGGGCAAACTTTCAGTTGCTCGCGGGCGTGTTGATGATAGTGCCGCGGCTCGGCTCGCAGCTAGACCGGGTGCAGAGGCTCGACGCGCTGGCGGCCGCTTTGAGGCTCGTGCTGCTGGTGGCCGCGTATTTTATCTTCCTCGACGCGGCGGTGGCAGTCCTGGCTTCGGTCATCAGTATCGCGGCGCAGTATCTATTTTTGAGGCGGTGGGTGACCGACAGCATCGTAGTGAACGCGCCTGAAAGCCGCGAGGACCGCGCGGCGATGTTAAAGATAGTGCGGAGCCAGGCGCCGAACGCGATCTTTTATTGTATGCAGGGGCAATTGACCATCTGGCTTATAAGCGTCTTTGGCAGCACGGAGAACGTAGCGGAGATCGGCGCGCTGTCGAGACTGGGGATGATCTTTTCGGTGATCTCGGCGGTGATGGCGAGCATAGTCCTTCCGAGCTTCGCCCGCTGCCAATCGGCGGGACAGTTGAGGCGGCGATATTTTCAGATAGTCGGCAGTTTTGTATTGATGGGGCTGGGGCTGGTCGGGTTATCTCTGCTATTCCCGAATGAACTGCTCTGGATACTCGGCGGAAAATACGCTCACCTCAAGAGCGAAGTCGTGTTGATGATGATCGTATCGGTGTCGAACTCTGTAATCGCCGCGATGTGGTCGCTCAACGCCTCGAAAGCGTGGATCAAGTACTCGTGGCTAAACATCCCCGGCACTATAGCGACACAGATAATCCTGCTGCTTCTGGTTGATATATCCACCTTGCATGGCGTCCTGCTGTTCGGCATTTTCTCGTTGATCCCCACATTGCTGCTTAACTCTATGCTGAGCTATCGAGGACTTTCCAGGGAGGCTAGTTTAGTAGCAGGCGCATAGCCGCCTGATCGATTAAGTCTGTTTTCCTAAAGAGCGGAAAAGTCATAGCTCTTACCTGTAGTTCCATTTCGCTGTTCCTTTATCTTTTCTTTTAATGGTGGCGCGAGTCGGAAGAAGCCAGGAAGGTGCTAGGCGGCCGAGAGAGGCTTCTTTTCGTCAAAAGATCACTCTTGTCGCGGTTGGTCTGATCATAGGGCTCGCCCTGTGCGAATTGATACTGCGCATTCAAGAGCCATTCTTTCACATAATGGCGCGTCATTATTCGCTACCGACTTCCGTAGAGCACCCGCTATGGAACCACTGGCCGCCGCCCAATATAAACATGACGCTTGCGGCGGATGATCTGGAGCCATACGAGATTTTCACCAACAGCCTGGGGTGCAGGCATCCGCGCGAGGTGGAGGTGCCGAAGCCTTACGGGATAAAGCGCGTTCTCGTGATGGGTGACTCGTTTACGGAAGGGTATCGTTATGAGGACACGATTGCGCCGCGCCTTGGGAAGCGATTGAGCGAAGAATTCGTGGCTGAGCAGTTTGAGGTGATTAACTGCGGCTGCACTACCTATAGTCCCTTAGTTCATTACCTGCGGCTAAGCATCAACTGCTCACGCTTCAGCCGGATTATATAATCATCAATATAGATCAGACGGACATATACGACGATTACTGGCGCTACCGACCAAAGTATAAAGCCGCCCCTCATGGCGGAGCCTTTATCGTCAGGAAGCAATCCTCCGAGCGGCTGGAGCAGGGAGGCAAAAGTCTGGGCGAGGGAGAGTTCTTATCTCTTCCGGTTTGCTTCAGGCATCAGGAGCAAACTCTTTCCGCAAGGACCTGCAAACGTGGGAGACTCGGCTTCTGAAATACCCCCGCCGCTGCCTGAGCATATATTCGCTTACCACGGGTCGATTCCTATCGACTCGGAAGAGTGGAAAACGCACGTCGGATTTTGCCTTGGAAATATCGAGCGACTGGTTGCATTGTGCAAAGAGCGAGGTGTTTACCTGACGATAACCATGTATCCTCACAGGCAGCAGATCAAGGCGGATGAAGGCAGAGCGCTTTGGCACCGCGAGTTCGAGCGACGTGTCGAGCAATTATGCCGCGAGCGGGGAGTGAGCTTCTTTTCGGCCTATGATGGGCTGTCGCGGGCCTTCAATGAGGGGCAGGCGATATATCGAGAGAAGGATATTCACTTCACCAATCACGGCCAGCGCATCTGGAGCGATCTTGTAGGTGATAGTTTTATCGAACCGCTGAAACGGATAAATATCAATCAGAAATGATATGGGCCTTCTGAATTGTTAAAGAAGAAGGGCGAGTTAGACCAGGTTAAGCCGCGTGTTGCGATAGTTTACCGATCCCCTTCGGGAAGGATGGCCTGTATGGTGGAGGGGAGCGTTATGCCCTAGAATTGGCGAAGGCACTGGCGGAGAAGACGCCCACCAGGTTAATCACGTTTGGTCCGCAACCCCACAAAGAGCGCACGGGAAACTTAGAAATCCATATCTATCGTCCCCGGCGATACATACATGGTCAAAGGATCAATCCGTTATCTTTTGGCTTCCTGAGAGCTTTAAAAGATGTGGATGTTGTTCATTGCGTTTGCTGGAATACTCTAGTACAGATCTCGCAATTATCTATGGTCGTCTTACCGGCAAGAAGGTGTTTGTCACTGATGTCGGCGGTGGGGGAAGCTTATCACTCAATCGGCGATTACACCTGGGCCGGTTTGTTGACAAATTCTTGTTAATAGCTGAACAAGGGGGAGGACAGTTTAAAGAGTTTCGATCAAAGTGGCGCATTATATACGCCGGTATAGACATAGAGCACTATAAACCGAACGGAGTTTTAAATAGAGAAGGCGTAGTTTTTGTCGGTAGGCTATTACCCCATAAAAGGTGTTAATTACCTCATTGAGGCGATTGGAGCGGATGTGCCTTTAACAGTTGTCGGGCGCCCGTATCAAGAGAAGTACTATGAACTACTACAACAACTCAGTATCGGGAAAAATGTCACTTTCGTAACTGATGCCTCGGACGAGGAAGTAATTCGCCGCTATCAATCGAGCGCCGTGATGGTTTTCCCTTCAGTCTTATGACACGATTTATGGTGATCACTCAGATTTGCCAGAGTTGTTAGGGTTTACCGCAATGGAAGCGATGGCCTGCGGTACGCCGGTGATCTGCAGCGATGTGGGAGCAATGTCGGAAGTTGTGATAGACGGTGAAACCGGCTTTCTTGTCCTTTAACGACCCGAGCGCCATAAAAAACAAATCAGAGGTTTTACTGAGCGATGCGTTAACTTCGGCTAAACTTGGAAAAGCGGCCCGAAAGAGAATAATGGAACAGTTCACATGGAGCTGGGTCGCCCAAAATGTATCGAGGCTTACCTGGAGTAGTCTCAATGGAAAAGATCGTGGTGATCGGGGGCGGAGGACATGCCAAAGTTGTAATTGAGGTTTTGCAGGCTGGCGGTTGGAGCGTGAAAGGCTTTTGTGACCCTTCCTGGCCGGTGGGAGATTGTTTGGCGATGTTCCATGTCTCAGGAGATGACAGCGTGCTGCCTGAGATACTTTCGGGGGGAGTCGGCATGCAATCGTTGCGCTGGGTGATAACAACCTGCGCAGTCGAATTGCGCAGAAGGTTAGTTCGCAGGGATTTAATCTTATCAACGCAATTCACCCAGCGGCACAGATTTCTCCCTCGGTCACGCTGGGACATGGCATTGCAGTAATGGCAGGCGCCGTAATAAATGCGGCGACGTTTATTGGCGACAATTGCATCATCAATACCGGGGCCACCGTAGATCACGACTGTCGCATTGGCCCGGGCACTCACATAGCACCAGGTTCTCATTTGGCTGGCTTTGTAACGATCGGAGAAAAAGTTCTTATCGGGGTAGGGTCAGTTGTTGGACGTGGGAAACCTATTGCTATTGGAGACGAGCTATTATCGGGTCGGGCTCTGTCGTCATTCATGATGTGGCGTCTTGTTCAACAGTGGTGGGTAACCCTGCTCGTGCTATAGATCGGTAATGGCTAATATCGACAAACAGAAAAATTATGGCTCAGTTCATTCCTGTATCTGTGCCCTTCCTGGGAGGCAATGAAAGGCTGTACGTTGAGGCATGTCTCGAATCAACCTGGATTTCATCCATCGGTGAATTCATTGATCGATTTGAAATTCAGTTTGCCAAATATTGCCAGACTGAACATGCAATCAGTTGCTGCAACGGTACCGTTGCTCTTCACCTGGCTTTACTAGGGTTAGGCATTGGCCCTGGAGATGAAGTTTTAGTTCCATCGCTTACCTATGTAGCAACAGCCAATGCCGTAAAATACTGTGGCGCTATCCCGGTATTCGTAACAGCGATCTGGAAACCTGGAATATCAGCCCCGATGACGTTCGGCGTAAGATAACCCCTCAAACTAGAGCGATCATGCCAGTTCATCTATACGGCAAGCCGGCGGCAATGGATCAGATTATGGGCATTGCTGCAGAATTTGGATTAAAAGTTGTCGAGGATGCAGCGGAGGCCGTCGGCGCTACCTTTAATGATAAGCCTGTGGGTTCGATAGGCGATCTGGCTACGTTCAGTTTCTTTGGCAACAAAATCATTACCTGTGGTGAGGGCGGAATGGTCTTAACTGATGACGACGACCTTGCATCAAGGATTGGTCCTCAAAGGCCAAGGCCAGGATCCGGCGCGTCGCTACTGGTTTCCGGTAGTTGGCTACAACTATCGAATGACGAATATACAAGCGGCCATAGGATTGGCCCAGCTTGAGAGGGTCGAGGATTACTTGACGGCGCGTGATGAGATAGCAAACTGGTACAGGTCTGCTCTGGAAGATGTTCAGAACCTGATGCTACCTGTGCGGTATACGAATGAGCGAGAAGTCTGCTGGTTGTTCAGTGTTGTCTTCAATGATGAGTCTGGCACTCTTCGCGACCGCGTGGCGGCCAGATTGAAGGAGGAAGGTATTGATAGCCGTCCATTTTTCTATCCTTGTCATACCCTGCCCCCATACGTCGAGTCAGACGGTTATGCTGGATGTGAAAACGCCGAGTGGTTGGGCAAAAGAGGTTTGAGCTTGCCAACCTGGGTAGGTCTGAGACGCGACCAGATCATTCGTATCTGTGATTCGATGAAAGGCGAATTGATGAGCAATAGGGTTTAATGAAGATACTTTTCTGTAGCTCTACGCATTTGAGTAAAGAGTTGGGCGCTTCAAAGGCAATTATTGAGCTGGCGGAGGAACTTGAACAGTTAGGCTGGCAATGCAAGCTTGTCTCTCCCGAAGACATCCTTACAAAAAGCAATGAAAACCTTCAGGAAAACTACGCGCATGCATTAAGAGCTTATCTACATAAGCATGCTTGCCAGTACGACGTTATTGATTATGACCACAACTATCTGCCTTACTCCAGGAGTGAATTTCATCAGGGCACGCTCCTTGTTGCCAGATCTGCTCTGTTAGCGCATCACTTCGCCAGTATTCGTATCCCGGTGGAACAACACCTAAAGTCTATAGCTCACTTTTTGGTTTTTGGTCTGAATATAAAAAGAAAGCAAAGACAGGCAATACGTCGAGCTCACAAAACAGTAAGCGAGGCCGATCTGATAAACGTGCCAAATTCAGATGATAAAACCCGGCTCCTTGAGTGGGGCGTGCCGGAAGAGAAGATAATAGTTTTGCCACTTGGAATGACTACGGCCCAAAGAAACCTATTTAACGCTGTGCCGGGTGGTCGCCCGTCGAAGCCTATGGTGGCGTTCGTGGGAACTTTCGATAATCGTAAGGGGTCTAGGGATTTTCCTGGCATTGTGAAACGTATTATTGAGAGTGTGCCTAATGTTAGTTTTCGCCTCCTGGGAACTGTCAGAAGTGAAGCGGACGTACTAGCAAATTTTCCTAAGGAACATCGCGGCAGACTAGAGATTATTCCAAACTATCGCCCAGACAGACTCCCAGAGCTATTATCGGATTGTTCTGTAGGCATATTCCCCTCTTATATTGAAGGCTTTGGTTTCGGTGTATTGGAAATGCTTGCGGCGTCTATTCCGGTCATCTCTTATAACTCCCCGGGACCGCCAATGATGTTGCCGCCGGATTGGCTGGTGACTTGCGGGGATGTGAAGGCTATGAGCGTCAAAGTTATAGAATTATTGCTCGACAACCGGCAACTAATGCACGCGCGCGCAGAAGCAAAACGTCGGTCAAATGAGTTCTGCTGGAAGACAATTGCTCGTCAGACAAGCGACATTTATTCTCAACGATGGCAGCAAAAACAGGCCGGGTGTCACCTTGAGGTCACCGCCTGAAAATAAATGATGACGCAACGAAATGGTCGCGCCTGTAGTCGGCAGTTTCACTGGATGTCTAGTGTCACGGGTGATCCTGAAAGGCTTTCCGCCTTAGAGATGAAGATGGCCTGGTTCTATAGTGAGGTTGAAGGCCGCGCCCTTTATCAGGAGATGTTAACCGAGCAAGAAGAAACCGCATTTCCTGAAAGTTCGGTCCGACATTTACTGCCAAAACACGTATGCGATTTAAAGCCCAGTAATGTTCTGGAAATAGGCTGCGGCGATGGGAGGGTCTTTCGACAGCTACGAGATTATGGCTTCGAAGGAGCATATACGGGGATTGAGGTTGCTGATTACGTTATCGAGCAAAATAGATGCAGACACTCGGATGCAACATGGGTATGTGCAAATGCTTATGACATCCCGTTCCCGGACGGCTCTTTTGAAGCGTGCTTTTCCCTATATGTTTTAGAGCATCTTGTTTACCCGGAACGGGCCCTTCGCGAAATGACCCGTATCCTTGTTCCAGGCGGGCAGTTGCTTTTAGTCTTTCCAGACTTTGTTGAATCCAATCTGCTCAGTTCGCAAATGCTGGGGTTTTCTCCTACCGGAACGGCATTTACAAAACTCCGTGCCGGGAGAATATTTGATGCTTTGATAAGCCTTTATGATAGTCGAGTAAGATTGCCGAGGGCCCTTAAGAAAGCCACTGTGAGGTTCGGTCCCTTCCCTGTGAACATTAACCCTGTTTGCTTGAGCTATCCTTCTTTAATAAGCCCTGATGTGGATGCGGTCTATATAGCCTCAAAACGCGAAGTACAAGACTGGGCTGAAGCTAATGGCTGTAGAATCGAATATCCATACGGAATTGAAGGGGAACTGAATACACAGGCTTTCATAGTAATAACGAAGAACTGATGAAAGTACTGTTTCTGCACCAGAATCAACCCGATTATTTGGCCGAAAGCTTATTTCATGGACTGCGCACAATTCTTGGAAGCGATTGTATTGACGCGCCTCGATATGACAGTTTGTACGCGCCGCTGACCGACTCCCTGAAATCCAAAATGCGGGGCCATGGTTTTACCCTATATGGATTATTGGAAGATATACCGAAACTCTCTGATCAGCGCTTCTTTTGGCGAAAAGATCTTGCCCATTATGACCTGATCGTTATTGGCAATATCTGGGAACAGTGGCAGCAAGTGTGGAACCTCGCACCTCACATCGCGCCTGAGAAGATGGTGGTGCTCGACGGTTATGATAGCTCTTCATTTTTCCCCTATACATTGTCGGGCCTTAAGAAACAGCCCTGGTCTTACTTTGTTCCTATATCGCGTTTTAAGTACTTTAAGCGAGAGTTGATTGGCGAGGGGCATTCTTATGGGGTTGGTAATCGCCTTCCACGCCCTTTGCGAAAGTGGATACCCTTGCCGAAGAATGCCAGGCCCATTGCATTTTCTATCCCGGAACAGAAAATCAAAAGGGTTGCTCCTGATGCGAAGACTAAAGACTTTCCTGTCCACATCGTAGACCAGGAAGTTGCAGAGCAATTGCCGAAAGCATTCTTCTCTGCCACTGGATCGGATAATCTGTTTTTCACGGATGAGGTTGACTACATTGACGACCTCGCAAAGTCGCGGTTCGGCATAACAACAAAGCGCGCGGGATGGGACTGCTTAAGGCATTATGAGCTGGCGGCAAACGGGTGTGTTTTATGCTTTAGAGATCTTGATAAGAAACCTGCAACCTGCGCCCCTTATGGTCTCGATGAAAGTAACTGCATAATCTACCGGGACTCTAAGGAACTCAAAGATCGTATTGCCTCCATGACCGACGAAGAATACTCAGCATTACAAGAACTAACATATAAATGGATCGAGTCAAACACCACGGCAAATCGCGCCAGGCAATTCCTGGACGATTGCCTGAACTCACATACTGGTTAATGAACCTTAAGACGCGGCTAAAGAACTCTGCAAATTTGCTCAGGCGTTCTCGCTTTCACTACTATCGCATGGCGATGCTTCGCCCGCCATTCTGGCTACATGCCAACGGAGTAACCTGCAGAGTTTTCGCCGGAAATGACTTGGGCGCTGGAAGCTGTTACTCAGAGGTTGTCATAGAGGATTGTTATCGTTTGTTTGAATATGCGAAACATGCGAAGCCACGGGTGATAGTAGACATCGGCGCAAATATTGGTGTGTTCAGCAAGCTTTGTTCTTTACTGTTTCCCCAAGCGGAAATCTATGCGTACGAGCCAAACCCAACGGCTCTAACATATCTTGAACAGAATGCTATAGGCACCTCTATAAGAATCGCCCCTTGTGCAGTCGGTGAAAACACAGGCGTCGTATCATTCGATATCGACTGTGACACAACGCTTAGCCAGGTCACTGAAGTCGGAAACCTGGCTGTTAAATGTCTGGCCGCCTCTGAGGTCGCAGAAGGACGCCAAATTGATTTGTTGAAGATGGACTGTGAAGGATCAGAGTGGTCTATTTTACGCGATACTACACTGCTAAGTCGTACGCATGACGCGTGTATAGAGTATCACCTTAATAAAAAGCATACGCTCGATGAATTAAAGGATTTGGTTGCTATAGCCGATCACGAGATTATAAGTATCGATAATATTAAGAACGGCGGTGAATTTGGCGTAGTCCGAACCAGATTAAGATCGTGAAACGATCCGGTATTACTTAATGAGAATCCTTTCTCTTTCCACCTGTCCACTTGATCCGTTGCTCGGTTCAGGCAAAACACGTTTGAGGTGGTCGGAAGGGCTGCGAGCTTTAGGACACACAGTCAGTATTTTCGAGCCGAAGGATTACGAGACCTGGCATGGAGCCAGGAGAGCGTTAAGGTTTCGACAAGCGTGGGGGGCTTGCGGATTTGTCAAAACAAAGCTGCAAGAAGCAGACTATGATCTGATTGAATTCTTCGGCGGCGAGTTCGGCCTTGCTACCTGGCAGTTATCGAAATTAACAAAGCGCCCTTTTATAGTCGCCCACACGGATGGACTGGAACTGCTCGCCAGTGACCGCGAACTCATATATAACCGGCCCGCATCCTTCAAGGGTCATTCGCGTGCCTGGTTTTCGCGCTATACTCACGAGCGACTTTCGAGGGCCGCGTTTGTCTACGCCGATGCTTTCGTAACAGGCTGCGAGCTTGACCGCGACTATGTACTTAACCACGGTATCTATTCACCTGATCGCGCCGTTGTAATTGCGCCGGGTCTGGATAATGAATATCTATCCGTTCCTTTCATAACCGAAAAACAGGAGCGAGTCGCTTACACAGGCTCATGGATAGCTCGCAAAGGGGTGAATATGATTGCCTCGGTGATGAGCAATGTAATGGGTAAAAAGCCCGGTCTGCGCTTTGATATTTATGGCACCGGCGGCGACCGCGATGCTGTCTTGGCGCACTTCCCGCAGTCGTTGCACGAGCGTATCAATGTCCATCCGCGCCTGACCAATCAACAGATCGCCGAAGGTCTCGCAAAAGCCAGGGTGTTCTTCTTCCCCTCACAATATGAAGGCTTCGGCATGGCGCTGGCCGAGGCGATGGCTTCCAGTTGCGCGCCGGTCACTACTCGCACCGGTTTTGGCGCGGAGTTGCGCGATGGGGATGAAGCCATACTATGCGATTTCAACGATGAGCACGCGATGGGGCAGAGCATACTCTCACTTTTGGACGATGACGACCTTCATTCAAGAATCTCGCGGGCAGCGTGGGAGCGGGTGCAGTCATTTAGTTGGGATGCGAATATCAAAAAACTCGAAACTATATATTCTCGGTGGGTAGGCGAGCATTGGCGGAACGCGCGCAATACGCCGGAAGCAAAAAACGTTCAAACTGTTACCCACGCAAAAAGTTAAAAACGCGTATCTAAATGCAAGAGCCAACCGTCAGCGTGCTGGTAACAGCCTATAATTCGTGGAGTATCGCATTGCGATGTGTCGCAGCGCACCTGACACAGGCAGGTCACGCAATACATAAAATACTCCTGATTGATGATCATTCCGACGAAATATACGACGGAATTCTGGACCCAAAAGTTGAAATCATACGAAATGAGCGGAACCTCGGCTTTGTCAAGAGTGTCAATATAGGTTTTAAGAATCTGGATACAGATATTGTCATGCTCTTCGATGCGGATGCGTATCCCCTGATGGATTACTCGGGAATCGTATTGAGAGAGTTCAGCAATAATAACAGGCTAGGTATTATCGGGTTTACAACCTATGGTAGTAACAATCAAATCACTGGATCGTCGGAAGAAGAACCCGACGCGCTCAGGCTTGTCCTTGGCCAGCGAATTGATAACGTTTATCGAAAAGTTTTCATAAAGCATCAGCCAAAGACGGTCGTCTATTCCTGCGCGATGGCTGTCAGGCGAGAGGCCTTCAACGATATTGGTGGTTTTGACGAGAACTTTGATTGGCTTGAGCCCGATAGCGATCTCTGCCTTCGGATGAGGGAGAATGACTGGACAGTAAAGCAAAGCAGTGAGCTAAAAGCATTTCATGAAGGCGGAGGCACCCCACAGCAAGTGAGCGACAGGGTGCTGAGGTTCTACAAAAACAGGTGGTACTTGCTTAGAAAATACGGCCGGGTGAAAAACGTCTCAATGGTGAAAAATCTCATTCTCTTTAGGCTCCGCCTGGAGTATGTGACACTGCTCCTTTTTGGAAAGCTCCTGTTCACCAACAAAGAAACCCTTCAAGACAAGGTCAGCGGAAGAAGAAGAGTGATTGACTTTTGCAAGGAAAACTTCAGGTGAAGTATCCACTCCTTAAATGATTGCGAGGGATGGTCTGCGACTAATATCAATCGTCACGGGGCTGCCACCTTCGATTGACGGGGTCGGCGATTATGCATTAAGCATGGCCCGCCTCCTTCGAAAGCAAATGGGGATTAAGACTGATTTTATTGTGGGCGACACTGCATGGCAGGGCCCGTCGCGTATCGAGGATTTTTCGGTTAGCAGACTATCATCTCGTACAGTCTCCGGGATACGTAACTTATTACAACCCGAAGATCAGACAATAAACTGCGCACTTCTTCATTACAGCGGCTATGGATATGCACCGCGGGGATGCCCTGTGTGGCTTGTCGAGGCTTTAGAGAAATGGCGCGCTGAATCACGCGATAGGTATCTGGTAACTATTTTCCACGAAGTGCACGCGTCGGGGCCGCCGTGGACCAGCGCGTTCTGGCTCTCTTCGCGACAAAAAAAACTGGCTGCCCGTATCGCCCGATTGAGCGATCGCTCCATTACGAGCCTGAATCTTTACGCCGATTTGCTTGCCGGATTTCGCGGCGGTGATCGAGGCGGGCATCGTAAGCCTGCCGGTATTTTCGAGCATCGGCGAGCCGGAAATAACTTTACCGTTAAACGAACGCGCGCGAAGACTGGTTGTGTTCGGCACTCGCGGGCGAAGAGAGCAGGTTTATAAAAGATCGGCCGCGCAGGTGAATCGCATATGCCGCCGGTTAGGCATAACCGAAGTGCTCGATATAGGCCGCCCCGTCGAGTTCGACATCTCTCAAATAATAGGTGTGCCTGTGAAAGTATGCGGAGAGCTGGCGGGCAATGAAGTGAGCGAGCTGCTTTCCGATTCGATAGCCGGCGTGATCGATTACCCGGCCGGCATGCTGGGCAAATCTACGATATTCGCCGCATACTCCGCGCACCGGGTTATACCGATCGTCGCTAATACCGGGAACATGACGCCGGCCGACGGCCTTGAGCCATCGGTACACTACTCTCTATTGAATAATGACTCGGAGAGCTTGAGCATAGAGTCAGGCCAGCAGATCGCGGATAACGCTTACGGGTGGTATCAAACTCATTCTCTTGCCGTTTATGCCGGGGTGCTGGCCGACTGTCTGAATGCCAGAGAATACTCCGGCGCTGCCGGCGTGATTAATGCGAAAAGCTAAACACAGCGTGCTGCTGGTCTCTTCTCAGCCTACGCAGGACGCGACGCCGTTTCGGTTGATGGCAGAAGATCCGAGGGTAGATGTGCTGACTGCATATTGCAGCCTCCCGGACGCAAAGCTTTGGCGCGATCCCGAACAGCGTACCAAAGAAGCGTTTGACCTCCCGGTGCTCGACGGCTACTCGTGGAAGCAACTGCGAAACTATTCGCCGGTCCCGCGTCTCGGTAAATTTTATGGGTTGATTAATCCCGGGGTCATTCGTCTTATATCGAAATCCGATTGCTGCGTAGTCTACGGACATTCGTACGTAAGCTTCTGGCTTGCCATGGCCACGGCAAAAATCTTACGAAAGCCGCTGTTGCTAACGACCGACGCTACCTATATGGAATCTCAATACGGCGGGAGCTGGAAATCATCAATCAAGAAAAAGTTCTTGCCGTTCCTTTATAATCGCATCGCCGACCTTGTGCTCGTGCCCTCGACGGCGTCAAAACGATTCATTTGCTCTCTTGGCGTTGCCGAGGACCGCGTCGTCATTACGCCTTATGTAGTTGATAACGATTACATCGCCTCGGTCGCAAGCAATACGTGCCGCGACAGCGTGCGCGAAGAGTGGCAAATTCCGGCCGATGCGGTTGTGGCCCTCTTCTGCGCCAAGTTTATACCGCGCAAGCGCCCGCAAGACGCGCTCCAGGCATTCGCGCGGGCAAGCGTGGCAAACAGTTATCTCGTGATGGTAGGCGAAGGCCCGCTTGCCGATTCGCTAAAAGAAGAAGCCCGTCAGCTTGGAATCGAGCAGAAAGTGCGCTTCCCCGGATTGATCAAATACTCGCGCTTGCCGGAAGCTTACGCCGCGAGCGATGTTCTGGTTTTTCCGTCAGAGCACGAGCCGTATGGACTGCCTATTAATGAAGCGATGATCTGCGGCACGCCAGCTATCGCGAGCGACCGCGTCGGCGCAGGATATGATCTGATAGAAAACGGCGTAACCGGCTTCGTTTACCCGTGCGGCGATGTTGAAGCTTTGTCAGCTATATTATCCAGGGTCTTGACGGATCGCGAAGTTTTGAAAGGTATCGGAGAAGCCGCCCGCATACGAATGCAGTCTTGGTCGCCGCGCGAGAATGCTGAAACGACAGTTCAGGCAGTCGAAAAAGCGATGATTCTGCGGTCGAAAAATGGCTGCCAGATAAGCCGAACCCCATTCAGTAGCTAGATAACTACTATGAGCATTGGACACAGTAGCGCGCCTTCTAATCTGGTGGCAAGAACGATCAACGGCGTACATGATTTCGTAGAGCGTGAGTTTACGCGTTTTGTTAACTCCCCGACATCTGTTCTGGATCTAGGGTGTGGGACAGGGGCATGGGCCTCAAGGTTGGTATCACGCGGCCACAATGTTACGTGCGCTGATCAAGACCGCGACGGTTTTGTGCTAAAGCCTGTGCCGTTTATTCATGCAGATTTGAACGAGGATTTTTCAGGAAGAATTCCAGGGCGATTCTCTGCAATCACTGCTATCGAGGTGATAGAGCATCTTGAAAACCCTAGACATTTTCTCAGACAATGCAAGGCTCTACTGGATGATCAAGGAATAATATTATTAACAACCCCAAATATAGAGTGTGTAGCTGGGCGTCTGCGCTTCTTGCTTCGAGGTACTTTTAGAATGTTCGATAAAGATGAAAGGTATAGCGAGCCAACTCATATTTCACCGATTCAAAGTTATATGTTTACTAAGATGGTAAAAGATGTTGGGCTGCGATTACTATTCCACGGAACTAGCGAATCATCATCACAAATCTCCAGGCCTGTGTCGCGTATAGCGCGCTTTATTGCGACTCCATTCTTATCTGGAATTAAGGGCGGAGATATTCACATATTCATTCTCTCTAAATCGGGGTATTGATAATTTGTCAATGGATAGCCAGAGAGTTGGAAAAATAGGACTAGTACGCCATGTCCGGTAGGAGGATTACGGAGAACCGCCCCGTCTTACTTACCCTCGCAGCCAGTTTTCTCGGACTGATATTTGTTCAGCTCGCAACACAGGCAAGCGGTCTCAGCGGCATTCTAGCTCCAATTATGATCGCCGGCGCCGTAGGGCTGCTGGCAGTCTCGTTTAGAAACTGGCAGCTTGGCGTGCAGTCGCTTCTGGTTATTCTGATAGTCGAAGGGGCGATAAGAAAATGGTTTCTGCCTTCGGCAAGCGACATGGTCTATTTTTATAAAGATGGGCTGATGATAGTTATCCTTTTAGGTTACTTGAGGCAAAGCAGGAAAACTCCATTATTAATAAAAGGTCGCATCTCGTTATTCTCTGCCACGGCTTATATCTTTGTGCTTTATGCTGTCGCGGCAATGGTCGAGTTTTGTCTCGTGTATATAGTTTCATCCGACAAGCCTCATCCGCTGATCGGGCTCCTGGGGCTGAAGGCGTACTGCCTTTACATCCCGCTCGCTTTCATAGTCCCCAGAATGTTCTCCGATAAAGAGAAACTGATCCGTTTCTTGAAATGGTATTCGCTTATAGTTCTGTCTGTCGCGGCGCTGAGCGCGATGCAATTCCTAAATCCCGACCACACATCTAGCATAAACAAGTACGCCAGGGAAGTGCCTGACAGTATTACAGACATCGCCGTATTTCATGACGCTGCCGGCACATACTATGTCCGCGTCACCGGGCCTTTTTCGTTTGTGTCCGGGTTGACTACATACCTGCCCACTATGTTTGCGCTGTTGCTCGGGTTGATCTCTCTCAGGCGAAAAGATATGTCTGCCTGGTTGAAAGCGCTCTACTACGCCGCGGTTGCGGGCGCTGTAGTAGCTACTTTTATGAGCGGGAGCCGCGCGCCTGTTATCACTCTAATAATCATTGCGCTTGTTTTTTATAGCTTCACTTCAATCAAGCACCTGTTTAGCCGGCTCGTGCAGATTACCGCTCTGGGAAGCCTGATTTTTGGCGCAACATATTTCATGTTTCCCGAAGCGTTCGGCGCTTTCTACGAGCGAGCATTTGGCGGAGAGGAAAGAATAAACGAAGGACTCGAAAGGATGTACGAGCCGTTTACAATACCGGTTGAAGAGGCTTACTACGCCGGTGCCTCCGGTTATGGCATCGGCACGACTCAGAACTCGGTCCCGGCAGTGATGGCAATGTTCAATCCGGGCTATTCCGGTAACCTGATTCCCCTGCCATACGAGGGCGAGCAGGGGCGCGTAATGCTTGAGCTGGGAGTCATCGGCTTCATAATCTACACGCTATTTCGGCTGGTCCTGATCCTGACCGTTGTCCAAATCTGTTTCAGCATTCGCGACCCGGAATCGAAGATTCTCGCATTCGGAATTCTTTGCGCGCTTATCGCTCCGCTCCTATTCGGCGGGTCGATTGTCTCGCACACGCAGAACGTCTATCAATGGTTCCTCGTGGGCGCGTTGCTCGCGCTGGCGAATGCCGAACGCATAGCTTTCCATCAACATCATCAAGAAATAATGGCCGCGCGCGTTGCGGCAATATAGACAGAAACAGAATTGAAAATACTGATCTATTCGCCGGCCTTTTATCCGAGCGTGGGCGGGCTTGAAACGCTTGTCTCAATTCTCGCGCACGAGTTCGTCTCCGCGGGCCACGAAGTAAAGCTCGTCTCGCAAATCCCCGATTCGGGCACAAAATCGTTCCCCTTTGAAGTGATTCGAAGACCCGGCCCGCGACATCTGCTATCCCTGATGCGCTGGTGCGAAGTCTTCTTTCAACCGCATATGAGCCTCAAAGGCGTGTGGCCCCTCTTCTTAACCGCGAGGCCGTGGGTAGTCGCGCATAATAGCTGGTACGCCCGCCCGGATGGCCGGCTCGGATGGCAGGACAGGCTTAAACATTTTATGACCCGGTTCGCCACCGGCATCTCCGTCGAGCGCAGCCGTCGCCGCGCACGTTCCGACTCCTTCGCGGGTCATCCCTAACGCGTACGGCGAAGAATCGTTTTACCTTATGCCCGGCGTCGCGCGCGATAAGGACCTCGTATTCCTCGGCCGCCTCGTCTCTGACAAGGGGGCGGACCTGTTGCTCGACGCGCTTGCGAATCTGAAAACGCGAGGGCTCGCGCCTCGGCTCACGATAATCGGCCGCGGGCCGGAAGAGCCGAACCTTCGACGACAGGCCGCCGAACTCGGCATAACCGATCAGGTAGAGTTCGCCGGTCTTCAAACCGGCGAAGACCTGGCGCGCGCGCTCAACGCTCACAAGATACTTGTAGTCCCGTCGCGATGGCAGGAGCCGTTCGGCATCGTCGCGCTCGAAGGCATCGCCTGCGGTTGCGTCGTCATAGGCTCCGAAGGCGGCGGGCTCAAAGACGCCATAGGCCCGTGCGGGGTGACGTTCCCGAACGGTGATGTCGAGCGGCTTGCCGACGCGCTCGCCTCGCTGCTCGCGCACCCCGAGCGGCTGGCCGATTATCGGGCAAGCGCCGCGTCGCATCTCGCCCGTCACAAGAAGGCGGATGTCGCGAGGGCCTACCTTGAGGTCTTTGACGCGGCCATAAACGGAAACGCGATTACGGGCGAGATGAAAGAATCGGTGCAGCGTCGATGAAGATCACCCTTTCGCACCCGCACGGCAATGCTAATAGCTATCACGCCGCGCTCGCGCTTTCCGAAAATGGATGGCTCAGCTCTTTTCAGACCGGCATTGTGAGGCGCGCGGGCGACGAAAGGTGGATCGGATTCTTGCCTGACGCGATAAAGCAGCGCGCCGTCAACCGTGATTATTCGGGCATACCCGAGCTGAATCAGAAGGCGCATCCCGGATGGGAGATAGTTTCTCGCGTGGGTCGAAAGATCAAGCCCGCGGGCCTCACGTCGCGCGTGAACTGGTATGACGTTCTGTTTTACGGGCACGACCAGCGGGTTTCAAAAACCCTGGAACCGGCTCTGGATGCCGTTTACGCGTATGAGGACGCGGCCAAACAGACCTTCACCGCGGCGAGACGGCGCGACATCGTTACCATTTATGAGTTGCCGCTGGGCTATTACCTGGGCGTCGCGGCCGAGCTTGACCGCGCGCAAAAGCAACGGGCGGAGCTTTCGGCCGTATTCAACGGAGAGCCTGCCTGGAAACAGTCGCGCAAGAACGCGGAGCTTGAGCTGGCCGATATCGTAGTCGTCCCGTGCGCCTGGGCCGCGCGGAGCCTGCAACATAGCAAGACCTGTGAGGGCAAAAAAAAGATCACGGTTCCATACGGCACTCCGGCCGCCGATATATCGCCGAGGACCGAGCGCCCTGCCGGTCCCTTCACGGTCCTTTTCGCGGGGCATATCGGGTTGCGCAAGGGCATCCCCCATTTGCTCGAAGCATGGGAGCGGTTGCGACTGAAAGACGCGCGGCTGCTGCTGGCCGGTCCCATGCACCTTTCGCGAGACTACCTCGCACGGCATGCCGCGAGCTTCGAGCACCTGGGCGAGCTGCCCCGCGTGCGGCTGCTTGAGGCGATGAAGAAAGCTGACCTCTTTGTCTTTCCGTCGCTTGCCGAAGGGTTCGGGCTTGTCATCGGCGAAGCCATGTCGTGCGGCGTCCCGGTGCTTACTACGACTAATACCGGCGGGCCCGAGTCTGATAACCGACGGCCGCGAAGGGTGGTGCGTGCCCGCGCACGAGGTTGACCCGCTCGCCGAGCGCATAGAGTCGGCATACAACAACCGCGACGAGTTATATGAGATGGGCCGCCGCGCCCGCTCGCGCGCCGAGCAGTGGACCTGGGCCGATTATCGGCGCAGCCTTATTGCGGAGCTTTCGACGCACCTGAATTAACCGGCGCGTTCTACTTCGATGAATCATTCTGGTAAGCGAATTCTTTTACTACTGCCGGAAGTCTTCCAGAGCGCGGGAGGCATTCAGACCTTCTGCCGCTCGCTCTGCCTGGCCGCGGGGCGATGGGCGGAAGCAAACGGCGCGTTGCTCGATGCCTTCGTGCTCAACGACGCAGGCAGCCCCGACGCGCGATACGTCAACGGCGGCTTTCATTCATACACCGGCGCGGGTAAAAGCAAGGCGAGATTTATCAGCGGCGTTTTGCGACAACTCGTCGCCGCGCCCCCCGACCTGCTGATAATCGGCCACGTCTCTTTATCGCCGCTAGCCCTGTTCTGTCCGGGCGGTCGTGTGAAGACCTGCGTCATTGGGTACGGCATCGAGGCATGGCGACCGCTCGGCTGGGCGGAGCGAAAGGCGTTGAGGGCGGCCGACACGGTGCTTGCCATAAGCGATTTCACGCGCGACGAGCTTATCAAGAGGAACGGGCTTGCGCCCGATAGGGTCAAGCTCTTTCCTTGCTCGCTCGACCCGCACTGGACGGCCGGCGGTGATCCGTCAAGGCAGACGACGCCGCCGATGCTGCTCACGGTCTGCCGGCTTATGAAAGAGGACTCTTATAAAGGCGTCGATAGCGTTATTCGCAGCCTGCCCGCGGTCATCGAAGAAGTCGGCGCGGTCGATTATCGCGTGGTCGGCGACGGCGATGACCTGCCGCGCCTGAAGCGACTCGCCGAGGAAATGGGCGTGTCGGGTTATGTCACGTTCACCGGGGTTATAAGGGGCGACGAGCTGATAGAGCATTACCGGCAATGCTCGCTCTTTGTTATGCCGAGCGAGGGCGAAGGCTTTGGCATAGTCTTTCTCGAAGCGATGGCGCACGCGCGGCCCGTAATCGGGGGCGCGCACGCGGGCACGCTATCGGTTATCGAAGACGGGGAGAGCGGGATACTTGTCGAAAGAAATGACACCGCGAAGCTCGCGCGCTCGATTGTGCGCGTGCTCAAAAGCAAAGAGCTGAGCGAGCGACTGGGCCGCGCCGGCCACGAGCGCTTGCAGCGCCTTTTCACCTTTCAGCGGTTCGAATCGAACCTCGGCTCGCTGATCGAATCGCAACTTAACGGTTAAAGAGATGTGCGGAATCGCCGGGATCATAGGGCGCGCGCCCGACCTGAGATCGAGTATCGAGCGGATGAATCAAGCCATCGCTCATCGCGGGCCGGACGACTCGGCGTGTGCGGTGTGGCCGGTGAAAGGGGCTCCCAGAGCCGGTTTCGCGCACCGGCGGCTCGCGATAATCGACCTTAGCGAGGCGGGCCGCCAGCCTATGACGACCGCGGATGGGAGATATTCGATCACCTTCAACGGCGAGATATATAACTATCTCGATCTCAGAAGACGGCTCGAAGACGAAGGCGTCGAATTTAAAACCCATACGGACACGGAGGTCGTGCTGCGCCTGTTCGCAAAGCGCGGCGCGGATTGCCTGCGGTTCTTGCGCGGCATGTTCGCCTTCGCGATACGCGACGACGAGTCGGGCGAAGTGTTTGCCGCCCGCGACCGGCTCGGCATAAAACCTTTCTACTATTACGCGCAAGGCGGGTGCTTCGCCTTCGCTTCGGAAGTCAGAGCGCTGCTCGCGTCGGGGCTCGTGCCGCGGGCGCTCGATCCGGTTTCGCTCAATTCGCTGCTGAGCTTCGGGGCCGTCCAGGAACCGCGGACGATAATCGAAAATGTTCGCTCGCTCCCGCCCGGCTACTTTATCCGCGTCTCGGCCGAAGGGAGCGTGCTTGAGCTGTCGCGCTACTGGGCGCTTCCCGCGGAGAAGTACACGGGCGACCGCGCATCCGCGATTGATGAAACCCGCGCCCGGCTCGACGAGAGCGTGAGACTGCACCTCATGTCGGACGTGCCGCTCGGCGCGTTCCTGTCGAGCGGGATTGATTCAAGCTCGATAGTCGCCCTTATGAGCAGGCACGCGCCGGGCAGGGTGAAGACTTTTACCGTCGTCTTTGAAGAGAGCGAATTCAGCGAGCGCGAGCTTTCGCGCCGCGTGGCCGAACATTGGGGCACCGAGCATACCGAGATCGCGCTTTCCGAAAACGAGATGCTTGCACAGATGCCCGACGCGCTTTCGGATATGGACCAGCCGTACGATTGACGGCGTGAATACCTGGATCATCTCGCGCGCGACGCGCCGGGCCGGGATAACGGTCGCGTTGAGCGGGCTGGGCGGCGACGAGTTGTTCGGAGGCTATCCGAGTTTTCAACGCGCGGCAAAGATGCGAAACGCGACGCGCGCGCTCTCGCTTGTCGGCCGCGGCGTGCGCCGGCAGATAGGGTCGCATTGTCACCACGATGGGCGGCGGCTCGCTGGGGTCTCAAAAAATCAGCGCGGCGATACAGGCCGGGAGCGACGCGCTTTCGCTTTACGCATGCTCGCGCGGGCTCTTTTCAAGAGAGTCGCGCGTGGCGCTTATGAACGGCGCGGCGAGCGCGGGCGCGCGGGCAAGCTCGCCCTATGACATTCCGGAAGAATCGCTCGCGCTTCTCGATGAGCTTCGCGCCAACGGCGACGCGTTTAACAGGGTCTCGATGTACGAGATGTCGCTTTATATGGGAAACATGCTTTTGCGCGACACCGACGCGATGAGCATGGCGAGCGCGCTTGAGGTGCGGGTGCCGTTGATAGATCACGAGCTTGTCGAGTGGGTCTATTCGCTGCCCGGAGCTATTGAAGACCGGCCGGCACAAAAAGGCGCTGCTTATAGAAGCGATGGGCGGCGACCTGCTGCCCGAAGTAGCAAGGGGAGGGAAGAAAGGATTCGCCCTCCCGTTCGAGCGATGGCTGCACACGGCGCTCAGGCCGTTCGTATCGGGGGCGTTGAGCGACGAAGTTGCTACGGCGCGCGCGGGCCTCAACGCAGGCGCGGTGGCGGATGTTGTAAAGCGCTTCGACGAGCATTCGCCTACCACGTCGTGGTCGAGGGTATGGGGTCTGGCCGTGCTTGTCAACTGGTGCCGGAGCAACGGCGTCGAGCTGGCCCTTTAGCGAGGCTTTGCACAAAAAGTCTGAGTAAAGCACTGAAGTCTGTAGCCCCGTAGGGGCGAGATGTTTATAGAACCGACCTGAGGCGATAGCAATCATGAGCCCCGTAGGGGCGGCATATTTAAACATGCCGCTCCTGACGGAGCTCAGAAGTCTATCTACACGATCTCTTCTATAAACATTTCGTCCCCTACGGGACTCTCATCTGTCACAACTTTTTGTGCAACGCCCTCTAGCGATAAAGCATGAACGTACTAAAGGTACTGCATGTCATCCCCGCCGTCGCGCCCCGGTACGGCGGGCCGAGCCGCGCCGTATTCGAGATGTGCAGGGCGCTAAACGCGCAGGGAGTTGAAACTCTGATCGCCACTACCGACGCCGACGGGCGCGGACGGCTGCCGGTTGATACCCGCGAGCCCGCGCTTTATAACGGCGCGCAGACGATATTCTTCCCGCGGCAGTGGAGCCAGACTTTCGGGTACTCGCACGCGCTGGCCCGGTGGCTCGACAAAAACGTGAGCCGTTTTGACGTGGCGCACATTCACGCGGTCTTTTCGCACCCGTGCATAGCAGCCGCGGCCGCGTGCCGTAAGCGACAGGTGCCTTACATAATTCGCCCGCTCGGCAGCCTCGACCCGTGGAGCCTGAGTCAAAAGCCGTTTCGCAAGCGGGTTATGTTGCGCGTGGCCGTAAAGCGCATGCTCGATGGCGCGGCGGCTATCCATTACACGACGCCGGACGAGCAGAGATTGGCCGAAAGCGCGCTCCATCTCAGACGCGGCGTGGTCGTTCCGCTCGGGGTCGAAATCGAAGCGCCGCGAGAGCGCGCTCAAGACAGGCTCGGCCAAAGCCCTTATGTCATTGCGCTCAGTCGGCTCCACCCGAAAAAGAATATCGAGCTGTTGTTGAGGGTCTTCCTCGCGGTTACCGATGCGCCCGAGTTAAATGACTGGAGGCTCGTCATAGCCGGGGACGGCGAGCCGGATTATGTCGGACGGCTCAAGCAGATTGTAGAAGAGCAAGGCGCGGGCGACAGGGTTGTTTTTACGGGCTGGCTCGACGGGGCGGAGCGAGTCTCGGCTTTGCGGAATGCCTCGCTGCTCGCGTTGATCTCTCACCAGGAGAACTTCGGCCTCGCGGCGGTCGAGGCGCTGGCGTGCGGCGTGCCGGTGATAGTGAGCGAAGGGGTGAACCTCGCTTCGAAGATAGAAGAGAGCCGGCGCGGGCTGGGTCGCGCCGCTTGATGAGGAATCGATTTCACGCGCTCTTTCGCAAGCCCTGCGCGACCCCGCCGAGTTGAGGCGTCGCGGCGAAGCGGGGTTGGAGCTGGCAAGAAAAGATTACTCCTGGCCAAGCCTCAGCGGTCGCTTCGTTGCGCTCTATAGCTCAATCTGTCTGGATTCAGTCGATGAATATGCTGAGAACTATTGCTGAGCGAATTAGCCGAAGAATAGTCCTCAAGCGGCGACTCCCGTCTCGCGTTGGCGGCGAACTCATATTCGTGTCTCCCGACTCTTCATTGAAGTTCTGGAGACGTGATCTTGAGAAAGCCGATCCTTCGCTTTTTGATTGGGCGGCGGAATTCATTCGGCCCGGAGACAGAGTCTGGGATGTGGGGGCAAATGTTGGCCTGTTCACTCTAGCCGCCGCGAGTCTTTCTGGCCCATACGGGCAGGTGTGCGCGATCGAAGCCGATACCTCGCTGATCGGTTTGCTGCGCAGAACCGCCAGTTGTGTTTCGAACCTTTGCGCTGCCATCGATGTGATTCCCGCCGCGGTGAGTGACTCGGTTGATATCGGCAGGTTCAACATAGCGGCGCGCGGCCGTAGCACGAATTATCTGGATGGATCTCCCGCAAGCACCCAGACGGGAGGAGTGCGAGAGACGGTTTTAGTTATCACCATAACGTTGGATTGGCTGTTTGAGAGGTTGCCGGCCCCGAATGTCTTGAAAATCGATGTGGAAGGGGCAGAGTTGCGCGCACTTAAAGGTGCTAAGAAACCTTTTATCTTTAGCCCCGCCGCTTATTCTTTGTGAAGTAACATCGGAAAACATGCTGCCCGTCGGCGAACTCCTGAATTCTTATGGCTACACTCTATACGATCTAGAGGTTGATAAAACGAAAAGGGAGCCGTTGGCGCAGCCAAGCTTTAACACGCTGGCATGTCCTCGCTCGTACCACCACGGGCAGGAACCTGCCTTCGAAAAGCAAAAATCTGTAGGATAGATGTGAGAACGCATGATTCCTGTCACGTTGATAGTCACCACTCGAAATGAAGAAGCGAACATCGAAAAGTGTTTGCAAAGCGCGTACGGGTTTATCGACCAGGTCTTTGTCATAGATTCGGAAAGCGAAGACCAGACGCCGCACATAGCCCGCAGGTACGCCGAGGTCATCAACCTGCCATACGACCATAGCAAGATAATCCCGTGGATATACCAGTGGGCGCTCGATAATCTGCCGATCAGAAACGAGTGGGTGATGATCCTTGAAGCAGACCAGCAGATTACCCCGGAGTTGAAGCGCGAGCTTGAGGGGCTGTTCTCGAAATCAGAAATCGCCGAGAACGGGTTTTACGTACGCCGCGCGCAGATTTTCCGCGGCAAGCAGCTGCGCTTCGGCGGCTACGGCTCCAAGTACATGCTAAAGCTCTTTCGCCGCGCCTCGGGCGAGCTCGACCCCGAAGAGAGCGACACGCGCGTGTACGTCAAAGGCAAAGTCAGCAGGCTCGATTCCCCGATCATCGAGGAGAATCAGAAGGAGAATGACATACTCTTCTACCTGCAAAAACACCTGCGATACGCAGACACGTTCGCCCGCGAAGAACTCTACCGCCGCGACCACGACGTTAATTTCAAGCTCAAGCCGCGATTGTTCGGGACGCCTGACGAGCGCACGCTCTGGATGAAGAGCATGTATTTCCGCACGCCTCTTTACGCGAGGCCGTTTATATACTTCTTCTATCGTTACTTCATACTGCTCGGCTTTCTGGACGGCAAGCAGGGCAGCATCTTTCATTTTCTCCAGGCTTTCTGGTTCCGGCTCGTTTTAGATATTCGCCTCGAAGAGCTTCGAAAGGCTTCCAGGGATGTGCCGGCCCGCGAGCAGCCGGTAAAGAGTCAGATCACCGGTAAATAAATAAACCGATATATGATCATACTGGGCATAAATGCATATCATGGTGACGCCGCCGCCGCGATTATTCGCGACGGGCAGCTAATCGCCGCAGTCGAGGAAGAGCGGTTCAACCGCCGCAAACATTGCGCAGGCTTTCCCACCGAGTCCATCAAATACTGCTTGAAGGCCGCGGGCGTCAGTATAGAAGACGTGGAGCATATCGGGATATCTCGCGACCCTTCGGCGCACCTGCATAAGAAGATTCTGTTTCTCGCCACAAGGGCGGCAAAAGGGATCGGCAACCGCTTCGGCGCGCAGCCCGCTCAAAAGGCGCGGGCGCGGCTTTGTCGAAGCATGTCAGCCAGCGCTTAGCCAACGCCGCCAAGGTCCGCGACCTTAAAGACGAGCTGGCCAGGGCGCTCGAATCGCCAAAGTCGGCGCTCCGCTGCCAGTTCCATAACGTAGAGCACCACCGCGCGCACCTCGCAAGCTCGTTTTATGTCTCCCCTTTTTCGAGGAGGCGGCGCTGCTGTCGATTGACGGCTTCGGCGATTTCATCTCTACGATGTGGGGCGCGGGCCGCGGCAACTCCGTCGAGGTGCTCGGCCAGATCGAGTACCCCCATTCGACCGGCATACTCTATACGGCGACGACCCAGTTTCTCGGCTTCCCGTATTACGGCGACGAAGGGAAAGTGATGGGGCTCGCGCCTTACGGCAGCCCCCGCTACATCGCGGAATTTCGCGAGATCATCCGCGCGGAAGAGGGCGGACAGTTTCGGCTGAACCTCGATTACTTTCGCCACCACGCCGAGGGCGTAGAGATGACGTGGGACGACGGCTCGCCCGTGATCGGCCGTATATTTTCGGACGAGTTCGCGGCCACCTTCGGCCCCGCCAGGGAGAGCGGCGCGCCGCTCACGGACCGCGAGCGCGACATTGCCGCAAGCCTCCAACTTCGACTTGAAGAGATAGCCTTTCACATACTCAATCACCTTTATGAGCAGACGCGAGATGGCGAGCCTCGGCCTTTCGGGCGGGGTCGCCTACAACTCCGTGATGAACGGCAAGATTTTACTCAACACCCCGTTCACCCGCGTATTCGTGCAGCCGGCCGCGGGCGATAGCGGCACCGCCGTCGGCGTCTGCTATCAGATCTATAACGGCATCCTCAAGAGGGATCGGGCGTTCGTTATGGACGGGGCCTACACCGGGCCGGAGTTTTCCGACGCCGAGCTTCGCGCGGAGCTTGATCGCAGCGGGCTTTCGTATGAAAGCTACGGCGACCGCGAAGTGACCGACGCGCGCCGCGAAAGATATTGCCGACGGCGCGGTCCTGGGCTGGTTTCAGGGGCGCATGGAGTTCGGGCCGCGCGCGCTCGGGAACCGCTCGATAATAGTCGACCCGCGCCGGCCGGATATGAAAGATGTACTCAACGATCAGGATCAAAAAGCGCGAGCCGTTCCGCCCGTTCGCCCCTTCGATCCTCGAAGAGTATGTCGGCGATTACTTCGAGCAGAGCCATCCCGCGCCGACCATGCTGATGGTCTATCAGATAAGACCGGAGCGCCGGGCCGACATCCCCGCCGTCACGCACGTGGATGGGTCGGGGCGGTTGCAGACCGTGTCGAGGGAAGTAAACCCTCGCTATTATCAGCTTATATCCGATTTTCATCGCCTCACCGGCGTGCCCGTCGTGCTCAACACCTCTTTCAACGAGAACGAGCCGATAGTCTGCACGCCGCGCCACGCGATTGACTGCTTTCTGAAGACCCGGATGGACGTTTTGTACCTGGGCAACTATGCCGTGAGGCGACACGATTAAATGTCAAAAGGATCGGTCCCGGCCACGCAATCAAAAAACACAAGGAGTCGGTAATGCCAAAGCGCGCTTTGATAACCGGAATCACCGGACAGGACGGCTCGTTTCTAGCCGAGCTGCTGCTTGAAAAGGGGTACGAAGTTTTTGGCGTCGTGCGACGCTCGTCGTCTTTCAACACGGATCGCATAAACCATCTCTACCAGGACCCGCATAGCCCCGACACCCAGCTGCGGCTGGTGTTCGGCGATCTGAACGATTCGAGCTCGCTCAACCTCATACTGCGCCAGACCGAGCCCGATGAAATCTATAACCTCGGCGCACAATCGGATGTGCGCGTCAGCTTCGACCTGCCCGAATACACGGCCGAGACCGCGGGGGTCGGGACCGTGCGGTTGCTTGAAGCGATCAGGGACGTGGGCATCAAGCCGAAGTTTTATCAGGCCTCGTCGTCGGAGCTGTACGGCAAAGCGGCGGAAGCGCCGCAAAGCGAGCGCACGCCTTTTCACCCGCGCTCGCCTTACGCTTGCGCCAAGGCGTATGCCTACTACATCACGGTCAATTACCGCGAATCGTACGGGCTCTTTGCGTGCAACGGGATCCTCTTCAACCACGAAAGCGAGCGGCGCGGGGAAAACTTCGTGTCGCGCAAGATCACGCGGTCGGCCACGAGGATAAAACTGGGACTCCAGAACAAACTCTACATGGGAAACCTGGAGGCGCGCCGCGACTGGGGATACGCAGGCGATTACGTCAAGGCGATGCACCTGATCATGCAGGCGGACGAGGCGGACGATTTCGTCATAGCCACGGGCGAGAGCCATTCGGTCCAGGATTTCCTCGACGAAACGTTCAGCTACCTGGATATGGACTGGAAGCAGTACGTCGAGATAGACCCGCGTTATTATCGCCCGGCCGAAGTCGACCGACTGATGGGCGACGCCTCGAAAGCGCGGAGCGTGCTCGGCTGGGAGCCGACCGTCGACTTCCGACAGCTTGTACACATCATGGTGGATCACGATTTAGAGCTTGCCCGTCGCGAGCAAGCGGGCGCAAAAGAGGGCGGGTCACAGACCCCGGCGCTTCGTTGGGGAATGGCCTGAGTCCCGCTGCCTTTATGAAGCGCGCATTGATCACGGGCATAACCGGGCAGGATGGGCATTACCTCGCGCGGATACTTTTGAGCAAAGGGTACGAGGTTTATGGCCTGGCGCGCCGGCCGGCGCCGGCCGGCGAAGCCGCGGGCCCCGTGCGGATTCTTTATGGCGACCTTCGCGACAGGGCTTCGCTCGACAAGATAATCCGCGAAGTGAGGCCCGATGAGGTCTATAACCTCGCCGGTCAGAGCCACGTCGGCCGGAGTTTTGAAGCGCCCGAAGAGACCGCCGAGGTGAACGCGCTTGGCGCGCTTCGGTTGCTTGAGTCGATACGCGAAGCAGGGCTCGCGGCGAGGTTTTATCAGGCTTGCTCGTCGCACCTGTTCGGCAAGTCGGGCAACGCGCCAATGAATGAGGCGACGCCTTTTCACCCGCGCTCGCCTTACGCGGTGTCGAAGGCTTTTGCCTATTGGAGCGCGGTCAACTACCGCGAGGCTTATGGGGCATATGCGGTCAACGCCATTATGTTTAACCACGAATCGCCCAGAAGAAGCGAATCTTTCGTGACGCGAAAGATCACGCGCGCGGCCGCGCGCATAAAGCTGGGCCTCGAAGAGAGGCTCGTGCTCGGTAATCTCGACGCGAAGCGCGACTGGGGGTACGCCGGCGATTACATGGAGGCGGCATACCTGATGATGCAGCAGGCGGCGCCCGCCGACTACGTGATCGCGACCGGGGAGGCGCACTCGGTCAGAGAGTTTCTCGAAGAAGCATTCGGGCGGCTGGGCTTGCGGTGGCAGGATCACGTCGATTGCGACTCGGAGTTCTTACGCCCCGCCGAAGCCGACGCCGAGGTGGGCGACGCGACCAGGGCCAGAGAGGCGCTCGGCTGGAAACCGACGGTCGGTTTTAAAGAGCTGGTCAATCTCATGGTCGATCACGACCTGGAGCTTGCCCGCAATCAGGCTTCATCACTAGAGAGCGGTTTAAAGATCAGATGAAAGTCCTTCTAATTAACCAGTGCTTCTACCCCGACGTCGTATCGACCGCGCAGCACCTGACCGATCTTGCGGTTAGGCTCGTCGAGGAGGGGCACGAGGTAACGGTCATCGCCGGCCAGCGCGGCTACGACGACCCGGGGAAAAGATTCCCGAAGCGCGAGGTGTGGAAGGGAGTAAGAATAATTCGGATACCGAGCCTCAACCCCGGCAAGGGATCGAAATGGCGGCGCGCGGTCAACTTCGGGAGCTTTATTGCGAGCTGCGCTTTGAGGCTGGCGACGCTCAAGCGATTCGACGTTACGGTCGCGCTTACCTCGCCCCCGCTGATCTCGTTCCTCGCCGCGCTCTTTTCGCGCGTAAGGAACGGGCGCTACTTCTTCTGGGTCATGGACCTCAACCCCGACGAAGCGATTGCCGCCGGGTGGCTCAAAGATGATTCGCTTGCGGCCCGCGCGCTCAAGTCGATACTCGGCTACAGCCTGACGCGCGCCGAAAGAATCATCGTCCTCGACCGCTTCATGAAGCAGCGCATAATGGATAAGGGCATCGCGGAAGATAAGCTCTCCGTCATCTCGCCATGGTCGCACGACGACGCCGTGAGGTTCGATGCCTCGGGGCGCGAGCGCTTCCGCAAAGAGCACGGGCTCGCCGATAAGTTCGTCGTGATGTATTCGGGCAATCACAGCCCGTGCCATCCGCTGGATACCTTGCTCGGCGCGGCGCGCGAGCTTTCCGCCCGCCCGGACATAACTTTCTGTTTTGTGGGTGGCGGGAGCGAGCTTGCGAAGGTGAAAGCCTTTGCCAAACACTATCGGCTCGAAAACATCCTGACGCTGCCTTATCAGCCGATTGAAAATCTGTCGGCGTCGCTCTCGGCCGCGGACCTCCACGTGGTAGTTATGGGCGACCCCTTCGTAGGCATAATCCACCCGTGCAAGGTCTATAACATACTCCTCACCGGGAGACCCTTACTTTATATCGGCCCCGCGGAGAGTCACATAACCGAGATAGCTTCGACAATAGAAGGACGCAAGCTCTTTTACGCCGCGCGTCACGCCGAGGTCGCGGAAACGGCGCGCTCTATAACTGAGTGTGCCGCACAACAGGCTGCGGGAGCCTGTTTCAGGGTAGAGCCTGCCGTCGCCTCGGCCTTCTCGAAAGAGACCCTCCTGCCAGGCATGATAAGAACTCTGGAGCTTCAGCCCCCCGGCGGTTTGCGTATCGACCCGAAGAGCGCAAAGACCGACATGCAGACTTTATAGGCGAACAGGAGAATGCTCGACATGGAAAAACGGACGAGAGCCCTTGTCACAGGGGCCGGCGGTTTCATAGGCCATCACCTCGCCGCGTACCTCGTGAATCGCGGATACTGGGTGAGGGGAGTCGATATTAAAGAGCCGGAGTATGAGCCCACCGCGGCGCACGAATTCTCACTGCTCGATTTGCGGTCCTGGGAGAACTGCCTTGAGGCGACTCGCGGGATAGACGAGGTCTACGGGCTGGCGGCGAACATGGGCGGCATCGGCTTCATAGAGACCAACAAGGCGGAGATCGTGCGCGATAACACGCTGATAAACATGCACACGATAGAGGCGGCGAGAGTCAACGGGGCCAAAAGGTATCTCTACACCTCCAGCGCGTGCATATACCCCGGCTACTTGCAAAAGCACCCGGACGTAACGCCGTTGAAGGAAGGCGACGCTTACCCGGCCGACGCCGAAGATGGGTACGGCTGGGAGAAGCTGTATATGGAGCGCGTCTGTCGTCACTACAGCGAGGACTTTGGCCTGGAGACGCGGGTGGTGAGGTTTCATAACATCTTCGGCCCGCTCGGCACTTATGATGGCGGCCGCGAAAAGTCCCCCGCGGCGATTTGTAGAAAAGTCGCGCTCGCGTCGGACGGGGATTCTATAGAGGTCTGGGGTGACGGTGAGCAGACTCGCTCATACTGCTATATCGATGATTGTGTGGAAGGCATTCACCGGCTGATGAGAAGCAGCCACGGCGAGCCGTTGAACCTGGGCCAGGACCGCATGGTGTCGATCAATCAGCTTGTCGATATGGTCTCGCGCGTAGCGGGCAAGGACGTCAGAAAGCGTTACGATTTAACGAAGCCCCAGGGAGTCCGCGGGCGCAATAGCGACAACACGCGTTTGCGCCAGACGCTCGGGTGGGAGCCCTCGGTGTCGCTCGAAGAAGGTCTATCGCGTACTTACCGGTGGATTGCCGGGGAGCTGGAAAAAGCGGGCCGCATTAAACCCGCGCCGTCGGAAACCGGAATCATAGACTCTGCCCTTTCAGCATGAAGATACCTGTATGGGGTGCGGCTATTGGCAGCCGCACCCCAAAGAACCGCATATTTGAAGAAGTCTAATGCGGCAAGGAGGCCTGGAAATGCACTTCTTGTTAATTGCCTCATTCCTCACTTCGGTATTGCTCTCTTTTATACTCACGCGCTATGTGCGCAACCTCGCGGTGGCGCGCGGGTGGGTGTTGACGCCCGGTCTCACGCATCACATCCACAGCAGCCCCATTCCGCGCCTGGGCGGGGTCGCCATCTATATCTCTTTTTCGACGGTCATCGCCCTGATTCTGGCGAGCACGTTGGTATTCGAGATAAACCTCGTCTTCTCGCGCCGGATTTTACTCTACCTGGTCGCGGCGGGAACCATCGTTTTTCTTCTCGGCGTATATGACGACGTGCGCTCGGCCGGACCCTATTTGAAGCTCGGAGTCCAGAGCCTGGCCGCCGCCTGGCTTTACTTCGAAGGCTTCAGGGTCCTGCACCTTCCTCTCCTATTTGCGGATGGGGAGTTCGGGTGGTTCGGGTTGCCGCTCACCATACTCTGGATGCTCTTGATCACAAACGCCTTTAATCTCATCGACGGGCTCGACGGTCTGGCCAGCGGGTCGGCGCTCTTTTCGACGCTGACGATATTCGCGATAGCGCTCGTCAGCGGCAACCAGATCGTGGCGCTGATGACGGTGGTGCTTGCGGGGGCGATCCTTGGATTTCTCAAGTTCAACTTCAACCCGGCGACCATCTTTCTCGGCGATTGCGGGAGCCTCTTTATAGGCTTTATCCTGGGCGCGCTCGCGCTTGCGGGCTCTTACAAAACGCCCACCGTCGTAGCGGTCGCGATCCCGGTCATATCCTTCGGCCTCCCGATTATGGAGACCTTGCTCTCTATCATCAGGCGCTTCCTGAGCGGCCAGCCGCTCTTTTCAGGCGACCGCGAGCACATACACCACAAGTTGCTAGAGAGGGGGCTGTCGCACAAACAGGTTGTGATCGTGCTTTATGGCGTGTCGGCGGTCCTCGGGATACTGAGCTTGCTGCTGCTCTATCCCGGCAGCGCGACACTCGGAGTAGTGCTCTTCGTGCTCGGGGTCGGGATATGGATAGCCGTGCAGAACCTCGGCTATCACGAGTTCTTCGAGATAAAGCGGGTCGCAAACCGCACCATGGAGCAGAAGCGTATCATCGTAAACAACCTTGCGATACGCCGCGCGTCGGCCGAGCTCGAAAAGGCCGGCGACACCGAAGAGGTCTGCCGGATACTGAAGAATGCGTTTCAGGCTAACGATTTCGATGGGTTCGATCTCAACTTCAACGACCCTTACGCTCACCTCCGCTGCGCGTGGTCAAAATCGGAAGGGCCTGAAGTATACGGTCGGTCGCCGGCTTGGAATTTGACCCTGGATCTATTGACCGAAGACCAGAAAAAGATCGGCTCGTTTGTTTTGCGCCGCACGCATAACGACAAGCCGCTGATGGTCGATATAAATCTGATCGTTTCCGAACTGCATTTGACGCTGACCGCGTCGATAAACCGCGCGCTCCGGCAGGCCGGCGCTCCGCAAAAAAGCATCGTCGTGACCAAGGAAGCCGGCGCTTTAATTCCCGATCTCTCTGTAGGCTTGCCGAAATAGGTTTCAGCGAATAAAAATGGGTTTCGGTCAGCGATTAATCATGCGGCGGATTGAGACAGAGATTCCGGGGGTATGCGTGCTGGAGCCGAAAGTCTTTAGCGACGACCGCGGCTTCTTTTTGGAATCCTATAACAAGGGCGTCTTGGAGAAGCTGGGCATCACCGACCAGTTCGTCCAGGATAACCACTCCTGCTCGGTCAAGGGGACGCTCAGAGGATTGCACTACCAGTTGGAGCACGCGCAGGCGAAGCTGTGCCGCGTCATCCGCGGAGAAGTGATGGACGTGGCCGTCGATATTCGCAAGGGCTCGCCCACTTTCGGGAAGTATGTAGCGGTGACGCTCTCGGCAGAAAACATGCTCCAGATATACATACCGCCCGGATTGGCTCACGGGTTTCTGGTGCTCTCCGACGCGGCCGAGTTCCTTTATAAGTGCAGCGATTTTTATCACCGGGATGACGAACAGGGCATCGCCTGGAATGACCCCTCGGTCGGCATTCCCTGGCCAATCGAGCTGCCGATACTTTCGGTCAAGGATCAACAGAACCTCTTTTTATCGACAGTGCCGGCGGACCGGCTCCCCGATATGAAATAGGTCGCGGGCGTTAGCGTAAGCTACTTTATGGGGCTTCATCTTATCATCGGCGCGTCGGGGCAGGTCGGCGAGCATCTCCTCCGGGCCGCGCGCGACCGGGGGCTTAAGGCTTTAGGCACGTACAACGCGAGCCCGCTCGACGGGCTCGAAAGACTCGACGTGCGCGACCGGGATGAAGTCTTCTCGCTCGTCGTCGGCGAGCGGCCCCGCGTCGTTTATCTGCCCGCCTCGTTGACGCACGTCGATTATTGCGAGCTTCATCCCGAAGAGAGCCGCTTGATAAACGTCTCGGGCGCGTTCAACGTCATCGACGCCGCGACCGAGGTCGGGGCGAAGGTCGTCTATTTTTCTTCGGATTATGTTTTCGACGGCCGCGCGGGCGGCTACTCTGAAGAGTCCGAGCCGAATCCCATATGCGAGTACGGCCGGCAGAAGCTCGCGGTCGAAGATTACGTCTCGCGCGGCTCCCGAAACTACTTGATAGTGCGAACTGCCGGCGTCTTTAGCTGGGAGCGGCAGGGGAAGAATTTTGTGTCGAGGCTCGTTCAAAACCTGCGGGCGGGCGCGGACGCGCGCGTGCCCGCGGACCAGATTAACAACTCGACCTACGCGCCCGACCTTGCGCGCGCCGTCTTTGACCTTACGCTTGCCGGTGAGACCGGGATTTTTCATGTGGCGGGCCGCGAGCCGGTCAGCCGTTACAATTTGGCTTGCGAAGCGGCCCGCGCCTTCGGACTCGACCCCGGCTCGATAAAGCCATGCGCGACGGCCGAGCTGAGCCAGGCCGCGCGGCGGCCGCTTAATGCCGGGATGGTTGTGGAGAAGGTGGCCGGGCGCTTGAAGCGGCCGATGATGAATTACCGGGAGGGGCTCGACCGGATGGCGGCCGCCCATCCCGTTGATGCGCCATCCGGCGCTCTTTAGATTTATCCGAGTTATGGAAAAGATAAAAGGGATAGTACTCGCGGGCGGATTGGGGTCGAGGCTCGCGCCGCTCACAAGGATCACCAATAAGCACCTGCTCCCGATCTACGACAAGCCGATGATCTATTACCCCATCGAGCTTCTCGTTGACGCGGGCATAACCGACATCATGGTCGTGACGGGCGGGAACAGCGCGGGTGATTTTTTTCGACTGCTGCGCAACGGGGAGGCGTTCGGGTTGCGCAGGCTTTACTACGCCTACCAGGAGGGCGAGGGCGGAATCGCCGCGGCGCTTTCGCTCGCCGAAGAGTTCGCCGCGGGCGACCCCCTTTGTGTCGTGCTCGGCGACAACATACTTGAGAGGGGCGTCGCGCCCTATGTTGAAAAATTCCGCGCGCAGCAGAAGGGCGCGAGAATACTCCTGAAAGAGGTTGCCGACCCCCAGAGATTCGGCGTTCCGGTGATCGACGGCGGCGAAATAGTGCGCATCGAAGAGAAGCCCCACAACCCTTTGAGCCCATACGCCGTGACCGGTGTTTACATGTACGACCGGCGCGTCTTCGATGTGATCCGCACGCTGAGGCCGAGCAAGCGGAACGAGCTTGAAATCACTGACGTCAATAATGCTTACATAGGCTGGGGCGACCTCGGCTGGGACGTGATCGAAGGGTGGTGGACCGACGCGGGGACTTTTGAAAGCATGCTAAAAGCATCGAACATGGTGGCCGAGCTGCGAAGCGGGCGGCAGGCATCCGCCGGCGGGTAGCGGACTTTAATGTTGACTTTTAGAGGGTTATTTCATATTCTGAATTTGCCTTTTTACCGCGGACGCAAAAGTCTATTTCCCCTGTGGCTGCACTTCTCGACGGAGACCCTATGAGGATAGCCAACAAAAACCTCAAAGCCTCAATTAGCATGGCGGTAACCCTGGCGCTTACAAGCTTCTTTACGCTCAGGTCATACGCCGCGCCCGAGACTAATGCCGGCGCGCCCGCCCCGGTTGTCGCTCAAGACTGCACCGGGACGCTCACCGTCGCGAAGGGCTCGGTGACAATCAACGGCAACGAGGCCAAGACCGGCGCGACCGTGACGAGCAATAGCACGCTGGCGACGAGTTCCGGCGGCCGCGCGATCATCGACCTCGGCCCGCTTGGCCGCGTCATACTTGAGGGCGCGACGACGGCGACGATTATCTGCCTTGGAAATACGATCGTTGCCAGGCCGGGCTGCGATGTCGAAGTCGAGGTAGAGCAGGGCCAGGTCACAGGCAAGCGGCGAAACCGTAACGGCCGGCAATGAAGAGGATTTCGACACGGGCACCGAGCTTACGGCATCTCCGGGCGCGGTCTTCAGCCTCGATTGTGAAGACACCACCGGCGGGGTATTTATATGGCCAGGGCTCTGGGGCGTGCTCGCCCTGATCGGCGTCGGAGCCGGGGTGATCACCGGAATAGCGATCGGCGACGAAGATCAAGACGAAGTCAGCGACCCGACACCCTGATTGTCCACCCGTTCGACAAATCGCGACGCCTCGGCCCTGCCCGGGGCGTTTTGCTGTCAGGAGCAGGCAGTGAGCGAAAGGGTTTGTCCCGCTTGTGAAAACCATCTTCACAGGTCCCACACCCACGGACTGAGAGAAAGGTTTGTAAAGTCATTCACTCCGTACAGGCCGTACCGCTGCATGGAGTGCGGCTGGCGCGGATGGCTCAGCAAAGACCGGGCTAATAAGGGACGCGGGAGCCTCCGGGTGATCTTGAGCTTTATAATAACTACGCTGCTGACTATAGCGCTCGCGTTCTTCTTTATAAGCAAGATCGGGTAAATCTTGATAGCGGGCCGTCTTTCTGACACAATATCTGCCCGGAGTCGCGGAGAGATCGTCAGGAGATTATTAGTGAGATTATTTGTACAGGCTGCCGTAATAGTTCTGATTGCCTCGACCGCGTGGGGGCAGTCGCCCATCAGCACGCTGCCGCTGGGGCCCGATGAGATCGGGCTTGTCAAAACCGCTCAGGGCATAACCACTCGAATATCGTTCCCCGAGAAAGTTCTCGAAAGCATCTGCGGCGACCTCTATGATCCGGCTTCGGGCAAAGGGACCTTCGTTATTCAAAACAGCGGCAATGACGTCTTCCTCAAGCCGATTGTCTCGCGCGGCATGAGCAATCTCTTTGTAAAGACCGGGAGCGAGGCCGGGACCCGGATTTATAATTTCGATCTATCGGTCGTCGCCACCGCCCAGCTAGCGCACCGCGTGGTAAACGTCGTCGTCGCCGAGCCGAAGCCCGCGGAGGTAAAGACGGTCGAAGCGCCCAAAACGAACGGCTCGCCAGAAGTCGCTTCGCCCGCGCCGGATTTTGAGCGCCTGAAAAGCGACGCCGAAGCGGCCGCCAGACAGCGCAGCGACGAGATCATACGCGGCGCGCGACAACAGGCCGAGCGCATAACCGGGGAGGCCGAAGCGAAATTGCAGGAAGCCGACCGGCAGATCGTCGAACGCGCCGACCGCGAGGCCAACCGGCGCTTTGTCCAGTCATTGATGCTCGGGTTCAATGAGGTCAAATTCAATAACAAGACGACGACTAAAAGGAAAATATCGGTCACGCTCGACCCGCGGCTCCTCGTCTTTAACGAGAAGGGCTACATTCGCTATACTATCCAGAATACCGGCGAGGAAGAGTTTCGCTACTCGGCGATAGTGGTCGAGGAGGGGCAGCCGCCGGAGGTCAAACCGCTCGCGGTGGAAGTGGTCCAGACCAAGCCGGAGAACGTGCTCGCGAAAGGCGAATCGCTTACCGGCATCATAGCTTTTGACGCGACGAAGCTCGACCCGAAAAGCAGGCTTACACTCTACCTGCGCGGCGAAGATAACGCGGAGATTGCAAGGGTGAGTATTCAGCGATGAGATTGGCGACCCTCGTTATACTACTCTGTTCGGTCGCGGCGGCGGCGCAGGAGCGCCCGCTGTCGGTCCCGTCGCGCCCCCCCGTCCCGCTTACGAGCGACGACCAGGAGCGCGCCCGAAAGGCCGAGCTTGAGCGAATGAAGACTCACGGAGAAGAAGCCCGCCCCAGTAGTTCAGCAGACCGTGGCGGCGAGACCCGACTCGCACCAGCACGTCTCTTCGCGTAACCCGGCAATCGACCAGATGGTCCGCGAGGCGTCCTTGCGCCACGGGCTCGACCCGTGCCTGGTGCTGTCGGTTATGCGGGCCGAGTCCGGATTCAACCAGCGGGCCGTCTCGCCCAAAGGCGCGTCGGGTCTTATGCAGCTTATGCCCGCGACGGCCGAGCGGTTCGGCGTCAGAAATATTTTTGACCCGCGCGAGAATATCTTCGCCGGCGCGCGATACCTGCGCTGGCTGCTCGACCGCTTCAACGGCGATCTCAGGCTTGCGCTCGCGGGCTATAACGCGGGCGAAGGCGCGGTGGAACTCTACGGCAAACGCATACCTCCGTTTGCCGAAACGCAGAACTACGTCCGCACGATCTATGCGCGGTATTCTAGCGTACACACCGTCTCCCTGAAGGAAGTCACCCCGATTGAAGCGCCGAGGCCCGTCTTTACTTCAACCGCAAAGATTCCCACCTACAACCAGATCATCAAGCTCACCTCTTCGGCCGGCGAAACAAGCTCGCCCGATAGATAATCCCTCTGACGGAAATAAGCTCCCGCCCGTTGTGTCATTAATTCCGCTTGATTCCCCCGTGGTTTTATATACAATTTGGCAGACATATATTTAATCGCCACGAGAGCGATGACTGTTTAATTGTCCCTTTACTTAGGCTTTGTATCTAAGCATATGCACGAGCAGGGCTATTAACACCACCTTTAGATCAGGAGACGAAGTTTGCTTAGTTTTGAAATCACCCTGCAACCTATCCCTATCCCGCGTGCTGAGCCCGGAGACGCAGGATTCCGGGGTGTTGCAAGGGCAATACCGGCCACCGCCAAGCGTGTGCCCTGCCAGTACAGGAAAGGCCAGAAACAGCATGAGCAAACAAACGGATAAACATCTCTTCATACTTTCCTCCATGCCGCGATTGTATCAGCGATTGCTGAATGGTGTTGCAGACTACTATCAGTTAGGAAACCGGATTATACGAGAGATCCAAGCGGCTCAGTCATTCAGACAGCTTGATAGGACTCGCCAATTTGCCGAACTATTAAATAACATACCGCTAAAGGAATACCAAATAATAGCAAAGTATTACCTGATCTGGTGTGATGGCAGACTAGCAAAATACGACACAAAACAGCTAGAAATCATTATAGAACAGACCGACACGTACAAGACAAAGGCGATGCTTTCGCTGGCGGCTTTTGAGGGGTATCAGGGGAGAATCGAAGCCTCGTTATACCACTACACTGAAGCGATCAAAACATCGCCTTCTATTTCAGACTACATCGTCTTATCAAGAAGCATCGCGGCGCTTAAATCAGCAGAGGGGTATCACAAGGCGGCGCTGGAAGATCTGGAAAAGCTTGTGCCAATTATCAAGCATGCCGAACCACAGGCATATTATGATTTCCTTAACTCCTACGCCGTAGAACTCAGCGCGGCGGGCCGGCTGAAGAGGCGGGTCCGTCTCTTTCGCGCTCGCTACCTCGCCCTTCATCTCGTACTATCCCGAATTCAGGGAGACCATCTATGAAGTGAATCAAAGAGATCTCTAAGAGGCGTTCGACAGTAGCGATCAATCTGCCGAGCCCGGAGCCTGACGAGATACGGCCGACAGCAAAAGTGATTCAGTTCCCGGTTAGGAACTCCATAAAAGATTCACCCGCCAAAGATGAGCAGGCGGAAGAGGGCTTCACCCCGCTGAAACTGCTCCGCCTCATACTAAAGAGCGTGCTCAAGGAACAGGTCACCCAGGAACAGATAGAGAAGATATGCACCACCTTCCATTCGACGCTTCAGGATTGGTGGGCTGAAGAACAGGAGTGATTATCCACGCCGACCCCGGATTCATCCCGCCGCCCCGCTCCGCCAGATTTGCCCTAATCACCTGCCGTGGGTAAACTCAAGCGAGCAAAAAAGAGTCATGGAGGTGATCGTTTGCACGTGCTCGTGACCGGCGGGGCCGGGTTTATCGGCAGCAACTTCATCCGCTACATACTGATGTCGGATGATTACCGGGTATTGAACCTCGACAAGCTCACCTATGCCGGCAACCTTGAAAACCTGAAAGGCGTAGAGGGCTGCCCCGTTATCGCTTCCACCTCGGCGACATAAATGACGCGGCGGGAGTGAAGGCCGCCTTCGAATCATATTCGAGCGCCTTCAATTGCTTGCCCGACGCCGTCGTGCATTTTGCCGCCGAATCCCACGTTGACCGCAGCATCGAAGACCCGTCCGAGTTCCTGCGCACGAACATCAACGGCACGCAGGTTTTGCTTGAAGCCGCGCTTCGGCTCGGCATCAATCGCTTTATACACGTCTCGACGGACGAAGTGTACGGGTCGCTCGGGAGCGAAGGCGCGTTTTCTGAAAATACCCCTCTCGCGCCTAACAGTCCTTACGCCGCAAGCAAGGCCGCCTCGGATATGCTGGTCCGCGCTTATCATAAGACGTACGCGCTGCCGGCGATCACGACGAGATGCACGAACAACTACGGCCCTTATCAATTCCCGGAAAAGCTGATCCCCCTTATGATCGCAAACGCGCTCGAAGAGAAGCCCCTCCCGGTTTACGGCGACGGCCTTAACGTCCGCGATTGGATATATGTTGAAGACCATTGCCGCGCGATAGCGCTGATACTCGAAGAGGGCAAACCGGGCGAGGTATATAACATCGGAGGTCGGGCCGAGAAGACGAACCTTGAGGTGGTGCGGGCGATACTGGGCCTGCTGGGCAAACCGGAAAGCCTCATGAAATTTGTGCCCGACCGGCCGGGGCACGACCGCAGGTACGCGATGGACACGACGAAGATCGAGCGCGGCCTCGGGTGGCGGCCGGAGGTGAAATTCGAGGACGGGATAGAGAGGACCGTCCGGTGGTATCTTGATAACCGCGAGTGGGTCTCGCGCGTAAGGACGGGCGAGTACCAGGGCTATTACGAACGGATGTACGCGAAGCGAGACGAGTGGATAGAGTCGCTTGGGGCAAGGCCGGGCGACGCTCCATAAAAAGATTCATGACCTTTAAAGGAGCCTTGCCTATCAAGTCCGTCTTGCTCATAAACTCTTAACTGCTTTCAGTCCTCCCTCCCGACAGCCCCTGCCGATCCCCGTTGACATTTACCAGGCCGCGGATTAAGTTCCATTCAGTTGGAGGCGGCCACTGCCCAGATGGATCAAGCCCGACAGAATCTATTTCGGAGAGCGATGTGAAAAAGTTATTCTATGCCCCTCTGCTTCTTTTAATCGTATGGTTACCCCTCGCGCCGGTAAGCCCGGCCGTGCTTGCTCAAACCAATCAGGACGAGCTCGGCGCAAAAGTGGACAAGCTATTTGCCGCCTGGGATAAGCCCGACTCGGCGGGCGCGGCCATAGCCGTCGTCAAAGACGGCGCTGTCGTATATAAGCGCGGGTACGGCTCGGCAAACCTGGAGTACGACATCCCGATCACTCCCTCAACCGTCTTTCACGTCGCGTCGGTGTCGAAGCAGTTCACCGCTTTCGCCATCACGATGCTCGCAAGCGCGGGCAAGCTATCGCTCGACGACGACATACGCAAGCACCTGCCGGAAGTGGCCGACTTCGGAAAGAAGATAACCATACGGCACTTGATCCACCACACCAGCGGCCTGCGCGACCAGTGGGAGCTTCTCGCAATGGCGGGCTGGCGGCTCGACGATGTCATCACCAAAGATCACATACTGAAGATGGTGCGCCATCAAAAGGAATTGAACTTCGAGCCGGGCCAGGAGCATCTCTATTCCAACACCGGGTACACGCTGTTGGCCGTAATAGTCGAGCGCGTGAGCGGCCAGTCGTTCCGAGATTTTACGGCGGAAAAAATCTTTAAGCCGCTCGGGATGAATAACACGCACTTCCACGACAACCACCAGATGATCGTCAAAAACCGCGCTTACTCTTACGGCCCCGCCAGAAGCGGCGGACTTGCGATCATGCCGTTGAACTATGCGAACGTCGGCGCGACCAGTCTCTTCACGACCGCCGAAGACCTGGCCAGGTGGGTGATCAATTTTGAGGAGAAAAAATTGGGCGGCGCGGCCGTCATCGAGCAGATGCATGAGAAGGCCGTGCTCAACGGCGGCAAGCAGATTGATTACGCCTTCGGATCTCAGCATCGGCCGGTACCGCGGGCTCAAGACGGTAGGGCATGGCGGAGCCGACGCGGGGTACCGGGCCTACATCTCCTGGTTCCCCGAACACCGCTTCGGCGTGGTCGTGCTGAGCAACCTCTCCACGTTCTCCACTCCTCGGCTCGCCGAACAAATAGCCGCCATTTACCTCGCCGATAAACTGGGGCCGGAAGAGGTCAGGCAGAAAGCGGCTGACCTCGCGGCCGCCAAGGTGAACCCGGCAGTATATGATTCTTACGTAGGCAAGTACCTGCTCGATAATTGGACGATGGTAACAATCACGAGAGAGGGCGACCGCCTGTTAGCACAACCCGCCGGGCAACCGCGGGGCGAAATAATTCCGCTCTCTGAAACAAAGTTCATTGTCAGAGAAGCCGGGGTCGAAATAGCGTTTGAGCGCGACGAAAGCGGCAAAGTGGCGGGATTCAAGGCTACGCAGAAGGGGCAGACGCGGGGCGCAAAAAAATTGGAAGTCATGCCGGAACCGGCGCCGGCCCAGCTCGCGGAATTCCTCGGTGATTATTACAGCCCGGAGCTTGGCACAGTCTACACGCTAACGGTTCAAGACGGGCAGATCGTCGCGCAACACAGAAGGCACAACGACATAAAACTGACGCGGCTCGACGGGGACAGGTTCACAGGGTCGCAGTGGTTCTTCCAAAGGGTGCAGTTCACGCGCGACGCCGAAAAACGTGTTGCGGGATTCCTCCTCACGGGCGGGAGGGTCAGAAACATCCGGTTCGACAAACAGTCCAGGTAGGGTATAAACCAGGCGTTCATCGATACGCCGGCCGCAGGCCGACCGAGCCAGTTTTTTTGCGATGTTTCCGTTTTTGTATTATCCTGAAAGTTGCCGTGGTTAAGTTAGCGAGAAAAAGATTCCTGCCTATAATCGCCGTCGTCGTGGTGGCGGCGGCCACGCTTGCCGGCGGGTTTTACGAATCACGCCAACCCAATGCCGTCGAGCGCATCGCCGATGGGTATAAAGAGGCGCTCGATAAGGTCCAGCAACATCACCCCGGCGCGCTTGATTTAGAGCAGCTCGGGAAGAGCACGGTCCAGGGTATGCTGCACCAGCTCGACCCGCATTCGAACTTCCTCACAAAGACCGAATTCGAAGAAGTGCAGAGCGAGCAGCGCAGCCGCACCTACGGCATAGGCGTAACCATCGCCCGCCGCCACGACCGCGTCTATATAATGTCGGTGACGCCGGGCGGCCCCGGCGACCGCGCGGGTTTGCGCTACGGCGATGCCATCGTCGCCGCCGACGGTGTGAATACCGAGGAGTGGTTAACCGAGCAGGTAATGCACAAGGTGCGCGGGGAGCGCGGCGCGCCGGTCGAGATCACGGTCTACGCGCGCGGGCGCAGCCGAACCCATAACCGTCCGCATACGCCGCGACGAGGTGAAGCTCCCCTCGGTCAAAAACGCGTTTATGGTCGAGCAAGGCGCGGGCTACATCGCGCTGACGGGCGGGTTTTCGAGCACGACCGAGCAGGAGCTGGTCGAATCCATGGATCGGCTCAAGCGTGAAGGCATGCGCCAGCTCATACTCGATCTGCGCGGGAACCCCGGCGGGCTGCTCGATCAGGCCATATACGTTTCGAGAAAGTTTCTCGCGCCGGGCCAGAAGATAGTCGAGGTGCGCGGGCGCGAGGGGCGCTTGTCGGTCAATGCTTACCACGTGCCGGAAGAGAACGCGCCGGAAACGGTGCCGATTGTCGTGCTGATAAATCGGGGGTCGGCCTCGGCATCAGAGATCGTAGCGGGCGCGCTTCAGGATCACGACCGCGCCTTCATCGTCGGCGAGAATAGCTTTGGCAAGGGGCTCGTGCAGGGGTTGTTTCACCTGTGGGGCGGGACCGGGCTCGTGCTCACAACGGCCAGGTATTACACGCCGACCGGGCGCTTGATACAGCGTAATTATTCGAATATATCGTTTTACGATTACTACTTCAGCCGCAACGAGGATGAGCAGGGTGTTGCCGAAGCGCCGCGCGATGATGCGCTCTATACGACGGACCTCGGCCGCACCGTCTACGGCGGCGGCGGCATTCGCCCCGACCTGGAGGTAAAGTCCCCGCCAATAAACGTACGCCTCTATAACGGGGTATTCGATTTCGTTCGCCAGCTTGTTGCGGGGCAGATTCAAAAATTCCGCGAGTACCAGATTACCGAGACCCATCACAAATCGCGCCTCTCCCCCGAAGATATAAATCGCTATCCAATCACCGACTCGCTCGTGACCGCTTTTCGCGAGTACATAGCGGCAAAGCCGGAGTTCAATGTTTCGGACGAGCGGTTTCAATCGAGAATAGACTTTATACGGGCTCAAATGCGACGCGAGATACTTAGCGCCGCATACGGCCCCGAAGCCGGGGAACAGTCCTACCTCTCCTTTGATCTACAGTTCCGCCGCGCCATGGAATCCTTAGACCAGGCCCGCGCGCTCGCCGACAAAGCGCAGCAGGCGCGCGCCCATCTGCGGTGATCTGTGGAGTGGCGGCGACAGGTGACCGCACCCCAAACAGCCGCCCAATAGCTTTGCAGAAAAAGTCTGACAGAAGCTCTGAAGTCGGGAGCCCCGTCGGGGCGCAATGTTTATAGAGGGTGTCTGAAAAGCCCCGTAGGGGCGCAATGTTTATAGAAACCGGCTGAATATTATTCGGAGCTCCGTCAGGAGCGGTATGTTCACATTTCGCCCCTACGGGGCTCCGATCGTTTATGCATCATTCTTCTATAAACATCTCGCCCCTACGGGGCTCACCTGCTTCAGCCTCTTGATACTTTTCAGACACCTTCTATAGTAACTTTTGTGCAAAGCCACGCGCCGTTCAATCCTCTTTCTGTTTCTGCTTTGGGCACCTCTGACCCGCTTCTTGCGCCGCTGGGCGCGCCCGTTAGGCTTCCTGGCATGAATCCCTGGCGCGGGCTAAAAGGATTGCCGGGCGAGATATGGGTGTTGTTCGCCGCGACGATCATAAACCGGGCGGGCACGATGGCGCTCCCCTTTCTCGTCCTTTACCTGACCGAAGGGCTCGGCGTTGCGCCCGCGCGGGCGGGGATGGTGCTCGCCTTCTACGGAGTGGGGTCGCTTGTCACCGCGCCGATCGCGGGCCGTCTTTCGGATGTAGTGGGCCCGCTCCGCATAATGAAGCTTTCGCTCATAGCCACGGGCGCGCTGCTGATGGCCTTTCCGCTCGTGCGAGATTATTACGCCTTGCTTGCGCTGACGACTCTCTGGGCAATAATCAGCGAGGCTTTCCGTCCCGCCAATATGGCCGTAATCTCCGACCTTGTTCCTTCAGACCGCAGAAAGAGCGCATTCGCGCTAAACCGCCTCGCGGTAAATCTCGGCATGAGCATCGGCCCGGCCGTGGGCGGATTTCTGGCGACGCTATCATTTGCGGCGCTCTTCTATATTGACGGGGCGACCTCGATCATCGCCGGGCTGGTGCTGGCCTTCTCGCGCTGGCGCAAGGTCTCGCACCACGCCGAGGCAAACCCACGGGCCGAGGTCGAGGGCGCGCCCGCGGCCGCGCTCGAAAACAGGAGCTTTCTTATTTTCCTGGGCGCGATGGTCCTCTCGGGCGTAGTCTTTTTTCAGACCGCGGCAGCGATGCCGCTTTACGTAGTGCGCGACCTCAACTATTCGGAATACGTCTTCGGGCTGCTTCTTTCGATAAACACGCTGTTGATAATCCTGATCGAGGTGCCGCTCAACACGGCGATGTCCGCGTGGCCGCATGGCCGCACACTGGCTCTGGGAGCCGTTTTGACGGGGGCGGGATTTGGCGCGCTCGCTTTCGTGTCGAGCGCATGGGCCATCGGCGCGACCGTCGTCATCTGGACGTTTGGCGAGATGATCCTGCTTCCGAGCGCGTCGGCCTTCGTCGCGGACATCGCGCCGAGCGCGCGCCGCGGGACGTACATGGGCTTTTACCAGATGAGCTACGGCATCGCGTTTGCCGTCGGGCCGTGGCTGGGCGCGACGGTACTTGACCGCTTCGGAGCCCCGACCCTGTGGGGCGCGACCTTTTTCGCGTGCCTGGTTTCGGCCGCGGCGCTATGGCGCATCGGCTCCAGGGCCGCGGCCGAGCCGGATCGCAAGCCCGCGCCTCGGCCTCTAATTAACCCGCCGGTCTCAGGGTTCGCTTCCGTGCTTGATTGATCATACGGGCAGGCTGATATATTCTCATTGCGGGCCAACCCTCAGCGGTTTAGTCATAAAAGTATAAGCCCTTAATAATTCGAACTAGGGGAATAGTCATGCCGCGTGAGCATACGAGTCGTCGCGATGTCTTAAACGCACTGGACTCCATACCATCGGTACGGGACCTGTTATCGATGCACGACGGCCATTTCGACCATGAACTTGATCTTGAAGTCATAGTCTATGGCCGCAATTACGGCGGCAAGAAAGTTGGCCCTTACGTTCGACTGCTGACTTTCGATCCCGGCGAGACCATCGTTCAAGAGGGCGATTGGGGCGGCAATAGCCTTTACTTTATCGTGCAGGGCGAGGTGAACGTGTATGTCAACACGCCTCACGGGCAAGAGGTGATGGTCGCCCGGCTCGGCCAGGGTGTACAGTTCGGCGAGATGAGCGTGCTTGCGGGCGTGCCCCGCAGCGCCACGGTCAGAGCCGCGGCCGACCCCGCCCAGGTCCTCGAAGTGCAGCGGCCGGCACTGAGATTGCTTCGCAAGCTAAAAATGTTTGGCGATAGCCTCGACGCGACCTACAGAATACACGGGCGCGATGCGGCCATCGAAGAGTTTAAGGCCCACCTCCACCTGACGCCCGACATGGCGGCAGATCTTAGAGAGGCCTCTTTTTTCAAAGTGTTTGCGAAAAATCACGTCCTGTTCCACGAAGGCGACCGCATCAACAGCCTGTACATAATCAAGCAAGGGTGGCTTTGCCGCACGCAATCGAACGGGGAGAAGCAGTCGGAAGATTATCTAGGGCAGGGCTTCTGCTTCGGGGCCGAAGCGATACTTAAAGACGTAGAGTGGCCCTACGGCGTGACTATTATGGGCCGGGCCGAGGTGCTTGAAATCTCGATCCGGGCGCTCAGAAAAAATGTGGGGCTTCGCGAGCACATGGCGCGCGCGGTCGCGCCGTTTATCCCGCCGCCCTTCGGGTCTCGCATCAGCGCGCGCGCGGACGTGCGCCCGGCCGTGCTGTCGGCGCAAAAACACCTTATCGATACGGGTCTCGTCAACGCGACGAACCTGCTGGTGATGGACATGGATCTGTGCGTGCGATGCGGGAACTGCTCGCTGGCCTGCCATAAGGTTCATGGCCAGTCGCGTCTTACGCGCCGGGGGATTCACGTCACACGGCTTACGGCCGAGAACCCGCGCGCCGTCCAGAGCGTGCTCTCGCCGGCCGTCTGTATGCACTGTCAGGACCCGGAATGTTTGACGGGGTGTCCGACGGGCGCCATCGGCAGATTCGAAGCGGGCCAGATCGACATCAACACGAAGACCTGCATAGGCTGTGGCGACTGCGCCACGCAATGTCCATACAACGCCATCTCGATGATTTCGCGCAAGTCGGCCGCCGGCGCGAGTGATTCGGGGCCGGGGGGGCTGCTCCACGGGCTGCTGCGCCTGAGCGCCGACCCGCTGCCGCCGGAGGTCGAAGCCACGGAGGACCTGCTCGCCGTCAAATGCAACCTGTGCCGGGGGACCGGCCTGAACCCGCCGGGGCACGGGCGCGCCGCTTATAGCTGCGAAGAGAATTGCCCCACGGGCGCGCTCGCGCGAATCAACCCGAAGGAGTACTTCACCGAGATCGGCGAGATCAAGGGATTGCTGCTCGTCAACTCGGCGCATGCCATGGGGCGCAACATCCACCGGTCGGACCCGTTGCGCCGCGTTATGCACATCGCCGGATTGCTACTGACCCTGCTGCTTACGGCCGGTTGCATATACGGGCTCGGCGAGCACGGGCTGGGCGGAAAGCTCCTGGGTTTTCTCGACATGAGATGGCTCACGGGGATCGTGGGCCTTGCCGGTATCATCGGCGTGATGCTCTACCCGGCGAGGCGGCAGATCTACAGGCGGAGGGCGGGGGCGCTGCGCTACTGGATGCTCGCGCACTCGTACCTCGGAGTCATCGCGGCAATAATGATACTGCTGCACGGCGGCGCGGACTCGGGCGGGGCGCTCACGACCGTGCTTATGATCAGCTTTGATCTTGTGATACTGACGGGGCTGTTCGGAATAGTCTGCTACCAGGTAGTGCCGCGACTGCTGACCCGCGTGGAAGAGACGCCGCTTCTAATCGACGACCTGAGACGGCGTCGCGAAGAACTGCAAAAGGGGATCGCCGAAACGGCCGGGGCGTCTTCGGCGGCGCAGCGCGACTTTATAGCGAAGAAGGTCGTGCCGCGTTTCACCTCCTTTGGCTACGTGCTGGGCCAGTGCTTCAGGCGCGAGCGGCTTGACGACGCGCTAGAGCGCGCCAGGCGCCATTTCGCGGGCGTCTTGAAAAAGATAAACAACCCGGCGGAGCGAGAGCGCCTAGAGAGCGCCATCGATTCGGCGGCCACGCTCGGCCGCGTCGAGGCGCTTATATTTCTTCACCGCACGCTGAAGATATGGCTGCCGCTGCACGTAATCACCACGTCGCTTATGCTCGCCCTGATGATAGTCCACATCATACAGGTTATATATTACGCCTCCAGGTGACGAGGCCGTGAGCCGATATGGCGTCGAAAAGTCGTTTCATAATTCAACGTAAGGACCGGGACGAGGCGTTCGACGATGCGATTGTCGAAAGCGACGGCCTGACCATCGGCCGGCTTATCACCAATGACCTCGTGCTGAACCACCCCGCGGTATCGCGAACGCACGCCGGCATCAAGGAGATAGACGGCACGTTCTGGCTCTTCAATCTCTCGCAATCTAACGGCACGCTGCTCAACAACGAGGTCGTAAACCGCACGCAGCTTGCCGACAGCGACCTCATACAGATAGGCCCGTTTCTCCTGCTCGCGCGCTACTCCGGCGACTCTCTTTCGATCACCGTCGAGAGGGAGTTGCAGATGCAGGCCCTCGAAGGCATGGTGAGCGCGCCGCTCCCCGGTAGCGCGAGCGCGGCGGAGATGAAGACCTATGTGGTGAAGATAAAGCCGGGCGCGGCCAGGCGCGCGAATCTGACCGGGCTGCACACGGGAGTCCTGGCTAAACAAAGCGACCAGGCGCTTGAGATTTTCTGGAAGAACCGCAAGCGCGAGGCGGGCAAGATTGGCGAAAAGACGATGCTGCACCCGCGCGGCGATATGAAAGTCGGCAAAGCGCAATTCAACTGGCGGCCGACGCTCGACCTCAAGAGAGTATGGCGCAACTCGTATTTCACCTGGGGCGCGGTGATTGTCGCCCTGGCCGCCGCCGCCGCTTACCTGCTTTACGAGAGCGCCTATTCGCCCGGCCCCGTATCCGACCCGCACACGTCTAGCTTTGTTGCGAGCGATCTGCTCAAGCGCAACATCGCCGCGCGCGAAAACGCCAGCTCGTGCTCGAACTGTCATGGGGTCACGGAGGGGATGCAGGACAAATGCATCGGCTGTCACGTCACTCAAGCGGCGGGCGCGACCGCGGCCTTCAGGCCCGCTGATCTATGACGCGCACGACCGCGAAAATATTGCGTGTTCAAGCTGTCACACCGAGCACCAGGGGGCGCAAAAAGAGGTCGGCCTTATGAACTACGGGCTGTGCGCCAATTGCCACAACGGCAGTTACCTGATCCGCACGGGCGAGCGGGCGGGCGCCCCCTTGCCCATACCGCACGGCGGGACCGTGGGATACCCCGTCGAGAACGGACGCTGGCAATGGAAGCTCACGCTCGAAGACTTGCGCCGTAAGCGATTGCCCGAAAGCTGGGCGACGGATTCGTCTAAAGACCAGTTCCACGCCCTGCACCAGAGGGGCCGGCTGGCCGGACTTGTCAGATGCGCCGACTGTCACGCGGGCGAGCGCGGCACCCGCGACTGGACCCAGTCGCCTCGCAACGAGTGCGCGAAGTGTCACGGCGGCGCGGCGAGCAGCAGCGCGGCCACGGCGGGCATGGCCAACTGCAATAGCTGTCACGTACAGCACAATAAAAAGAATACGCTTGAGGAATTCGCCGCGTCGTTATCGAAGGGGAGCGATTCGACAGGGCTCAAGCAATATCTGGAATCGCTCAACAAGGAAGTCGGCGCGGACCAGAAGAGACGCCAGGCTACGGCCGTGGTATTTAAAGGGACGGGCGCGGCGGAGGATATAAGGCAGAACCGCGACACGCTCGGTCTCGCCTCGCTTACGCGCGCCGGCGCAGTCCCCTGGTACGTATGGGTCGCGCTGGCCGGCCTTATACCGGTGGCGGGGCTTGCCATCATGGCCGCCGGAGCCGCGCGGAGAAAATCGGCGCTGAAGGCCAAGGCCGCGCGCGCCGAGTCGGTGGAAGAAGCCCGTCAGCACCCGCACGCCTTTGATGATCAACGTGGAGCGATTGAAGGCCGAGGGACCGAGCTATCCTTACCCCGTGGTCGACCCGCTGCTTTGTATCGGCTGTCACGGCTGCGTCGAGGCATGCCCCGCACGACGTGCTGGCTATTGTTAACGGAATCGCCATGCCCATCGCGCCCGATCAGTGTATGGAGGATACGGGGTGCGTCGTGGAATGCCCGACCAACCCGAAAGCCTGCATACTTATCAACGGTACAAAACCGATACCTCCGCGCAAGGTGCCCGAGCGCAACCAGCGAATGATGACGAATGTAGAGGGTATGTACATGGTCGGGGACGTATCGGGCGTGCCGCTCATAAAAAATGCCATCAACGAAGGCGGGCAAGTGGTTGACTATGTCCGGGAGGACCTCGAGCGCGAAGGCCCGAACGCCAGCGCCCAGTATGACGTGGCGATAATCGGCGTCGGGCCGGCGGGGCTTTCGGCGGCGGTGCTGGCCAGGCAGCGCGGCCTGAGATACGTCGCAATTGAACAGGACCGCGTCGTAAGCACCATCGCCAATTACCCGGCGGGCAAGTACGTTTTCTTTAAGCCCGACACCACGGCCGCGCGCGGCGGCATACCGCTGCCGGGCGCGGGCGAGCAGAAAGAGCCGATGATTCAAGCCTGGATAGAATCGATGATGAAGAACGGCGTCGTCATCAACGAGGAGGAGAGCTGCAAGGACATCAAGCGCGAGAACGGCTGCTTTACGGTCCTCACCGAGAAGGGGAAGGGCAAAGTGCGCGCCGTCTATCGCGCCCGCAAGGTCATACTCGCGATAGGCAATCGCGGGACGCCGATGAAGCTCAATTTAGAGGGCGAAGATCTGAAAATAAGAGTTCACCCCGCGCCGTCGCTCGCCAAGCACTGTCCGAGGTGCGGGCAGACGAGGTCCGGGTCGGAATCGTTTTGCGTGAAGTGCGGGCTTCGCCTCCCGGTGCGCGAGTACGAGCCTTTCGACGACGACAAGGTGAAATACAAGCTGTCGGACCCGGATGATTATTCCGGGAAAAAGTGTATAGTCGTCGGAGCGGGCAATTCGGCCATCGAGGCGGCCGTCAACCTCACGGGGTTCAGGCGCGACGGCAATTCGTTCAGCTTTACGCGCGACAACGAAGTGGCGCTGGTCATTCGCAGCGATTTCAAGGGCGACCTCAAGCTCGGCAACAAGATAAATGTTTACGATTGCATTGACGCGGGTAAGATAAAGGTATATTTCAGGGCAGAGATCAAAAGCATAGGTCCGGGAGAAGTGGTGTTGATGGATACGAGGTCGAAGAAGGAGGTTGCCCGGTTGCCGAACGATTACATCTTCGCGATGATCGGCGGCGAACGGCCCAACAAGTTCCTGGAGGCGCTTGGCGTTAAGATCGGGGGAGTGAAGAGTTAAAAGTGAAGGGCGGCGAGACGAGTGATGACGATCATTATTCACTCGTAAGGCTTGATTGGAGGACAAAACCTTGAGGGTCAGACTACTGCCTAGCAGCGCCGGGCGAGAATCGCAATACCAGTGCCTGACCTGTTTCCTGGTCGATGAGCGACTGGCCATAGATGGCGGCAGCCTGGGGTTCGCCCTTGCCCCGGAAGAGATCGGCCGGGTGCGCGACATCATCGTTACCCACACGCACAGCGATCACATAGCGTCGCTGCCGATATACATAGCCGAAGCCTTCACGGTGCTCGACGGGCCGATCACTATTTACGGCACGAATGAAGTAGTGGCGAGCCTGCGCGAGCATGTTTTCAACGACAAGATATGGCCCGATTTCGAGAAGATACTGTTGCCCGATAACAGCGAGCCGACCATTCGATTCAAGGTCATAGAGCCGTACCGCGCCTCAGGCGTTGCCGGCTTGAGGGTCACGCCGATACCGGTCAATCACGTGGTGCCGACCATGGGGCTGGTAGTCGAAGGCGAGCAGGCAACCCTTGTCTTTACCTCCGACACATACGTAACGGACGAAATCTGGAGGGCCGCCGCCGCCGCGGCAAATCTCAAGGCGATCTTTGTCGACGTCTCTTACCCGAACGAGCGCGCAGCCCTGGCCGAAGCCTCAAAGCATCTCACGCCGGAGCTGCTCGACTCGGAGCTCGCGAAACTCGACCGGGAAGTTGAAATACTGGTCGTGCATATCAAGCCTATGAACCGGGCCGAGGTTATCAGCCAGGTCGTGGAGCTGGGCCGCCCGGGCGTCTCCATAGGCGAGATCAATCGCGTCTATGAGTGGTAGCCCCGCGGAGCGAATTTTAAGACCATGAACCCGAAGCTCATAATATCCGATCCAATCAAGGGCCGAACTTTCGAGTACGACTTATTGCTCGAGGAGAGCCGCATAGGGCGGGCCGCGGACAGAAATGACATAGTTCTTGACGAGAGCCAGGTGTCGCGCGAGCACGCCATAATAAAACGCTCCGGCAACGCGGTCGTCCTCGTCGACCTCAATAGCGCCAACGGGACGTTCGTAAACGGCAAGCGCATAAACGAGCGGGTCTTGACCAGCGGCGATTCGATCACCATAAGCAAGTACATATTGCAGTTTAAGGAGGCGCCCGCCGCGCTGTCGGTCAAGTATGACGACCAGAAGGTCGGGGGCACGATCTTCCTTCGCAAGCCGGAGCAAGTGGGACCCGATCTGCGGACGGGCTCGCTCAGCTGGAAGACATCGGCCACGCCGACGCCCGACGATATTGTGGCGCTCGAGAAGAAGGCCGAAACGCTCAGCCGCATATACGAGCTGAACCAGATGCTCGGCTCCGTATTCTCGCTCGAAGATATATTCAAGAAAGTATCCGAGATGCTCTTCCGGCTGACTCCGGCCGACCGGTTTGTTGTCTTGCTCGAAGATGAGCAGAGCAAGCAGTTCGTTCCTTTCGCCACCGACGCGCGGCACGGCACCACGGACCGGCGAAGAGATAAGCATAAGCCGGACGGTCGTTGACCGCGTAGTCCATGGGCGTATTTCGATGCTCTCGTTCGACGCCATGGCGGACCACAACCTCGCGCTCGCCCAGTCGATCATACTGCAAAACATCCACTCGGTGATGTGCGCGCCGCTCCTGGGCAAGGACGGCGTGCTCGGCGTCATATACGTCGATTGTCAGCGGATGAGGACTTTCAGCGAGGACGACCTGGACCTCCTCAACGCGCTCGCGGCGGAAACCTCGATTGCCGTTGACAACGCAACCACGCACCGCCGCCTCGTTAGAGAGGAGCTGGCGCGGGCCAAGTACCGGCGCTTCATGCCGCCGCACGTCGTAGATGAGATACTGGCAAACCCCGACGCTTTGAATCTGGGCGGCAAAAACACGCTGGTGACGGCGCTCTTTTCAGACATACGGGGATTCACGTCGCTTTCCGAAAAGCTCATGCCGGAGACGGTCGTGCAGATCCTGAACGAGTACTTCGCCGACATGACGCCGATAGTCTTCGCCCACGGCGGACTGCTCGACAAGTACATGGGTGACGGGCTGATGGCGCTGTTCGGCGTGCCTTACCAGGGCGAGATGATGGCGGCCGACGCGGTCGCCGCGGCAATCGACATGCAGCGCACGATGATCGGCGTCAACGAGGGACTGAGAGAGAAGGGACTGTCGGAGATCGCCATAGGCATCGGCATCAACACAGGCCAGGCGACCGTCGGTTACATGGGGTCGCAGGAGCGAACCGACTACACCGCGATAGGCGACACCATAAACCTCGCGGCCCGGCTCGAAAAACAGGCCCAGCCCTGGCAGATACTCATAAGCCGCTCTACGCGCGAGCTTATAAGCGATGACTTCCCGGTGCGCGCCATTGCCCAGATAAAGATAAGAGGCAAAAGCGAGCCGGTCGATGTCTATGAAGTAATGTGGCGCGAGGCTAACATTTATGCCGACCGCCCGCTTCGCGCGACGAAGATCGATGTGGATTGACCCGGCCCCGGACAACGCGCCGAAGCCCGCCCTGTCTGGCGCCCGCCCGCCTGTGATAATATACGAAACCCCTCTAATGCTACTTACCGGATGTCGGGGGATGGGTAATTTCGGAGAAGTTAAATGAAGCGCATCAAAACGTCAATCTTGATTCTTTTCTTAGCCACGCTGCTGCCCTTATACAATTCCGTCGCGAGCGAAACTGGTCCCGCCACGGAAGCGCCCGCCGCGTTCGACGGCCTCAGTAACGGTTATATCGAGCAATCGGCGCACGCGATAGACCGGCTGGTATTTGAAGAGCGCGAGACAAAGCAGGAGGGGCTCGGCCCGACCTTCAACGCCCAGTCTTGCGCCGAGTGTCACCAGAACCCGCTCACCGGCGGATCGAGCCAGGTGAGCGTGCTTCGCGCCGGTCGCACGGATCGCTTCGGCAACTTTATAGAACCGCTCGGGGGCTCGATAATCCACGACCGCGCCATTGATCCGGCGGTGCAGGAAAGAGTCCATAAAGACATGAACGTGCGGACCCAGCGGCTGTCGCTCAGCCTGCTCGGCGCGGGGTTTGTCGAGGCCATCGACGACGCCACGCTCGCCGGCATCGCCGGCTCTCAACCCGCGAGCCTTCGCGGAGAGCTGATCCAGGTGCCGGTGCTCGAATCCGCCGGCGCGACGCGAGCGGGCCGCTTCGGGTGGAAGGCGCAGCACGCGAGCTTGCTTTCGTTCGCGGCCGACGCCTACCTGAACGAGATGGGAATAACGAACCGGCTGTTTCCCGAAGAAAACATGTCTATGGGCCAATCGGTATCGGCATTCGATACGGTAGCGGACCCCGAAGACGTGGACGACGAGATTGACCTGTTCGCCCGGTTCATCAGGGCTACGAAAGCCCCGCCGCGCGACTTTGCACGGGCCGCGACGCCCGATGCGCTGGCCGGGTCGGACCTGTTCGACAGTCTAAGCTGCAATGTTTGCCACGTCCGTTCCATCACCACGGCGCCGGCCGGAACTATGATCAACGGCGGGGCCTTTATGGTCCCCTCGGCCCTTGGGAATAAGATCATTCATCCGTTCGGCGATTACCTGTTGCACGACGTCGGGACGGGCGACGGGATAGTCCAAAACGGCCCGCTGTCAACGAGGAACAAAATGCGAACGGCCCCGCTCTGGGGATTGAGGGCGCGCAGCCGTTACATGCACGATGGGGCGTCGCTGACGGTTGAAGACGCGATATTGCGACACGCGGGCCAGGCCGAGAGCGCCGCCGAGAAATTCCGCGCGCTCAGCCGCAAAAAGAAGAACCGGCTGCTAGCTTTTCTCGACTCATTGTGAGCGGTACACTATGAGAGATAATAGTGGGCGCGCAGATCAACCGAGAGGATACACATGCAAGAGCGAGGAAAGAAGGGTAAATCCCCGGAGAAGAAGCCCGGCTCGCAAGGGACTGACCCGGGCGGCGTAAGAAAGAAGGTTGTCGAGCCGCCCCCGAAGCCCGGCAAGCAGGCGACGAAAGGCGGGGCCGGCAAAGGCGCCGCAAAGACCGCTCACGCCGCAAAGAAAGCTAGCGGAGTCCGCACAAGCCAGACCAGAAAAGCAGGTCCGAAGAAACTGGCCGCGCGGACTACGTCAAAGTCGGGTCAGAAGAGTGGCGGCGCGAAGAAGGCCACGGCTAAACAGGCCACCACCAAGAAATCACTCGCCAGCCGCAAGTAAGACCGTCCAGATTTAAGGGCGGCCTCGGGGCCGCCCTTATCGATCAACACGCCTCACCAGCGAGTGCTTACGGGCTATTGACGAACTCCGGTTCCATAAGATTATTACCCGAAGCAGGACGCGAAAATCGGCTAAAAGGATTAATAGCTGAATCTAACCTTGCGCCGCCCCTCACATCAAAGGAACTCCCATGACGACAAAAGTTCTGATGGTAGAAGACCACGCCGATACTTCGCAGGTAGTCTCTCTGTTACTGGGCATAGAGGGGATTGCGGTCGTCACCGCGCGTGACGGCTACGAAGGCATTGAGAAGGCCGAAGCCGAGCGGCCCGGCCTCATCATTGCCGACCTGGCGCTGCCCGAGCTTGACGGCATAGAGATGATAAGGCGATTGCGCAGCGCCCGAGCTTGCCGCAATACCGATCATCGCCTTTACCGCTCACGCGGGCAAGCTCGCGGGCGAAGCCATAGAGGCGGGCGCGGACGGCGTTCTGGTCAAGACCACGCACTTCGACAACCTTATAAAGATGGTAAAGGCGCTGCTCAATCATAGTGATTGATCGGCCGGATGGCGCTGCCCGCACAGTCTATAGACTTGTCACCGCTATGGCCCTAGCCGACTTCGGCTCCATATCTCGATAAAGGGCTGTCTGGCGGCGACAAGTCACCGCTTCACAAAGCTGCGAGCGTGTCGCAGCGCTCCATAATCTACCTTCAACTCTCATCCCCAGCCCGAAGAATCGCCGCACCTTGATCAACACGTTTTCCGTGCGCCGCCGCTTCTCGTCCTCCTGAAGTGCGCGCGAATACTCGGCTATCTCCGCATTCCGCTCGGCTATCTTGCTGCTCAGCGATTCGGCAAGCGTCTCGTTTTCGTTGAGAAGCTGCTGGATCGACTGCTTGCGTATCTCAAGCACCTCGACCTCGTCAACCGCATAGACATCGGCCATGCGCGCCTCGCCCGTGAGCAACGCCATCTCGCCGAAGAAGCTCCCCTGTTCGAGCACCGCCACCTGTTGCGCGCCCTCGCGCGCGGGGGGCAGCCGCACCTCGACCCGCCCTTTGCAGATGATGAACATCGAATCGCCCGGGTCGCCCTGGCGCAGGATCAGCTCGCCCGGCGCATAGATATATTTGACGGCCGACTTTGCGACCGACTCTCTCTCCTGCTCGCTGAGCGGCTCGAATAGATCGACATGTCTGAGCATGCCTGAGTAATCGGGACCCGCGGGGCTCGCCGCGGCGCTGCGCTCGATCAACACATGCCTTACGGGGAAGGGGATCGACAGGTCGTTGCGCCCATAGACGTACCAGATGTTTTCCCTTATCTTCGCGTCGATGTCTTGCACCCACATATAGTCCTTCACCCAGTAAAGGACTTCATAGATTATGTTTGAATCGGCGAACTCCGAGATTCTGACCCTCGGCGTCTTCTCCGGGGATACGTTGGGGATTGCGGCGGTCGTCTCCTTGATCAGGTTTATGACCGTCTGCGGCGGCGCTGAGTAGGGGGCAGGGAATCGCGTCACGCGCCGGTTGAGGTTGTTGTAGCGGAAGACTTCTATCGGCTCGCGCGCGACCGTGCTGTTGGGAAATACTATTATCGTGTTGTTGTTCGTGCGAATCGTAGTGGCGCGCCACGTGATCGACTCGACGCGCCCGAGGTGCTGCCCCACCTGTATCGCGTCGAGTATCTGGAACGGCTGCTCGACGTTTATCGAAAGCCCCGCGAAGAAATTTCCAAACGTGTCCTGCAACGCCAGACCTATTACGGCGGCCACTACCGTCGAGGTTGCCAGTATCTCGAACCCGAAGCCCTTGATCAGCAGTATCCTGAAGATCAACACCAGGAAGATCGCATAGAGCACGACCGCCAGAAGCCCGCGAAGCAGCGCCGGGGCCTCGCGCCTCTTGCGCTTGAAAAAGACTACGTCGAACAGCGCGTAGCTGACCGCGCGGACTATCACGACGCTCGCCGCCAGGAGCAGGAAGCCGGTGAGGTACTTGCCGAGCGTGGTCGTGTTGTCTTCTGCATCGCCCTGCTCGAACAGCAGCGCGGGCTTTAACAGCACGAGCGCGACGTATATAAACGCCAGCGCGCCGCTGACCGCCAGCGGCAAGGTTATTCTCTTGACCAGCATCATGCCGGCGCTCTTCTTTTCTTGAGTCATCCCAGGTTACACGAGGTCGAAGGTTTTGATTAGTTGTCGCGTATGAAATCGCCGACCGCCACCACCGCCTGCTCATATATGCGGTCGTGGCCGAGTATCTCTATCTCTTTGCCGATCAGCGCGCTCTCGCTCCTGCCTTCATAGCTCAGCACGCGCTGTACATTCCTCTGCCTGCCATAGACCACCTCGGTTTCTATGCGCGTCCCGTCGGCGCTGCGCTGGACGCTGAAGAGGGCCGACAGGTCGGCCGAGCTTTCGAGCCTCACGCGGGCCACGTGCCCCGGCTCGATCTCGCGGTCGGTCTTCACAAAGTCGAGCCGCGCCACGCGGTCGCCCACGGAGAAGACGAATGAAGCGGAGCCCCCCTCGCCGGCAACCTTTCGAATCTCCACCCCAGCCGGCTCGCCAGCCACCCGCCGAGCAGCAGCGCCCTTGCCGATATGGCTTCGGGGTTCGTCGCGGGCGGGGAGTGCTCGATGACCACCCGCCCCAACCGGTCGAGCAGGGGCCGGTACTCGGCCACGTCATAAAAACCGGCAAGCAGCGCGCGCCACGTCGTCAGGCGCGCCCAGTTCAGGTCGCTGAAAGCCGTCCACTGGGGCGATTCTCTGAGCACCGCCGCCATATTCGCCAGGTCCGTGTGCGGGTCGTTAAAGTCGGCCGAATCGATTATGACCCGGTCCGAAATATCGACCAGCCGCCGAAACATGGCCCGGTCGCCCGCGCGCGCCAGCGCCCGCCACCACAGATAGACCGGAAGGTCCGAGATGAGCAGCGGCGCTATGACGCTCGGCGCTTCGTCTATGTGTTCGCCGCTCGCCTTTATCGTCACCTGCTCGCAGCAGACCTGCCTGGTCATCGCCGTGGGCACCGTGCAGCGGCTGGTGACTTCGGCTGAAATGCTCGACTCGCGCGAGTCGCCTATCAGCAAGACTATCGCGCGACACGGGTGCGCCGCGGTTATCTCTATTATCTGGTCATCCAGCTCCGCGACGTTCGTATCGCCCGACGCGTAGGTGATCAGATTGAGCATCGAGGCGCGGATGACCCCGCTATCGTCGTCGCTCGACGCCTGTTTCCAAAGCGAGGTAAGCTCCCGCTCTATCTCCGCCACATTGATCGTGTTGCTCGATGTGCTCATAGCGAGTCCTTATGAACGCCTCCAGCGGCGGCCGTCTTTCTCTATCAGCCGGTCGGCTTCTTCCGGGCCCCAGGTGCCCGCTTCGTATTTCGGAACGTCGGCTTTCGAGCCTCTGCCATGCCTCAAGCACCGGCATGACTATCTCCCACCCGCGCTCGGTCATATCGCGCCGGGCGTAGAGCGTCGAATCGCCCAGTATGCAATCGAGCAGCAGCCGCTCGTAGGCTTCCGGCGGCGACGCGCCGAACGAGGCCCCGTAGCGAAAATCCATGTTCACCCAGCGGATGCGCATCGCCTGCCCCGGCACCTTCGCCGCTATTCTTAGCGTGATCCCTTCGTCGGGCTGTATCCGGATTATCAGCACGTTCGGCTCAAGCTGCTGGCCCGGCACGTTGGCGAAAAGCTGGAGCGGCGCTTGACGAAACTGTATGGCGATTTCCGTCACGCGCTTTGGCAATCGCTTGCCCGAGCGGATATAGAAAGGCACCTCGGCCCATCGCCAGTTATCAAAATAGAGCTTCATCGCGGCGTACGTCTCCGTCTTCGATCCGGGCGCTACGCCTTTCTCTTCCAGATAGCCCGGCACCTCCTTACCCGCTACCGAGCCGCTGGTGTATTGCCCTCGCACGACGAATTCGTCAACCTGTTCGCGCGTTATCAACCGCACCGCCTGCATGGCTTTTATCTTTTCATCGCGGACCGAATTGGCCGACAGGTTGACGGGGGGCTCCATCGCGACGAGCGACAACACCTGAAAAACATGATTTTGAATCATGTCGCGCACGACGCCCGCCGAATCGTAATATTCGCCGCGCCCCTCGACCCCTATCGCCTCGGCATTCGTCACCTGCACGTGGTCTATGTACCGGCGGTTCCATACCGGCTCGAATATGCCGTTGGCGAATCGAAATACCAACAGGTTCTGGACCGTCTCTTTGCCGAGGTAATGATCGATGCGGTATACCTGTTCTTCGTTAAAAACGCTGGCCACCTGCTCGTTCAGCCGTCTGGCGCTCTCGAGATCATGCCCGAAAGGCTTTTCAATTATTATGCGAGCCCAGCTTCCCTCGCGCGGCTTCGCCAGATTCGCCTCGCCCAGTCGGGTTATCGCCTTGCCGTACAGGTCAGGCGCGACCGAAAGATAAAAGACGCGGTTGCCCGCCGTGCCGCGGTCGCGGTCGATCTGTTCGAGCAGGTCGTTTATCTGCTTGTAAGCCGCCGGGTCGTTGATGTCGCCCGCGATATAAAACAAACCCTGCGCGAAGCTCTGCCACACCTCTTCGTCGATGCTCTGAGCGGCGGAGTAAGTCTCGATGGCCTCGCGCATGTCTGGCGCGAAACTGCTCGTGGCTCATCGGCGTGCGCGAAAAACCGATGATTGCGAATTCGGCGGGCAGCCGATTCTCTTGCGTGAGCCGGTATAGCGCGGGCACCAGCTTGCGCTTTGTCAGATCGCCCGACGCGCCGAATATGACGACCGCGCAAGGGTCGGCCGTCCGCTCCAATCTCAGCCCCACTCTCAGCGGGTTCTCCAATGCTCCTGTATTTGACATCTTATAATCCCATCAAGAAGGTCGCGTTTATTCCCAATCGGTATGAATGTCTTTGCCCTCGGGATCGTCTATGCGCTTGTATGTGTGCGAGCCGAAGAAATCGCGCTGCGCCTGGGTGAGATTGTGCGGCAGGCTTTCGGCCCGATACGAATCGAAGTAGGCGAGGCTCGCCGACATCGCCGCTACGGGTATGCCGAGCGACTGCGCGGTCGATATTGCCTCGCGCCAGCGCGGCTGCGCTTCGAGCACCCACTCTTTAAAATCCGGGTCGAGCAACAGGTTCGGCAGGTCCGGCTGTCGCTGGTAGGCTTGCTTGATCTTGCCCAGGAATTGCGCGCGGATAATGCACCCGCCCTTCCATATGCGACTGACCTCGCCGAGGTTGATCCCCCATTTGTACTCGTCCGACCCCTTGCGTATGAGGTTCATCCCCTGCGCGTAAGAGCATATCTTGCTCGCGTAGAGCGCATCGCGCACGGCCTCGATCATCGCCTGCTTGTCGCCTTTGAAATCGCCCTGCGCCGGGCCGCTCAGCTCCCGCGCCGCCGCGACCCTCTCGGCCTTCATCGACGACAGGACGCGCGCGTCAATCGCCGCCTGTATCGTCGGGATGACGACCCCGAGTTCGAGCGCCACCTGCGCGGTCCAGCGCCCCGTGCCCTTCTGCCCCGCCACGTCCAATATCATGTCGACGAGCGGCCGCCCCGTCTGCTCGTCTCTTACCTTGAATATCTTCGCCGTGATCTCTATCAGATAAGAATCCAGCTCGCCTTCGTTCCATTGAGCGAATATCTCGGCAAGCTCTTCCGCGCCCAGGCCGAGCGCCTTGCGCATTATGTCGTAAGCCTCGGCTATGAGCTGCATGTCGCCGTACTCGATGCCGTTATGGACCATCTTCACGAAGTGGCCGGCGCCCCCCGGCCCTATGTATGTCACGCACGGCCCGTCGTCCACCTTCGCGGCTATGGCTTCCCATATCGGGCGTATCTGCTCGTAGGCCGCGGGGTCCCCTCCCGGCATAAGCGAAGGCCCCCAGAGCGCGCCCGACTCGCCGCCGGAAACGCCCGACCCGATGAAGTATATCCCTTCGCTCTTCAGCTCGCGCTCTCGCCTTTCGGTGTCTTCGAACTTCGAGTTGCCGCCGTCGATTATTATGTCGCCGCGAGTAAGGTGAGGCTTGAGCTGGTCGATGACCATGTCAACGGGGCTGCCGGCCTTTATCAAGAGTATGATCTTTCGAGGGCGCTCCAGCCGGGCGACCAGTTCTTCAATCGAGTGCGCGCCGATGATCTTTTTGCCAGGATTCTGGGCAATAAACTCATCCACTTTTTGCGTTTCGCGGTTATAGACGGCGATAGGAAACCCGTGGCGCTCGATATTCAGCGCGAGGTTTGCGCCCATCACCGCCAGCCCGATCATCCCTACCTTTGCCAGACTCGTGTCATCCTGTGGGGTCATAAGTATTCCTTTGTCGAAGGGCCGTCAATCCGACATGAACCGCGCTCATCGAGCGGCCATATCGCTCCCGGTTAAAAGTCTTGCCGCCGCCTCGTCCACCATCCAGACAAGATCGCCAGCACCCGGATGTATCAACTGGCTCGGATACTCTTCCGGGCGGCGCTCGCCTTCAATCACCTGCCTGAGAGCCTCGGCCTTATCCGCGCCCGCGACGACGAACATAACGTTGCGGGCGTTGTTTATCGCATCAGCCGTAAGGGTGATGCGGTGCGCGCTCAGTTTCGGAACGTAGTTGGCGACCACCGCGCGGTCGCTTACATGCAGGGCGTCGGTTCCGGGAAATAAAGACGCCGTGTGCCCGTCTGCGCCCATCCCGAGTAATATAAGATCGAGCCGCGGCATAGGCGTTTTGTCCCCGCTCAGATAATCCTTGCCGAATCCTCCGAGCACCCTGGCCATATCCGCTTCGTATTGCGCGGCCGCCGCCTGCGGCGTCTCAAATTCACCCGGCACGCGAAGGATGTTTTCGTCCGGCGTCGGTAATTTTGATAATAGCGTCTCGCGTGCCATGCGGTAGTTGCTTTCGGGATGGTCGGGCGGAACGCACCGCTCGTCGCCCCAGAAGAAATAGATTGAACGCCAGGGCGCGGTGCTCAAGAAAGGCTCCTCTGCCAGAAGCGAGAACATCGCCCGCGGCGTCGAGCCGCCCGACAACGCTACGGTGAAGATGCCGTTCTTGCTGACGTATTGCTCCGCAAGCTGGGCGAAGCGGCTTGCCGCTGCTGCGGCAAGCTCACCCACATCGGCGTAGATTTCAATTTGCGCGCCGCCCGCGCTGAGTGTCTTTGCTGTCATAAAGCGCCTTTATCTATCGAGCGGGAAGCCTCGGCGTATTATCTCGAAAAGCTGCGCAAGACCGGCGATAACATTATGGCCGAGATGTACGCGGATGGCCCGCCGGTGGCGGCTCGCCAGAGACTCGAAATCTCCGAGCGCCTGCGCCTGCTTGAGCACCCCGAACGTGAACGGCTCGCCGCTGATCTCCACGTCTCGCGCGTCGTCCGCGGTTACTTGAATGAATACGCCGGTGGGCGGGCCGCCTTTGTGAAGCTGCCCGGTCGAATGCAGAAAACGCGGGCCATACCCGGTCGTGCTGGCTACTCTGAGCGTGTCGCGCAGGTGGTGGCGAATCTGCTGTATCACCTGTTCGTGAGTCGGCGTCTCGCGTATGTAATTGAGCAACGCGACGTAATCGCCCGCGACAACGCGACTGAGGTGCGCGATTATCAATGCCTCGGCCGACGCGGGGTTGCCTAACTGCTCGCGGGTCTCGGCCTCGCAATAAACCCTCAGCCCGTCGTCTTCGGCGGCAAGCTCTTGCTCCGGGAGCGAGCCGTTCTGCTTATACTGATCGAGCAGTCTCTTCGTATTGTCTTTGCTCTCCTGAACGTTCGGCTGGTCAAAAGGATTTATCCCGAGGCACGCGCCCGCGATGGCCGTCGCCATCTCCCAGACGTAAAACTCCTGGCCGAGATCGAGCACGTCGTTAAGCGTCCGTCGCACGACCGGGTGTCCGTGGGATTCAAGCGCGCGCAACTGCCTCTCGGTCTCCTCGTTGACCGGGCCGATGCTTATGCTCACAAATACCCGGTCATTGCCATAGACTTCGGGCGGGCCCGGTCGCTCTCCCGCAACCGGCACTATCCCGCGCCCCTCCTTGCCGGTGCTTTCCGCGACAAGCTGCTCGATCCACAGGCCGAGCGATTCTATATCCGGCGATATGAAGAGCGTTAGCTTGTCCCGCCCCTCGCCGGCCAGCGCGCCCATGACCGCGCCGAGGCTCGCTGACTGGTTTTCGTTTATCGGCGTATCGGGCGAGCATGCTTTCATCATCCGGATTGTTCGCTCAAGCAAGCCGCGCGCGTCGAGCCCCGCCGTCGCGGCCGGCACCATGCCGAAGAGCGACAGCGCCGAATAGCGCCCGCCGATGTCGGCCCGGTTTAGAAAGATGCGGCGGAAGTTGTCGCCTCGCGCCATCTCTTCCATGAGGGTGCCGGGGTCGGTGATCGCGATGAAGTTCTCTCCCGCGCGCTCGCCTTTGATCTCGCGCACGCGAGAGAAGAAGTACTTATAAAACATCAGCGGCTCGGTCGTGGTGCCCGATTTGCTCGCGACAATAAAGAGCGTCCTTTCCAGATTAACGCTCTCTTCCATCGCCCTCACCGCCGCCGGGTCCGTGCTGTCGAGCACCATAAGCTCCGGGAAAGCCTCGACGCGGCCGAACGTGCGCCTGAAGACTTCGGGGCAAAGACTGCTCCCGCCCATACCGAGCAACAGGACATGCGTAAAACCGCCGTCGCGCGCGAAGCGAGCGAACTCCTCAAGCTCGCCTATGCGCTCGAAAGACCACTCGGGGACCGCAACCCACCCGAGCGCGTTCTTGATGATCTTCTGGTGCTCTTCGTCCGTCTTCCAAAGAGCGGCGTCCTTCTCCCATATGCGCCGAATCCATTGCTCGTCGTCCATGCGCTTGAGGCGGTCGTGGACAAGGTCGGAATAAGGGCCGGGGTTGATCAACTGGCTTGTGAGCGCGCCGCTTTCGGGCGCTTTTCCGGTGGGGTGCTCGCTCATGCTTCCTCCTGTTCGCTAAGATGATGCCCTTTTTCCGCACCGCGCGCAAAGAACATCTCACCACAAACACAGAAAGGACACAAAGGTTCACAAAGCGAATCGTTCTTTGTGCCTCTTTGTGCCCTTTGGGTCTATGTGGTTAATTCTGAAGCCGCGGCGGGCGTTGCATAAAATGTGTGCCAGTAAGAGTCCCGTAGGGACGATATGTTTATAGAAGACACGGTGGTGATAAATTCTTGAGCCCCGTCGGGGCGGAATGTAAACATACCGCTCCTGACGGAGCTCGAAATGTAGATTCAATCTCTTCCTATAAACATCTCGCCCCCACGGGGCTCCCGACTTCAGACCTTCAAATAGACTTTTTGTGCAAAGTCCCGCGCCGGCCTATTTCTTTGCCGCGCCGATGACGGCGCGCGCCGCCTTCTCTATCATCGGCGTGATTATGTCTTCACCGTCCTGCTTGGCCTTCGCCTTGTCGCTGTTCGTGAGCAGTATCCGCGCATCCTCGGCAGTTTGCAGAGTGTATTCCAGCCCGACTTCATCCTTCGATTTTATCGAGCCCGATATCTCCGCGGTCGTGTAGATGGCCGTCACCGCCGCCGCGCGCGCGGCCGCATCTCCCGTGCTGTTGCCATAAGGAATATGTCCGGCCGCGCTCCCCGCGACGTTGCCGAGCGCCTTGCCGAGCATGCCCCCGCCGCCCTTCTTCTGGCTGAAGCTTGAAATCAGAATGTAGTCGCAATGGCTCTGCTTCGCCTCTTCCATCGCCTGATCTACGAGCCTCGCGTTGAGCGCGATAACCTCGACTGCGGGCCCGTTGATGAAGCTGACGAACGTGTTGCGCACCGCTTCGGCCGCCTGCGCGCCAGGGATGCGTTCGGTCGTCTGGGTCTTGGGCAGCATCACGCCTATCCGTATGGCGCCCGCTTTCTTGGGTGTGCTCGCGGCCGTCAATCCCGCGGAAACGGCCGCGGGAGCCGGTTTCACGGCGCTCGATGTTTCGCCGCTGTCACCCGTGTCACTCCTGGGCTGCCCGGCATTCGCGCCCGACATCGCCCCGCCCGCATAGAATTCCTGCATGGTTTTGGCCTCGGTATAGCCGGCGGGAATGTCGAAAAGCGCCGCGTCGAGCGTCGCCGACGTCAACTCTACTACTTCGATTGCGGAGCGGGATATTTCGCGACCGTCGCCGCCGAACATCACGGTCGTCTGAAGCAGCGCATATCCCAGCTTGCCGTTCCCCGTAGTCCTGCTGCGGTACTCGTCCACGCAGTCGGGCCTGCCGGCCCCGCCCGCGGCGACGGGCTGACGGTCCCACTGGCAATTGAGCCCGTATTCGAGATCGACATACCACCCGTCCATCTCCATCTTCATTTTTGTCGGGTTGCACGCCTCGGGGGTCGATTCCATCGTCATCGTGACCTTCAAGTGGCGCGCGGTCATGCCGAACATCTGCTTCCGCTCGCCCGTGTCGATCACGTTATATGTCGTGGTTATTATGCCGCCGCGCCTGGTCGCCCCCTGCCCGGCTGTGCTCTGCTGCTTGCCGATCAGCCCGCGCGACGAGGCGCTGTCGGCGTCCGCGGCCGCCCCGGTCTCGAAAGGCTGTAAAAGGTATATGCGGGCCGTGTCGTTGAGCTGAATGCTGCGGCGGAGGTCGCATTGCGTTATCTGGGTCATCTGCATCGCGCCCATATTCTGCTCCACCCGCTGGCGAGATTTCTTTATGTATGTCGTGCCTTCGTAACTCTGGCCCTGCATACTCGTCCTGGTCTTAATTTTTATGTCTGCCGAAGCGGCCGTCGCCGCGCACAAAAGCGTAAGGATCGCGCATATGGCTTTCAGGTACTTTCCGTTCATACTCCCTTTCCCTTTCGGTTAAAATCCGCGCCCTCTGTCAGGGCCCGGCTGCAAAACCTGTTTATAAACATGGTGAGGTTTTCTATATCAATAGTCTTTTTATTGCCCCGGTCACTTCCCGGACAATATTCTACCGCATCTCGCCGTCAACCATAGCGAACTTTATGTTGAAATCGTCGTCGAAGGCGATCAGGTCAGCGCGCTTTCCTTCCTCGATTGAGCCGCGCTCTTGACTCAGACCCGCCGCGCGCGCCGGCACAAGCGACGCCATACGAACGGCGCTGTGCAACGGCACGCCAAGGCTGACGACGTTCTTGAGAGCGTCGCGCATGGTTATCACCGACCCCGCAATGGTGCCCGCGCCGTCGACGAGCGAGGTTATTCCGTCGCGCACCGCGATCTTCAAATCCCAGACGCTATACTCGCCTTCGCCGAGCCCGGTCGGCATAATCGCGTCGCTTATCAGCGCGATGCGGTCCTCGCCCTTCGACTGCATAATCAGCCGCAGCACGAGCGGATGCACGTGATGAAGGTCGGCGATGCAATCTATAGTGACGTCGCCGCGCACGAGCCCCCACGCGACCGCGCCCGGCTTGCGGTGATGGAGCGGGTCGAGCGCGTTCGGGAAATGGGTGATGTGGCGCGCTCCCGCTTCAGCCGCCCGGTCGAGCGTCTCTATGTCGGCCTCGGAATGTCCTATAAAGGGGCGCACCCCGTTGCGCGCAAGCTCGCCTATCAACTCCAGTCCGCCCTCGATCTCGGGCGCGAGCGTCATGAGCCGCGCCGGCGCGCTACGGTCGCCGCGATTGCGTTTTATAAAAAGATCGATTGAGCGCGCGTCGCGCGCATACGTCCTGAAATGCTCGCGCTTGAGCGCGCCGCACTTGTGCTTGCTCACAAACGGCCCTTCGAAATGAATGCCGAGTATGCGCGCGCCCCTGCTCGACTTCTCGCGCGCTTCATATTCTTCCAGGGCGTGAACGGCCTCGTGGTACCCCGGGTCGTCTGTCGGCACAAACGTCGGAAAGTAAGCGGTCACGCCTTCGCTCAACAGAAACTCCGACAGCCGCCTCAACCCCTGGTCATCGGCCGCCTGCGCGTCGACGCCCGCCGAGCCGTGTATGTGTATGTCGATCATCCCCGGAGCTATATAATCGCCTCGGCAATCGAGCCTCTCTTTTTCCGCGAGCCCCGCGGGTGTCTGGCCGTCCGAAAAAATTCCGGCGATACGCCCGTCGCGCGTGAGCACGCCCCCGCGCGTAACGAGGCCGTCGAGCACTAACCTTGCGTTGTGTAAAAGAAGCTGGCTCATCTTGCGGCAGCCAATCACCGGTTGAGGCTGTCGAGTGCGCGGCGGACCGAGTTGTTATAATCACGCAGCAGCGTTTCAGCCTGCTCTCTTGAAATCCCCCCACGGGCAATCAATAGCGCCACGCGCAGGTCACGCCCCGCCTCTTCGAATACCTCCGCCGCCCGGGTCTCTTCCAGCCCCGTCTCTTCGGCGAGTATCAGGAATGCGCGGCGCACCAGTTTTTCATTGGTCGCCTGGACGTTCGACATGAGATTGCCGAAGACCAGCCCCAGCCGGATCATCGTCGCGGTCGACAACATATTGAGCACCATCTTTTGCGCCGTGCCCGCTTTCAGGCGCGACGACCCGGCGATGACTTCCGGCCCGACTACCGGGGCGATGGCGACGTCGGCCGCCTCGGCCATCCTCGATTCGGGGTTGCAGACGACGGCGATGGAGGCCGCGCCCAATTGCTTCGCGTGCTCGATAGCGCCGAGCGTGTAAGGCGTGTTGCCGCTTGCGGAAATCCCCACCACCGCGTCTTGCGGCGTGAGCCCCGCTGCGTCGAGGTCGCGGGCGGCCTGCGCGGGGTCGTCTTCGGCGGCTTCGATGGCGCTGCGGAGCGCCTTTTCGCCGCCCGCGATTATCCCCCGCACGAGGTCGGGCGAGACGCCGAAAGTGGGCGGGCACTCCGAAGCGTCTAGCACTCCAAGCCGCCCGCTCGTCCCGCTGCCGATATAAAAAAGACGCCCGCCCCCGCCGAGCTTTGCCGCGATGATCTCCACCGCGTCGGCCACCCGCGGCAGCACGCGCGAGATGGCCTCGGCCACAAGATGGTCCTCTTCGTTGATGAGAGTGACTATCTCAAGCGCGCTCCTGCGGTCTATGTCCTTGGTCCTGGGATTAGCCTGCTCGGTGATGGGTTTCATTGTTCAACTTCTGGAGAGTTAGAATAACCGTAAGGATAAAACTCGCGAGATCAATACGAATCTTTACAGGCTGCTAGAGCAACTGCTTGATGTCGTTTTCAAAGACATCCTTCGTCCGCATGCCGACATACTGCTTTACGGTGCGGCCGTTGCGGTCGATGATGTAAGTCGTCGGGTAGCCCTGCCCAAGCTGGTAATTGCCAAGCGCCTTGAAGTCGGTGACCATCCATATCGTGTAGTTTATTCCGAACTGCTGCATGAAAGGCGGAACTGCGGCGGGGCCGCCGCCCCCGCGCGGGTTAACCGGGTCGAGCGACACGCCTATTACTTCCAGCCCTTTGTCGCGGTACTCATTCTGTAGCGCGATGAAGTCGGGTATCTCTTTACGGCACGGCGGGCACCACGTGGTCCAGAGGTCGAGTATGATGACTTTGCCCCGATAATCTTCGAGGCTCTTCCCCACGTTGCCGGTGACGATGGGCTCGGCCGGAATAGGGATAACCTTGGAACTGGCTGTGGAAGCCGGATTCGTGGGACTTGCCGGGAGGGGCTGCGGGTTCGGGCGAGTCACCCCGGACGGCTGCTCGGGCTTCGCCGGCTCGGGCTTCGCGGCCGACAGCCTTTCCGCCGAATTGCTTTCCGCGCCGGATTCCGGCCCATCCGTAGAGAACGCGAATATCGCTACCGTGACCGCTATGCCCACGATCAAAACGGCGACGGAAGCGACTATCCATGCGCGCTGGTTAGACTCCTGCGGCGATGCTGTTTTCTTCATGACCTTAGAGAAGCTTCTTTATGTCGTTTTCATAAACGGACTTCAGTTGCAGCCCGTCGTACCTCTTCACTACCTTGCCCTCGCGGTCAACAAGATAGCTCGTCGGTATGCTGCCCGTGGCTATCGGGTACTTGTTGAGCGCGTCCATGTTGCCCACGAGCCAGATCTTGTAATTCATCTTGTTGGATTCGACGAACGACGAAACGAGCTTCAAGTCGCCGCCCTGCGTTATGGGATCGACCGAAACTCCTATGACCTCGAGCCCCTGGCCGCCATAACTATTCTGAAGCGCGATCAGGTCCGGAATCCCTTTTCTACACGGCGGGCACCATGTCGCCCAGATGTCGAGCAGCACGACCTTGCCTTTTAACTCTTCGACGCTCCGGCCGACATCGCTGACCATCGAAGGAGCGGTCGGCTCGCTTTTTGAAGAACACCCGGCGGCCGGCAAGACCGCGGCCGCTACGGACAGGATTATCAAGACGCCTGTCTTCGATATTAGTGCTTTGCTCTTTGCTCGCAACATTGCTTTCCTCATAACCTGAAAATGCCTGTGAAAACCTTCTACCTTGCCGGGGCGTAAGTGAAAGACTACCACGAAACCCCGGAAAAGATGAACAGTCGCGGTCTCGGCGCGGTCGTCAAAAGGAGCGCTTACGATCGCGCACGCGGGAGCTGCTGGCAAATCCCCGCGGCTGTTCCTTTACCCGCATGGGCCTTGAGCCGGAATGGCGCCGTTCGAGTATTATGCGGCAGACGATGAGCGCGATCAGCCGGTGTATGAAGCGCGACTCCCATTTCATCACCGGCCTCACGTCTATCCGCGCCGTGGTCTGCGTGCGGCGGTTGGTGTTGAAGCGGAAGACGAGCAAGGTCGAGGTGTAGAATTGCTTATGGACCTCGATGCAGGTGTCGGCCCGGAACCGGCTATCCCACGAGCGCGTGAGGCAGAAGTTATCGCCCTCGGCCATCTCGACCCTCATGACCTCGCGGTGCGGGTTCGCGCGGGCTTTCTCGACGAGGAATGACTCGCTGCCGTCTTCGGCGACAATCGCTATGCGGCGTGCGAGCGCGCCGACGTTTATGTCGAATCTTACGCCGTCCGCTTCGTACGTGGCCCGCCGCATCCCGCGCCACCTGAGCCTCGCGATGGTTCGCCCGCCGAGTATGAATTCATGCCGCGCGCGCGAGTAACCGTCGCGGCGCACGATGATCTCGCCGGCGCCCATGAAATCGCGCTCAAAGGCTTCGCCGGCCGTCGCGGTTAGTATTTCTAAATGTACCTGCATAATTGAGTGCTGAGCTGACTCGGCCCTTTTCTTATGTCCCGATGTAGCGCGCGTAGATCGTGCGCGCGACCGCCGGGTCCGTAGTCCCGCGGATGATGCTGCGCGCGTCGCGGAAGACCGTTATGTCGAACTCCTCCACGCGCAGGCGCAGCAAGAAATCATTATAAGATACGTCGCCCACCTCTTTGAGGCGTCGCGCGAGCGCCGGCAGGTCCAGCCGGCCCGCGCCCGATCTTGATATCTGAACGGCATTGCGCCCGCACAGCGTGGTCGTGACCTGACGGCCCGCGCCGCGCAGGTATTCGAACCTCCCCTGCCCGCAGGCGGGGCAATCAGAGCGGTCGCCGAATTTGGAAAGGTCGAGCCGGTTTACCTGGAAATCCCACACGTTAACGCGCACCAGCGAGCGGTGCAGCGCCGATAAATTGCCGGTCAAAATCTTCAGCGCCTCCGCCGATTGTATCGAGCCGATTATCGAGACTATCGGCATTATCACGCCCGCCGTGTCGCAGGTCGGCCCGGAGCCGGGGTCGGGCAGGGCTTCAAGCACGCAGCGAAGGCAGGGCGTCTCCTTCGGCAGTATGGTCATCGTCAGCCCGTAAGACCCGACCGCCGCGCCATAGACCCAGGGCACTCCCGTCTTTACGCACGCATCGTTTATCAAAAAGCGGGTCTCGAAATTATCCGTGCCGTCGAGCACGAGATCAGCGCCCGCGATTATCTCTTCGACGTTCTCGTAATTGACGTCGGCGACTACGGGCTCTACTTCGACGCGGGAGTTTATGCGCGCTATGCGGCGGGCGGCGGCCACCGCTTTAGGCAGCCGATTGCTTGCGTCCGACTCTTCGAACATGAGCTGGCGCTGCAAGTTCGACTCTTCGACGAAATCGCGGTTAACGATAGTGAGCCGCCCCGCGCCCGCGCGCGCGAGCGTCTCGGATTGAACGGCGCCGAGCGCCCCGCATCCGATGACGACCACCCTGGATCGATTGAGTAGCGACTGGCCCTGCTCGCCTATGGGCGCAAACAGGGCCTGCCGCGAATACCGCTCTTCTACTGCCATAAAGCGCAATTGTGAGGAGCTATTTCTTCTGCAATTCCGCTATGGCCGCGAGCACTTCTTCGCTATGCGGCATGGGCTTGACCTTCATATAGACCCTGGCGATCTTGCCCTGCGGGTCTATGAGGAATGTGTTTCTGGCCGAGAGCTTGTTGCCGTTGTATTCCATGACCGAGCCGTACGTTTCCGAGACCTTGCCGTCGGTGTCGGCCAGCAGCTTGAAGCTCAGCCCTTCCTTGTCGCAAAAGCTCTTGTGCGAATCGGAGTTGTCGGTGCTGACGCCCAGGACGACGGCGTTCGCCTTGACGTACTGATCCATATCGCGCTGGAAGTTTTTCGCCTGTATCGTACAGCCCGCGGTGAAGTCTTTAGGGTAGAAGTAGAGCACGATCCACTTGCCTTTATAATCGGCCAGGCTTACCTGCTTGCCTTCCTGGTTCAGGAGCTTGAAATCGGGAGCAGCCTTGCCCACTTCGGGTGGGTCGGCAAACGCGCCTGCAATCAGTGGAAGGGCGCCAAAGAGGCTCAGGGTGAAAATCAAAACGAAAGAGCGACGCTTCATATACGGATTCCTCCTGGGTTTAGAACCTGGTGTCAACATTTAATCGAGTGCTAGATTATACCTGATAAAGGAGCGCTTTTCCGAGTTCATAATGTGACGATTGCGTTGCGTGTCCCTCAAAGCATCCGTTATGATTTTGCCGGGTGGAGTTAAGCCGTATGCTCGCCTGGGGTAAGCGCGGCGAGCCCTTCTGCCTATGAGCGATAATAAAGTAGTATCAACTAACCGGGAAGCCTACCATAACTATCACATAGTTGAGACATACGAGTGTGGCATCGCGCTCACCGGCACCGAAGTCAAATCGATACGCGATGGCCGGTGCAACCTCAAGGACGCCTACGGCCTTATACGAAACGGCGAGGCGTGGCTCCTGAACGCCCACATAAGCCCCTACAGCCACGGCAACCGCGAGAACCACGAGCCGACAAGGACGCGCAAGCTGCTGCTGCACAAGGCGGAGATAGAGCGATTGATCGGGAAGGCGCAGGAGAAGGGGCTGACGCTGGTCCCCACAAAGATGTATTTCAAGAACGGGCGCATCAAAGTCGAGCTTGCCATCGCGCGCGGCAAAAAGCTTTATGACAAGCGCGAGACCGAACGCCGTCGAGAGGCGGACCGCGAAGCACGTGTGATGATGAAAGAAAGGAGCAGGTGATTTGGATTTCGGATTTTAGATTCTCGATTTTGGATTTAGAGAAGATCATCAGGTCGATCCTCTAAACCCATTATCCGGCAATCCAATATCCAAAATCCAAAATCCGAAATAGAAAGATGGAAGTCAGAGCTGAGTTTGGAAAGTTCTACGACGTGGAGGCCGACGCGCTGGTAGTCACCGTCTATGAAGGCGAGAAGACCGACGATGGCGCGCTTAAAGAGCTGGACGAGCGCACGGGCGGGATAATCTCGGACCTGCTGGGCGGCGACGAGATGCGCGGCAAACAGGGCGATATGGTCTATGTTTATAGGCCCGGCGGCATACGCGCGCGAAGGCTCCTGCTCGTCGGCGCGGGCAAGCGCGAGGAGTTCTCGTTCGACACCGTCCGCAAGGTGAGCGGCACGGCCGCGCGGTTTCTTCGCGGCAAGGGGGCGCGCTCGGTCGCGGTTTTGCGCCGCTCGACACTAGAGCTGGGCCGCAGCGCCCAATCGGTTGTGGAAGGCGCGCTGATCGGGCTGTTTGAGCCCGACATGTACAAGACCGAAAACAAAGAGGAGCGCCGCATAGACGAGCTGATACTTGTCGCGGCGACCCCCGGCTCCGAAGACGCGCTCGCCGAAGGCGTCGAGTGCGGGCGCATAATAGGCGAAGCCGTCAACTTCGCCCGCGAGCTGGCAAACGAGCCCAGCTCTACGCTCACGCCCACCGAGCTTGCGGAGCGGGCCAAGGAGACGGCCGCGCGCTTCGGGCTGGAGATAGACGTTTTGGACGAAGCGCGTATGAAAGAGCTTGGCATGGGGGCGCTGCTCGGAGTCGCGCGGGGGTCGGATGAGCCGGCGCGACTCGTGGTGCTGCGCTACACGCCCGACGAGTCCGAGCCGATGGGCAACGACGCCGACGTTATAGCGATAGTAGGCAAGGGCATAACGTTCGATTCGGGCGGCATCTCTATCAAGCCCGCCGAGGGCATGGAGAAGATGAAATATGACATGTCCGGGGCGGCCGCGACGCTTGCGGCCATGCAGGCAATTGCGCAATTGAAGCCGCGCGTCAACGTGATCGGGCTGATGCCCGCCACCGAGAACATGCCGTCGGGCCGCGCCTACAAGCCGGGAGATGTCCTGCGCGCGATGAGCGGCAAGACCATCGAGGTGATTAATACGGACGCCGAAGGCCGCTTGATACTGGCCGACGCCATAGCCTATGCGCGAAAACTCGGCGCGACGAAGATCGTCGACCTCGCGACGCTTACGGGCGCGGTGGCGATAGCGCTCGGCCCCATAAACGTCGCGATACTGGGCAACGACCAGTCATTCATAGACGAGTTGCGGCTGGCGGCGAGCGAGGTCGGCGAGCGGTTCTGGCAGTTACCCATGGACGAAGAGTACCGCGAGCTGATCCGCAGCGACATAGCCGACATAAAGAACTCGGCCGGACGCTACGCGGGGACGATTACCGCGGCTTATTTCTTGCGCGAGTTCGCCGAAGATACGCCCTGGACGCATCTCGACATCGCGGGCACCGCCTGGGAAAACGACCGCAAGCCCCACATGGCCAAGGGGCCGACCGGCGTCGCCGTGCGCACGTTGATTAATTATGTCTGCAACCACGCGGCCAAGTAAGTTAAAAGTTTGGGGACAGGTTGGAAGGCCGATACCCTGAGCTTGCACAAAAAGTCTGACTGAGGGTCTGAAGTGTTGAGCCCCGTAGGGGCGAGATGTTTATAGAAACCGTCGCATATAGCAATAGAGCTCCGTCAGGAGCGGAATGTTTACATCCCGCCCCCGCGGGGCTCGGGAGTCTATAAGTCTTCTACAAATTTTTTGTGCAAAGGCGATACCCTGCAATAAAGCCTGTGACCTGTTCCCGGTAACCTGCGATGTCTTTTTCTCGCTCTCAGCAAGCAGGCGCGCTTTTTCTTCTATCGCTGCTGCTCGCCCTCATCATCTATCGCGCGTGTTAGTCGCGCCACATCCCGGTTACCGCCGCGTCTTTCAATTCGCGTCGGCCGGGTTGAGCCCGGAGTTTGCCGGGCCGTTTATCACATTGCCCCGGCAGTCGAAACGCGAGCCGTGACAGGGACAATCCCAGGTCTTTTCCGTAGAGTTCCATGCCACTATGCATCCCAGGTGCGTACAGACGGCCGAAAGCTCCGTGAGCGTCCCGTCATCATCCCGGTAAGTCGCGACCTTCGAGAGCCCGCGCCGGATTACGGCGCCCTCACCGGGCGCGATGTCCGACGCCGAATCGACATCGCCGCCCGTTAAATAATCTTTTATGTACTGGCCCGCGACGTTTATGTTCTCTTTGGCGAATTCCTTCGCGGTCTCCGCGCTGAGCGTCACGCGCGACGGGTCGTACAGCTTCTCCCACGAGCAGGGCCTCCCGACTATCAAATCCGTTAGCAGTATTCCGGCAATTGTGCCGTGGGTCATTCCCTGGCCTGAATCGCCCGTCGCCACATAGATGTTTTTTCCGCCGCCCGCGTCGCGGCCGATGAAGGCCACGCCGTCAACCGGCTCCATGACCTGGCCCGACCACCGGAACTCTACCTGCTCGACTGCGGGCCATCGCTTGCGCGCCCACTGTTCGAGCCGCGTGAAGCGCGCCTGTCCATCGTCGGACTGTCCCGATTTGTGGTCCTCGCCGCCCACTATGAGCACGTCGTAATCAGAGCCGTTAGCCGGGAGGCTCTGTATTCGTACGTAATGATACGGGTCGAGTGTGTCCCAGTAGAGCGCCCGCCTGACCTGCCCGCGCGGCACGCGCAAGCCTACAACATATGTTGTGTACGGGGCCTGCTTCGTATGTATGCTGACGATGTCGGTGACGGGCGAATTGGTCGCAACCACGCACGCGCCGCAACTGACGGTGTGACCGGCGTCGGTGGTGACGACCGGGCGGTCGCCGCCTTCTATGCGAGCTAGCGTGCGTGCCGGTGTGTATGCGCCCGCCGAGCCGCTCGATTGCGTCGGCCAGCCCCTTAAGATATTCTGGTCGGATGAAACTGCGCCTGGCGCGGGAAGCGCAGGCACGCGCCCGTGTCGAACCCCTCTATCGGCGCGCGGTCAACCATCGCTACGTCCGTGAGACCGGCGCGATGGGCCGCTTCCATTTCGTCTTCGAGCATCTGTTGCTCGTCCGGCGGGGCTATTAGATAGCCGTCCAGCCGCTCGAAATCGCAGGAGATCTTTTCATCGCGGACGATCTCTTCAACCCGATCAATTGCCGCCGTGTGGCTCGCGGCTATGCGGCTCGATCCTTCCTCGCCGTGCAGCTTCTCCATCTTGTAATAACGGTCGTCGAAGGCGTTAGACAGGTGCGCAGTCGTTCGCTCGGTCTGACCGCCGCCGACCGGGCCGTCGTCGAGGACGATGACCGAACGGCCTTCGCGGCAGAGCATGTAAGCCGTGGTCATACCCGCGATGCCCGCCCCGATTATGCAAACGTCCGTGCCGGCGTCTTCCGTGAGTGGATTGCGGTCGATGGCCTTTGCGGTTGCCATCCAGATTGACGTGGTATGTCCTGAATCGCTCTTCATCGAGGAATGCTCCCTCTTTAGGTCAATGACAAGCGATCCACCGTAGTCCTTAATGAAATAGTATCCGCGCGCACCACGCGAAGCAACTTCATGTTCAATCCGTCCGGTGGTTGGAATGAATCTTGCAGCCCTTCTTATTGAGGGAAGAGTTTGTCGAAATAGAGATTGAAAACCGGCCATAGTGCGCGCGATCTGTTTTACAACCCGACGCACACAGCAAAATGTGACGCGCCACGCCCGGCCAAACCCGGTCGGCGGGCCGCAGTAAATTAAGGAGCCGTATGGGTGATACAAGTGTAAAGAAAGTCCAATCAAAAACATCGCCGAAGGGCGAACTCGGGCAGAAGTACCTCGCCTCGGGCATACACGTCTCGATGCGACTATGGGAGGAGGAACAGCCCGGCGAGCCAAAGCCGGAGTCCTCGCGCGAGTACGAGACGGTCGGCTACGTCATAAAGGGAAGGGCGGAGCTACACCTTGAAGGGCAGATGATACTGCTCGAAGCGGGCGACTCGTGGACCGTAGCGAAGGGCTCAAGCCACACTTACAAGATACTTGAGCCTTTCACGGCGGTCGAAGCGACAAGCCCGCCCGCGCAGGTTCACGGGCGAGACGAGCCGGTTAATAAATAAGTCGCGGCTCGTAATATAAATCAAGAGCGTCGCGACTCGGTAAGAGCCGCGGCGCAATACCTGTCATGTATTTATAACCTCATCGCAAATATCTGCCTATGCTCGTAGAGCTGGTCCGCGCCGGGGGCGCCGACCCGGCCGAGGATACTTACGCAGCGCGAGCCGCTCACTCACGTCATCGACGCCTACAAGGCATTCGATCAGAGAAAGCCCGGGTGGGTGAAGGTGATGCTTGAGCCGGCCAGCATGTCAACTCAGGCGTCGCAGAAGAGATAGATAGAAAGCGGTAAGGGCCGGCTCGCGGCAATCGAGCCGGCCCCGCGTTGATTGTCGTTGCGAGAGAATTCCTCGGCCGCGCTTATCGCGGAAAGCAGCAATATAGTAATTGCTGAGATGATAATGATGGGTCTTTTCTTGACAGGCTTGAATAATAAAAACGACACATCATTTGTCCCACGTTTGAATTACTGATCGCTGAGGGCGCGCGCGATAAGCGGCCGCAGATCATTGTGTCGCTCTTTGCTCCCGCCCGTCAGCCGCGAAATAATTTTCCCCTGACGGTCTATAACGATATGGACCGGGTAGCCGGATACGTCATACTGCGAGGCTATCTTTAACGAATCGGCAACGATTTGGTACTTGAACGGGCTCGTCTTCAGAAAGCGCTTGAGATCGTCCGCGGGATCGGTTGCCAATCCCACGAATACAACATCCTTGCCCGCGAATTCGCTCGCCAGTTCGTTTAGACCGGGTATCTCCACGCGGCAGGGCGCGCAGCCTATGAACCAGAAATTGAGCACGACGACCTTCCCGCGCATTGCCGCGAGGTCAAGCTGTTTGCCGTCAAGCGAGCTTGCGGTAAAAGGCGGAGCCAGCTTTCTGTCTGCCGTCGAAGACCCGGCCGCGAGCCGCGCTTTCTCCAGATAGGCTTCGAACCCGGCGAGGCCCCCGTGCTTTTTCTCATACATCGCCTTCAACGGCGCTTCCGCTTCTTTCGATCCACGAAGGCTCGCTTCGACATAGGCCAATTCCGCGCGCTTTGTGTCAGAGAGCTTTTGCCACAGCTCGCCTTCAATCAAGAAGGTCTTCGGGCTTGTGTCACTTTCGAGCGAGCGGCCCGCTTTTATCGCGCCAAGCGCACGCGAGTAATTGCGGAGCTGTATCGAAATTTCCGCGTCGATGACGTAGGCCTGGATCGCCCACATTTGTCCCATCTGCCCCGACACGTCCCCATGCAGTCGCGACTGGCCTTGCAAGAGCATGTTGGCGCTCTGCTCGGCGAGCGAAACGGCCCGCTCCGGCTTCTGCTTTGAAGTGTGGTAAGCCGCGGCCAGCGCCAGGTATGCGCGCGGGTTGTCGGGCTCGTCCTTTATCCACCGCTCACCTATGGCCTCGGACGTGGCGAGCGGAAAATCTTTCTGGTAGGCGTAGTATTCGAGTCTGATCGCGCGCGAATTCTTTATCAGGATAGCGCGTGATGTAATCGGCCGTGAGTCGCTTGATCTGCTCAGGCCCTTCGCCGCTCAGACCCAGCGCGAAGACCTGATAGCTATAATTCTGGAGCGCCGGCGCAGTGAGCGGTGAGTGAGGGTGATCGGCCAGCAGCTTTTTGAGAACGTCGCGAGCTTTCTCCTCCTGCCCTATTATGAGATAGCCATACGAGAGCGCGAACAACATCTCGGCCGAATCGGTCTTTTCCCCCGCCGCAAGCTTTTTCATGTCCTCTTCGATCATCGCCTTCGCCTTATCGCGCTCGAAGGCCCCGGCCAAAAACCATTTCGTCCGATACGCGGCGTAATTATCGGGGTAGAGTGCAATCTCCTTGTCAAAGTTCTCAACGTACTTCCGCGTCCATTCGCTTTCGTGCGCGGTCCTCGCGGCGACCCCATCCGTACGATACAGCTTTGCTTCAATCGTCGCTCTCGAGTCCCAGTTGCTCAGGCTTACGAAGAAGAATCTGGCATAGGCCATCCCCTCTTTGATCGGCAACTCGTGCCTGAAGAGGCCCCCGACTTTCGCCATCTTTTCTTTGACGCGAATGTTTGAATGGTCAGTCAGGCCGACCGAGCCGACGATATATATTTCATCTGATTCCGTTAGCTTCGCACCCTCAACCTTCGGGTCATATGTTATGACAAGCTTGTCTCCCCACCTGGGTTGAGCGGGTTCTATGTTCGTGGGCCGCGCGGGTGGCTTCGCGGGTGATTGTGCCGTCGCGGCCGTTCCAGCGATAAGCGCTGTCGCGATGATGATGGCAAAGAGAAAAGGCTTGCGCATGGATCTCTCCTTGGAAGGTATTGCGGGGCAGGGACGAGCCCTGCCCCCGCGGCAGATTACTTGAGCAGTTCTTCAAGCAGGCGCAGCGCATCGGGGTCTTTGCTCTGGCCGAGTCGCGCAATCGCCATCTTCCTCATTTCGGGCAAGGGGTCGTTTTTTGCTATCTCCATAAGCTTGCTTAACGCTTCTTTGTTGGTCTGGTGATGGCCGAGCGCGGTGATGATCTGGCCTTTAAGCTCCGCGCCCCTCTCCACGTCATAAATCTCCCTGAGCAGGCTCGCCGCCCGCGCGCGCTTCGCCGCCTGAGAATTCTTTACCTCCGCCCGGTCAGCTAGCCGCGCTTCCGCCGTGGCGGTAACCATTTCCGAATAAACCTGTACGGCAACGGGGGAAGTGTAGGTCGTCAGCAGGGAAGCGGAGGAACTCGGCATCAGATAGACCCCGTAGGGCGAGCCGAGCGCGGCGATAACTGTCTTTTTGATCTCAACGTCGTCGGTTGATCGATAGACCTTCATCAGCTCGTCAAGACCCGTGTCGCCGCCGTTGAGCGCCAGCCATGAGAGCGCCTGCCGCCGCGCGCCAATCGCTTTAGCCGACCTTGCCGCCTGGGCCATTACCTCGAACGTCTTTTCGCGGCGCGCGGCCGACGGAGCGCCCGCCAGCGCATATACGGCCGCTTCGGCTATCTCATTGACGGGATCAGTCGCAAGCTCTCTGAGCAGATTGAAGACCTCTTCGTCGGCCTTCCACACCAGTGACGATATGGCCTTCTGTCGCATGCTTACGTCCATATGCCTGCGCGCTATTTCAATCAACGTGGCCGTGCTTTGCTTGCCGCCGAATTGGCCGAGCAATCTCAAGGCGGTTTGCTTTAAGAGCGGGCTGGCGCTGGACCCGTCCTTTAACATATCGGCGGCAATCGTTACGGCCCGGGCCGGGTCAGCCATAAAGAGGCTTTGAAGCGCCGCAATCTTTATCTCGTCTTCGGGGCTCGTCGTCTCGGTCGCGATCAACATCATATTGCCGATGAGCGGAGCGATCTCTACTCTCATCTCTCTTGCGTCGGTGACCCAGGTCGATTCCGGGTATTTGGTGATGAGCTGATCAAGAGCGCGCTCGGCTTGCTGAAGCTTCCCCTGTTTCTTTTGCGAGAAGGCGAGCCAGTAAAGCGCGGCGTCGAAGTTTTCGCTGGCGGGCTGCTCGGCGACGATCTGGCTGAGCAGACTTTCGGCCCGCACCCATTCCTTGCTCGCGATCAACATCCTGACTTTCAGCAGGCTGGCCTCTGCCGATGTGGGACCGGAACGATCCGTGGCCTGCGCAAGGCGGCTGATCCGACTATCCTCCTGGCCGCCGAGGGCCGCAATCGAAGACGCGCAAATCAGAACCGGCAAAAGCAGAAGGCTGACAAGCGATTGAGTTTTTCTGTTAATCATAACCATACCTCTAGGGATTATAAGTGGGCCTGATGGCCACCGAGTACAGGCGCAGCTCCGAGATGATCCCGTTCTCTTTAAGCAAGCGCCTGATAGTTTGCGTCTGATCCTCCGAAGGATTCTCAGGCAAGTTTGCGATGTCAAGCAGGAAAGGCTCGGCGCTGCCTAATAGATATTCTACGGACAGATCGCCCTTTACTATGGCTTCATGCCGGAGCCGGTTATTCTGGCCGATCACCTTGCGCGCAAGCGCCCGCTCGAATGAAACGTCGGGCGCGCTTTCGCCCCCGACCGCGCGGGCGTTGCGGAAAGAACGCAGCAGCATCTCTATGCTCTCGACGTGCTCCGCTATCCTCACTTCAAGCGGCGCACGCTCGGCGGCGGGGTTCGTAATCCCCGCGCGCTGTGATAAAGCCTCCGCCCGCTTCTTCTCGGCCCGCGCCTTCCTCACCGTGTTGTCGTTCTTGCGCTCATGAGCGACGTGCGGGACAGATGGTTGCTGATTCGCCGGCTCGCTTACTTGAGGTTTCGATCTCTCCTGTTTAGAGCCGTCTCGATTTGCGGTTTTTTCCGACGAGCCATCACGGGAATAAAGCCATAGCCCGAGTCCAAAAGAGAGCAACAGGCCCGCGGCCACGAGATATGCGACGAGCGGTCGCCTGACCTTAAGACCGGCTTCACCGGGCAGAACCCGGCCGCTTCTTTTCGGGGCATGTTCAAGCTCGAGCCTTGCGCGAAGCGTCGCTTCATATTCCGGCCAGTAAGACTCATCGGGCATCTGGCTTGCGATCACTTCGTCGAGGCCCGCGAGCGCGGCCGACACGGAGCTATGCACGCACGCGCATTGAGCGCATTCCGTAATCTCGCCGGCAAGGCCCGGCCTCTCGGATTCATCAAGCTCGCCAAAAAGCAGCTCGACGATTCTATTCTCGGTGCTGGCGCAATCGTGCATTGGAAAACTCCTCATCGCCTCTTGTCCGCCGCCGTATGCGACACGTCGAATGCCCCGACTTGAAGCTGCTCGCGCAACTTCATAACCGCGCGGAAAAGCGATTTCTTGACCGTCCCGACCGAACACCCTATCGCCTGTGATATCTCTTCGTATGTCAATCCTTCCTGATGCTTGAGCAGAAGAATCAACCTCTGTTGAGGGGTCAGCTCGCCGAGCGCTTCATATACTTTGTCGGCCAGCATCTGGTTGTGTATCGCTTCCTCGAATCCATATTCCCCGGCGACGCTCGCGCCCCCGGCCAGGTAGTGTTGCTCGATGTCGACTTCGTTAAGCTCGCTCTGCTGGGCGAGTCTCCTGTCTCGCCTGTGGTTGAGGAAGGTGTTTACGGTGATCTGTCTGAGCCAGGTGTAAAAACTGGACTCGCCTTTGAAAGAGCCCAGCGCCCTGTAAGCCCTCAGCCAGACTTCCTGCGAAAGGTCTTCCGCGTCGTGGCGGTTGCGAGTGAAATACAGGGCCAGCACATAGAGCTTGCGCGCATAGGTGTTCGCCACCTCGCAGAAGGCGTCTCGGTCCCCCGCTTGCGCGCGTTTGATCAGTTCGTATTCTCGATCCGCCACCCGTTAGTCCTTAACCCGGTGTCGACGATATAGACACCGATTGCGCGATATGGTTGGCCGCGGGGAGATTTTAATTTCGGCGAGACTCGAAAGCCAGGCCCCGCAGATCTGGGCCTGGCTCCGGTTTTATCGGGCGTGAGTCGAGAATCAGGATTGCGCGTAGAGCACGTCGTGACGGGTCAGTATCCCAACTATGCGGCCGTATTCTCCCACGAGAATCGCGGGCGAAGTCCGCAAATGTTTGACGGCCGCGTCGAGGTCGTCGTCTTCGTTGACCACCGGGAAGCCCTTCTCCATTACCTCCGAGACGGCCGACTCCATCAGGGCGCGGTTGACGAGCAGCTTGCCCATCAGCTTTCCTTCGCGCACGCTGCCAACCGATTTGCCCTCTTCGATGACCGGAAGCTGCGACAGCCCATACTTATTCATCAACTGGAGCGCGTCCGACACCCGGTGGTCCGGGCCGACGGAAACAAGGTGCGGCGTCGAGTCGTCGTCCTTGAAATCATGGACGAGCCCTACGGTCATCTTTTCGCTCAGCAGCCGCTTCTCTTTCATCCACTCGTCGGAATGAAACTTCGACAGGTACCGCTCACCCGTGTCGCAGACGATGAATACCACCACGTCGTCTTTGCCGAGAGGGCGCGCTACTTGCAGCGCGGCGCACAGGTTTGTTCCGGTCGAGCCGCCGCAGAATATCCCTTCCTCGCGCCCGAGCCGTCGCGCAAGCTGAAACGAGTCCTTGTCGGTCACGTTGATGATCTCGTCAATATACTTCATGTGGACGTTTTCGGGGATTAGCTCCTGCCCGATGCCTTCCACAAGATATGGAGTCGCCTCCATCAGCTTGCCCGTCTCCTTGTAGGTCTTAAAGACCGAGCCGTACGGGTCCGCGCCTATCACGCGAATCCGCGGGTTCTGCTCCTTGAGGTAGCGCCCCGCGCCGCTTATGGTCCCGCCCGTGCCGATGCCGGAGACGAAGTGCGTTATGCGGCCCTCGGTCTGCTTCCACAACTCGGGCCCGGTCGTGCGGTAGTGCGCCTCGGGGTTCGCCGCGTTGCCGTATTGAAAAACGAATATGGAGTTGGGCGTCTCTTTAGCGATCCGCCGCGCGGTGTTGACGTAATGGTCCGGCGAATCGGGTTTGGCCGAGACGGGAACGACGACCACGTCCGCGCCCAGCGCCTTCAGGTAACGCACCTTTTCTACCGAGCACTTGTCGGTCATCACGAAGATTGCCCGGTATCCCCGCACCGAGCAGGTCAGGGCGAGGCCGATGCCGGTGTTACCGCTGGTCGCTTCGACAACCGTGCCTCCGGGCTTGAGCCGCCCCTCGCGCTCGGCGGCATCGATCATCGAGATGCCTATACGGTCTTTGACCGAGCCGCCCGGGTTGAGCGATTCCATCTTCGCGAGCACCGTCGCTTTGATGCCCTTCGTGATCTTGTTGAGCTTGATAAGAGGCGTGTCGCCTATAAGACCGAGAATGTTCTCTTTATATTCCATGCGTCCTCAACAAAGGATAAAAATGTATGTGCATTTACAGTCGAAGATTTTATCACCCTCGCGCGGACTAATTGAAGCCGTCGAGAGAGTATCGTGGGACGCAAAAGGGTGTCTCAAAAAAATCAAGAGGCTAAGCATTGGTGAGCCCCGTAGGGGCGCAATGTCTATAGAATCGTTCCTATAAACATCTCGCCCTTACGGGGCTTTTCACTCAGCCTCTATAAGAAGCCTGATGGGAATTATTCGGAGTCCCTTGCCGGGGGAACTTACTTAGTCGCCCCTTTTCGTAACTCGGCTATTCGCGTGCGGACTTCCTGGCTGTCCTTCGGGTCAACGGACGCCTTCAGGTACGCTTCAAACTCGCGCGCGGCGTCTTCGAGCTTGCCCATCTTTGCGAGCGCGACTGCCAGGTTATAGTGGGCTTCCGGGAACATCTCGCTTTGCGCGATGGCGTCGCGAAACTCGGCCGCCGCCGCTTCGACCTTCCCTGAGTTGAATAGCGCGATCCCTAGATTGTAATGCGCCTCCGCATATTCGCCGTTTGCCTGCTCGATGGCTATCTGGAACTCGGTTATCGCGCGGTTTATGTCGCCGCGCCGCGCGTATATGATTCCAAGGTTCCCGTGCGCTTCGGGGAATTCGCCGGGCTTCTGCTTGGTGGCCGTCTGGAATTCGCGCTCCGCGCCTTCATAATCACCGGAGATGCTAAGAGCGATGCCCAGGTTATAACGCGCTTCGGCATAGTTGCCGTCCCTTTGTTCAATCGCTTTATTAAATGACTTGATGGCTTGAGCCGTATCGCCCTGCATGGCGAGCACTAATCCGAGGTTGTTATGAGCCTCGGAATGGTTCCCTCCGGCCAAATTGATAGCCTTCTTATAAAGCTCGACGGCCCCCGCGAAATTGCCGCTCGCGGCCATCTTCTGAGCCTTTTCAAACTCATCCTGTCCCGCGCTTTGCTGCGCCGCAACCTGCGCCATCGCAAAGACGGCCGCAAGCATAAACCCGAGGGCCGCGCCCCCGGTTCTCTTAATAATTGATATAAGATGACGTGACATTCTGACTTCCCCCTCTTCCTTTTGCTCGTACTAAAGCGGGCCTTGATGCAACATTTTCCAGCACCATTCCAGTACACCCTGTTGTTCAATGAGCACGCGAGGGGATATGAGGCAACACGTATGCCGCAAAAAAAGTTCCGGCTTGCGCCTTTCCTGGGCTAGTTTAGGGGGCGAATGAGGGGGAAAGTATCTTCCGGGCTCGCCGATTGTCTATCGGCCGCTTGCGCGAGCGCTTTGAGATGAGCAACGCGCGCCGCAAAGCTTTTATCCGCGCCACGTGCGCGTGTGTCTTGTTCCATTAAAGATGAGCTTCGGCCGGCTTCGTGCCAGCCTATTTGAACGCTGCCGCCCGCATAGCTCGCTTCATCCGGCCTATCTTCCTCGCCGACGCCTAAAGCTCGCATCACGCGCCCGAGCCAATGCTCGCCCGACAAGCGGGACCTGGACAGCGAACCCGATATTATCAAATGATCGCGCGCCCTGGTCGCCGCAACGTAGAGCAACCGCTTTCGCTCGGCGCGGTCCTGGCGGTCTTCCATCTGTCTGATCAGCTCGAATGAAGAAGCGCGCAGCGATTCGTCTTCAACGTCGAGCGCTTCTGCTCTTATGTCTATCGCTACACCAACGTCCGGGTGTGTCGCGACGCGACCGCGGTCGCTCGCCCCCTTATAGGTAGCGTCGGCAATCCACACGACAGGGAATTCAAGCCCCTTAGCTTTATGCACGGTCATCAGCCGCACCGCGCCGGTCTCTTCGGCGGCGGCCTCGCCCTCGCGCGCCTCCCTGAGTTTTAAGTTCAACGGTCCGCTCTACGATCTCGGCGAGCGTCATGCGCGATAGCGCCCGCGCCTGTTCGATGAACTTCTCGACGTTGGCCGCTCGCCGCTCGCCGTGCGGCAACGCCATAAGCGTCGCCATATATCCGGTCTCCCTTAAGGCCGAAACGATCAGCTCGGCCGCCCCGATGCGGCCGGCCCTGGCGCGAAGATTTGCGAGCGTCCGGCGGGCAAACAATACTGTCTCGCAGTCCTCGCCTTTATGCTCGATGGTTTCATCGAGAAGCGCTTTCCACAGCGGCTGCGGCTTTCGCCGCAAGCGTAGCAGCGTCTCATCCGAAAGTCCGAAGAGCGGAGAGCGCAGCGCTCCGGCCAGTCTCAAACTGTCGCCGGGATTTACCAGGAAGGCGAGCAGGTTCGTCAGGTCGGTTATCTCCTGCCGGTCATAAAAGCCGCGGCCGGCGATTGTCGAGTAAGGAACGCCCGCGTCGGCAAGCGCCTGCTCGTAAATCTCGAAGTTGGTCGAGGCTTGAAAGAGCAGCGCGAAATCGCCGAACCCCACCCGTCTCGTCTCGCCCTCTCCTTCGCAGACCAGGAGCTGGCCGCCCTCTACAATCTCTCTTATGCGGCGGGCAATGAAAGCGCATTCCGCGCGGCGCATCTCGGAGGCGGCAATTCGAGCTTCGACCTCGCCCCCTTGAGTAAAGATGTGTATCTCGACGGCCGGGCCTTCGTGCGCCGGAAGGCGAGTGGCTTTCATTGATTCGTAAGGCGTGTCGTACCGGGTTTCGCGGGCGAAGATTTCAGGGAATATATGATTGACGAAATCGACCAGCCGCGTATGCGTGCGAAAACATGTGTCCATCGGCACTTCTCGGCCCCCCGTCTCGGCGAACTCGCGGCGGGCGCCGTCAAAAACGGTTATGTCAGCCCCGCGAAAGCGATATATCGACTGCTTCGCGTCGCCTATGATAAAGACCTCCCGCGACTCGGGAGCGAGCATCCACAAGATGCGCGCCTGTACGGGAGCGGTGTCTTGAAACTCGTCTATCATCAACGCGCGAATCAAACCGTTTTGCGGATTGCTATAGAGCCGCCGAACGTCGTCGCGCGATTTGAGGAGCGCTTCGGCCATCTCTTCGAGGTCGTTGAAGTCGAGCGCGGCCCGGTCATTCTTGAGGGAGCCGAATCTTTTGCGGGCGCGCGTCAGGATGGATGAGAGGTGCGCGACGGCGCGGGCCGCTGCCTCGTCCGCTTCGTTCATTCTGAGGGTGAGCAGTTTCTCTTCTTTCACCGACTCGCGCATCCGCCTGAGCGCGTCGCGCACGGCGAAAAAGTCCTCTTCGGAAGGCCACTTCTTCTTTGATCCGCCCACAAGCGTGATGGCCGCGGCCATCTCGGAGAGTATTTGAGCGAGGGCGAAGCCATCGACCTCGCCGTCGGAATCGGAAATAATCGACGCGAGCCGCGCGAGCAGACCGGCTACTTCGGCGCGGCACTGTTCACGCCGGTCAGAGTCGTCACCCCTGAGTCGCGTGATGGTAAGCGCGTCGCTTTGCCATTGACTCTTTTCAACGAGCGAGACGGCCGCCTGCGCGCGAAAGCGGGCGAGCTGGTTCCGCCAGAACTCCACGATCTCGGACGCGCTCTTGTCCGCGAGCCCGTCAGCCGCCCGCCTTGCTTGCTCGCCGCGGGCCAGCAGGTGTCTGATCGATTGTTTCAGCTCGTGCGGCGTCAGGTAAGAGAATATTTCAAGCTCGGGCGCGCCTGATTGGGCCAGCGCGCCAAGCGCCTCTTCGATGGCCTGCTCGGCGAGCGCGACCGCCTCTACCTCTTCAAGCACCTGAAAGGCCGGGTCAAGGCCGGCCTCGGCCGGGTTCGCGCGAAGTATCGAAGCGCACAGCGAGTGAATAGTCCCGATGCGCGCGGAGTCGAGCTCGTTGCAAAGCCTTCGCCACCGTCGGCCCTCTTCAACGCTGCCGCTTTGCTCGATTCGCGCGCGCATGCTTCGGCGTATGCGCGAGACCATCTCGCGCGCGGCCTTTTCGGTGAAGGTAACCGCGACAATGTCGGCCACCCGCCACGAAGCATTCTCTTCAAGCAGTCTTAAGAAACGCTCGACGAGCACGCGCGTCTTTCCCGAGCCGGCCCCCGCCGATACTATGACGCGTTGCCCCCTGGTCTCGACCGCCTCGCGCTGTGATTCGGTCCACACCACAGGAGAGATGATCGATGAATCGTTTACCTCAATCTTCTTTTCGCGATCAGACTCATCGCTCATCCTTCATCCCTATGCCAGCGCCCACCCAGGGCGCGGTAAAGCGGCGGGGCGACGAGCACAACCGCGAGCGCCATCAGCGCCCCGGCTACTACGTCGATGACGTAATGATAACGCAGGTAGACCGTAGAGAAGACGAGCGCGCTGCCCATCGGCAGCATCCACCAGAAGGTGCGGCGGTGGAACCGGTGCGCGTAATAAAGCACGAGCAGAGTGAGCGCCGTGTGGCCGCTGGGGAAACAGTCAAAAGTCCGGCCTTCGGCCTCGTCGAGCGTTTCGCGTATGGCCTGGTAGAGCCACACGCCGCTAAGAGGAAAGCTCTGCATCTCCTGTATGGGCGGGTAGAACCGCGGCCCGATCACGGGCACCGTTATGTAGCCGATGTAGGAGAGGTAGAACCCGAGCACGATTATAAAAACGAAGAAATGGAAGCGATCAAACCAGCCTTTGCGCCACAAGACCACGCCGAGGATGATAGGCAGAAAGTAATAACACGCGTAGCAAATCTGGAGGATCTCCGTCAGCAGCGGATACGTGAATCGTTCAAGCCAGATGGTCGCGTGCGCGCCGAGCACCGCGTAATCTAGCGAGGCAAGCTCGGCGTCGTACTGTCGCGGGTTAATCAGCGGGATCAGGTAGGTCAGTTCTTTGTAGGTGAGCGGGATGAGCGCGACCGGATACCACCCTCGCACAAGGCGAGCCAGGTAGAATCCCGCCCGGCGCGGCGCGGCCGAGGCGGACCGCTTACGCCACCAGTAGGCTATGAGCACCACCATGCCAATGATGAGCGCATGGAGGGCGAGCAGTTGCGGCCAGAGGTTCGACGCGGTGGCGGAATATCACCACCAGTGACGAAATCAACAGTATGTAAGCGAAGACGACCTTGTCGGCCGGGCTGAGCAACCCGGTATGAAGCGGATGGCTGATCGAATCGTTACCAGGGGCCGTGACCTTCGCGGGTCGTTCAGTAGAGGTTGCCGAGCCGCGCAAGCCCTTACGCTCGGCTTCTCGCCCGCCTCTCATCACAGCCATCCCTCACGCTTGTACCATTCGGCCGTCGCTCGCAGCCCGTCTTCAAGCCGTATGCGCGGGTCGTAGCCAAGCTCGCGGCGGGCGCGCTCAATCGAGCAGCCCCAGCACGTTTGAGAAAGGTCGGTCACCTTGTCGCGGTTTATGACGGGCGTCTTGCGGGTTATGGCGGCGACCGCCTCGGCCGCCATCGCCACGCCGTAAGCGAGCGGGCGCGGGATGCTGAGATGGCGCGCCTTCTTGCCAAGTATGGCGGCGACTATGTCGGCGGTCTCGCGCATTGAATATACTTCGTCGCTCGATATGAAATAGGTGCGGCCGATTGATGATTCGCTCTCGCCGGCAAGGATTATTCCATCAGCCAGGTCCGATACGTGGACGAGGCTCACGCGCTTGTCGGTCCGGCCGATGGACGGAGATAACCCGCGCGCGATTGCCTTGAAGAACTCGTATATCGCGTAATCTCGCGGGCCATACACGGCCGGGGGTCTTACGACGGTGAAGGGAACGAGATCGCCGACGGCCTTAAGCGGTCTCTTCTCCCATAAGCTTGCTCCGCCCGTAGGGTGTGATCGGGTCGGGCACCGTATCTTCGTCGACGGGGTTGCCATCGCGGCCCGGCCCCGTGGCGGCAAGCGAGCTTATAAGCACGAACCTCTTTATGCGGTCGCGGTGCTTGAGCGCGGCGGCGACTATGGCTTCCGTGCCTTTGTGATTGACCGTGTAATAATCTTCGGCGCGCCGCGCGAAGGTGAGCCCCGCAACGTGATAAATGGTGCTTACGCCGTCGAGCGCCCGGTCCCAGTCGGTTGCGTCATCGAGGCCGCCATAGGCGAATTCTATGTCGGGATTGGAGAGGTATTTCAGGTTGCTTGTGCGGCGCACGAGGCAGCGTACCTTTCGCCCGCGCTCGACGAGCTTGTCTACCGAGATGGCTGCCGACGAAACCCGTGCCGCCCGTTACTAAGACTTTTCCCTGGTCGTCTGAAACGGTCATGATATTCCCTTATTATTTAGCAGTTGGCCGCGAGTGATGATAGCAGAAGCTCGAACGGGTGTGCAGGGCAAAGAGGGCTTATATGCAGTTTTCGATTGACTCGCAATGTGAACCGGCCTAGCATGTGACGGCAGCGAAAATCCCGCGCAAATCCGCATCCTTCAGAGGTCCTATGAACCGCATGAAAACGATTGCCATCGGGCTTGTTTTAATAATGCTTCTCGGCCTGTCGTCGAGCGCCTTTGCTCAGGATCGGCAGGAGTTGGTAAAGAAGATCAATTCGCTGATGAAGAAGCTGCGGGATAAGGAGAGGCAGTTTCTACAGCCTTCGGACGCGGACCTGGCAACCTTCGCCGTCTTCCTCCGCCAGCCGGACACGGGGCTCACGCGGCTGATGCCGAGAGAGAAGTACGACGGCAAGCTGATTACGCGCGGCGGCGGCGCATACTTTTCTTTCACCCGGCTCGAGCACGAATACGGCTACGGCTCGGACATCAGTCTTCAGCAGGGCGAGTTGAGCGTCGGCTTCGCCGGGGCTAGCTTCGGCTTTATGGCCGCGCTCGGCGACGCGCCGCTCGAAAGCGTCACGACCGATCACGCGGGCGTGAGGTATCTGGCCGAGTTCGTCGCGCCTAACAAAGAGCCCGAAGCGCGCGAGCAGTACCGGCTCGGACGGCCCGGCATTAGCGTGAACGGGTTCACATACTTGAGCCGCGTTCAGACGTCCGTCAATACGACTTATGTTTTGCGCTCGGTTGACTATAACAGTTCGGACGTGCTGGTCGCCTTTCGCATAGTGCGCAAGGACGACGACGGCAGTATGATTCTGCTCTGGAAGATTCTTAATAAATATCCGGTCCCACAACTTGCGCGATGATGAGCGAAGAGTGAATGGTCCTCACTTTTCAGCCGCGTGCCGTTCCAGGTAATCGAGCAAGACCGTCGACATCACTTTCACCCCGACGACAAGGCTCTCTTCATCAACGTCGAACTCGGCCGTGTGCCAGCCCGCGGTTATCCCGCGGGCTTTGTTGCCTACGCCCAAAAAGTAGTAGAAGCCCGGAATGACTTTCTGAAACCATGCGAAGTCTTCGGCCGGCATGAAGGGTTTGGGCGCGATGAGGTTTCGGTCGCCCACCACGCGGCGCATCGCGGGAAGCGTCTCTTCGACGAGCTTCGGGTCGTTATAAGTGACCGGCGCGGGGTTGTCGAATTTCAGATCGAAAGACGCGCCGTAAGCGGAGGTGACTTTATCAAGCATTTCGCGCATCAACTCCTGCGTGCGCATGCGGACATCTTCATTTAGCGCCCGCATGGTGCCTTCGAGTTGCACTTCGTCGGCGATGACGTTGTAGCGGTCCCCGCCGCGGATTACCCCTATCGTCAAAACGAGCGGTTCGAGCGGGTCGATGCGGCGGCTGCGTATGGTTTGTAGCGCCGTCACGCATTCGGCGGCGACGACGACGGCGTTGACGCCAAGATGCGGCTGCGCGCCGTGCGACTTCTTCCCGCGAATGGTAATTACGATTCGATCCGACGAAGCCATCGCCGGCCCGGAATGATAACCTATCTGGCCGGCTTCGATTGAAGGCATAGTGTGGAGCCCGAAGATAACTTGCGGGCGCGGGTTTTCGAGGACGCCTTCTTTTATCATCAGCGTCGCGCCGCCCTCTTCGCCCGGCGGCGGTCCCTCTTCGGCGGGCTGAAATATAAATTTGATCGTGCCGGGAATCTGGTCGCGCATTTTGCTCAGTAGTTCGGCTACGCCAAGCTCGACCGTGGTATGCACGTCGTGGCCGCACGCGTGTTTTACGCCCGGCACTTTCGATTTGTAGGGCACGTCAATATTTTCTTGAATGGGCAGCGCGTCCATATCGGCGCGCACGGCGATGACGGGGCCGGGCCTGCCGCCTCGAAGCAGCGCGACTACGCCGTGGCGGGCGACCCCGGTCTGAACTTCAAGCCCAAGCGCGCGGAGCCGCTCGGCCACGACGCGCGAGGTGCGCTCTTCGCGGTTCGACAGCTCCGGGTTCATATGAAAATCGCGCCGCTGAGCGATGAGTTGCGCGCGCAAGGCTTCGGCCGCGCTCGCAATCTGCTGCTCGCGCGATGAAGCGGCGGGCGCGGGCTTTTGCGCGGCGGCTGTTGCAAGTGAAAGCGCAAGGAGGATAGCTACTAAAAGGCTATGCTTCATTCGTGTTCCTCAATCGTATTAATGGCATTTGTGGGAAAAAGAGAATATGGCCTGGCGGGTGTTGAGGTCAACCTCGGCTGGCGGGCTTTGCTGAAGGGCAGTTTCAATCCGCTAATAATCGCGTCTTGGATTCAGAGGGGCTGAATGTTGGACTCTATGTGTTCGGCCTGAAAGGTGGGTTTCAATCCGCTAATAATCGCGTCTTCAATTCAGAGGCAATATTACCTGGCTGAGTGTTACGACGGCACAGACGTTAGGTTTCAATCCGCTAATAATCGCGTCTTGGATTCAGAGCACAGACGACTGTCTTCGGGCCGTGCGGGACCTGATACAAGAGTTTCAATCCGCTAATAATCGCGTCTTGGATTCAGAGCCGACTGCGTCGCCGGCACCGGCTGAGCATAAGGGCGTACCTTGTTTCAATCCGCTAATAATCGCGTCTTGGATTCAGAGGCAGGCGCCGCTGATCCCGCGGCGACCGCCGCTGCTGCTGGTTTCAATCCGCTAATAATCGCGTCTTGGATTCAGAGTGACCACAACCCTGTGGTCGAAGTTCTAAACAAGAGCGTGTTTCAATCCGCTAATAATCGCGTCTTCAATTCAGAGGCAAGCCTGACTATCATTTCAGGCGACTGGAGATTCATAATTGTTTCAATCCGCTAATAATCGCGTCTTCAATTCAGAGGCCGCGATGAATCGGCCTGGGTGGGTCAGAGTTTCGATTTCGGTTTCAATCCGCTAATAATCGCGTCTTCAATTCAGAGAAGCTCAACTGCTGATTTCTGCCGGTCACTCATAGAGAGTTTCAATCCGCTAATAATCGCGTCTTCAATTCAGAGCAGCACGCACCATCTTAGGCCGGGAACCAAGCTATAACGCTTACGTTTCAATCCGCTAATAATCGCGTCTTCAATTCAGAGCCTTAACAATTAAGACGGAGGGGTCATAAAGGGAACTTTATGGTTTCAATCCGCTAATAATCGCGTCTTCAATTCAGAGGAAAGATCCGGCTAGGTTAGTAAAGGCTTAGCTTCAACGGTTTCAATCCGCTAATAATCGCGTCTTCAATTCAGAGCAATACGACTGAGTGAGCCACTACTCTTGAGAAATCGCAGTGTGTTTCAATCCGCTAATAATCGCGTCTTCAATTCAGAGACATGGTGTACACGAACTTAACGGAAAGAAAGTGCCTGCGGGTTTCAATCCGCTAATAATCGCGTCTTCAATTCAGAGTGAATTGTGCGAGCCTAGACGCTCGGAATCTCAATTAAAAGGTTTCAATCCGCTAATAATCGCGTCTTCAATTCAGAGAAGGGATTAAGGCTATGTTCGCCGTCATGAAAGATGATGAGGTTTCAATCCGCTAATAATCGCGTCTTCAATTCAGAGAGAAGGTCGCTCGGACGTGAAGATCGACATAATGATAGAGTTTCAATCCGCTAATAATCGCGTCTTCAATTCAGAGTGGATAGTTCTTCCGGCAGATCGCAACGGAAGTCTAGTTTCAATCCGCTAATAATCGCGTCTTCAATTCAGAGGGACCCCTTTTTTGGCCCTTTACCTTCAACTCTTTACGGGCCGTTTCCGCTAACCTGCTTTTTGACACTCACTCACGGGTCACTTTGAATCATTTTATAAAGCTAGAAATGCTATTTAATTGTCAATCATCAGAGCAGTTAACCGCTCCCCGCTAACCTCCCCCCTTTTTTCGCTCTCAAGGGGTTAGCGGAAACTGCCTTTCCTGGGCCGCTACTTTATTCCCGCGCCTCGCTTTTGTCAATTTGTATATGCGGTGTCACTTGAAGCGAGAGGAGCGTGACGATTCCCATCACGCCCCTCTCAACCTTTCTCCGTGCTTAATTGTCCTTCCACTCCGGCAACCGGCCCGGCGTCCATGGCGCGCCGGCGGCTTCCAGGGCCTTTTCCAGCCGGGCGATGTCGCCTTCGACCAGGCCTCTCAACTCCGTCAGCACCCCCTCGAAGTCCCTGGCCGCGGCCTCGTACTGCTCGGCCTGTGTCCTGGTCGGCCGCGCGAGCGACATGCGGTGCGAGCCGACGATAAACCCTACGCGCTCCTGTATCGTGGGCGGCGTATTCTCGTTGCGCCGCGCGGCCGCCTGGTCTCCCCTGAGCGCGATTAAGATATTAGTCAGCTTGCGATCAATCGCGTTGGCCTCGTCCATCAGTCTTGATTCGGTCGAGGTCAACTCGGTTATCGCGCGCTTCATAAGCCCCATGCGGGTCTTATACTGATTTGCGGTATCGAGCGCGGCCGTCACCGCGCGCTGGAGCCGCGCCGCCTTCTGCTGGAACTCGACGAGCGCCCCAAAGTCGGCGGGCGCCATACGATCCTGTCCTTCGACATAGACCGAAAACTCCTGCGCGCCGCCAAGCGGCGTCACCACCCCGCCCACGCGCTTCGCCATAGTCACTTTGTAGCGGCCGGGCATCACCAGCGTCCCTGAAGGCGGTTGCGCGAAGAAGTCGTCGTCGGATGGCTGCTGTTGTTGCTGAGATATTGTCGAAGCGGGATAACGCAGGTCCCACGCCACGCGCTGAACTCCCGGCGCGGCCGGGGCCGTCAGCCTTCGCACGACTCGCCCGGAAGAGTCCGTGATGGTTAACAGAACCGCGGGCGCTTCTTCCTCTTCTTCGATCCTCAGTTCTTCGCCGGTCGGGATGCGCACGGGCCTGTTCTCTCGCTCGGCCCGACGCTCCGCTTCCTGCCGCGTCTGCCTGCGCGTCCTGATCGGCTCTTTCATATAGTACGTGAAGACCGCGCCGTAAGGCGGATTGTTGGCGGTGTAGAACGTCTCGCCCTGAAACCCCTTGCCCCGCCCGCCGAGCGGCTGCGCCTCTATGAACATCATCGTGTTTTTTACGGGGAAGAGCGACGCCTCCTGTCCAAGCGCCTCCGCGCTTATCATACGAAGCGGCGTATAGTCGTCGAGTATATATATGCCGCGCCCGAAGGTGCCGATTACCAGATCGTTCTCGCGCTTCTGAATGTTTATATCGCGCACGGAGATCGTCGGCATCCCGCCCTTGAGCTGCACCCACTTTTTGCCGCCGTCGACTGAAAAGAAGAGGCCGAACTCGGTGCCGACGAAAAGAAGATTGGGACTGACATGGTCTTCGGCCACCGCGAGCGTCGGCCCGTTCGCGGGCAGGTTGCCCGTTATCGATGTCCACGAACGGCCCGCGTCCGTGCTCTTCAAAATGTAGGGCTTGAAGTCCGCGTTCTTGTGATTATCAAAGGTCGCATAGACGGTGTTCGCGTCATGGTTCGAGGCGAATATGCGGCTGACGTAAGACATGTCGGGCACGCCCGCGAACTTATCAATCTTGCGCCAGTTCTTGCCGGCGTCTTCGGTCACCTGTATGAGCCCGTCGTCGGTGCCTATGTATATCAGCCCTTCTTTTTTTGGCGATTCGGCTATCGCCGTAGCGTTGCCGAAGAAAGATGTCGAGGCGTGTCTGGCCACCGCGTCGACGCCCCAGACCCTTCCCATGACGGGAAGCTCGTCGCGGTTGATCGCGCGCGAAAGCTCGCCGCTGATGCGCGTCCAGCTATCGCCCCGATCATCCGAGCGGTAGAGGCGGTTGGCCGCAAAATAGAGTCGCGTGCGCGAGTGCGGGCTGATGATGAAGGGCGAGTCCCAGTTCCAGCGCAACGGCTCTTCCCCGCGCGCGACCTGCGGCTGAATCCCTATGCGCTCGCCCGTGCGCTTGTCGAAGCGGATCAGTCCGCCGTACTGCGACTCGGAAAAGACTATGTTCGGGTCCTCCGGGTCTACCTGCGTGCGGAACCCGTCGCCCCCGGCCGTCACTATCCAGTCGGAGTTTACAATGCCTGACGCGCTGCGCGTGCGCGACGGGCCGCCTACGCTGAAGTTGTCCTGCGTCCCGCCATACACGTTATAAAACGGCGTCGCGTTGTCGGTAGTCACGTCGTAGAACTGCGTGATGGGCAAATTCTCTTTGAAGTCCCAGGTAGCGCCGCGGTCGAAGCTCTCGTAGAGGCCGCCGTCCGAGCCTATGAAATAATGATTGGTATTCGCGGGGTCGACCCATATGACATGGTTGTCGAACGTGCTTTGCGCGCTCGCCGAGCGGGCGGAGAGTACGGCCGCCGTCATCGGAAACCATCGTCAGCACGTTCGGCAGATATATGCGATCCACCTCTTTCGGATCGGTGAATATCTCGCCGTAATACATCGCGGTCGTGTCGTATGGGTTGCGCCGCTCCCAGCTCTCGCCGCGGTCCGCGGACCGGTATATGCCGCCGCGACGGTCCGCGGCCTCGACCGTAGCGTATAAGACGTTCGTATCGACGGGCGAGATGGCGATGCCTATTCGACCCATCTCAACGTTGGGCAGCCCGGCGCGCAGTCTTTTCCACGTCGCGCCCGCGTCGGTCGATTTATGAAGCGCGCTTTCGGGGCCGCCGTTGATAAGCGTCCAGACATGCCGGCGGCGCTGGTAAGCCGCGGCGTACAGCGTATCCGGGTCACTGGGATCAATCACGACGTCGGTGACCCCGGTGTTTTCGCTTATGTTCAAAACCTTGTTCCACGTCTTGCCGCCGTCGCCGGTCTTATAAAGACCGCGGTCGCCGCCCGGCCCCCACAGCGGCCCCTGCGCCGCGACATAGACCACGTCCGAGTCCCTGGGGTCAATCGCGATGCGGCCGATGTGCTCCGACCCCTTGAGCCCCATGTTCTTCCATGTCCTGCCGCCGTCGTCGGAGCGATAGACGCCGTCGCCGTAAGAGACGCTGCGCTGAGAGTTGTTCTCGCCCGAGCCCACCCAGACCGTTAGCGGGTTTTTCGGATCGAGCACGACTACGCCTATAGAGTACGAAGCTTCGTTATCGAAGACGGGCGTCCAGGTGGTGCCGTTGTTGGTGGTCTTCCAGACGCCGCCCGACGCCACGGCCACGTAGTAGTGGTTGGGGTCCTTCGGGTGGACGGCGATGTCTGAGATGCGGCCGGACGTGAACGCGGGGCCGATCAATCGGAGGCGCAGCCCTGAAAAGGTCCCCGTCGACATTGGATCGGCGGGGCGCTGAGGCTCTTGTCGGGCTTGCTGCTGGTTGGGTTGTTGCTGGCCGGCGGCCTGGGGATTATTTGCCCTCTCCTGCCGCACCCTTTCGACCGTTTCGCGCTCGGCCCTGCGCTCCTCCTGGGCGAGCGTCGCGAGCGGCGAGCTTATCAATGCGACCGCAAAATATATGAACAGAAACCCTCGTAGTCTTCTCACAGTTTTCTACCTCCCCGTGCGCGTGGCACGTCGGCGCGCGGCATTAGAGATTCGGTTATTGATCAATCAGGTGGATGGAGTGAACGAAGCTGAAATGAGTTTTAATGCCGCTTCGGATCGAAGCGGCATTATCCACTGGTAAACGTCTTACTCAATCAACTTTGCGAGCTTACTATTCAGGCAGCCGCTCGAAAGTAAACTCGACGCCCGCGGCGCCCGCCGGCTTCAAGGTCAGCCTGTTGCCGCTTACGGCGAATTCCCATTCGCTCGGCTTGCCCACTGACGTGGGGCTGGCCTGGGCCATCTGGTTAAGGACGATCCGGTTGCCCTTTATCTCGAACCTGCCGGCTGTCGCGCGCAGGCCGTTGAAGGCGCGCTCGATCTTCTTCAAGCGGTCGGACTCCGGGTCCTGCTGCGTCCAGCTCGGCCGGTCCACATCCGACTGGACGAACGCCATATAGTTGCCGTGGACGACTATCACGCCTTTCGACTGAGCCTCGGTCCGCTCGCCGCCTTGAAACTTGACGGAAACGAACTTGTAAGCGCCGTCGAGTTTCGGCGTCTGCGCATGCGCGGCCGCGACGCCGACTAAAAAGAACAACGCCAGAATAAACCCTGCTTTCGATTTCATATGCTCTCCTCCAAGTTTTAGATTGCCGTAATGAGCGGTGAGTGCCGCACGTTTTAGAGCTACGAATGATAGCCTCTGCCGCGTCGCCTTTTCAAGCAGAGAGAGGAGAGCGAGCGTATGCTATACTGGGCACCGCGCAAAATAATCGCTCAAGTACTCTGGTCAACGATTATGGAGACGACAGAAAAAATAGCTATCCTGGTCAACGATATGTTCTTTGCCGCGAAGATCAACAGCGCGGCCGAGACAGCGGGCCGCAAGGTCGAGCGCATAAAGACGACCGAGCAGTTGGAGAGCGCCGCGACCAACCCCCCCTCGCTGATCATCATCGATCTCAATTCCGACCGGCTCGACCCCCTGGAGGCGATCAGGTTCTTCAAGTCGCGTACGGAATTTAACTCCGTCCCCGTAGTCAGCTTTGTGTCGCACGTGCAGACCGACCTCATACGCCAGGCTCAGGCGGCCGGGTGCGATTACGTGCTGCCACGCTCGGCCTTCACCGCGCGCCTCGCCGAGATAGTTTCGGGCAAACTGATTCCTTAGCCCGCCGCCCTCGCGCCTTCTTCCCCAAACGCTCCATCCCCAAAGTGGTGCATGCGTCTTTATTGAATACGCCGATGATACGAATGAGTACGTTGTGTTTTGGTCGCCAGGCGCTCGTTGGAAAACAGACCCGATTATTCTTTTAATAATGAAGCGTTTGTATGAATGCTCTCTGAAGGCTCAGAGCGGCACCGATTTTGCAGAAGAGTATTCTGTATTTAAGTAAACAGAATCTAGTGGGAGGGGGCTATGTCATTTCTCTGGCAATTCATAACTAATCACAGGCACTACTGGGGAGTGCCGCACCGCACGGGCAGTGAGCGCATAGTGATGGTCTGTTACGGCTGCGGGAAAATAAAAGATGTGAAAGCTGATATCTGCCCCCGCAGCTAAAGCCATAACCCTGACCTGATTGTCCCCGCTTATAAGATCAGGTCAGGGTTTTGCGCTGTCGCGTTTTGCCACCGGTTCCGTTACCAAACCGTAAAACTCCGGCCTTCGATCAAGCAGCCTGTCTATCTCGTAAGAACCCGCCACATTCACAATATGATTATTGTCGGCGCCGGCAAGGTCGAGTTCCGCTGTAATCAAAGTCTCGTCGTCGCGCGGCCCTTCCATAATCGTATCGCCGTTATAGTCGATGACTTTGCTCTGGCCGATGAACTGCCATCCGCGCTCGACGCCCGCGCGATTGACCGCGGCGAAGTTGACATGGTTTTCGTTGGCCCGCGCGTTGACTACGAACTCGGCGGTGCGCCACGCCCCCGTCGGCCAGTTAGTCGGCAGCACGATCAACTGCGCGCCGAGCAGCTTCAGCGAACGCGCGGCCTCGGGAAAACTCGCGTCATAGCATATGTTGATGCCGACCTTGCCGAAGGGCAGCTCGAAGACTTCGAACTCGCGGTCGCCGGGCGTAAGGAATCGGTCAACTCCGAGAAACGGCAGATGCACTTTTCGGTAATTGCCGACCACGCCGTCCGGCCCCACTAGCATCGCCGCGTTGTAATAGGCCCCGTCCGATTTTTCGATGTAGCCGACCACCGTGTAAACGCCCGTCCGGCGACACGCCTCGGCTATGGCTTCGGCGGAGAGGCCCCCGGCAGGCTCGGCAAAGCCGATCGCTTCTTCGAGAGAGTCGAAACAGTAACCGGTCAAAGCGCACTCGGGGAATATGACGAGTCGCGCATCTTTCTGGGCCGATTCGTTTATGTGATTAATTACATGGCCGAGATTCAAGGCAACGTTGCCTATCTCGACATCCATCTGCACGCAAGCAATCTTTGTTATCGCCATAACATTCCTAAATGGCGGAGGCGTGTGGGAATCGAACCCACCCAGGCCGCCTCTCGGCGACCCGCAACGGGTTTGAAGCCCGCGAGAACCACCAGGCCCCCTGCGCCTCCGCTCGCTTTGAAAGTAACAGCCCGCGCGCGCGGGTTGCAAGCAAACACTCGGCGGCGTGCCGAGCCTGCTTCAATCCTTGCCGAAGCGGGTTACGGTGAATCGCTCGACGCGCACCGGCGCGCCCATCTTTATGCCGGCTTTAACATGAACCGCGCGCCACTGCTCGTCAACGGTCGTTATGCCGGGGATGGCAGGCAGCAGCAGTCCCCGGCGGGCGCCGTCCATCGACTCTATGATGACCCCGTAACGCGAAGGGTCGAGGTCTTCGGGGCCGCGGGCGGGCTCGGGCGGCGACAGCACGTCAACTCCATACGTAAGGCGCGACAACTCGGCGGGCGACACGGGAGGGAATCGCGGGTCGCGCGTGGCCGCGCTGATGGAGTTTTCAATAACTTCCTCGGCGAGGTTCTGCTGCGCGGGCTCTATGGTGCCTATGCAGCCGCGCAACTGCCCGGCGGCCGTCCTCAGCGTGACAAAGCTGGCGGCGCGCGCCGCCAGCAAGCCTTGCGGGTTTACTGGCGGATTCAATTTTACGCCCTCGCCTATGAAGGATTCGACGCTGAGCCGCGCAAGCTCGGGCAGCGGTATGTCATCGGGAGGAGTCTTCATAATAAAACTCGCCGTTCATCAGCGGCTATTTTAAGAGCGGCCCTCATCGGTGAGCACCGCGACCATGTAGCCGACCCCGAACGGGCCTTCGTAACTGAGGACCTGTTGCCGGCCGGCTGTCGGGCCCGCGCAGCCGAGCGCGATTACTATAGAGCGGTATCCGCATTCGCCCGCGCGCGCTCTCAGCGCGGGGTCGATCTGTATAACGCCTTCCTCGTCGCCTCTCGCGATTGAATCGACTATCTGCTCGTCGAATAGATGCGCCGTGGGCTCATACTCGTAAGGCCCGTCCTCGATCAGGCGATGGCTCAGGTCCCCGCTCGCGACAAGCGCGACACGCTTTCCGCTCGCTCGCGCCGCCTCTCTTATGGCGCGGCCGAATGCCTTATGCTTGTCGTTGCCCAGGAGCGTGAAGCCTATGACAACGGCCGGGCCGCTCCACCCGGCCTCGCGCAGGTAATAGAGCGGCACCATCGCGCCATGATCGAGCGCCTGATCGCGTCCAAGCTCGTGGAGCTGGACCGCTTCGTTTATAGCAGCCCTCTTTATATCTTTTATAAAGTCGAGGTCGTTCTTAAACGACAGCCGGACGCCCGGCGCATAAAAACTGCTGAAATCGCCTCGCAACTCTTCCGACCCGCGCGCGGTGAAAACGCGAGGGTCGAGAGGCGAATGGGGCGAGATGACAACGACCGTATCGGGTCTGTTCTCCACAAGCCGCCGGGAAAACTCTCGTAATGCGCGCTGCGAATCGGCCACCTGAGCTATGCGTTCGCCGCCGACTTCGGGGACGAGCAGCGGCGGGTGCGGGGCTATGCCCGCGAATACTATTGAACCATCCATGAGCTTTTCCTTATTTCAGTTAACCGGCAAACCCCGGCCACAAGCGGCCCGATAATGAATGATACTCCCCGCCGCGAAACCGCTTCAACCCGGCCCGCCAAAAGCGTGCGCATTATAATTGCCGCGCATGGCTTCTTAATTTATACTCAACGTGCGCTGGTGGACGGGCGAGCGGGGTTCGCCGAGGTGGTCGAATCCTATACGGCCGTAATTTCCAAATAGAGCGGATGTTTTTCCTCGAAGGATCATCTGCCCCATTAAATAACCGAGCAACAAAAGAGGAATTTATGAAAGGTTTGAAAAGGCAAGCTAAACTATTTCGCTCAGTAGTTCAGGTGATGACAGTGGTAATGCTGCTTTCGAGCGGCTCGTTAGTAGGCGTTAACATGGTTTCGGCCGCGCCGGCATTCCAGACGGAGACGATGATCATGCTGCCGGAGACCGTCTGCGTAACTCAGGGTCAGACGTGTGAGCCCGTATTCACGACCAATGTGCAGACGACCAACATCCTCGAAATTCAGTACATCCCCGACCCGGGACACTGCTCAAGCGTCGCGGTTCGAATAACCGTCAACGGCGGCGCGCCGCAGATGACGGCGTTTCTAGGGCCGGGCGTGCCGTCGGCTTTTCTCAACTTCGGCCCGGTCACCCCCGGGACTCACACCATTACGGTGCAGGCCATAGGCACGGTAGGCGGCTGTAACGAAGGCCGGCTCTTCGGCTGGCTGGGGGCGCTCAAGATTCGCGGCATAGACGACGGCGTCGACGATGATTTCGACAAGTGCATACAGGATGACAGCGACTCCGGCCTGATCTTCAAATTCAACTCGACCACGGGCAGGTATCTGTTTACGAATTGTTTAGGCTTTACGCTAGAGGGCACCGGGAAGGTTACTATCAAGGGCTCGACAATCAACCTGGTTGATAACCGCTCCGACCGGCGGGTTTCAGCGGCAATCGACAACCCGAGTCGCCGGGGACAGTTCTCGGTGCAGATAGTGCCGGTGGGGCCGAGCTTCACGGGGAGGGACCGCAACGTCACCAACAACCCCTGCGTCTGCCCGTGAAGCTAGACGGACTGAGTGTAGTTTATGGATGGAAGGCGCGGGCCGGCCGGCCCGCGCCGCTAAAATCGATCCGACACTACATGACTTTGTACTGGGTGAGGGATGAACTCTTGATATATCCCGTCCCGGAAGATATACCCTTGCGGTTCAGCTTGTCCGCCGTCATGGCGCGCGTGGCCGCCACAAGCATCTCGTCGAGCGTCTGTCGATCATTGCCGTAGCTGGCGGCCCCGGCGCTCACCCCCACGAAAATGCTCGACGTGGCGAACCCGAAATCATGCTTATCCATAACCCTCTGGATTCTCTGCAGCGTCTCGCGTGCCTCTTCCACGTCCGCCTGAACAAGCGCGACGAATCTGTCTGACGAGTACCTGCAAAGGAAATCCGATGACCGGAAGAGGCTCGCGAGCAGCCGCGCCACTTCCCACAATAAATGATCCGCGTCCTGGCGACCCATATCCTGGTTGAGCTGCTTGAAGTTATCCAGGTCGAGCATCATCAGCGAAAAACTCTCGCCGTGCCGGTTGGCCCTGTCAGCCTCGATTTCAAATCTGCGCCTGAGGGCCGCGACGTTCGGCAGCTCGGTCACTTTGTCCGTGAGCTCGCTCGTCTGTTTCGACCCGCCCTTGGCGACCTTCGCCAGCGCGTCGCTCGTAAGCTTGGCGACGGCCTCGATCAACCGCAGGTGCTCCACCTGATAGGCGGGCAGTTCCGCCGAATAGACCGCGAGCGCCCCGACCACGCGCCCGTTTCTCAGCAGCGGGGCGACCGTGGCGGTCTTGTATCTTTCCGGGGCTTCGAGCTTCAGCGCATCGAAATCGAGCCGCGGGTCCGAATTGTGCATGGCATGACCGGTCGATACTACCCACCCGGATATGCCCGCGCCCGATGTCATGCGGCGGCCGCGAAACCCTTCCGCATGGCGGCCGGCCGAATGCACGGCCTCTACCTCGGTCGTGTCCTGCCGCACGAGGTAGAGCACGCAGGTTGTGTAGGGAACAAAGTCTTGCAGCCGATAAGTCATAAGCGTGAGCGCGTCACGCAGATCGAGTTGCTTGCCTATCATCTCGATTATGTTATAAAGCGCGTCGATGCTGCCGTGCGCATTTCGTATGTGGTCGAAGACCTCGCGGTCGGTCGATTGCGCAAGCGGCCTGCCGGTGTTGCTCTTCTCGCGCTTACAGCTTGATTGCGCCTGTAGCTTGTGACAGCGGATCTCTTCTTCGAACTCCGGCAGGTGCTCGATGAACGCCTCGACCACTTTCGGATCGTACATGGTGCCGCTGCTGTTGCGTATGAGGTCAATGGCCTGCGAGCGGGTCATCGCCTTCCGGTACTGCCGGTCCTCTCGCACGGCGTCGAAGCAATCGACCACCGAGATTATGCGGGCAGTGATAGGTATCTCTTCTCCCTTTAGTCCGTCCGGGTAGCCCCGGCCATCCCACCTCTCGTGGTGGTGACGAACGATGGGGACGACCGGGCAGGGAAACTTGACGTGTTCGAGTATCTCGGCCCCGATCACCGTATGAAGTTTCATCTCCTCGAACTCGGCGGGGGTGAGCTTGCCCGGCTTGTTGAGTATGTAATCGGGAACGGCCAGTTTGCCTATATCGTGGAGCAGCGAGCCGGCCTTTAGCGCTTCGACCTCCAGGTCGGAAAGACCGAACAGCCGCGCAAGCCCCGTGGCATAAACCTGCACGCGAAACACGTGATCGTGCGTCACTTCGTCCTTGGCGTCAACCGCTATGGCGAGCGCCTCTATCGTCCTCAAGTGCAGGTCGGCCATCTCTTGAAGGTGGTCATTTGATGAACTGACATGTTGCGTGTGTACGCGCCGCGCGAGGTATGCCGACGCGCCGAGCAGCGCCGCAATTACGAACGCGCTGAAGGAGAAATCCGCGGCGATCTTTATGCCCGCTACGGCAAGCGCGACGGCGCAATATGAAGCGAAAGTCTTGAGAGCGGACCCGCCTGCCATAAACGACTGCTGAAAACCCGCCCGGAATGACCCGGTCCCGCCCATAGCTTCAAGCGCGCATTGGGCGGCCGACTTCAAGCCGTAATAGAAGACCGCCATGACGAAACAGACCGGCGCAAGTATCGCCAGGTCCGACCAGAGGCCCGGCGAGATCAGGGCGGCTGCTTGATGATTAAGACCCACTAAAGCTTTTGTCGCGATCAAGCCCGACGACAGGATGAGCAGTACGCGGCTCGAAACTCGAAACACGAACGCGCTAGAAAAAAACTCGCGGCGGCCCGCCGAAGCTGCCGCGTCAACTGTGGCCAGCAACGCCGTCGCCCCCGGACCATACAGCAAGACGGATGCGAAAAGGAGAAGGTCTTTCACCCTGAAAGCGGCAGGCATAAACGGCAGCCCCGCGTCGAGCCGGAACATTGCCGCGGTTATGACAACCCCGAGCACGACCCAGCCCGGTTGTATAGGGTTAGTCGCGGTCTCATAGAGCGCGAATGCGAGGCCGATGCACCCCAGCAGCATCAAGGTGGTGAGGAATGCTTTTGCGGAGGGGGTGTCTTGTTTGTTTTCAGCCATGACCTTGCACCCTTAACCGGATAATCTTTCTTCTGGAAGAATTTGACGTGAGTTCAATAGCAATAAATGTTCCATTCGGGGAACGCAGCTAAAACTGCACCGACAAACGCAAAATCATGCCCCTTCGATGCGCGCCCGCGCTCAATCGGTTAGCTTGACTCGGTTTATACGGGGTTATTCGGTCAAAATGATTTAACGCGTTCGGCTCGACAGGTGGGTAGCGTGACAAACGGCGGCAGCCTGTGCGACATATCGCGCCTCAACGGCGCGGGCCCGCTCAGGATTGCGACGACCACGCGGCGAAAAAGCGCGGGGCCTGTTTTGGCAGCTCGCGCAAGAGCATCTCTTCGACTTCGCTGGCGGTCGCGAGCTTCATGGCCTCTTTCATAAGCTCGCTCACTCTCCCGATCTCTATTGAGCGCACCGCATACTTTACGAGCGGGATGGAGGCGGGCACGAGGCTGAGCGCGCGGATGCCGAGTCCGAGAAGCGCGACGGCGTGAAGCGGGTGGGCGGCCATCTCGCCGCAAAGCTCAAGCGGCTTCCGGGCGAGCTCGGCTACCTTTGCCAGGTGCGCGATTGCCCTGAGTATTGCCGGGTGGAGCGGCTGGTAGAGGTGCGCGACGTTCTCGTTCGTGCGGTCAACGGCGAGCATATACTGTATGAGGTCATTTGTTCCCACGCTCAGAAAGTCGGCCTCGCGCGCGAACAGGTCGGCCATCATCGCGGCCGCCGGCACCTCTATCATCACCCCCACGGGCAACTGCGCGTTGTGCTCGACCATGGCTTCGGCCATCTCATGCTTGACCTCGGTTATGATGCGTTTGGCCTCGCGCAGCTCGCCTATGGTGCTCACAAGCGGCAGCACCACCCGGAGCTTGCCGTGGGTGTTCGCGCGGAGTATAGCGCGCAGTTGCGTGCGGAATATGTGTTCGGCCCTGAGCGACAGCCTTATGGCGCGGAGGCCCAGGGCCGGATTTATCTCGGCCTCGAAGCCTTCGAGGGTCAGCTTGTCGCCGCCCAGATCGAAGACGCGAATGCTCGCCCCGTGCTCGCCGGTCGCTTCGGCCAGCCGCCGGTATACTTCGTACTGTTCCTCTTCGCTCGGGAGCTGCGGCAGGCGGTTCAAGAACATGAACTCCGAGCGATAAAGCCCTATGCCTTCGGCCCCGAACCGTCCGAGCGATTCTATCTCGGTCGAAAGCTCCACGTTTGCCCGCAGCGTGACGCGGTGGCCATCCATCGTCTCGGCCCGCTCTATGGCCTGGGGCAGCGAGCGCGCGCCGCGCGCGGCCTCGCTCTCGCGTTTCTCTTCGTATTCGCGGGCGACGGCTTTCGTCGGGCGAATTATGACCTGGCCCGCCACGCCGTCGACAACGACTATGTTGCCGGTCCTCGCCCGGCGCGTCACGTCGTGCAGCCCGACTACGGCCGGGATCCCAAGGCTCGCGCGATTATGGCCGAGTGCGAAGTCATTCCGCCCGCGTTTGTGGCGAAGCCCAGGACGTGCTCGAAATCAAGCTCGGCCACCGTCAACGGCCATATGTCTTTCGCGATGATGATGACGTCTTCGTCGAGCTTTGAAATGTCGAACTTGTCCCGGCCCGATAGTATCGTCAGCAGCCGCGTGGCGACATCCTCAAGGTCCGAGGTGCGCTCGCGCAGGTACGGGTCGCTGACGTGCTTATAGACGTTTATGGCGCGGTCGGTCACTGTTCGAATCGCCCACTCGGCGTTCACCCGCCGGGTGCGAATCTCGTGCTCGATCTCTTCGGTGAGCCGCTTGTCTTCGAGCATCAACAGGTGCGCGTCCAGTATGTAGGAGTGTTCGTAGCCCAGCTCGCGGGAGAGCCGGACCCTTATGCCGTCGAGCTGCGCGCGCGCCTCCTCGAATGCCTCGCGTAACCGGCGGACCTCCATGCGCACCTGCGTCGCCGACACGCCGAGGTAATAAAACTGGTGCTTGCCGCGCTCGTCCAGCCTGAGCGCGCGGCCGATGGCGATCCCCGATGAGGCGGCGATGCCTTCAATCCGGACATCGCGCGAGCTGGTCGTGCTAGAAGACGCCATCTGAAATCTCCTCTCCGAACTTCTGCTCGATTAATTCAATCAGGGCGCTCGCCGCGCGCTCTTCGTCTTCGCCCTCCGTCCTGATTATAAGACGGGTCCCTCGCGACGCGGCGAGCAGCAGCACGCTCAAGATAGATTTGCCGTCGGCGGCCTGACCCGTGTCCTCGCGCTCGATAAAGACATCGGAGGAAAACTGCGCGGCCCGCCGCACGAACCGGGCCGCCGCGCGCGCGTGCAGCCCCAGCCGGTTTGAAACAGTCGTCTTTCTTTCCGTCATCAGGTCTTCGAGTCAGCCCTGATTCAAGTAAAAGTCCTGATCAACCCAGGGTCCTGGGGTCGGCCGCGTCGCGCAGCCCGTCGCCCAGGAAATTCCACGCCATCACCGCTATGAATATGAACAACCCCGGCGTCAGCATCCACGGGTACGTCTTCAGGTAATAGTTGTTGCGCGCCGCGATCAACATGTTGCCCCAGCTCGCCTCGGGCAGTTGTATGCCGACGCCGAGGAAAGATAACGCCACCTCGCCCAGTATGTAAAACGGCACCGACAGCGTCGCCGTCACTATCACAAACGATAGAGTATTCGGCAGTATGTGTCGCACGATGATCCGCGCGTTGCTGTAGCCGAGCGCGCGCGCGGCCACGACGTAGTCCTGCTCTTTGAGCGACAGCACCATCCCGCGAATGACCCTCGCTTCCGTGGCCCATCCGATCAGGGCCAGTATGATGACTATGACGAAGTATATCTCAAGCGAGCTCATCCCGGTCCCGAACATGTTCCGCATTATCAATATGAAATAGAGACTCGGGATCGCGAGCAGCACTTCAATCCCCCGCATCAAAGCGAAGTCGGTCACGCCCCCGAAATAACCTGATATTCCGCCTATGAGCATGCCGAGCGCGGTCGAGATTGCTATGCCGAGTATGCCGATTGAAAGCGACACCTGCGCGCCGTAGAGTATGCGCGAGAACATGTCCTGCCCGTCGCCATCCGAGCCGAAGAGAAAAATGTGGCCGGGCTGCTCCACTCCAAAAAGGTGTATGTCTGACCTGATGACCCACAGTATATGGTACTCGCTGCCGCGTACGAAAAAGCGTATCGGGTATGTAGCGGTACGGTCTTCCTCGTACGTGGCGTGCTGGCCCCTGACCGGGTTGATACCGTAGACGAAGGGGCGACTCAGGCTCCCGTCTTCGTCGAAAAAGTGTATGCGCGTGAGCATCGGCGGATAAAAGGGCAGACTCGTGGCCGCATAATCGTAACGGTACGGCGCGAGAAAGCCCGCCAGGATCGATGAGGCGTAGAGCAGCGCGAGGGTGTAGAGCCCGAACATGGCCGTGCGGTTGCGGCGCAGTTTCAGCCAGAGTATCTGTGAGGGCGACCGCGCGCGCAATCGCGCGACCGGCTCGCCGATTATCTCCCCGCCGGTCGCGGGCGGCGGGACCACTTCGACAACCCCCTCGCCCGGCGCGACCTCGGCGATAATATGCCGGTGCTCGACGGCGAGCTCGGCCCGCTCCTCAGGGCTCAGTTTTTCTTCCGGCGTCGGGTGGTCGTTCATCTTTCTATTCGAGTCTGACCCGCGGGTCGATGACCGCAAGCAAGAAGTCGGCGATCAGGTTTCCTACCACAAGCATCACCACGAGCATGGTCGACCGAGGCCATCACCAGCGGCTCATCCTTGCTCACGAGCGATTCATAGACGAGAGAGCCAAGCCCCGGCCAATCGAACACGAACTCGGTCAACAGCGCCCCCGCGAGCAGGTAGGCGAGCGACAGCCCGAACAGTGTCACGAGCGGGTTGATGGCGTTGGCGAGCGCGTGGCGGGTTATCACCCGCCAGCGGCCCAGCCCCTTTGCGCGCGCAGTGCGAATATAGTCTTGCGAGAGGACTTCGATCATCTCGCTGCGCATCTGTCGCATGTACTGGGCCATCCCGATGGTCCCCAGCACTATCGTAGGGAGCACGAGATGCCAGAGCGTGTCGAGCACTCGCTCCCACCCGGTCATGTAGTCCCAGTTGATCTGGTCGTGGATCCCTCCGGCGGGAAACCACCCGGTCACGGCGGCGAAATATACCAGCACCATCGAGAAGAAGACGCTCGGGATTGAGAGGCCGAAAAAGGATATGAAGCCGCAGAGTTTATCTACCCAGCGGTTGCGATAAACGGCGGCGAGCACGCCGAGCGGTATTGCCAGCACCCACGAAAATAGGAGCGCCGCCCCCGTGAGCATGAGCGTGTTGAGCAGGCGCTCGGAGATTAGCGTAGCGACCGGGGCCGACTTCATGAATGAGTCGCCGAAATCGCCCTGGACCGCGGGCTTGAGCCAGTACCAGTACCGCTCGAAGACGTTGTCGCTGTTGAGATGATATTTCTCTTCCATCCGCGCAACGTAGTTGGCCATATTAGGTCTGAGGCGCAGCTCGTCGAGGAAATTTCCGGGTGAGAGCACCAGCATCATCTGGGTGATAAAAGTGACGACTACGAGGAGCGGTATCGCCGCGAGAATCCGTCTTATGAGGAACGTCTTCATTCAGAGGCCAGCGGGCCGTAGGCGATGATAAAAGGTCGGCGAAGTTTCATCCGAATTAGCGAACTTGAAATATCGGACGAGCTGCCATCTGCCTACTAGCGTTTAATGTATATCTCTTCAATGTTCCAGGTCGCGCGGGGTGCCATGGGCGAAGGGAGTATGTTGCCGAACTTGTTGCGATAAGCGATCGCTTCCTGCTGGACGACGAGGTTGATCTCGGGCAACTGCTCGGACCATATTCGCTGAACCTCGGCGTACTTCTGCTTCTGGACCGCGCGATCAGGAATGCTTTCGATCTCGTGGATGAGCCGGTCTACTTTTGCCTCCCAATCGGTCGAAGGCTGCACCTGATTGGCGAAGCTGGCGTGCTGGTTGCCCGAAGATAGCAGGATGTTTTTAGAGTTGGTCGGCCCCGGCGGCACACCGCTCCCCCAACCCAGCACCATTATGTCGAAGTTGTAATTCGCCTGCATGAGGTCGACTATGTCGCGGAGCGGGACCTGCTGCGAGTGCGCCCTTATGCCTACGTCCTGGAGGGTGCGTATCATGAAAGCCGCGGTTCGCACGCGCTGCGAGTTGGTGGAGTTCGTGTGTATGGAAAAATCGAGCGCGTGCCCTTCCTGGTCTTCCAACACGCCGTCGCCGTTGGCGTCCCTGAGCCCGAGCTCTGCGAGCATCTGTTTTGCGCGCGCCAGGTCGTAGGGATAAGTCATCACGTCGTTCGAATGCCACATCTTGTCGGCCGGCGTCGAGAAGGTCCAGTTCGGGATCGCGCGGCCCGAATAGACGGTGTTGGCCAGCGCCTCGCGGTCTATGGCGTATGAGATGGCCTGGCGGAATTTCTGATTGCGGAAAAGCCGCTGCTTCCAGGGCGCGAGAAAGGGCTGTTTGGTGTTCGGGTTTATAGCGTTGTTCTGGTTTAAGACCACCCACTGGGTGTCGAGCGTGACGCCTATCTCGTGCACGACGACGTTGGGGTCCTGCTGCTTCATCTGCTGCACCGCCGCGTAGTCCTCGGCCCGCACCCGCGAGACGATGTCTATCTCGCCGGCCAAAAACTTCGACTGCACGGTGGTGAAGTCCTGCGCGATGACGAAGATTACCCGGTCGAGATAGGGCAACCGCTGGCCGTCGCGGTCGACTTTCCAGAAGTATGGGTTGCGTTCGAGCACTATGCGCTGGCCCGGCGAATACTCCTTTATGCGAAACGGGCCGAGCGTGACTATGTCGGCGGGGTTGCTGTCGAGCCCCATGGCTTCGTTAAACTTGCCGTCGCGCCAGGTCTGCTCCCACTTGTGCTTCGGTATGGGAAACAGGTTGACCATCGAATCGAGGAAGAGGCTGTTGGCTTTGCCGAGCGTGAACCGTACCGCGTGGTCGTTGATTTTAGTCAGCTCCGGGAATATGGGGTTGCCCGCCGCGTCGGTCCCTTCGGTGAACACGTCCCTGATCGAGTTCTGGATATTCTTATCGCGTATCACGTCGTAAGTGAATAACACGTCGTCGGCCGTGAAGGGCTCTCCGTCCGACCACCGCACGCCGCGCCTCAAGTAGAATGTATATTGCTTGACGTCGGGCGAAACTTCCCAGTGCGTGCACAGACCGGAATCGTAATCGGGCGGGTTGTCGCCGTTGCGATAATCTATGAGCCAGCGGAATACATGGTAATAGAGCAAGTAGGCGGAGTTTTCGTCCGTGACCTGAATGATGTTAAAGGTTCTCGGATCGCCCTTGAGGTCGAGGACCAGTTGACCGCCGTACGCGCCCGGCTGCCCCCCGAAGACGTAAGCCTGTTCGGGCTTCTCACCTTGAAACGGCGGGTTGGCAGTCCCGGTCGGCCCGGTCGGCCTGCTGCTACACGCGACCGAAACAAACAGCGAGATGACCACCGCGGCAACGCCGAATCTCTTCATCATTCCTTCCCCTTTAAGACGAGTGGGCATGGGGGTCATTGCCTGGCTACAAATTATAACAGCCGGCGACGGGTGTCAAACATAAGCCCTCGGTGCGTTGTCACTCGTTCCGCTCGCGTGGTAGCTTTAATCAAGTACGGCGCTTGAGCGATCATCCGTTTTCGACTGCTACCGAAGGGCTTTAGGTATTGAGCAGGCTCTCTCCAGACAACGCCAGATGGCTCAAGACCATCCCACGGTAAGCATCAGTGTGGGAGAGCACAAGGAGCAATAACAATGATAAATCGAATATCTCTTGTGACAAGGGCCGGCGGCCTTTTTATTGCGCTGGCCATTCTTTCGATCGCGGCAATCGCGCAGCAGACCCATCAGGCGACCTCGGTGCGCCCGGCCTCGCTCTCGGGCGATCTGATCGACATAATGAACGCAAACGATGAGAAGCCCAACACGCGCGCACATTCAAATCGTCCGAATTATTCCGGCATGAACGTGACGATTGACATAGGCAGCGAGCAGAACGTCATAGGCGTCGTGCAGGAGCATGGCCGGTGGCCGACTCATTACCCCGGCGCGTACAAGGTTGAAGTCGCCGAAAGGCCCGCCGGCCCGTGGATGGTCGCTTTCGAAGGGCGGGGCAACCGCGGCGAAAGCAAGGCCGTATTCCCGGCCGTACGCGCCCGCTACATCCGGGTGACGGCGACCGACGCCAAAGGCGGCGGCCCCGATTGGACGATAGCCGAAATCAAGGGCGGCATTGATCCGGGCCAGACCGCGCGCCGCATACCCGAAAGAGAAGTCGAGCGGCCCTCGACGACTCCCTCCGCGCCGCTGGGGACGCTCAGGAATTCTGAGCTTGCATGGGACAAGAAGCTCACCACCTTTGCCACGAGCGGAAAGCCGGACTACTCCGGCATGAGCATCATCTATGATCTTGGCGGCGAGTACGAGCTGTCGCGCGTCACGCAACTTCACGGCGAACGCCCCGAAGAGTACCCGAACCAGTATAGCGTGGAGGTGAGCCGCCGGCCCGACAGCCAGTTCAGCGAGGTGTGGAGCGGGTCCGGAGAGCGGGGTCGCAGCGTGGCGAGGTTTCAGGCCGTGACCGCCCGCTACATTCGCCTGACGGCCATACGCAATCGCAGCCTTCAGCACAACTGGTCCATCGCCGAGATTCGCACGAACCGCGATCCTGACGTTGTGGATGATGAGGATGACGGCAACAATCATCGCATCGTCGCCGTCACGGCGGAAGGCGTTTCAAACGCCTCTGCCGTCGGGGATGACAACAACACCACCCGCGCGAGCACGACTACGCATAATTACGCCGGCAGGTGGATACAGGCGGACCTCGGCGGCAGCTACAGCGTGTCGAGGGTCGTGCAGATACACGAGCCCGACGAGAGGGACTTTCCGGGGCGCTACCGAATAGATGTGAGCATGGACGGGAAGACCTGGCAGAAGGTCTTTGAAGGCGTGGGCGAGCGCGCCAGGTCCGGCGCAAGCTTCACCCCGGTCCGCGCCCGCTACGTTCGCATCACCGCCGTAGCAAACCGCAACCTGCAAAACTCGTGGTCGATTTATAAGTTGAAGATCAGGAGCTAGCGCGTCGATCCGGGTCAATCAAAGGCGCGGCCCGAAAATCGGGCCGCGCCTTTTTCATAACTTTTCATGCTCGCGCCGGATGATCAGGACGGGGCAGGGCGAGCGGGCGATTATGCTTTCGGCCACCGACCCGAGGATGGCGCTCTTGAGCTTATTGATTATGCCCGCCCCGCGTCTGCCGATCACAATAATATCGGCGTCAATCTCAATCGCGTATTCTCTTATCACCGCGTCGGCGTCGCCGCTGCGCGACGTGTGCTCGATCTTGACCGCCGAAGAGTCAACATCGGCCAGCAGCTCCGAGAAGCGGCGTTCGGCCAGCTCCGCGACTGCCTTTTCCATCTCTTCGTCGGTCGGGTCCTCGTCGAGCAGCCCCTCTTTAATCGCGGTGCGCATCACGCTCTCGTCGCGCACGTGCAGGAGGTAGAGCTTCGCGCCAAGCTGGCGCGACAGGTCGTAAGCCTTGTCGAATGCGACCTTCGCATTCTCGCTGAAGTCGGTCGGCAGAAGTATGTTTCTGATGCTCATGGCTTTTACCTTTACCAATGCTTGCGCATTAGTTGTGGGAAGACCGTCAGCGCGTGGAAAGTCTGTCGCCGCTTGAAGGCCATCGCGACGATCAAGAGTGACCATATGAAATAGGTATAAGTGATCAAAACCTTGCCCTGGCGCGCGACCCACTCGATAGTTTCGACGGCGACGCCGGTCCACGCGGCGAGCTGAATCGCGAGACTGTTGTGCGGAGTGATGCCGTCGCCCGCGACGAGGTCTAGCGGCTGCTCGAAGCCGGACAGCACGAACTGCACGACCCACAGGAAAAAGAGCAGCCCGGCCTCCCACCACGCGAATTTCATATTGGCAATAAGCAGCGCGCCTAAGAGCGACTGCCCTATGGTCATAAGGACTTCGACGCTCTGGTGCTCGTCAAAAAAGATCGTGCCCCACTGCCCCAGCGCGTACGCGTATGCTATGGGCAGCATCGCCACAAGCATCGTCCACTGGTTTATGTTCGAGCTGACCATGTTCATCAGCGCGAGCGGCGCGGTCGTCACGCGGCGCGCCCAGTTAAAGGCCGACACCTTCTCGGGGAACTCCGACAGAAACGGCGCGACCCACTGGACGAATACAAAGGTCGAAAGCCCGAGCCCCACGGCTATCGCCTTGAGGCTGTCGAGAAACGGGTGGGCCACAAAGTAGAGTATAAGCCCGCCGGCCGCGAATAGCCCGAAAATCATCCCGTTTCTGATGGCCCGGCGCTGCATGAGTATGAAGCGCGGTATTCGCTCGACATCTTCCATCTTCTCTTCGGTCTGCGGCGGAATCTTGTTAAGGAAGAAGAGGTATATGAAATAGATGATCGTCAGGAAGACCGTGTCAACCCAGCTAAGCGTTCCCTTGAGCCATACGATAAAGAAATAAGCGATTGAGATGAGCAGGAAGACGACCTCTACCGAGTGCTCGTCTTCGAGCCTTATTTCGTTGAGCTTCTTGCGGTGACGCTTGCGATAAAACATGGCCGCCACCGAATAGATCATAGGCCAGCCGAGTCCGACCAGTAGCCTGAGGCTCCCGGTAAAGTTTGCCGTCATCAGCGCCGTCGCGTGCGTTTTGACTTCGGCCGAAACGGTCGGGTCGCCCGCGGTCTTGCCCGCCTCCCACGCAATCACGGCCTCGACCGCGAATTCCGGGAGAGTCTGTAGCCACGCGAGCAGCGCCAGCGCCAGCCCCTGCGATATTAAGAACTGCGCGGCCTCGGCCGCCCAGGCTATTAGCATCGCCGAGCCAAGCACCGAAGGGAAGGTCCACGCCGCCGCCGCCGCGCCCGCCGCGCCGGCTGATTCTTGAAGGAATGCCAGCGTAGCCGTTATTGGTTTTGTCAGAGTCTTTAAAGTGGCGAGATCTATCATCTAGATTCCGGTTGGAGTCGTTCAAATTGTCCTGTCCACGTGGTTGCCCATGGTCGCTGAAAAGTACAGGCGCGTAAGTCAGACCTTATAGCATACGCTCAGACGCGCCGACAAGGACGGCTCACTCTCGGCGCGCCCGATGAGCCAGCGGTTCGGTCGCAAAGAGGAGTCGCGAAAAGGCTTGCTATCGCCTTTAGCCCGGTCCATTATTGCCAGTGGCCCGCGGGCGATTCGTCCGCCGCGCCCTCTATCAAACGGGTATGGGTATAGATATGAAGCGAGAAATAATAACTCTATTTTTGCTGACCCTCGCGGCTGCTTATCCGGCCGCAATCACGACCGCCGCCGTCAATTCGTCCGCCGCACTAGCTCGCGCGCCCCGCGGTGGGATGGTTGTGACCGTCGATTTTCAGGACCCGAACTGTCCCGTGGTCATCCCGCAACCGCCAATCGCGGTCGCGCCCGGACAGCCGGATTTGGAAGACCAGTCGCCGGTCGGAATAATAAATGCGCTTTGCGACGTGACGCTCAACCTCGTCAGGTGCGGCTTCATCCCGACTGCCGTCACCATCGGCTGCGACGTGAATGCCGACGGCGTGCCCGATGTGTCGATCCCGCTCAAAAACATAACCGCGGTAAATGGCCTTCTTGTGCGCGCGACGCTTCAATCGATCAGTCCTCAACTGCCCGGCACCGCCTTCCCGCTCGCCTGTTGCGGAGGCATCGCGCAACTAACGCTCACGCGGACTGTCGGCGCGGGCGACGACAACATCTTCGGCCCGTTTACGCAGACCGTTGTATGCAGTATCGATCTTGGTGTGCGCGCGCCGGTAGTCATCTCCGCTTCGCCCTCGGACGGCAACTGCGCGGTGTCCCAGAATCTTCTCATTCCGGGCTCGTGCTTCCTGCTCGGCGACGGCGAGCCGAATGTGACCTCGGTCTTTGCCGTCGAGCGCGGCAAACCCGGCGAACGTCATTCAGGCGAGCAAGTTCGTCATACTCAATAACCACCTGATCGACGCGCTCTTTAATTTCGGCGCGGCCAGCTCGAACAAGACTTTTCTGATCTTCGCCACGGGCCCGAACGGGACCAGCCGCAACCTGACGAGCCTGCCCGAAGGCGCGCCCGCCGGGTGCCCGCTCGGCAACGAGCAGGGAATACAGGTGACCTTTACTTGCAGGACAGCAGTCGTGACCGACCCGCCGCTCACGCCCGCCCCGCGGCTTCTCGGCTGCAACCTTGAGCGCAGCTCCAGTGGCGTATTCTCTTTGACGATTACATCTGACGGGCTGCCGCGCGACGCGGTTATAACGGTCGGCGGTATGAGGCCGAAGAAGGTGAAGTATAAAGAGCCGACCTTCGAGGGCTCGACCTATTTCAAGAAGGCCGTTTTGAAAGGGAAAGTTTTGCAACGGGCTTCCGGGCGATATAAGCGTGACCGTGCCGGGTTTTGGCGCTCTCCAATCAATGCCCTGCGCACAGCGTTGCGGGAATTAAGCGGCGCGCCGACTTAGCCGGATGAGCTTACGGTTATGACTTCCGCGGCCTCCGCGTCGTTGATCTCTTCGGCGGCGCGGTTGCCCGATTCCAGCGCGCCGTTCATCCACCCGTGCCACGCGGAAGTATGCTCGCCCGCGAAATGTATGCGCCCTTCCGCCCGCTGCGCGATCGGGAGCAGGGTTGCCATCTGGCCGGGCTCGAAATAAGCGAACGCGCCCCGCGCCCACTCGTCCGCGTGCCATACGTGGCTCACCCCGGATTCAAATTGATTGTTGAGATTGTTGAAGAGATTGCCCATACGGCGAAGGACTAAATCCTGCCGGTCGTCTTCGCTCATCGCGCCCAGATCGAGCGCGCGCTGGCCGCCCGTGTAGGATACCAGAATCCCGCGCCTTCCGGTCTGGGCCGTAGTCGGCGAGTAGGTGTTCTGGATCGGCAGATCAGTGATGCCATAACCGCTCAGACGGTCCTGCTCCCACACGCGCGTGCGGAATTGCATGAAAGTCCTGGTGACGGGCGTCAGCTTTATCTCGCTAATAGCTCGCTGCTTTTCATCCGAAAACTGAGGCGTGACCTCTATGTCACGCAGCACCGGGAAGGGAAGCGTGCAGATGCAGCGGTCGGCGGTGATCGTTTTAAGCACGCCCTTCTCTTCGTAAGTGACCGTGACGCTCGTGTCGTTTTGCTCGATGCGGCGGACGACAGACTGTTTCTTGAACTGTTTCTTGACCTTCTTCTTTAACGCCTTCGCGAGCTGGTCCAGACCGCCTTCGATCTCGTAAAAGACCGGGTAAGAGGCAATCGCCTCGGTTACCACGCCGTCCATCGCCGATATTGAATCGAGGCCGAAACCGAGCAATCCCAATTGCGAAGCGCCTGATTATATTGATGGCCCCTTCGGAAGCGCCGAGCTGTTGAAGCAACGCGGTGAGCGACATCGAGTCGATCTCTCTCAGACTATCGGGCGGCCAGTCGTTTCTCCTGGGGTTGCCCACGCTGCGTATGTAGTCTTCAAGGTAGAGCGGGATAATGCCGAATACGCCGCGCGCGCGCTCGCTTGGTTTGAGGAAGAACGGAACATCGGCCGCGCCGTTTGCCGCGACGCGGAAGCGGTTGCCGCGTATGTGAGCGATAGATTCGAGCCCTACAGTAAACGGGGTGCGGAGCGGCAGGTTGAAGTCCCTGGCGTAGCCGAACGTGAATTGATGCTCCTGGGGAAAGCTGATCGGGCCGGCCTCGGCATACTGGCCGTCGGCGAAGTCGCGAATCGTGCGGACGCGTCCGCCGGGTTGCTTCCGCGCTTCGAGTATCGTGACCGTGTGGCCCGCGCGCTTCAGCTCGTACCCGGCGGCAAGTCCGGCGAGCCCGCCCCCTAGAATGACAATCGATTTCGGCTCTCCCGCAAGCCTCAGGCCGCGGCCCTTTGCTCTTGCCACGTGCGGCAGAAGGGCAAGACTGAGCGCGCTCAGTCCAAGCCCCTGTAGAAAATCGCGCCGCGCTAACTTCTCGGACATCCAACACCCCCGCATGAATTTTGGATTTTAGATTTTGGATTTTGGATTCTGGGAACAGGATTGGGTTAGCCCGCTGGCTTTCCAGATGTCCGGCAATCCAAAATCCAAAATCTAAAATCCAAAATCGCTAGACTTCTTCGACGCGCAACGGCCCGGTCTCCGGGCGGGCCGACTCGCGTTCGCGCTCGCCTCGCATCGGCGTCGTCTGGACGCCTATCTTCGAGAGCAGTTTCTTTTTGATCAGCTCGTCATAGAGCCGCCACTTCATCCTGCCAAGCTCGTCGTCTTTGATCGAGGCCAGAAAGCCTATCGGTATCTCGAACCCGCCCGCGCCGCGCCGCCCGCCGCCATAATAGCGGCCGGCTTCGGTCGCGCCAAGTGCCTCTTTCAAGAACTCGTCCGGGTTGAGCGTGACCTTGCTCGTGCGCATCGAGCCGACGACCATCTCGCGGTCGCCTTTGACTATGATGCCATAGACGATGGCCGTATGGATATTCTCTTCGGTGAGCAAAAAGTCGGCGGCCTGCGGGATCGAGTCGCGGTCTTCCATGCGAACGAACCCGACGCCTGATATGGAATAGCTCTCGCGTATCTCGCGATTTTCGAGCGCCATCCTTATAACGTCCATAACCTGCTTCGAGCGCTTGACCGACAGGATGTCTTCGAGCAGCGTGTGGTCGACGAATCTTGTCAGGAAGGTCCCGGCCTCCATCTCTTCGGTGCGCCCGCGCACAAGCCCGCTCGTCTCGCTGCGTATCCCATGCATCAGCGCCGTCGCGAGCCGGACGTGCTGCGCGTCGCTCTTGTTCAAATCGAGCAGCCCTTCGCGAATATATTCGGTGTAGATGGTGGCGGTCGCGCCGATCTTGCGTATGTCGGTATATTCGGCCTCGATTCGATCCTGTCGCTCGTGGTGGTCGACTATGACCAGCGGCTTGACGCCGGCCGCGGCGAAGCGGTCGGTGAGTGCCGCGGTCGTGCCCTGATTATCGACAAAGACGGTGGCCTGGTACTCCGACAGGTCGCAGCTTTCCGAGTAGCGAACAAGCTCTATGTCGGTCAGTTGAACGAGGGCGAGATTCTCCTGATGGCTTATTCGCCCTTCGTACATTATGTCGCATTCGATCCCGAAGCGCGCGGCTATCAGCTGATGCGCCCACCCGGATGATATGGCGTCCGGGTCGGGGTAATCCTGCATCACGATGGCGTGGCGTTCGCCGCGCCTCTTTTCTAACAGCGCGGCAAGCTCCGCCGACTTGCTCATCGGCCTCACGTCTGCCGACTTCGCGCTGACCTCTGCTAGCGGCCTGCGTTCTCTAGACATTCTGTCTCTACCTCCATTCTGCTCTGCACTGCCTTATCGCTTTATTATGCTCCGAGACCCCTGATTTTACTCGCGGTTACTGCTTGACACAACCACCAGCGCATCCCAAAATGGCTTTCTGCACCTCGAACCACGTCGCTCCTTCCCCCGACGTTTTGTGGACCTGCGAGGAAAATACCGGGGGACTCCGCTCTTAATGTTACAACAAGGGGAATTCGACAGGTTCGTAAAGAACTACAATACCGACTACCTTCATCTATTAACGCGCGCGAGTCATGGGGATTATAACTGTCTCATCTCGTCCTTTTCTGTTCTTAAAGACCTCTACGAGGTCATACACAAGCTCCATGACACGCTTGGTCTCGAATTCAAGATTGTTCCTTACCCTCTGTCGTTCAGGGGAAGCGACGAGCCTGTTGAGAGGCCTCGGCTTCGATTCGGACCAGATAAGCAACATATACGAATTCTTGAAATTCGTCAGGCAGACCCAAGGCAGAGAATTCGAGCAGGTGATAGAAGAGGGCGTCCCGCTCAAGTGTGTTCAGAAGGGCGTCACGCGATAGTCTATGGCGCGGTCGAGTATAGCTGATTGGATTGGCGACCGGCGCGGCGACCCTTGCATACGGGCTGACTAGGACCGTGCCCGCCTCGCCGCCTGTTTAAAGACAAGCCATAAAAAGATGGTGTTGCCGATCAGATAGCGGCGCCACAGGCGTCGCGGGTCGCTCGCCAGCCGGTAGAGCCATTCGAGCCCCGCGCGCTGCATCCAGCGCGGCGCGCGGCGCGCAAGGCCGCTCAAATGATCGAAGCTCCCGCCGACGCCAAGCGCGAAACGCGCGCCCGTTGCCTCAAGGTGAGACTCTATCCAGAACTCCTGCGCGGGCGACCCCATCGCCACAAATAGCATATCCGCTCCGCTGCGGCGCACGGCTTCGGCCACGGCGTCGGACTCTTCGGGCGCGAAGTATCCGTCGCGGTATCCGGCGACTACGAGACCGGGGTGCTCGGACGTAAAACGCGATACGACTCTGCTGACCGATTCCTTGCGCGCCCCGAGAAAAAAGACGCTCAGGCCGCGCAGAGTCGCGTGCGCGACGAGCCGCTCAAATACGTCGATTCCCGTAACGCGCTCTTTGAGCCGGCCGCCGAGCAGCCGCGACGCCCACACGACGCTCATCCCGTCGGCCGTAACTATGTCGGCTTTTTGAAGGACCCGTCTTAGTCTCTGATTGCGGCTCGCTTCGACAATCTTGGCCGCGTTTACTACGGTCATAAAGTGCGGCCGGCCGCGCGAGATCATCTCGTCTATTGCGGCGATTGCCTCGCCTTCGGTCAGGTTGTTCAACTTCGACGCCGGCCACCTGCACGCGCGCCGAGCGATCAATCGTTGATCTCGACATCCTCTTCCAGATTGATCCGCTCGCGGACAAGGTATGTCGGCTTGTTCTGCGACTCGTGGTAAGTGCGGACTATCATCTCCGCGAGCAGCCCCATGAAGATGAACTGTATGCCCATCGCGAACATGATCATCGCAAGCGTCGCAAGCGGCATGCGGTTCAGGTGGACGAGCTGCACGAAACGGTAGTAGAGCGCGAGCGCCAGTGAGAGAAACGAGATCGCCAGGCAGATTAAGCCCGCGGTCCCAAAGACGTAGAGCGGCTTTGTCAGGTAGCTCGACATGAACTTGATCGTGATCAGGTCGAAGACCACTTTGATCGTGCGCGACAGCCCGTACTTAGATTTGCCCGCGTGGCGCGGGTGGTGCGTGACCGGTATCTCCGTGACGCGCGCGCCGGCCCACCTGGCGTATATGGGAATGAAGCGGTGCATCTCGCCGTACAGCCGCACGTCGGCGAGCACGTCCCGCCGGTAAGCCTTCAGGCTGCACCCGTAGTCGTGCAGCTTCACGCCGCTTATGGCGGAGATGAGACGATTGGCGATTGTCGAAGGGACCTTCCGCGTGAGCCACTTGTCCTTGCGGTCCTTGCGCCAGCCCGACACCACGTCGTAACCCTCGTCGAGCTTATCGAGCAGGCGGGCTATGTCTACGGGATCGTTTTGCAGGTCGGCGTCCATGGGGATGAGTATCTGGCCGCTGGCGTAATCGATGCCCGCGCTCATAGCCGCGGTCTGGCCGTAGTTGCGGCGCAAGGCGATGACCCGCACGCGCGGGTCGTGCGCGGCGATCTCGCGCAGCTTCGCGAGGCTCGTATCGGTCGAGCCATCGTTGACGAAGACGATTTCGTATGTTCGGCCAAGCTCGCCGAGCGAAGCTGTGAGCTTATCGAAGAGCAGATCGACGTTCTCTTCTTCGTTGAAGACCGGCAGGAAGACGGAAATTTCGGGCCTTTCGCCCTTGCTTTCGAGCTCTTTTACACTCTTGAGTCGGTATTCTCTCATAAGAAAGTGCGCAAGATGTTACGAGGAAATTCAAAAAGCCGTCCGGTCATCCGCGCGCAATCTAACCCTGAATACTAGACCGCGCGCCCCGGTCTTATCAAGCTTAATAGATGGGCAAGCGCCTGGTTGAAAGCGCCCGAACGGCGCGAATCTTCACGCTGTAGCTTTATGGCGGGCGGCAAGCTGGCCGCAGGCGGCCGAAATATCCTGCCCGCGCGGGCGACGTATGAATGCCGGAAGATTTGCTTTGACGAGCGCGCGCTGGAATTCGAGTATGCTCTCCATGGGAGTCGCGCGGTAAGGAAGCTCGGGCGCCGGGTTGTGCGGTATGAGATTTACCTTCGCGCGCAGCCCCTTGAGCAGCCGCGCGAGGTCGCGCGCATCGTCTATCGAATCGTTTACGCCGTCAAGCATCACGTACTCGAACGTCAGTTGCTCGCGCTCGCCCGCCGCGTAGCCGCGGCACGCTTCGATAAGCTCGGCGAGCGGGTATTTGCGGTTGATCGGGAAGAGACGGTCGCGAAGCTCGTCGCGGGCGGCCGTCAGCGATATTGCGAGTCGCGGCCTCACCTGTTCGCGGGCCAGATCGTATATGCGCGGCACTATCCCCGCCGTCGAAAGCGTCACGCGGCGCGCGGGTATGCGAAGCCCTTCGTCGTCGGCCATCAGGTTGACCGACTTCATCACGTTGTCATAATTGAGCAGCGGCTCGCCCATTCCCATCATCACTATGTTTATAGGGAAGGGCTCTTCGCGCGACTCTCTGACGTGCTCGCGCCCGGAGAGGTCTCGCCCGAGCCGATCTATGTTCGGGGCGTCAGCGGCCGTTGCCCCGGAGCCGTATACTTCGTTTAGCACGACCGTTATCTGCGATAGTATCTCGCCGGCCGTCATGTTGCGCTTCAACCCGATGACGCCGGTCATACAGAAATCGCACGCCAGCGGGCAGCCTACCTGGCTCGATATGCAGATGGTGTCGCGCCTCTCTTCGGGCATAAACACCGATTCGACCTCGCGCCCGTCGCCGAGCTTGAGCAGAAAGCGCCGCGTGCCGTCCGACGAGATGAATATATTTTCGACCCGCGTGTTCGTTACTACGGCGCGTTCTTTTATCGCGGCGCGAAGCTGTTTAGGAAGATCGGTCATCTGATCGAGATCGCTTACGCGACGGCGATACACGGCGTCGTAAATCTGGCGCGCGCGGTACGGCTTTTCGCCGAGCTGCCCGACGAAATCCTTCATCTCCTCGCGCGTGAGGCCGAGCAGTTCCTCTTTTTGGGTCGGCGCGATATTTATCATCATGAAAAGTATATGGACCGCGGCCGAGACGGGGCAAGCTGGCGGAACACCGGCCGCCAAAGAATCATCTTGCTTTTCATCCGGTTAGATAATAATCTGGCCATGAACGGATTGAATGAAGACTGCCCTCCGGTCATTTCTACCCAGCTATTCCGCTCTTAATTCCGTCCAGAATATTAGGAAGCTCGTAAGAATAGAGATATCTGGCAAACGATATTTAAGAGTTCGGAGATCACAATGAGAGTGAACTCGCTATTTACGATAATTCTCACTTTAGTCGTTCTGTTCTCGCACGGGCAGGGATCGGCCTTCAATCGCGCGCCCTTGCAGGACTGTCTCGAAGGCTTTATTGAGCAGCCTTCATATAAAGGAGAAAGATTGCCGGGAACGGTGATTTTAGGATTTTCGGATGGGTATAGCTGGCTCGTCGGAGAGAGCATCCATGACAGGACCGTTTCCACGTGCGGGGACAAGACCATTGAGGTTGCAAGGGGAGACAGGTCGTTCTTCTCTCACGTCTTGCAAACGCATCTGGTCAAACAGACGCCGATTGGCCCCGCCGACCTGATTGTTACCAATACCGCGAAACCCGATAACCCCGCGTCGGGTACAAGGCTTGGTTATACAATCACCGTCAGGAACGAAGGCCCCACCGGAGCCGGTAACGTGGTCGTGAACGTTGCGATCCCTGTCGGCACTACGTTCGCCTCAAGTGTGGCAACCCCCGTCTCGTCGCCTACGGTTGGCGCGGGCGCGGAAGGGCCGGTCATGTTCTCATTCAAATTCCTTAACTCCGGCCAGTCCATAACGATCAACCTTGAGGTCAACGTGCTTGCCGCATCCGGGTCTGTTTTAACCTGTACGGCAACTGCCGACAGCGACGCGCCTGACCCGGTCCCATCTAATAACACTGCTATTGCCGCCACAACGGTTAAAGGCGGCGGCGTCGTAGAACTGAAATGGGAGCAGCCGCCATCGACCGCCTCCAACCCGACACCCGCTCCAATAAACTTACAGGTGGGACTCGTTACCGCTACAACGGATGCTCCCCCGGATAAGACGGGGTTCTCGCCGGCCGAAGGCGATCCGTGCTTGCTGCGCGAGTTTCATATATACAAAGCGGAGCAGCTTCCCGTACAAATCGTCTCCGCCAACCTCTGGAAGGTTGTCCCTCCGGAACAGCTCAATTCCAGCATGGCTACAGCGCCGGGAGGCTCGTTTTATGTCGTCACAAGCGTATGGGATTGCGACGGTAACATAGTAGAGAGCGGCGGCTCGAACCAGGCAGGGACACCCGCGGGGCCTGACATTACAAGCGTGAATATCTCATCGAAGATCAAAGCTAAAGGCGGTGAGTTCTCGGGTACGGTAGAACTCTTTGTGGATGGAGTCGGCTTTTCAAAGAGGACGAAGGTGAAGAGCGCCACCCTGGTTCAGCAGAAAGGAAAACTTGACGACGGCACAAGAATTAGTGAAATGTTCACCCCCGGCAAGACCCTTATAATTACGATACGCAACAGCAACGGGGGCGTCGGAAGCTTCAGCTATACCGTCCCGTAACCCTGCTCAAGCGGCCTTCAAGGTTATGTGGGTTATTTCAGGCGGCGCGTTTATTCGTATGGGCGGGCCGGTCGTGCCGAGGCCCCGGTTGACGTAGAGGTGTGATTTACCGATCTTGAAAAGCCCGGCGATAAACATAGTCGACAGCCGCGCCGGCGTCAGCAACAGGTCGCCTATCGTGAGGGCAATCTGCCCGCCGTGCGTGTGACCCGAAAGCGTCAAATCTATCCCGGCGCGCGCCGCTTCCGGGAAATGCTGCGGCGCGTGCATAAGCAACAGCGTCGTGCCTTCGAGCGGCACCGCGCGGATCACCTCTTCAAGCCCCGCCGGATTCCAGCGGCTACCGACGTAGTCTACGCCAATCACGTTTAAGCGCGCCCCTCCTATATCTATAAAGCGGTTCTCGTTTCTGAGCAGGTGAAAGCCCGATTGAGTAAACCCGCGCGCGAGCGCATCGGCCGAATCGGTGTACATGTCATGGTTGCCGAGGCATCCGAACACGCCGTACCTGGATCGCAGCCCGGAGATGGCGTTGATGAATGCCGGCACCTGGCTGCTGCTCGTCGCGACGAAATCCCCGGTCAACGCCACCATGTCGGGCTCCAGCTCGTTGGCAATCCGCACATACTCCTTCATACGGGCTTCGGTCATAAACAGGCCCGAATGCACATCGCTCATATGGATTATCGTGAGCCCGTCGAGCGGGGCCGGGAGCCCTTCTACGGGTAGGCTGACGCGCTCGATGATTTTGCCGAATCGCGCCGCAACCGCGCCGTACGCCGAGACTGCGAACGGCATAGAGGCGGCGGCCATAAGCGCCATCTGTATAAAGCGGCGACGCGACAGGTCGAGCGCGGGCGGTTGAGTGTCGGAGCCCGCGCGCGTGCGCCTGAGGGACTGAAAGACGGCAAGCGAGATCATGGCGAGCGGCGCGGCAAAGACGAGCATAAGCGATCCCGACCGACCAGATGAAGAAGGCGTAAGCGAACGGCCGGACCAGCGGCTCGTACTCTGAAGGCGGCATGTATAGCAACACATCGCGCGGGGTTATCAACCCCTCCACCACGAAGAATGCGAGCGGCAGATTGATCAGGACAAAGAAGCCTGTGACAAGAAAGACGAGGAGCCGTTCTTTTTTCGAGTCGAGCGCAAGCGATCTGATGATACGAATCGCGGCGCGAGCCATATAGACCTGCGCGGCGACAAGCAGAATAGAAAAAAAGTACCTCGCCCCGATGAGGAAGGTCGCGCGGTCGATAAGGGTAAGGAGTAAAGCCATCAAGTTTTGCTCCAGCTCTGCCCTTAGTATAAGATCAAGCTCAGGCGCGGCCAAAGAGTTTTCAATCTTCGTTGCGCGGCCGGAAAGAGGGAGGTTCAGTCATGCTGCATATACATAACGGAGACACCTCGGCAAACATTATGAAAGAGTATGGGCTCGCCGGCGAGCACGTCGCGTTTCGCGAGGCGCTAATGGCGGGGCCCACGCCACGGGGGCTCGCGCGCGACCGATGGCTCGATGTGCGCGCCGCATTCCTGGCGCGCGACTACGGGCTTGAGCTTGAAGATTGCCGGCGGGAGCTGGCCAGTGAATTTGCGCGGCTTGAAAACCTGTCGGCTTATAAAGAGGTCGTCTTCTGGTTTGAGCACGACCTGTTCTGCCAGGTGAATCTGATATTCCTGCTCGGCGTGTTGTCTGAAAGCAGGCCCGAAGCGACGCGACTCAGCTTGATCTGTGTTGGAGAGTTTCCCGGCGTCGAGGACTTCCGAGGTCTGGGCCAGTTGTCAGGCGAGCAGATGGCTACCCTGTTCGATTCGCGCAAAGAGCTGACCGACGCCGAGCTGGACCTGGCCGCGCGAGCATGGTCGGCATACTCTTCGCCCGACCCGGCACCCGCAATCGAAGCGTTTATCGATTCGGATACGTCGCTGCTGCCTTTTCTCGCCGGCGCGTTTGGGTTGCACCTCGCGCGATTCCCCTCGGTGAGAAACGGGCTTGGCCGAATAGAGAATTGCGCGGTCGACCTGATCGCGCGGGGCGAGACCAGGTTCAGGTCACTCTTCCGGGCCTTCGGCGACATGGAACCGGGTTACGGCGCGGGCGACGCGCAGTTCTGGAACGATTTAAAGCGTATGTCAGAAGGGCCGCGCCCGCTCGTGATTATCAAAGGGGTGGATGATCTGAGCCAGGCATCGAGGCGCGACCGATACGATCGGCGCGACCGATACGATCGGCGCGACCGATTCCACGATGCGGAGTTCGAGTTGACTGAGGATGGAAAAGCCGCGCGGGAAGGGAAGCTCGACTTTATAGAGGCGAACGGGGCGGACTACTGGCTCGGCGGAGTTCATCTCGCGGGTCAGTCAAACTTGTGGCGTTGGGACGAGCAGACCGAAAGGCTGGTGAGATCGTGAGACGCAGGCGCGAGCTTTAAAGCTCGCGCTTCGGTTGTGGCGGCAAAGTCGATAAAGACGAAAGGCAGGTGAAAGAGCAAATCTTTCACCTGCCTTTCGCGTTTAAAATGCGAACCGGTTAGCGTCTTGGGCCGCGAGGTGGACGGCGGTCACGGCCGCCTCCGCCCTCGGGGCGCCCGCCTCGGCGGTCGTCCCTAGGCCCACGATCTTCGCGCGGCCCGCGGTCTTCACGTGGGCCGCGGTCCTCGCGCTCGCCGCGCCCTTCGCGATTGCCCATATCGTCGCCCGGCTCTTCAGCCGGCTCGCCGCGCTCTTCTCGGAGCACCGCTTTTCGCGAGAGGCGAATCTTGCCCGACGGGTTGACATTTATCACCTTGACGAGCAGTTGTTGCCCTTCTTGAAGCTCGTCGCGCACGTCGCGCACGCGGTACTCAGCGATCTCGGAGACGTGCAACAACCCGTCGGTCCCCGGCAATATCTCGACGAAAGCGCCGAAATCCGCGATGCGCTGAACGGTGCCGAGATAGGTCTTGTTGACTTCGGGCACGGCGGTTATCTCTTCGATCGCGCGCTTGGCCGCTTCGGCCGCCTCAAGGTTGGCCGAGGCGATATTTATGCGGCCCGAATCCTCGACGTCGATCTTCGCGCCGGTCTTTTCGACAAGCCCGCGTATGACTTTGCCGCCTGGCCCGATGACGTCGCGTATCTTGTTCACCGGTATCTGTATGGTGAGTATTCGCGGCGCGTAGGGGCTGATCTCCGGGCGGGGAGTGGCAAGCCCGGCTTCCATCTTATCGAGTATGTAAAGCCGGCCATCCTTCGCCTGCTGTAGCGCGTCGGCGAGTATTCGCGCGTTGAGCCCGGTGACCTTTATGTCCATCTGGAGCGCGGTAATGCCTTCGCGCGTGCCGGCGACTTTGAAGTCCATGTCTCCGTAGTGGTCTTCCGCGCCGGCGATGTCGGTGAGGATCGCGTACTTGTTGCCTTCCATCACCAGGCCCATCGCAACGCCGGCCACGGGCCGCTTTATCGGCACGCCCGCGTCCATCAGCGCCAGAATGCCGCCGCAGACTGAGGCCATGGAACTGGACCCGTTGGATTCCGTTATGTCGGCGACGATGCGGAGCGTATAGGGGAACTCTTCCTCGGCCGGAAGCATTGGCTCGATGGCGCGGCGCGCGAGAGCGCCGTGGCCGATCTCGCGACGGCCGGGCGAGCCCACGCGGCCCGTCTCGCCCACGGAGAACGGCGGGAAGTTGTAAGCAAGCAGGAAGCGCCGCTTGATCTCGCCCTTCTCCAGGTCGTCTAGAAACTGTATGTCCTCGCTCGTCCCGAGAGTCGCGGTGACTATGGCCTGCGTCTCGCCGCGCGTAAAGAGCGCCGAGCCGTGGGTGCGCGGCAGCCAGCCGACCTCTATGGAGATCGGGCGGATTTCGCCGAAGCGGCGGCCGTCGGGCCGATGACGGCGATTGAGTATGTCTTCGCGGAAGATCTTCTCTTTCAGGTGGTCGAAAATCTTACCGCCCATTTTGCGCCTGTCGGCCTCTTCTTCGGGATAAGAGCTGACTACCTGTTCTTTGAGCGCGTTGACTTTGGCGTAGCTTTCAATCTTTCCGTACTTGCCCGCGTCGAGCGCGTCGCGCAACTCTTCGGTGATGCGGACTTCGATTTCGGCGAGCATCTGCTGATCGAATTCCGGCTTGACGACTTCACGCTTCTTTATGCCGAGCCTTTGATACATCTCTTTCTGGAGCCGGCAAAGCTTCTTGATCTCGTTATGGCCGAACATAAGGGCCTCGATCATCACTTCTTCGGAGACCTCTTTCGCCCCCGACTCGACCATGACGATGGCCTCCTCGGATCCCGCGACGATGAGGTTAAGGCTTGAGGCGCGGGTCTGGTCGTAGGTGGGATTGACTATGAACCGGTCCTCGATGAGGCCGACGCGGACCCCGGCAATCGGGGTATCGAATGGAATGTCGGAAAGATAAAGCGCCGCCGACGCGCCGGTTATCGATAGCACGTCCGAGTCGTAATTCTCGTCGGCCGAGAGCACGAGCGCGACGACCTGCGTATCGCCGCGATAGCCCTCGGTAAACAGGGGCCTGATCGGCCGGTCGATGAGGCGCGAGGTCAGAGTCTCTTTCTCTGACGGACGGCCTTCACGACGGAAGTAATTGCCGGGTATTCGACCCGCGGCATATCCGTACTCGCGATATTCGACCGTGAGGGGGAAAAAATTAATATCCGGGCGCGGCGATCCCCCCACGGCCGCGACAAGCACCATTGTATCTCCGTAGCGAACGATTACTGCTCCATCGGCCTGCTTGGCGACTTTTCCGGTCTCTATCGAAAACTCTAAGCCGCCCAACTGAATTGACTCTCTAATAGCTTCCATAAACTCTCTCCTTCCCTCTCTCCGCTGCGCGCCTGTAGGGGTTCATCCGTGGCCTGCACGCCCCGTGCGGCCTCTCCCTGCGCGCCGTTGTGCTGCTTGAAAAGCAATCTCGAACTCTTGAGTTGCAAATTCACTGCTCTGAAATGACAAGGCCACGGTGAGCGGCGTCGCTTGCCGGCTGCTCCCGTGGCCATCGATGAATAGATTGTCTGAACTGTATGGCGGCGCGAGTGGTCCGAAAACTATCGGGCCCGGTCGGCTATGAACGAAAGCTCTCGTCTGTTCAATGGCTGACTCACCGCGCGCCGGAGGACCGACAACTGGCCGTGCCGCCTGGAGCGGCAAGCAACAGCAACGGCCATTAGCTGAAACGATCTCTATTTTCTTATACCCAGACGACTGATGACTTCGCGGTAACGGTCGGCGTCCTTGCGCCTCAGATAATCGAGCAGGCGCCTTCGCTGGCTGACGAGCTTTAGCAGCCCGCGCCTCGAATGATTATCCTTGACATGCGTCTTGAAGTGCTCGGTGAGCTCGTTTATGCGCTTGGTAAGCAGAGCGACCTGTACTTCGGGTGAGCCGGTGTCAGCTTCGTGCGTCTTGTAGTTGCCTATGATCTCTGCCTTTGCTTCCTTAGCTAAAGCCACTTTCCACGTTCTCCTCTACACAGATGAAAATCTCAGTTCTCTTTGAACCCAAAAAAGTTAACACAGGCCGCCGCGGGCTGTAAAGGCAACCGGCAGGTAAACATGCCGATAAGAATCTACCGCTGGCTCCCTATGGACGAACCGATCTCCGCGTAGAATTGCCGTATCTCTTCCTCCGACCTCAGCACGCGGTTTGATCCGAGCGTGAGCACTACGTCCGAGAAAGGTCGCTGCTCTTGAAGCTTGCGCTCGCGTTCGAGCGCAACATTGTGCGCGCCGGGGAGTGGCCCCTGCCCGAGATAATCGAGCCCCGTATGGAGCTTGGCATAGGCTTCGGCCATTTCGTGGAATAGTATGTGGGCCACCGGGACCAGCCTGTTGGCCCGCAGGTTGAACCATCGAGCTATCGAATTCATCGCTATGAGCGAATCGAACCCCGCCGGGGGTGATTCGATCTCCAGCTTTTTGCCGAACTTGCGATAGGGGTTAATGCGGCTGTCATAGTTACTATCGAGGTTTATGCTGCCGCCCACGTCGACCATGCCCCCCATCGTGGGCGCTTGCCGGCCTATGTGTAGCAGATAGCGGTACTTTCCCTCGGTCATCTGCACGAGCAAAAGCAGCCCCTCGTTGGAATAAACATACCTGGCAACCTGGAACGGCGCGTCGGGCGAGCCTTCGACCACGCCGGCTCGCTCGGCAAGCATATCCCGGTCTATGATGATACGGCCCTCGCCGTCCAGCGAGATCAGATCGGCGGCTTCATCGCCGATTATCCACCGAAGGCGATCAATCGCCTCAACCGTATCGCCGCCGAGCCACAATCCCCCGTTACGACGCGCCTTGGCCGCGCGCGACTCGCCCGCGATCAAGCGGAAAGCGGGCTCAATCGGGTCCGGCCGCGGTATGACCGACGAGCCAATCGTCGACAGGTTTTCAAACTTGACCCTCTTTGCGACGGGCAGAGGACGAACCTGCTCAATCGCTGTGGCGGCCGCGGAGACGAGTATCCGTCTGCCCTTTGCGCCGCTTCTAGGTTTTTCATACCCCGTTACGGCGTATCGTTCTAGCGATAGGTTGGAATAACGCTTTGAGGTTGCCGATAAACCGGGATCGACGAGTTGCGCGGCGTACTGCTCCTTATGAGGTCTGTTGTCCAGGACGCGCCTTGGGCGCGAGAGCAATTCAATCTCTCGGGCGGGTTTAACCAGATACTCTTTGATTACGGATTTGCGCAAAAGGCGGTCGCCGTGGCGGCGGGCCGACTGAGTGGATTTGAATGAGCCGATGAAGACGCGCGTCCAGTTGCCTCGTCCATCTATCTCAATAGTGCCCCATACAGGTTCTTCCCCGGCTTGAGTCAACCGCGCGGCAAAATCCTCTGCCAGCAGCGCATCGGGATACGAGGCCACTTGCAGAGTGAATAGTTCGTCCTTGCTCTGGTCGCCGCGAGCCGACGGAGTCGGAAATAGAAATAAGAACAGGAATACAGCTATCAACCTGGACTGCATTGCGGCCTCATTCGGTGTTGGTGGCAAGCGTCCGTAGCGCGGGTGGCAGAAAGCAAGCAGACGAAGAGCAAAAAGGGTTCCAGTTAGGGGAGGAGGCGCGCAATAAGAAAGAAATTTGAGGACAGGCGGAGAATAAGCGACTGCCTGTTTCACTTAAGGGGCTCACGGCGGCCCGAACGACCCTATACTATGGTCATACTATTCGCCGGTCAATAGTTATTCCTTGGTTTGTCAGTATGAAGATGATGCAGAGGTGTCTCGTTTACGACCAGGAGCGCGCGCGGTAGTCAGCTCTTGATCGCGGCGGAGAATTACATTGTTCTGGGAAGGGTCATGGGGTAAACTAGCGGGTGATTGACCCCCTGTTTTTGCGTGAAGATTTTTTGCGCAACGCGGGGGTTTCTTTCTTTCTGGACAAAATCATAGCGTCGAGCGTTGGCCGACAACCATTTATCCGGCAACACCGCGCGTGATTGATTCCGACTCAGCCGAAGCTCTAGGGGTGCGTGCTGCTGGCCCTTGATACTGTGGGCGCGCTTCTGGCAGGACATGCGGGTTCGGTTCGAGCAAGGGGATTGCATGACCGCAAAGTTTTCGACCAGGCACGCTCAGGGCAGGGCTGCCGACGACGAGATCACGATCCAGATAGCGGAACGGGACGGAAAGCAAGTGATAATTATTAAAGAGCGTAGCGAGCAAGTCTTCTCGCCCGACCAGACCATCGAGATTACGGCCGATATGCTGCTGGAGCTCAAGCGGACGCTCGACCGATTGGAAGAGAGCGCCGGCCCCTCTCACGATGAGTCCGCAAGCAAAGCGGCGAAGGCTTTTGCTCATCAATCCGAGGAGGAGTTCGCGCGCATACTCGATTTTTACAACATCGCCTGGCAGTATGAGCCGCGCGCTTTTCCCATAGAATGGGATGAGCAGGGCAACGTTTTGAGCAGCTTCACGCCGGACTTCTATCTGTCGCAGCAGGACCTTTACATAGAACTGACGACGCTCAAGCAGCCGCTGGTGACAAAGAAGAATCGCAAGCTGCGAAGGCTTAAAGAGCTTTATCCCGAAGTGAACATAAAGATCCTTTACGCGGCCGACTATCAGAAGCTCATTCAAAAATTCGCCGCAAGCTCAAGCGCGAGTCAGAAATCGACCGTCAACGGGGAAGGCTCGTGAGAATCTAAAACGATGGGGTGAGCGAAAGGAAGGAGGAGGATTTTTTGGGGCAAAAAATAACGATCCCGAGTGATCCTAGCGTCCATCTCCAAGCCCTCAGCATTATGCGGAATGTCCTTGCGGACTTCCATCGCCGAAGCCCGAAGACCTCGGCGTGCGAGACTCTTTCGAGCCTCGACCACCACACTGAAGTTTCAGATTTTGATCTTCCACCCCTTGCGGAGCTTCCGACCTCTACCTGAACTCGAAGATTTTCAACTAAAACCTCTCGGGATCGGACCCGGTTGTTGCCAACCGAGCGAAGTGGATAGTACCACAGGGGTTTTTTTTGTCAACAACATTCTGCTTCTTTTTATGAAAAAAATTCGCGTTAAAAAAAACCTCTTAATATCGGCGCAAAAACTGACTCAACTCATCGCCGAAGTGAGCGGGCGCGACCCCCTTAAAGCATGCTAAGCTCTCTGGCGAGGCCAAAGAGCAACCGCTTTCGAGAGAGTATTTCATGAGCAACTCCTTACCCGGTGACGCAGAGATCGGAAAAGTATTGATAACCCAGGATCGGCTCCAGGAGCGCGTTTCAGAGCTTGGGCGGCGCATATCGGAGGATTTCGCCGGCAAAGACCTCACGGTTGTGGCGATGCTAAAAGGCTCGTTTATCTTCGCCTCGGACCTGCTGCGCGCGATCAGTATAAATGTTTCCATAGACTTCATGGCGATCTCCAGTTTCTCGGAAAAATCGGGTTCGGGCGTCGTTCGCATAACGAAAGATCTTGATGAAAGCATAGCTGATAAGAACGTGCTGCTCGTAGAGGACATCATCGACACTGGGCTCACGGCAAACTACCTTATGCGAGCGCTGGGACAGCGAAACCCCGCGAGCATAGAGGTCTGCGCGCTGCTCGATAAATCCGCGCGGCGCATTATCGATCAGCCGATAGCCTATAGCGGTTTTGACATACCCGACGTATTCGTCGTGGGCTATGGCATGGATTACCAGCAGCGTTACCGGAACCTTCCCTTTATCGCCACGCTAAGAAATATCAGCGGCCCGTAACCCGGTCGCCCCTTCGTCGAGCAGGTAACAGGAATGCGTCTTGAAGGCGAGCCATACCTGTTTATCGGCGGCCAGACCCAGCTCCTTTACAGCCTGGTGAGTCACGCTGATAGTCCAGGATACGCCGCTCAGCACCTCGACGAGCGTTCGATTGCTCCTGGCTTCGATCTTCGTTATCTGGCCGATCAGCACGTTACGCGCCGAGGTCATGCGCGGCTCCTGGGCGGCAAGCAATATGTCGCCGGATGGCACGGCCACTCTTACCCTCTGGCCCGCCCGCGCGCTCCCGTATGGGACCTCGACGCGGCAGGCTCCCGTCGCGTCGCTTATCTCGACCGTCATGGTGCCGCCCTCGCCATTACTCGATATGACCGTGCCCGGGAATATATTATCCGCGCCCGTGAGCTTTGCGACGCTCTCGGTCACCGGCGCTCGAAATACGCCGAGCGGCTCGCCCGCGGCTATGACGCGCCCGCGCTCATAAACGATCACCCGCTCGCCGAGCGTTATCGCTTCCTCGCGGCTATGAGTCACATAGATTATTGGGAGTCGCAGTTCGCGGTTTATCGCTTTGAGGTCGGCGATGATGGCCGTCTTAGTCGTTTCGTCTATAGCCGAAAGCGGCTCGTCGAGCAGCAGCATCCTCGGCCCGCTCGAAAGCGCTCGCGCAAGCGCTACGCGCTGCGCCTCACCCCCGGATATTTCCCGTGGCTTGCGCAAGGCCGTATGGCTTATGCGAAGCGATTCCATCATTGCCTGCGCGCGCCCGCGGTTGCTCGCCCGCCCGCCCACCATTCCGAACTCTACGTTTTCAAGCACCGAAAGGTGAGGAAAGAGCGCGAGGTTCTGAAAGACGTAGCCGACCCTGCGTTCTCTTATCGGAAGATCGATGCCGCGGTCGGAATCGTAAAGCGCCTCGCCGTCGATTGAGATCGCTCCCGAATCCGGCCTGAGTATCCCGGCAATTGCCCGGAGCGTCATGCTCTTGCCCGAGCCCGATGCGCCGAACAGTATCGTCACGCCGGGCGGGGCCTCGAATCCCACGTCCAGGGCGAATTCCCCGAGCTTCTTGCCTATCCTTACCCGTAGCATGGATACTCGCCAATCATCTTTTATGGTTCACGCTAACGCAGCGCGGCGATCTTATTGGTCGTATAGACGATCAGCAGCGCCGCGCCGGAAAGTATGAGCACGAGCAGAAGCGCGTAATCGTCTCGGCCCGATTGCGTAGCGTCATAGATGGCGATGGCCGCCGTCTGCGTCCGGCCCGGGATATTGCCCGCGACCATAAGCGTCGCGCCGAAATCACCCAGCGCGCGCGCAAACGCGAGCATCGCCGCCGCGACAATCCCGCGCGCCGCGAGCGGCAGCGTCACTCGCCGGAAGACCCGCCATTCGGATTGACCGAGGGTGCGGGCCGCGTCTTCCAGGTCCTTATCGACCGAATCAATCGCCGCCCGCGATGTCTTTACCATAAGCGGCAGCGCGCCGATTGACGCGGCGATGACCGCCCCCTTCCAGGTGAAGACCAGCGGCTGACCGGTGATGGATTCAAACGCCCGGCCTATGGGGCTCTCCCGGCCTAGCAGCACGAGAAGGTAATAACCCAGCACCGTCGGGGGCAGCACGAGAGGCAGCGTGACGACCGCGTCCAAAAGCTCGCGGCCCCAGAAACGCCTTCGCGCGAGCAGCCAGCCGAGCGCGACGCCCGTTATCACGACCACCACCGTAGCCATCAGCGCAACCTGTATTGAGAGTCTGAGAGGGAACCAGTCTATATCGCCCATCGTCACTCACCTGAAGCGCGCTTCTTTTGAATCAGCACGCGGAAGTTATCGCTCACGCCGCCCGGCACGAAGAGGTTTTTTATCAACAAACGCTCTTTTAAATCCCCCACCGTCTCCGCGCCCGGATAGATTGACGCCACCCGCTCGATAAGCCCCATTCTCATGAGGAAACTCGTTTGCCGTTCGTAACTGATCTTTTCCAGCCCGAAGTCGCGCCCGTACTCGATGAGCGCCGTGAAGTTCACGCTCGCCGTTATGTCCTGCTCGCCCGCGCGATCAAGCCTGGAACTGGCGAGCCGGTGGCGATAAAACGACCGCAGCGTGCCTTCCGCGCGGTCGGCTCCCCAGAGGTGAGTCACAAGGTCGCCATAATCGATTGTCACGACGTAGCCTTTATTGATCGCGCGGGCTGCGCGAGCCAGGTAATCGAGCGCGTCGAGATTGACTTCGACCGCCTGGCCCTCCTTGAGTCTCGCGCCGAGCCGCTCGACATATCGAAAGATTCTGTCGCTCTTGCATTTGCCCCAGACTGTGGTCAAACGCGGCTCCTGCCCATGCGGGGAATGGGCAGTTACGTACTCTTCTTCGATCTCCCCTCCGTAGAAACGAACGCGGTGGGCGGGCAGGGCGTCGATCAGCTCGTTTGAAAATACGATCCCGTCGATTGTTTCTTGATCAGGGCCGGATGCTCGCCAGATTATCTTATCGCCGAAAGCGGCGAGTTGATCCTTTTGTCGAGCGCGCATCGCCGGGCTTATCTCATCAATAAGGTATCTCAGGCGCTCGAACGTATGCCCGTGCTCGTCGCGAAGGGTCGATAGTATATCGAAGGCCAGCCGCCCGGTGCCGGCCCCGACTTCGAGGATTGTCAGCGGCCCCTGGTCGCTCGGGAGAGACTGCCATAGCTCAACCATCGCGCGGGCGACGATTGCGCCGAAGGCCGGGTGTACGTTGCTCGAAGTATAGTAATCTCCCTCGGGGCCGATCTTGGCCCGTCCGGTGTTGTAATAACCGAGCTGGTCATCATAAAGCGCCGTCTGCATGAAGTCGCGAAATGATATAGGCCCATCGCGCATAATGCGTTCGATGAGTCGTCGCTCCAGTTCTGTTTTTGGAAGGGTCATCCGGTCGAAAAGAGAAAGCGCAGGCATTATTGCCTGCGCCCGGGGTTAGATCAACTTTTGGTCGCCGGAGGCGATGGCCGCGACTTTCAGGCGGCGTTCTCGTTGCCTTCGGCCTTGCCCTCAACGTCTTCCTGCGTGATGCTGCCGCGCCCGAACAGGTGCTGAGTCGGGTGCTCCTGCATGATCTTATCCTGGAGCCGCATCAAGCCGTAGAGCAGCGCTTCCGGACGCGGCGGGCAGCCCGGTATATATACGTTGACCGGGACTATGCGATCGATGCCTTGAAGCGTCGAGTAAGTAGGGAAGGGTCCGCCCGTCGAAGCGCACGCGCCCATGGCTATGCACCATTTCGGCTCGGGCATCTGGTCCCACACGCGCTTTATGACCGGCGCCATCTTCAAGGTCGGCGTGCCCGCGACAATCATCAGGTCGGATTGACGGGGGCTCGGCCGGAAGACGCCCGCGCCGAACCGGTCCATGTCGAAGCGCGACGCGCCGGTCGCCATCATCTCGATGGCGCAGCACGCGAGCCCGAACGTCATTGGCCAGAGGGCCGATTTGCGCGCCCAGTTGAAGACGAAATCGACCGTCGTCGTGATGATGCCGCTCGATGATTCAACTACTTCTTCTCTCTCTTTAGCCATATTCTCTTCCGTTTATGCCCTGAAACCTTCGAGGTAACCGCGCTTCAAGCTAGGCCCACTCGAGCGCCCCCTTGCGCCATGCGTAGTAATAGCCGACGACGAGGATGCCGATAAATATCAGCATCTCTACCAACCCGAAGACCGCCAGGTCGTCATATATGATCGCCCAGGGGAACAGAAAGATTGTCTCCACGTCGAAGACCAGAAATAGTATAGCCACGATGTAGAAACGGACCGAGAAGCGCTCGCGCGCGTCCCCTATCGGGTCGATGCCGCATTCGTAAGGCATGAGCTTTTCCCGCTCGAAGACCTTGCGCTGCACCATTCTGGACGCGAAGAGCAAGACTATGGGGAGCAGTACGGCTACGAGAAAAAAGATGATTATCGGGATGTAGCCGTAAATCGGGGGCGTGGAGGTTTGCGCGCTCGCGCCGCCCGGCTGACCTTGAGCTTGCAGCAAAAATGCCAGAAGATTCGTCATCTGCTCACCTGTTAAAGTGTGGGATTATATCGCTGACCGGCAAGCTCATCTTAGTTTTGCGATGCTCTTATGTCAAGCAACGCTCAGCGCCTGATGATCATATAGACCGTCGGCAGGTACCGGCGGCAGGCGCGGCGCACTTTTTCTTGTTGACTTCACTGCGCGGCAGTCTTACTTTTTAGGCGTCACCGGGTAACTCTCTTTTAATCCCAGGATTCGGCCACCTGAATCTCGCTCGAGAGCCGAATCGTTGCGGGCTTATTAAACGCACTCGAAACTGGTGTGAATAGTGGCAGGACTTCGCCGTCCTACAGGTTAAGAAGGAGGAAACCCATGAAGAAGATACCCGCAGCAGCTTTGTTTATTATCTCTTTCGCGCTTGTCGGAGCTGGCGCGGCCGACCTCACCTCGGAGCTCTTTGACGCGATCAAGCGGGACAAGATCGAAGTGGTAAAAGAGCTTCTGGGCAAGGGCGCGGACCCGAACGCCAAGAACGCCGAGGGCAGGCCGGCCCTTTCCGAAGCCGCCTACTGGGGCCGGGCGGAGATCGCCACGCTATTGATTGAAAAAGGGGCCGACATATCGGCGAAGGACCGGGACGGCAACACGCCCTTGATCTGCGCGGCCGGGCCGGGCCATGCGGCCATAGTGCGGGCGCTGCTTGCGAAGGAGGCGAAGACGGAAGAGAGGAATGGCGATGGAATGACCGCCTTCATGGAGGCGGCGTCGCAGGGACGTGTTGAAGCCATGAAGGCGCTGATGGATGCAAACGCGAACATACACGCGAAGACTCCTGGCGGCCGCACGGCGCTCATGCTCGCCTGCTACTGGGGTCATGCCGAGGTCGTAAAGGCGCTTCTTGAGAAGGGCGTGCACGTGAATGACAAAGATAAATCCGGCTACCTCGCCATAGACTTTGCCAGAAGCAATAATCACAAAGAGGTGATCTCGCTTCTTGAGAAGGCCAACGCGAAAAAGTGATAGAAGGTTACTCTCCGTTATTCTCGCATACCAGTCACCGGACTATGTTTTATCGAGCGCTCGCAGTGTTAACAGCTTTGACCTTCGCCCGTTAGTTCTTTAGAATAACTTTCGATTAACGGGGCGTGGCTCAGTCCGGTAGAGCACTCGGTTTGGGACCGAGGGGTCGGGGGTTCGAATCCCTCCGCCCCGACTAGGGAAATCAAGAAAAGCGGGAGCTTGAAATGCTCCCGCTTTTTCTTTGTGCCCGAGTCGTGACCTGGATTTTCAATTGCTGACTTCTCTCCTTTCTCTAAGGCTTACTACATCAGCCGTTTTACCGAATCCGGCCAGCCTCGGGCGTGACAAAGGTTCCCAGGCGTCCTGGATGCCCAAGGTCCAACGCCTGCGCACCGCATTGCCGCGCGATGATCTACTTGTTGTTACACGTTGTAAATCTCCAGCTTGACATGCAACGGATGACCTTTGTGGGGGCAGTCTTCCGAGTGTCCAAAGTCGCCGTCAGCCCCCGAGAACGCGTACCAGTGGGCCCAGAAGTTCCACTGGTTGTCTGGACCATCGGGCGGGATCCCATCCCCGTCCCTATCCTGGAGTTGGGCGCTGTTATTACCGACGGGAGGACAGTTCGCCCACAGTTGAAAATCATGCCCCCTCACTGTCAGCAGCACCGTTCTGCCGATTATAGGGTTTTGGAGGAGGTGATTCGTGAACGTTGCTGTATCCTTCGCCTTGAGCGTATGATCGCCCATCCAATTCCCCGTGATCATCTCCGTAACAATATGTAATGTTCTCATCAAGGTCGTTTTTGATCGTCCAGTAGATGTTGAAGTTTGCCATGCTCGAATTCTCCTTTCGTTTGCTTGGGCATACAGGGTTAGTAATTCGCTGAACAGCCAATCACTTCGCTGCCGATGCAATGACAAACATGAATGTCACCGCAAGTGACGGGGGATCACGGTCCCTTTGATTTCAGCGCTGGATTTAGCCGTCTTGTATCTTACCTGAAGAATGCTTGACCACCTCCAAGTGGTCAAGCACTCTACTCAGGGACGCCTGAGTTCAGGCGCCGGTGAAGCTGTTAGCCGCCTGAGGCCGCGAGCCTGTGCGTTAGATCAGCTCCCGGCGCCCTACTTGTGTCTTTAGGCCGAACGGTATCTTAGGCCGCCTCTTTGAGAGGCTGAGCCTGCATTGACAAGGCTGGCCTTCACAAGTACCTATTCTCATCCGCCCTGATTCTACACCAACAGGAGCCTCTGTTATGGACCTTTTCCCTCTAGGCATCGACATCTCCAAGGCCAAGTTCGACGTTGCCCTTCTTCGCCCTGACGGCAAGCTCCGTCACAGAGTCTTCCCCAACTCGCCTGCCGGCTTCCAACTGCTATCGGCCTGGCTCGCTAAACAGAAGGCACTATCCATCCACGCCTGTATAGAGGCAACGGGCACCTACTCGGAAGCTCTCGCCTCCTACCTTCACAACGCCGGTCATAGGGTCAGTGTTGTCAATCCGGCCATCATCAAGGCCTATGCTTCGACCGAGATGACGCGCACCAAGACTGACAAAGCAGACTCCTCTTTGATCGCGCGCTTCTGCCAGAAGCATCAGCCCCCTGCTTGGTCGCCCCCGCCCCCTGAAATCAGCGAGTTGCAGGCCCTCTTGCGCCGGCTGGAGGCTTTGATTGATATGCGCCAGCAGGAGAGCAATCGGCTGGCTTCGGGGATAGCTGCCGATTCAGTCCGCAAGTCTGTCACCGATCACCTAGCTTACCTCGACGAACAGATCGCACAGACTCAGTCGCTCATCCGTGATCACATAGATAATCACCCCTCACTCAAGCAGCAGCGCGACCTGCTGAGTTCAATCCCGGGCATAGGAGAACTGACGGCTGCAAAGCTGCTTTCGGAGATAATAGAGATAAGCCACTACAGCAGCGCCCGTCAGGTCGCGGCGTTTGCCGGGCTGGTGCCGCGTCACAATCAGAGCGGGTCGTCAGTGCGGGGCAAGCCGCGCCTGTGCAAAGTAGGGGCAGCGAGGCTTAGGAAAGCGATGTACTTCCCGGCGATAGTAGCGACGCAGCACAATCCCGTAATAAAAGCTTTGAGCCAGAGGCTGAGAGAGCGAGGCAAGTGCCCGATGCAGATCATAGGCGCGGCGATGCGCAAGCTGATCCACATAGCATATGGAGTGTTGAAATCAGGCAAGCCCTTTGATCCTAATTACGGAAAAACTGCTTGACTTCTAAGACGGTATCTAACGCATAGTAGGCTTACTAATTGGCATCTCTTACTGCATCCTTTACACGGCCTAATCTTGCTAGCATCGCCTCTAATAATTGCTGACATATTACAGAACCAGACAACTTGCAGCCAAAAGAATTATGTGCCGGGACTCATTAAGGATTCGTGCAAACAGCGCACGAGATTTATTGCTTTATCTGTTCGGACCCGCAGTAGATCGTACCACGACATCCCGTAAGTCAATGGCAAGCGGCTTTCAGCCGGGCGCTTTGCTCCACTCCATCTTCCATTCCACTGCGTAAACGCTCCGCTTACAGCTCCGCACTCCGTTCCATTCCAGATTCTGTTTCGCTGACTACGAAGCGCCCCATTGACTGACGGGAGCCCTGTCGTGAGGCGCTATTGCCTCTGCGGTCGAACAGATTGCAGCGGGAACAGCAGACCGGAGGGGCGCAGCGAGTGGCGAAGTTAAGCGGTAGCTGGATTCACAAAGCCGTAAGACTGGCGATCTACTTGCGCGATGGTTTTACCTGTGTGTATTGCCTGCGCGACCTGCACGACGCTAACCCGTTTGATGTTACCTTAGATCACCTCATGCCGCGAAGTCTGGGAGGCACGCACGAGACGACGAATCTAGTCACCGCTTGCCGCTCCTGCAATTCATCACGCCAGGCTAAAGACTGGCAAGTTGGGCGACGAAGAAAGCGCAAGGCAGAGTTAAAAAGCAGCGATGCCGCGCGCTACCCCTCGCATTGGCAAGGGCATTGATCGAAGGCACAGCCGGAGATCGAAAGGTCGAAGCGCGCAGAGCATAGAACGCATCGAGCGGGTAAAGATTAACAAGGCATGTTCAAGCTATGCTTGACAAATATAATCTTTAAGGTGTATATTATTAAATATTTTACTCCGCACGCGGCAGAAGGGAGAGGGCCGATGATGGTCAACGAAGACATTATTCCGGCAGGTAGTCGAAAGGGCGCTTGAGCGTGTGCAGGGAAACAAGCAATGGACTAATGCCATCAGACGCGGCGCAGAACTCATCCAGAGTAACCGATGCCTGCAAATGGCAGATGACGGAACGCTCTTGATCTTGAGCGATTCGGGCCACAACTACGCGGTGAACGGAGTATGCAGAACCGAGCAAGGGCTTTGCCCCGCCTTCGCCAATCACAAGCCTTGCAAGCATCGCGCGGCTTACCGACTGTTGCAGCTTTACAACGAAAGTGAGCATTAAACAGTAACGGGCCTGGACAGCGCAGCAACGCTCCCAGGCCCCAAACATCCACCCCAACCGTCGAAAGGAAGGAATACAGATGCTTGAACAGCAATCTACCACTACGCCCGCGACAACGCGACAGCCCGCGTCTGATTTAATCACCGGAACAAACAACCTCATCCGTGAGCTTATCGAACGCTTGAGCAACGGAGAATCCATTGATAACCCGAAGCTCACAGAGACGGCAACCCGCAACTTTGGCGGCAGCCGAGCACAAGGCACGTACACGCCGCGCGATGCTTACGACGCGATGGAAGCGGCGGCAAACAAATACTTGCTTGAAGGCAAGGCGCGCGAGCTTATGCAGATGGAAGGCCGAGAGGCGATCAGCTTTCACCTGCGCCCGTTCATCGAGCAGTTGCCGCGACAGACAGACCGCACCGCAGAGCAGACCGAGTTGCAGCAATTCTCCACGCCGCCCCCGCTCGCATACCTCGCGGCAAGATTATTGAACCCGCAAGCCATCAGACATTGTGCTTAGAGCCATCGGCAGGAACGGCGAGCCTTGCCATCTGGCCGCGCTCAATTGGTGCGCGTGTAGATCTGCAATGAGATAAACCCGCGCCGCCGCGCTTTGCTCATCGAGGAATTAGGTTTCGAGACATACGGAGTTGACGCAGAAATCATTGATGATTTATTGCCCGCCGAAGTTCAGCCGACTTTAATCTTGATGAATCCACCTTTCAGCGCGACAGGCGGCAGAGTCGTACAGCATCGCTCATTGTACGGCGCGCGGCACATCGAAACGCGCACTCCGCAGGCTACAGGAAGGCGGGCAGATTGGTTTCTATCGTAGGCGAGGGGATGAGCTTTGAGCGTCCGACCTTTACCGAATGGTGGCAGCGCATCGCACGCCTTTATAACGTGCGCGCCAACTTCCATTTGAACGGGCAAGAGTACGGCAAATATGGAACTACCTTTGACGTTCAAATCATCGTCATTGATAAGACCGGAGCGACCCCCGGCGATAACTGGCAGCAGCAGTTAAACAATATCCGTTGGGGAGCAGCCGACACCTTAGAGGATGCTTGGGCCGCGCTTGAGGACTTAGCCGCGCGCACCATCAACACCGATGCCATAGACGTTGAGGCCGACGAGCGCAGAGGCAGAGAGCAACGCTTTATTTGTCCCGTACACTTGCGCCAAGCTCAGGGGAGGAAAACCGCACCCCGCGCAGATCGTTGAATCTGCATCTATGGCCGCAGTATTACCGCCAGATATTACCTACAGGCCGCACCTTGCGCCGGAGATCATCACCAAAGGCTTACTCTCAGACATTCAGCTTGAGCGAGTCATCTACGCCGGACAGCGCCACGAGCAGCGACTAGCCGATGGCTCACGCGCTGGCTTCTTTGTAGGCGACGGGACAGGAGTTGGCAAAGGCAGAATCCTTGCCGGAATCATCGCGGACAATTGGAATCAGGAGCGACAGCGCGCGTTGTGGCTCTCGGTCAATAATGATCTTTTGGAATCCACACGGCGCGACCTCAAAGACTTAGGACTCCGCAGAATCCCGCTCGCACGCATTAACGATTTCTCAGCAGCCGGAGAGATCACCTTGCCGCGCGGCGTCATCTTTAGCTCTTATTCTTCCCTCATATCAGCAGCCAAGAACGGCGCGAAGCGGTTAGATCAAATTATGCGCTGGCTAGGTAGTGATGCGGTTGTAATTCTTGATGAGTCACACAAAGCCAAGAACGCATTAGCAGGCGGGCGAGGCGAGCCGACATTAACAGGCCAGGCCGTGATTGACCTACAAGACCCCACGAATAACCCCGATTACAGGGTAGTTTATTCATCCGCTACGGGAGCAACGGACGTGCGGAATATGGCCTATATGACCCGCTTAGGACTTTGGGGCAAAGGCACGAGCTTTCCAAGCGGATTCCAGGAGTTTATGCAGGAGATCGAGCAAGGCGGCGTAGGCGCTATGGAAATGGTCAGCCGCGATATGAAAGCACTCGGAATGTACCTTTCAGGCTCTATCTCTTTTGGTGTTTGTCCCAATTCAGGCAAGGCGGTTGAGTACCGCGAGCGCATACACAGACTGACACCGCAGCAGCGCGAAATGTACGACCACGCGGCTAAAGCGTGGCAAGTAGTATTGAGAGACATTGACGCGGCGCTTGAAGTCACAGGCGGCGGCAACAGAGCACGCGCCACCGCGCTAAACAAGTTTTGGGGAGATCATCAACGCTTCTTCCGGCAGGTGATATGCGCCTTCAAAGTGCCGAGCGTGATAGCTGAAACCGAAGCGGCATTGAGCGACGGTAAATCAGTTGTTATCTCTCTTGTCGGCACAGGCGAGGCGAGGACGCGCGAGCAGGTTGCGCGAGCGACAGCCGCAGGCGGGATGCTTGAAGATTTAGACTTTAGCCCGCGCGAAGTCATAGCCGCGATGGTCGAGCGAGGATTCCCAACCACTCTTTACCAGGACGTGACAGACCCGGCCACAGGCAAAACCATTCAAGTGCCTGTCACAGACGCGCAAGGCAACATCGTACAGAGCAAGCAAGCCCTACAGATGAAGCAGAACTTGATTGACGGACTTTCATCCTTAGAGCTTCCAGAGAACCCGCTTGACCAGCTTGTTAATCATCTTGGCGAGCGCAGCGTGGCCGAACTCACAGGCCGCACGCGCCGCCTCATTCGTGACCCTCGCACAAACCGCAGTTGAGTACAAGAAGCGAGCGCCCGAAGGCGTGGCGATGGACAGAACCAATGTCTATGAAATGGAGCAATTTCAACAGGCGAAAAAACGCGCGGCGATCATCGTCAGATGCGGCCAGCACCGGAATATCTCTGCACGCTTCCAACCGAGCGGCAAATAAACAGCGCCGAGTACACATCACGCTTGAACTCGGATGGTCAGCAGATAAGCAGATGCAGACTTTTGGACGCACGCACCGCAGCGACCAGGCCGTACCGCCCGAATACGTTTTGCTGTCAACCGAGCTAGGCGGGGAGAAACGCTTTTCATCCACCATCGCGCGCAGGCTCGGAAGTCTAGGAGCATTGACCAAAGGCGACAGGGGAGCAGCCGACAACGGAGACTTAGCCAAGTACAACTTTGAAACCGAAGAAGGCCGCGCAGCTTTGAGCCTCACCTTGCGCCGAATTATGGCAGGCGAGAACGTGCCAGGACTTGAGAACCCACGACAGACGTTGCGCGACATTGGCCTGCTCGTCAAGAACAAGGACGGTTGCGAGGAAATCAGAAAAGATGACGAATACAACGTGCCGCGCTTCCTTAATCGCGTGCTCGCCTTATGTGTTGACGAGCAGAACGCGCTATTTGATTACTTCGCTGATTTGTTCGATCAGACGGTACGCTATGCCAAAGCCAACGGGACTTTTGATGAAGGAGTGACCGACATTAAAGCCCTCGCCATCAGGCTGGCGAAAGCCCCCCGCGTCGTACACACGGACGAGATAACCGGAGCGCAGACCACGCACTACACTTTAGAAGTTGACCAGCCGAGCCAGGCCGTGAGCTTTGAGGAAGCAGACCGCGTGCGCGAGCGCCGATTCGGGGCATTCTTGCAGCACAGGAAGAAAGGCCACTTTATTCTCGCCATCGAATCGGGCAGGCATACAGACCCGGCCACAGGTGACAGCTTCCGCACCTTTGCCGTGTGGAGGCCGGAAGCGCCGCGCACCAACTACATTAACGAGTCCGAGCTAAACACCAAATATCAGGCTGTCACACCGGAACGGGCGCGCGATTGGTGGACGCGAAAATATGCGAGCATCCCGCCCATCGAGACGGTAGAGACTCACATACTAGGCGGCGCGATCATCCCACTGTGGCAGAGGCTAAAGACAGACCGTGAAGCACGCTTGAGAGTCGTTAGAGTCAGCACCGACGAAGGCCAGCGCATTGTCGGCATTCACATTCCAAATGATCGAGTCTGGACAGTGTTACGCTCTCTCGGCATCAGCCGACGCTTGCAAGACCCCGCCAAGATTTACAACGCCGTACTAAACGAAGGGGAAGAAATCACCCTCACGTCAAACCTCAAGTTGAAGAAGGGGAGCATTCACGGAGAGTCAGCCGTTGAGCTTCACGTCACAGACCCGTACAAGTTTGCGAGCCTCAGAGAGCTTGGCCTGATTAACGAGCAGATCAATTGGAAGCAACGCTTTTTCATCCCCGCAGACGAGAGCAAGAGGCGTTGAGATTCTAGCCGCATTGCTCAAACTCTATCCGGTGATCGTGACGGAAGAAGCCACAGAGGAAACCCAAGAATGCGCCGAAATTCAAAGCCTACCGGAAGCAAGCCCGACCAATATTATTGACCTCGCAGAGTGGATTATTCCGGCAGGCGAGATTGACGAGGTAAGGGAGCAGGGAAGCGAAGAAAAGAGAAACGGACGCCCCAGGCATTGAAGTTTCGAGCGTGCAGACCACTTTCTTACAGGAGCCGGAAACAGACCGAGAGCCGGACAGCCGGAAGGTGAGCGGGCAGCAATCGCTATTCTCAGAGCCGCTACTGACAGGCGAGCAAGACGCGAAGGCATCAAGGAGAAAGCCGACAGGTTATAAATTCCAAGCACAGTTAGCATTCGATTTCACCGAACAACGAGCCGCCCCCTAACGAGGCACAGGGGGCGGTTTCACAAGCCGCTTGAAGTAATCCAGATGCTTGACAAATACATACCTTATAGATTATATTTAATTGACCACAAGAGGATTAACTGTTGAGCAGGAGGTATAACGAAACGTCGCACTAAATGAAGCGGGCCTGGACAGCGCAGCAACGCTCCCAGGCCCCAAACATCCACCCCAACCGTCGAAAGGAAGGAATAAGATGCTTGAACAGCAATCTACCACCACACCCACGCCCGCGACAACCACGGGGCAGCCCGCCCTGTCAGAATTGATCGAATCCGCAAGAGAAAAGACGCGCATCGCCGCACGAATCGCGGAGAGCTTCGACAGTCTCCGCGATGTGAACTTTTCAGACCTCGAACTGATCGCGCGTAACTGCTACGCCGCAAACCGCAGCCTGGAAACGGTGATCCGCGCCCTGGCTGATGCGGAAAGGATCGGCGCGGAGGCCAGCGAATCAGAGGCAGGCCAGAGCGCCGCCCTGATGGTTTCTTCTTCTGAGAATTAGCCGCGAGAAATGAAGCGGGCTGCGCGAGCGCCGCTCGGGCACTCGCGCGAGCCTCAACATCAACCTTTCACTACATGGAGAAAAGCGATGCACAAACAAGCTAACACGAAATCACCGGGCAGCGGAAACGTCAGCGCGGGCGACTTCCGAATGATCGCCCTCACCCTGATAGACCCGCCGCCGAAGAACACGCGAACAACCTTCAAGAAGGAAAGCCTTGCCGAACTGACCCGGAGCGTTAAGGAGAAAGGCATCATCCAGCCGATTCTAGTGCGTCCGGTCGGCAAGAGATTCCAGATCGTCGCGGGAGAGCGGCGCTTCAAAGCGGCAAATCAGGCGGGACTCAAAGAGATTCCCGCGAGCGTCAAGAATCTGAGCGATGAGGAGGCCCTTGACGCGCAACTCATCGAGAACTTGCAGCGCGAGGACGTTCACCCGCTTGAGGAGGCCGAAGGCTTCTTGCGGATGAAGAATGTTTCTAAACTCGAAATCCCGGAAATCGCGCAGCGTCTGGCGAAAGACCAGCGATACGTCGCGCGCAGGCTCGCGCTCACTGACCTCATCGAAGAAGCGCGGGAGGACTTCCGCAACGATTTAATCACCCTCGCCCACGCCCTGGAAATCTGCCGCCTGTCGCCTGAGATTCAGCCGTTCGCTCTGGCAGCTTGTTATGAGAGAAAGAGCGTCTGGAGTCAGAAAGAGCAGACCTACACGCACCAGCCCGACAAGGAGAAACCCGCCCGCCACGTCAAATTCTTGCAGTCTTGGATTGAGCAAAACATCCACCTCAACCTGACGAAAGCCCCTTTCAAGCTGGATGACGCGAGACTCCGAGAAGACGGCCTCACCTGCATCGAATGCCCGCAGCGTTCGGGCTTTAACAAGACCCTTTTCGCGGACATTAAGAACACGGATACGTGTCTGAATCCGATGTGCTTCCAGGCGAAGATTCAAACATTGGTGCAGGTCACGATGGCTGAGATCGAGACGAAAAGCGGAAAGCCCGCCGCCTACATTTCGCCGTACTACAGCCCGAACCGCGCAAAGGACTCAATCGGAAAGTCCGACTACCAGCAGATCGAGAAGAAGGCCGACCGTTGCGAGTTCGCGGAACAGGCCGTGTACGCGGAAGGCGAGGAAGTGGGTCGAGTCATCTGGATATGCAGGGAGAGAACTTGCAAAGACCACATGGGCAGAGTCGGCGCGTCTCACTCATCCTCGACGGCCAGCACGAGCAGCAGCTCGCGCAACGGCGACTCGCCGGAAAAACGGAACAAGCGGAAGCAGGAAATCTTCGACATCAAGGTTGACGAGATCGTCCGCAAGCGCGTGATGAAAGAGGCGCTTCAAACCTACAAGTGGCCGCTTGAGCGGGCGCACTTGAACGAGGTCGTCAAAGAATTCTTCCGCCGCATCGCTTCCGACGACCAGCGCACGATCTGTGAAGTGTTCGGGTGGAGTGAGGATCTGGCGAGCAAGCTCCGGTATGACCAGCCAGCAGTGCTGCGCGAGATTGCCAAGCTCGATGACAGCCAACTTGCGCAGTTTATGATGCTCTGCTCATTCGCCCACTACGGAGCCAACCAGTACAAGCACAATCAGGTAGATCAAAAGCCGGTCGTGCAGTTGAGCAATGAGCGCGAAGTTAATCACACGCTCATTGACGCCCAGGTGCGCGTCGAGTTGTGCGCGAAGAAGTACAAGGCCGCTCACGAGGCTTATCTCGATGCCGTGACGCAGGGCGAGGCGGCTAAGAAACCAGTCGTCTATGAGCAGCCGCCTCAAAAGGGAAGGCCGAAACAGCCAAGAAGGAGAAGCCCAAGACCAGCCGCAAAAGCTAAATCCGCAAAGGCGAAAACTGGCAAGGCTAAGACCGGGGCGAGCGCCGCGAGGGTCTAAGCGAAGTCAATGTGAGTGGCGGCGGGTCGAGAGGATCGCGCCGCCACCCGTACCGTCAAGCGACGAGAAAGGAAGTTCTCATGATAGCAAGCGATGAGATCACAGTGAGCGGAATCAGTTTCAATCACGGAACCAACGGCGAGTATGAATTCTATTCCCACACCGATCACAAGGGCGTGCTCTGGCAGGCGTGGCGGCACTTGCGCGGGCAGGAACAAGCCGGATGGTACGCGAGTGTGCATCAGCCGGGGCCGGGAGGAGTGGACGCAATATTAAACAGCTTCATCCACCACCGGGAAAGAGCGCCGAGATCGAAGGCCAGACGGACGCGGGCGGCGACAGAGAGCCATCCGTTTTGCTGTGCGGACTCGCCGGATTAATCAGTTCGGGCGAGTTGCCGCAGTACGAAAGTTATCAGGCGAGGGTGATCGCGCCGGTCATTGACGGCGGGGACGAGGAAGCCACTACGGTCGTGCTCTATGTGGAATGCGTGGGATGCAGGAAGTTCTACGCCCTGAAGGTCGAGCGCGCAGACTATGACCGCCTCTCGAATAGGACCGAGTTCATACAAAACATTTTCCCGTACCTCGCACCGCCGATGCGCGAGCTGCTGATTAGCGGGACTTGCCCGAAATGCTGGAAGAAGATGTTCGGCGCGGAGGACACAAGCGCCGATACTTAAGGAGTTTTATGAATATCGAAGACCTACAGATGGAGAAGGTTAGTAGTGCCAGCCCCGCCGATGCTCGCCGAGGCAATCGGCTATCCGGGACGTGCGCGCTATGTGGCTTTCTACTGGACGCCCTATGGTGACGAAGTGATCTACTCGGACGGACGACTCAGCGCCGACGGGCACTGGCACGCCTGGCTACTGTTCACCCGTCACAGAACAATCGCGCCGCACCTCGAAGCCTACAACCTGGGAAGCTCGGACGAGGAAGCGACACACTGGCTGCTGGTTGACCGGGAGACTTGCGCGCTCTATGTCGGAACGCCGGGAGAGGTCCTCCGCGTGCTCAGAGGGCAATACGCCGATCAAGCCCCGGCCAGTGAAGCCGCAGGGAGATGATATTTCAGAAGAGATCACGCTTGAGGATTTCAGAAGCTTGATTGATTCGTTCGTCGAAGTGAGCGGGCCGAAGCCCGAAGAGATCATCGAGGCGATGCGAAAACAGGATGCTCTGACGGAAGAATTGAGGGTGTGGCTTGATAGTAAACCTTCTTCAGAAAGTTCGTGACAGTCGCAGTGGTCGCCTAAGGCTACGCACTTTAGCCCCCTTCTTCTGCCGGGACCTGATATTTTCGCAGGATCGCTGCCAACAGTTTCGGCGAGACGTGAAAGGTCGTCTGCCGTAAACGATCAACCGTCTCCGCCAAGTCGAGCAGGCCGCTCTCGTGCGCGCCTACTATTACCCCGAGTGTACCGATGACTTTTAACCCCCGCTTCTCTGCCTCTTCGCGCCCACGCCGCTCATCAATGATCAGCGCATCGGCCTGAATCTTCAGGGCCAAAGAGATCGCGTCACGTTCGCCCGCGTGAAGATGACTTGAGATATATCGGCGTGGGTTGCTCGGACGGGACCTCAATCCAACTGGGAAGATTAGCCCTCCACTCTCGCACAGTCTCAGGGGCCTCCAGCGCGCCCAACTCTTCATACACAGATTGAGGGATGAGAACCCGACCGTAGAGCGTAGGCAGAACGTTGATCTGCCCGATCAGGACCAAGTAGTTGATCGGGGAAGTATCGGAGACGACCATTAAACTCCGGTGAGCTGGCGCGAGACTGTGAGATCGTGCTCAAGGTCGGCCTCGGTGTAATCGAGGTAAGCCCCAGCTCGCTTGAGGAAGGAATCCGTCTCCCAGCGAGAAGGGAGACCCAGCATCTTTTGCACTTCGGCATGAGTCAACTTGCCGCTGCGATAGCCTTGAGCAGCAAGCGCCTCCAAAGCTATGCGCGGAGATCGTTTGGCTCGCCCAAGCGGCTGGCAATATCCTCTGGCAGTTCAATATCAACGTGCGTCATTAGCTATCCCTCTTTCAACAGGCAGTCGCTGGTATCCACTCTTGCTTATTAGCGGATGCTTGCGCGGCTTCTATTTAGCTTACCTCCGGTTGCCGAGGGGTAATGCCTGCCTGCGCCTTTCAATTGTACCACGACATCCCGCAAGTCAAATCGCCTGCTGGCGATTCCTCCGCTTCGCTCCGGCCTTCGGTGACTTTGCGGGAACCCTGTCGTGATTACTGTGGCGCAAGGTCGTCCGGCATAAGCCGGTGCGGAGCCGCCCAGGTTCCCTCAAACGACCGGTCGCGAAAGCACAAGAAGTTCAACCCATAAACGTAGAAGGCCAGGCGCTTGCGACGCCCGGCCCTCGATTTCCACCCGTGCTTGAACACGGGAGAAAGGAATTTTCGTTCCAATGTCAAAGATACACCATTCCTCTAACGGTCACAAGCGAATTTGCGGACTCTGCTTCCAACCGATCAAGAATGGCGAGCGAGTCAACGATCACCATCCCATTTACAAGTCTGAAGGCGGGATCGAAACCGTTGAAGTCCATCAGAAATGTCACGTCGAGTTCCACAGCTCGAATGGTGATTTCCGAGCTTGGGGGCGTAAAGGCGGGAACAAGACTGCCTCGTTGGGCCTCTGGATTTTCAACCTCAAGTACAAGGGAGGTCCTCCCGACCCTCTCCGGTGGATTCCTTTCGGCTACTGACGGTGGCCGACCGGAGACGCGCTCCAGCCAGGGCTTCCTGAGATGTCATGGCACTTGGGAGGCCCGATCACCAACCCGCCATCATAAAGGAGTGAATGCGATGCGACATGAATCCAACAACAGCGACTCGACCAAGTGGACAGAACTGTTAACCGAAGCTGTGACTAAGCCCGGAGTGATCTCGAAGGCGTACCAATCGTTTCACGGCTACGTGCGCCACGCTATTTGAGAAGTTAAGCCCAACGCAGTTGGGAGAGGATTCAGAGAATATCCTCTGAGTCAACCGACTTACCTGAATCCGAAAGGAAGAGGGGACAATAGCATGTCGGTAAAGCGGATAGCGGGGTGAAGATGCTGAAACCGCTGATCCGCAAGACTCGCGTGATACGGTTAAGGCTACACTGCTTGAAGTCTAATTCCATGCGGCTACTGGAAGCCTGCCGTTAGAGCATCTGAGAACGGCACTGACCTCTTGCTCAGTTTCGTGTAACCAAACTGAATGCATCTCTGAGAGCCAGGCGGCGGATAGCGAATCCGATTAAGGGATGAGTAGACAACCTACGTCACGCTCGACACATGACTTTTCAAAGAAACGTGGGATTGCCTAAGGGGCGAGAGCCCTATGGCAACGGAGTTCCCATAGTAGTCCGAGAGCGGGAAAGCCGCTCACATGGCGAAGGGGAACAGGTAACTCGATCTTCAAGAAAGTGAGGTACGCGGGATGCGAACAGCCAAAACCGTCTTGAATATCATCCGCAATCGAGGCACACGAGGATTGCCTCTGGAAGATGTTTACCGACAACTCTTCAATCCAGACCTCTATCTGATGGCCTATGGCCGCATCTATCGAAACGATGGGGCCATGACCCAGGGGATGACAGAAGAAACCGTGGACGGGATGTCTATGGAGAAAATCAAACGGATCATCGAGGCCCTGCGCTTTGAACGATACCGATGGACTCCGGTGAGGCGAGTCAACATTCCTAAAAAGAATGGCAAGACCCGACCTCTTGGTATCCCAACTTGGAGCGATAAACTGTTGCAAGAAGTGATGCGCTTGATCCTTGAGGCGTACTACGAGCCACAGTTTAGCGACCACTCACACGGTTTTCGCCTCGACCGGGGATGCCACACGGCGCTCACCGCCATCCGGCGCCACTGGTCGGGTGCGAAGTGGTTCATCGAAGGTGACATCAAAGGATGTTTCGACAACATCGATCACCACGTCCTGCTGTCGATCATCGCTGAGAAGATCCACGATAACCGCTTTGTCAGCCTTCTGGGTGGCCTGCTCAAGGCCGGATATTGCGAGCAATGGAAGTATAACCCGACGCTGAGCGGCACGCCGCAAGGCGGGATCATCTCTCCGCTACTTGCCAATATCTACCTGGATAGACTGGACAAGTTCATTGTCGAGAAGCTGATTCCAGATTACAACCGAGGAACAGAGCGACGTACCAACCCGGAATACAACCGACTCAACGTCAGGTATAACGAGAAGGTACGACGCAAAGGATGGAAGGCGGGCCGGGAGATGCGCGAACTTCGCCGCACTCTCCCAACCAGACTGCCCAACGATCCGCTGTTCAGACGCCTGAAGTACGTCCGCTATGCCGACGACTGGCTACTCGGTTTCACCGGCCCGAAGGCAGAAGCTGAAGAAATCAAAGAGCGCATCAAGGCTTTCCTGAAAGAGAGTCTGAAGCTAGAACTCTCCGAAGCAAAGACCCTGATCACTCACGCGACTGAAGGCGCGGCACGGTTTCTCGGCTACGAAATCCGCAACCAGTTCAGCCTGCACACCCGAAAGGTCAATGGTCGAATGGCGCTGCGGATACCGGCGGAGGTGATTAATGCGAAATGCAACCAGTATGTGAACCAGGGGAAACCTGCTCATAGAAGCGAGCTACTGAGGACAAGCGATTACGAGATCGTGATGCGCTACCAAAGGGAGTTTCGCGGATATGTGCAGTATTACAGTCTTGCGCAAAACCTATGCTGGCTGTCGAGGCTGCAATGGGTGATGTCGAGTTCTATGCTGAGGACGTTAGCGGCCAAGCATAAAACGAGCGTGAGAACCCAGCAGCGGCGGACAGAAAGCACCAGGAAAACACCGCACGGTCAACGACGATGTTATCAAGTCACGGTTGAGCGTGAGGGCAAGAAACCGCTGGTCGCATACTTTGGCGGCATCGCATTAAAGTACAAGAAGAGTGCAATCCTTGAGGATCAACCACTGAAACCCATCTCTTTCAGGCCGGGGCCGGACTTAATCGCTCGGTTCCTGGCGGAAGAGTGCGAAATCTGTGGCAGTGAGAAGCGAGTGGAAGTACATCACATTCGCAAGCTCAAAGACCTCAATCTGAAAGGGCGCAAGGAGAAGCCGCTGTGGGTACGCTATATGGCGGCCCGCCAGCGAAAGACACTTGTGCTGTGTGCCAGTTGCCATGACGATTTGCACGCGGGGCGACCGCTGAACCGTCAAAGGGAATGAGTTACTGGAGAGCCGGATGATGCGAAAGTATCTCGTACCTGGTGGAACGGCGCCCGGCCAGGCGTACTTCATCAACGACGGTGAACCGATCAACATGTTCGAGTTCTCCCAACCGGTGGTCGAGGCATGCGGGCAGCCATGGCCGAAGTTCTGGGTGTCCGGGCGGCTGGTGAAAGTCGTGATGATGGTGTGGCAGTGGTTCCACTTCCGATTCGGCCTGCCCAAGCCGCTGCTGGAACCCCTTGGGGTGGAACGGCTTTACCTCGACAACTACTTCTCGATCGCCAAGGCGCAGCGCGATCTTGGCTACCAGCCGTTGTTCACCACCGCGCAGGCGATGGCCGAGTGCGTTCCGTACTACGTCGATCTCTTTCACCAGATGCGAAGTGAGACCAAGGAGCCGGCGGTCAGCGTCGTCACGGCAGCTCCGCTAGAGGGCTGATCCCCTGTGCCCGCCGGCTACATTGCGTCGCGCAGCCGGGCGATGATGCCGTCGAGGTCGAGGACGAACATGCCGGGCCGGAAGAAGTGGCCACCGGGCTCCTCATGAAATTCATGCGGGATGCCGGCGGCGCTGAGGCGTTGGCGGAACTCCCGCTGGCCGGCAAGCACCTGGGTCTCCTGCACAGTGTCGAACCAGTTGACCGGGTCCGGACTGGTGCCGGCGACCAGGAAGATCCGCTTGTTGCGGTAGCTCTCGATTCGCTCGACGGGGTTGTCGGCGCTGACCCTGGCCTGGTCCCACGGCACGCCGTAGACCGTGGCCCCGTCCAGTTCGGCGAAGGCCGAGCTCCTGTTTGCCCAATGCACGACGAGGCCGCAGTCGCGGCGCAGGCTCGCCGGCCCGGAGTGGGAACTCACCGAGGCGAAGTGGCCGTAGTACTTGGCTGTGTACTTCAGCGCACCGAACCCGCCCATCGAAAACCCGGAGACGGCGCGGCCGTCGTACTCAGCGTACGTTCGGAAGTTCGCTTCGATCCACGGGATCAGCTGGGCGATGTGGAACGACTCCCAGTTCCGTGGGCCGCGAACGAGCCGACCGGGTTGGAGTACCAGCCCGCCTGCCCGCCGTCAGGCATCACCACGATGATCGGCTTTCCGGCGGTCAGGTTACGGATGCCCAGAAAGTCGAACTGGCGGAAGTCCGCGGCACCGCCGTGGAGCAGGTAGAGGACGGGATAAGTGAGTCCGCTGGTGCGGTTCGTCGGGAAGCAGGACGTTGACGCCGGGGTTCCAGCCGATCGCGTCGGTCTGGAACCGGTAGTACCACAGGCGAGGGTCGTTCTCGTTGCGGTCGACGATACGCAGCCCGAACCCGTCGCTGCGCCCGAGGAATATGACCAGGAACTGCCCAACGTCGATGGCGTCGGGATCGGCGATGCCGTTGACGGTGGCGATCAGCGGATAAAGCGAGGTGTCACCATAGAAGCGCAACGCCAACGCCGACAGCGTGTCCCCTGCGACGACCGTGTATCTCGTGGCATCCGGGATGATCAGCTGTTGTCCCACTCGATGTCGCTGGGATCGGTGACCCCGCTGGCGCTGGCGATCAGCGGATACAGTTCCGCGTCACCATAGAACCGCAACGCCAACGCCGACAGTGTGTCCCCCGCGGCCACCGTATATCTCGTGAAGTCGGGAAGTATGAGCCGTTGCCCCACATCGATGGCGCCGGGATCGGGGATGCCGCTGGCGGTGGCGATCAGCCGATACAGTTCCGCATCACCATAGAAGCGCAACGCCAATTGCCACAGCGTTTCCCCCGCAACAACCGTATGTGTTCTGAGCATTCGTTCACCCCTTCAGTTGCACCTGGCCCCAGCTATCGCTAGTGAGGACGGTTACGCTGACACCTACTATTGTAGGTGCCCCAAGAGCGTGAAACGATTGACTTACAAGGCATGACAAACATCCGGTGGACTTTGCCAATCCGCGCATCGATCGCGTGCTCGTCTAGGGGCCGATCGATTACAGTGCCAACCTCGGAGCGACATTGTCGCTAATCCGTTTTGCTGTCTAATGTTTCAGCGACGTTGTCGCGCCTAGCTTGGCACTCCACATCATGGGCCAACGAGCTCATGGCAACGCCGACAACGGATATACCTCGCCCGTCGCGCTGTTGACAAGTGCGGCTGGGTCCAGCCGGGCCCTCAGCGGCAGCACGTCCATCACCGCCGCCACCACCCCCGGCAGCTGAGCCAGCGTCGCGCGCGGCGCCAGCGAGCAGTGCGGCAGCCAGACACCCTGCCGATAGTGCTTGTGCAGGTCGGCTCCTGCGACGGTGACGGCCTCGACGACGCGTTCCTGGCGGGCAACGAAGTCGGCGCTGACACCGGCAAGCAGCCACGTGCGGCCACGCCGGAACAGCCCGACCCCGTCGAAGCTGAGGTCGACCGGTTCGCCGCCGTCAAGCCCGGCCAACGCGT
>CAWHTK010000006.1:0-75135 GCA_963832205.1 Blastocatellia bacterium | reverse complement strand
CTCGATTCTGCGCGAGCAGCCCCGCGATTATCCCGGTGGGCTGACGTCGCCCGTCCCCGCCCGTAGGCCATGCCGGCGTTGCCCGTGGGGTTGATATAGACTACGCCGTCGGGCAAGGCCACAACCGTCCGGCTCCCCTTCAACACCACTATGACGCCGAGCGCGGTCGCAAACTCGCGGGCGACCCCGACCCGGTTGTCGACCACTTCGGATTGATTTCCCTGCGAGCCGTGAAATCTCGCCGGGGTGAGGCGTGAGATTATCGGAAGCTCCGCGCTTCCGCGGAGGTTTTCACCCCACGGGGCGAGCGCGTTTAATCCGTCGCGCACCACTACCGGCCTCGCTCGCTTTGACCACGTCGCGGACGACATCCGCGTAAAATCTTCGGCGCCGAGCCCCGGCCCGAGGGCGACGACTCCCTCGCCGACGCAAGCTCGATCGCGCGCTCCGTAGCTTCGCGAGACGCCGTGCCTCTCGGTTTCGGCGAGCGGCTGGTCATGCATTCATTTATCAATTGAGACGCGATCACTGGCTGCGACCTTTCCGGCGTCGCGACCGTCACGAGCCCCGCGCCCGCGCGCATCGCCCCCGCTCCCGCGAGGCACGCCGCTCCGGTCTTGCCGCGCGAGCCGGCTACGACCAGCACTTTGCCCGCGTCCCCCTTGTTCGCGTCCGGGTGGCGGCGGGACAAATCGAGCCAGCCGCGCACCATAAGCGCTCGATAGATCAAGCGTGAGCCCGACGGCGATAACCAGATGTCGGGCGAGCCGATGGGCGATGACAGCTCACCGTTGTAATCAGACGCGGGGGGGAGATGTTCGCGGCTTCGGAGCGGTGAAAGTTATCGTCAGGCGAGCGTGCACCGCAGGCCCGATGGGCTCGGGCGAATCGGAGCCGAGGCCGGAAGGAATATCAACCGCGACAACCGGCAGATGAGCGCCTGCCTCGTTGATCAAGCTTCCACTTCAAAAATCCCCTCGGCCGGCCTTGTCAGCCCCGTACCAATTATCGCATCAAAGCAGATGTCATAAGAGTCATCCGGCGCGGCGCGGCGCAAATCGTCCGCGCTTTCGATCTCGATGAATCGAATCTTGGAGTCGGCCGCAAGATGACACGCGGCGTCGAAGTTTACGCGCGCGTCGCCGCGTGTTTCGTCTGCCCGTCCTAGCAGCAGCAGGTGGATCTGCGCGCCCTTATCGTGAAGCTGTCGGGCGATGGCAGCGCCGTCGCCACCGTTGTTTCCCTTGCCGCAGATTATCAGAGCGCGTCTTGAGGTGAGCGTGCCGAACTTTTTTTCAGCAGGCCTGGATTGTCCCCTAGGCGAGGAACCCGTTCCATCAATACCAGTCCCGGCACGCCGTACTTTTCCGTAGTGAGGCGATCAACCTCGCGCATCTGGGCCGGGGTCAAAATGTTCATGCGATCATTTTCTAAGCTGTATTTGCTTCGACTCTTTATAACCCGCTTCAACTGTCCCGTGTGCGGGTCCGACAGCGCGATGCTGTCATTGCCGCTGCCGGCCGCGAGCATTCTGCCGTCAGGCCAGAGGCCAGCGGGTGAACGGCAATTTCATGCCCCTCAGCGTCCGGCTTATCCTGCCGGTCTGCGCGTCCCAGTTCTTATCGTCTTATCGTCGCCGCCGCTTGCTATCAGCCGCCCGTCGGGCGAGAACTCCAGACGGTGATCGCGCCCTCGTGGCCCGAAAGCGCCTGCTTGATATGGCCAGTCCGCGTCTCCCATATATTGATCGTTTTATCGGCGCTGCCGCTTGCTATCGACTGCCATTCGGGCGAAAAGGCAATCACATTTACCGCGGCTTTATGCCTTGAAAGCGTCGCGATGAGCTCTCCGTCCCGGCGTCCCACAGCCGCACCGACCCGCCCGCGCTCGCGCCCGCTATAAGCTTCCCGTCTTTTGAAAAAGAGACCGCGAGCACCGATTCGGTGCTGCCGCCAAGGCTCATCTTTAATTTGCCATCCCCGACATCCCAGACTTTTACGTTTCTGTCCGCGCCCGCGCTCGCAAGCAACCGGCCGTCGGGCGAGAAGGCGACCATATTAACCTCGCTGTCGTGCGCCCCAAGCGTGAGCGTGATCGAGCCCGACGCGCTATCCAGTATTCTTACTTTGCCCTTTTGTCCCGCCGTGGCTATCGCTTTCCCATCGGGGGAATAGGCCGCGAAGGATATATCTCCGTCGGGGTCCGTCAGCCGATTCTTTTCCAGCGCGGCCCGCACGTCCCATAGCCTTAGCGTGTCGCTTGCGCTGGCAAGCATACTGCCGTCAGGCGAGAACGAAAGCGATGTGACTCTTGTGGCGGAGACGATCAGGTTATCCACCGAGAGGCTGCTTCGTGACTCGGTGGTCCCGACCAGCGCTTGCTTGATCTTGCCGGTCTTATAATCCCAAATCTCGACCGCCCCATCGAAACTTGCGATGGCCACCTCGCTTAAGCCGGATGAGAGCGAGACGGCGGTCGCGGGATTCTTGGATCTGCCCGTCTTTTTTGCCTCTCCGGTTTCGACGTCCCACGCCTTCATAACGACATCGGTGGTGATTGCGGCGATCTGCCTGCCGTCGGCCGAATAAGCCATCGACGCGATCAGGTCGCTGTTGCGGCGCATAACTCGAAACAAGAAATTGTACTCATTACGCTTGATCTGACCCGTTAAATTTATGCTGCTCACTTTGATTGTGTTGTCGAGCGATCCTGACTCTACATCCCAGATATTGATCTCGTTGAATAACTCGTTCTTAAAGAGTCCGCTCGCGCCCACGGCAAGCTTTCGGCCATCGGGCGAGAAGACCATGTTCTTCATATCGTGCTTCCTGGTCGGAAACGCGCGTCTGTCGTTGAAACTGAACGGGCCTCTATCTATGCCTTTCGTCTCTTTCAGCGCGCGTAACTCCTTCCACGTGGCAACGTCGTAAAGTTTCACTTCTCCTTTGCTGTCGAAATAGATCAGCTTTCTGACGGCGAGAATACGTCCGTCGTGCGAGAGGGCAAGTCCGGTCACCGCGGCCCTGTTGCCCATCTTGTGGATAAGGGCGCCGGTGCGCGCGTCCCATACCTTCACCCCGCCGACCGAAGACATCCCCATTTCCGCGCCGCCCGTAATGAGCATCCGTCCGTCAGGCGAGAAGAGTATGGACGAAACGTCATATGTGAAATCTTTCTGGGACCACCTCAGCTCGCCCGTCTCAATATCCCAGACCTTTACCACCGCGGTCGCTTTATAGTATCTCGCGGTTCTCGCGGCGGGTTTTTCATCCTTTATCTCCCAGCTCGAAGTCGCAAGCCACTTGCCGTGCGAAGAGAAGCAGGTTTGTATGACAGGCCCCTCGAACTCGGTCAGGCTCCGTTTCAACTGCGCGCCCTTCGCATCCCAAAGCTCGACCCGGCTATTGTAGTTGACGTACCCTGCGTGCCGGTCGTAGCCGTTATATGCAGAGTATCGCTCACCTGACAGGTCGCCTTTTACAAGGGCCATGGTCTGACCGTCGGGCGAAAAGACTATAAGCTTAACGCCGTGCCGGGGCCGCTCCGCGACCCCCCCCGCCGTTTCATCCTCTTGAGCCGCGACAGGGACAAGACCGCTCGAAGCCGCGATACAGATTAAGACTGCCGCCCGAAGCAAAATTCTTTTATATAGGGAAATACTCATGGACAACTACCTCGGCCGCGCGCGGGATGGGTTTCGATTTGAACCGTGACACTATAACTCTACTTAGTTCGCCGCGCCAAACAATCCTTTACCGCTGCTTTATTGCCCAATCCCAGTGCTCGCCGGCGCGCGTGACCACCGCGGGCATGTCTTCGGCAAGCAAGAAGCCGTCTCTCACGAGCTTGATCGTTGCCTCGGCCACGGCTCCCAGGTATTCTCCGCGGCCGCCGTATCGCTCTTCAATCGAAGCGCGCGCGTCACGCGTGCGCTCGCGGTCGGCGCGCGTTTTTGGGAAGGGAATATACGAGCCGAGAAAGTCTATTATCTCGCCGGGCGCGCCCAGACCCGGGTCGCGCAGGTTCCACCCGGTGTAGGTCGCGAGCGGCGCGGCCACCTCGGGCAACCGAATCCCCGCAAGGTCTATCCCATCCGAATCGACCTGCGGCACCATAATCGCGAAAGCGCGCCCCACCTCGGGAGGCTCTCTGGTGATGATGCCGCGCTTGAAATCCGCGCCATAGTCGACTCTGTAAGCCTCGTGAATAGTCCGCGGAAAATTTACGCCGGCAATGGCCGGGAACTTCACGTCCGGGGGGCGAACGAGCGTGCCGTCGGCAACGCGCGGGTACTGGCTCGGCGGCGGCAAAGCGCCTTCTTTTACCCATCGATCAAGCGCAAGAAGCAACGCGCGCATAGACCACGTGTAATCGACGGGGCTGGCCATCTGCTGGGTTTGAGCGACCCCCTGCGCCGCCGGTCTCGCGGGAGGGAGGCCGCCGCTTCCGTGCTGGCCGCCCGCAAAATAGTATATCCGGACGTTGTCCGGTATCACCGCGTCGGCTTTGCCGTCAACGGTCGTGTGTATGAGCGACGCGGCGCGGCCCCAGTATTCGTAAGACGAGAAGGTATAGAAAATCTTCGGCAGCGGCTGCCCCTCGGAGTGTGTGAGCAGGCCATCGGTTTCGCCGGTTTCAGGATCGGTCTGCCGCACGTCGGTGAATGGGAATATATCGGTCGGGTAGAAGAAGGTCGAAAAGGAGCTCGCGTCGCGCGAGGCCTCGGCAAAGCGATGATTGAAGCTGCCGCGCCCCGCGCCGGCAACGTGCGGGTTGACGGCGTCGAAGACCTGCCGGTCGCGCTCGTCGGCGTTGAAGCCCTGATAAAGAAAGTGCCTCAAAAACCGGCCCGTCTGCGATATTCCGAAACCGTAGGCCCGCTTTATATTAAAGATCGCGCCGGGCTCGTGCTTGAGATAAGAGACCAGGTCTCGCACGGCGGCAAGGCCTACCCCGACCACTACAGGGTTCTGAGTCTTATAGACTACCTCGTAAATCTTTCCGGGCTCGAAGCCGCCCCTGAGATATATAAAAGCCGGATCGGCGACCGGCTTGCCCTCGACCATCCGCGCGAACTGCCACTCATCGCGAGCGATAACGAGCCGCTTGCCCAGTATCGTGTCGCGCACGGTCAATTTATATTCGCGACTATCCGGGTCAATTGCCGGCTGCGCGTTCTGCCCGCGATGCCCAAGCGATGCGTCGAAGACTTTCGAGTTGAAGACGAAATCCGATCTTACCCATCCTTGTATCACCTTGCCGTTTTCTGTTGCGACGGGCGCATCAAGCCGCATCATGCCTTCGCGCCGGGGCACGTCCGATTGCCACCCTATCCAGACGAGTGTAAATCCGTTGCGCATCAAAAAGCCGTCGCCCATCTCGACTTCGGTGGTCGGATCAGCCGAGTTCCGCCCGCGGTTGAAGAATCGCACCATCGCCTTGCCGCCGCGGTTCGGAATCTCTATGAGCGCCGCGCCGTTGCCGCGCGCGATATCTTTGGGTTTGAGTATGTAGAGGTCGGCCGAGAATTCTACGTTGCCGCGCGCGTTGCGCGGGGCCTTGTTGAGATCGACTATAACCCTGTTGTGAGGATTCGCGGGGTCAACTTCATAGTAAATCTTCCCGACGATCTTTTCATATGCTCCCGCGAGTCCGAACTCTTTGCCGCCGAGCAGGTCCGCGCGCGACTTTATCTCTACGCGGGTGACGGCGGCGCGGGCGGCCGACGTGGCCGCGCATAAAACCAAGAGCGCGCTTGCGAGCATCAACATCGATAGCTTCTTCGGTCTATTCATCTATCCATCCCTCATCCACGCTACGGGGTCGCTTGAGTGATAATCAGATTCAGCCACGGATCAACCTTTGCGGTCCAGCCCGGTAAGACGAGAGTAGTCGAGCTGTACTCGGTGACGATTGCCGGACCCTTTATGCGCTCGCCCGGATGCAGATCGTCGCGCGCATAGACCGCCGTCCGCGTGGGGCGCTCGGTGAGAAATACCTTTGCGGTGGTATGAGCGGCAACAGCGCGAGCGGCGCGCGCGTTCGCGCGGCGAAGGCGCGGCTTTTCGGTCACGCCCGTCGCGCGCACCCTTAGCGATACTATCTCGACGGGGCGTTTCTGGTCGGAATACCCATACCTTTCGCGGTGCGCGGAGTGAAAAGCCGACTCCACGCGCTTGCCCCACGCGACGTCAATCTCGAACGACTGGCCGACATACCTGACCGCGGCGGACCTCGCGAGCTTAACCTTATCGGGAGTGAAGCCTTCGCCGCGCATGTCCTTGATCGCCTCGCGCTCAAGCTCTTTGAAGGCCCGTTCCGCCCAGTTGGGTCCGGCCTCGACCGACTTTATCATGACGGTCCGCGAATAATCTTTCACCACGTCGCCAAGCAGCACGCCGAGCGCCGAGAGCGTGCCCGGCGAGCGCGGCACGATGATGCGCGGGACTTTTAAGCGCGGCGGCCAGGTCGCAGACGTGAAGGCCGCCCGCGCCGCCAAAACTCACAAGCGTAAATAGCCTGCGGGTCGCGCCCGCGCTCGACCGATACGACGCGCAGCGCCGATTCCATGTTTGCGTTGGCGACTCGTATCACCCCAAGCGCGGCGCGTTCGGCGGAAATCGCCTTGTCGCTGAAGCGCGACATCTGTGAGGCGAGCTTCGACAGATAAAGCCGCGCGCGCTCCTCGTCAATCCGCATCTGGCCGCCTAGCAGCCCCGCGCCGCCGAAGCGGCCGAGCACGAGATTGGCGTCGGTGACCGTGACGCTTTCGCCACGGCCATAACATACGGGGCCGGGATCAGCGCCCGCCGACTCCGGCCCGACGCGCAGCGCGCCTGCTTCGTCGACGCGGGCGATGGAGCCGCCGCCCGCGCCCACGGTATGTATGTCGATGACCGGCACGGCAACCGGCAAACCGGCTACCAGAGCCTCATTCGTGGCGCGCGCTTCTCCCTGGCATAGAGCGACGTCGGTCGAAGTGCCGCCCATATCAAAAGTGATTATGTCTCGCGCGCCGGCCGCCGACGTTATTCTGAGCGCGCCGACCACGCCCCCGGCCGGGCCGGATAGTATCGCCCGCACCGGCTCGGCCGCGGCGGTCGAGGCGGATACCGACCCGCCGTTTGATTGCATAACGCGCAGTCGGCCGGGGGCCAATTGATTTGAAATTTGAGATTTCAAATTTGAGACACGAGTTTTTCCGGCCCCTGCTTGAAGTCCGTCCGCGAGCGATTTCAAGTAGCGCGACATGAGCGGCACGAGGTAAGCGTTTATCACGGTGGTCGAGGTGCGCTCGTATTCGCGGTATTCGGGCAGTATGCGGTGAGAGACAGAGACGGGTATGGCGAGCGGCTCAAGCGCGCGCGCGACGGCCCGCTCGTGCGCGGGGTTGGCAAACGAAAAGAGCAGGCAGACGGCCACAGATTCAGCTTTGCTTTGATTGACGCGGCTGACAATGGCTGAAAGGCCCTGTTCGTCGAGCGGCGTGATCGTCTCGCCTTCGGGGCCGGTGCGCTCGGCGAGACCGAACCTCAGCTCGCGCGGCACGAGCGGCGCTTGCCGCCTGACCCAGAAGTTATAAAGCTCGGGGCGCGCCTGGCGACCGATCTCTATTACATCCTCGAAGCCTTCTGTCGTCACAAGGGCCGTCGGCGCTCCCTTGCGTTCGAGCAGAGCGTTCGTTGCTACGGTCGTGCCGTGGATTATCTCTTCGGGCATCGCGCCAAGCTCGGCGACTATGCGCTCGACGCCCGCCAGTATGGCTACGGCCGGGTTGTCCGGCGTCGAGGCGATCTTGAACGCGGTGATGTGGCGGGCCGCGCGCGACTACGAAATCGGTAAAGGTCCCGCCCGTATCGATCCCGACTCTTATGGGCTCAGGCACTATGTTTCCTCGAAGCGGATTCCGCTATGGCTCAAAAAAGAGAGCGCGCAGCGGCGGTCGGTGATTTCGAAATCGAGATCAGCGGCAGCCATTGCGCGCTCTCTTCATAACTTTCGCGCGGCTACTCGTTTTCGTTGCGGCCGAGGAGTCTGATCTTGAAGTTCAGGGTCTCGCCGGCGAGCAGGTGATTGGCGTCAAGCGTCACGTCGTCGTCCTGTATAGTCGATGACCCTGACGGGCAGAGACTGGCCCGATGGCAATTCGATCTCAAAGGCCATTCCTATTGTGGGGGTGACGTTCGGAGGGAAAGCCGAGCGCGGCACGACCCGCACCAGCTCTTCGTAATACTCGCCGTAGGCTTGCTCGGGCGGGATGCTTACATCTCGCGTCTCGCCTACCTCCATCCCGCGAACGCCGTCATCGAAGCCCTGTATGACTTCGCCCGAACCGACCGTGAAGTTTAGCGGCTGCCCTCCTTCGGATGAATCGAAGACCGTGCCGTCATTGAGCGTGCCGGTATAGTGGAGCGATACTTTATCGCCATCTTGCACCTTTTCGTTCTCGTCTGCCATTGCTATCTCCGCGTAGTGGAGTGGACTGATCGAGACTGGTCACACCACTACAGGTCAAAACTGGTTAGTTAAGATTGAGCCTTATGTCACCGCGTCGCCTGGTGGGAAGGCCGCTTTCAAAGATGAGCTTTTCTCAAAAAAAGTATCTCCATCGGGCGCGAAAAAAGAAAAGCCGAGATGGCGCGGCTTTCTGGACCCAAAGCTGTGCCCGCGCGTTTATCTGATTGCGGCGGGTTTTGGATTTACCGGCCGCCTGAGATAGGATTAATCTATCGCGGCGGACCAGAGGTTTTTGATGCTGACAGCAAGACTTGCACTCATATTTTTGCTCGCGCTTTTGCTCGCGCCTTTTTCAACTGCCGATGACGGGCAGCGCCGCGACGCCGACCAGGATGATGTCGTGCGACTAAAGAGCGACCTGGTCACCGTCACCGCGTCGGTCACGGACGCGGGCGGGCGGGCGCTCAAGTCGCTGAAGGCGTCGGACTTCATAATCTATGAAGACGGCGCGCGGCAAAAGATCGAGCATTTCGCCGCCACCGAAGAACCGTTCTCGTTGATGCTGATGCTCGACATCAGCGGCTCGACGGCCGAAGAGTTATCGCTGATGAAGCGCGCCGCAAGAGAGTTCGTCGAACAACTTCGCGACCGCGACCGCGTCGGCGTGCTCGTCTTCAGCCGGGATATGCAGATGATCGCCGACTTCACGGACTCGCGCACCCGCGTAGAGGCCGCCATCGAGTCCATCTATTCGTCGCAAGGCGACCTCACGCACCGGTTCACGTCGAGGACGGGGACATCGTTTTATGACGCGCTGCAACTTGCGGCCGAAGCACGGCCCGCTCAAGCAGGCCGAAGGTCGCAAGGCGATAGTCTGCATGTCGGACGGGGTCGATTCGACGAGCAAGATGAATTACGAGGAAGTCGCCGAGCTTGTCGAGCGGTCAGAGGCGACGGCTTATTTTCTCCAGCTCAACACCGAAGAGGCCACGCGCGCGGGCCTCGTCAAGCCGCGCGACGATCCCGGGTTCATCAACCTGTCGCAGAGCCAGATAAATCGTTACTTCGACGCCTACGACCCGAACTCGCTCGACCGCCAGAAGCCGCGCATCGCGTTTACGGCCGATGAAGTGACGAATATGAACCGCGGATTGTATGATCTGGCGCGGCGCGATATGCGGCAGACGGCCGAGCGCACGGGCGGGCGCGTCTATCCGGTGCGGTCGCTTTCAGATTTGTCGGGCGTCTATAAACAGATAGCAGACGACCTGCGCACGCAGTACTCTATCGGGTATTATCCGACGAGCGTGGAGCGCGACGGGCGGTGGCGCGAGATTCGCGTCGAGGTCCGCCCCAAAGGCGCGATCGTCCGCGCGCGGTCGGGCTACTGGGCGAAAGTGAAATATGGCACTGCTTGATTAGAGAACGTCACGTGACCGAGCTGCTCGACATGCAGATGACGCTCGCCGCGGTCGAAGAGGCGCTGCGGGACCAGGCCGAAGGGCAGGCGACGAACAGGCCGCGCTATCGTGTGGCGATGCCCGCGTCGCAACTGCACGTGATGGCGGCGGGCGACCGCCGGCTAAACGTGTTCGGCTTCAAAGCCTACACCGTGTCGAAGAAAGGCGCGCGCTTTCTCGTGATGCTTTATGAAGCGGACAGCGGCGATCTGCTCGCGATGATCGAAGCCGACAGGCTCGGCCAGATGCGGACCGGCGCGGCCTCGGGCGTGGCGACTAAAGTACATGGCGCGCGAGTCGGCCGATGCGGTCGGGATTTACGGGACGGGCTGGCAGTCAGAAAGTCAGCTTATGGCCGTGTGCGCCGTTCGCCAGATCAAGACCGTCAAGGCGTACAGCCGCAACCGCGAGCGGCGCGACGCGTTCGCGCGGAAGATGACTTCGCTTTTGAGGTGTGAAGTGACGGCGGTCGAAACGCCCGAAGAGGCCGCGCGCGGCTGCTCGATAATCATCACCGTCGACGAGCGCGCGCGAGCCGGTGCTAAAAGGCGAATGGGTCGAGCAGGGCGCGCACGTCAACGCCGTCGGGTCGAACTTCTTGATGAAGGCCGAGATCGATGTCGAGACGGTTCGCCGGGCTAAAGTGATTGCGGTCGATTCGATAGAGCAGTCGAAAATGGAAGCGGGCGACCTGCTGCCCGCGATCGAGCGCGGGGTGATAACGTGGGAGTCGGTCACCGAGCTTGGCCGCATCTGCGCGGGGCGTGACACGGGCCGAACGAGCGACGAAGATGTGACGCTCTTCAAGTCGAACGGCATCGCGCTCGAAGACATATCGACCGCGCTGAGGGTTTACACGCTTGCCCGCGAGCGCGGTCTTGGCGAGCAGATCGAGCTTTGGAGCAATGAGGCTTGATTAATATAGCCTCACGCCCCTCCGCCTTCCGGTTCTATCTCCACAAAAGTAGCGAACTGGCCGATGCGATTGGCGTTGCGCTTTACAAACGCAAAGCCGTCGATGCCCCAACGAGCGCCCCACGAGTTCTTGATGATCCACGCGTCTTTGGCGTCATCCCATCCGACGATAAGGACTATGTGGTTTGAGTCGTTCATGGTTGGGGCCCCTTTAAACAGGCCGTTTGCTTCGCGGGCTCTAGCGCCCTTGAATTCCTGAAAGGGCTGATCCATCACGATGCCTGCCACGATCGGGCCGAACCTTATAAGGTGACTTTTGATCTCGTCCGGGGTTGGGACCACTCTGGGGCGAATCCTTCTCTCGGTGAAACCTATGTAGCCCCACTTTTCGATTTTCCGCCCTTCATTCATATTGCAGTTAAGATTTGGCTTCGGTCTGGAAAAAGCGGGATGCACTATCTGGAGGCCCTTATCAAAGATAGTGTCGAACGCATCGCCGTGCCAGCCGCCGCTAGTGCAGTTATTGGTCCGGTTTCTCCTGGTCACCGCGACGCATGTAAGTACGCGTCTCTCGTCGCCTTTCACCATCGGCGGGTGAGGTCGCGCCAGGTCGGCGGGGATATCCAGGTTGGCGAATGTGTCGAAGAGGCCCGAGGTGAAAAGAAAGCTGCTTTCAAAGGCGGCGACCGCGGCGTAGGCCCAGCAGCCTTGAGAGCAGTTATCACGATTCTGATCCTTGACAGGGGTTACAACGCTGTACTCGCGCCAGTCGAATCTTGCCATCCTGGAGATAAGCGTTTGAAGGTCGGCAGGCCGCCCCTCGTTGAAGTCGCGTAGAATGTGCTGTCTTATAAGCGGGTGGCAGCTTGAGTCCTCGGGGACCGCCTGGGCGGCGACCATTCCGGAAGAATCTTGCCTCTGCCTGCGAATCCGCCTGCGCTCTTTCTCGCGCACCTTCTCCATATGCCTGCTCATTCGCGTTTCGACGTCGTCGGGAACCGACAGGCCGGGCTGCACTATAAAGGGTGGGGGATTCTCCTGACCGCTCGTCTGGAGGGCGAAAGTAGGCAATTGCGCGAGAGCAAATATCAGCATCGCGGCTAGAATTGAAAACAGTCTGTAGCTTTTCATCAAGGGCTCCTTTCCCGTGCGCGGATGCGCTTGTCCGGTTTTGCCCGCGGTGGTCTAGTCGGTCTCTTCCAGGACGACTTTATCGCCGCCGCTGATCTTGAAAGGCTCGAGACCGGGCTCGCCCTTCAAGATCAACGTCGGCGTTGTAAAGAGCGCTGAAAAAAACCGAAGTCTTCGCATATTTTTCCCTTTCCGGGAAGCACCGCGGTTCGCGATGAAGTCATCGCGCTCAGATCAATTCGTATTTCTGGCGCAAGGTTCGTCTCTTGGGATACATATCCCGCCGCAAGGTTTTTCATTCAGGCCGCATCCTCCGACGAGCCTTACGTCTAGCCTGCTCTCCACTCTCCTGACGCAGGGCGCGGAGTCGGCAATCTCTTTAGCCCTTCTGCGCGCGAGATTCCGCCTGTCGGGATCGTTGCTTTCGGCATAGCCAAACAGGATCACTCTTCTATTTCTGACGCTCGGAATTATGTGGCTGACCTGATCTCTTAACAGCTCATCCGCCTGCAAAAGCTCGTCTATCTTTCTGGCAATGTCGGCGTCGGTCATACTTTGACAATTGGGTTGCGCCTGGGTCGCGTCCTGGCGCGCGGCCACGCCGGCATTCACGGCGCCCTTTCCCGCAATCCCCGCCGCCGTCAAAAGCAGCGTCAGCGATACTGTAAGGACCATCCTGGTGAGGTTTGTTCTTAGCATGCTTCTACTCCTTTGTTTAGTAATTGTGATTATCTAACGAAAGGTGATAACCACCCTTCGCATATATTAGAGCGCAAAGACGAGACGTATTCCCTCACCCAAAGAAGGCCGGTATTAGAAAGCTTGGCCGGAGGATTCGATCATCGAAATTATGCTGAACCTGTTTTGCTTGCCGAAGTATATAGTTTTTCCGTCGGGCGACCAACTGACGCTTGAAAGAAAAAGCCTCGGATCGTTATTCGAGGTTATCTTTCTTGCCTCGCCGCCCGCGAGCGCCATTACCCAGACATTGTCCTTCCCGTCCTGCCGCGACACGAACGCGACGCGGCGTTTATCCGGCGACAGCCGGACGTTGAAAGCGTAAGCCGCCTTTAACTGGGCGATTTGCCGCTTATTGCCGACCGCGGAGATCTGAAAAAGGCCGATGTCTCTCGGCAGCTCATTGCCGAGCTGGCGTTCGATGCTTTGGAAGATTATCTCGCCGCCCGACTCCGACCAGCCGATCAACCGCACATAAGAGTCGGAGGTGAGTATTCTTTGAGACGTCTTTTTTTCAGCATCGGCTATCCAGATGCCCCAGGCTAGCCGCTCTCCGCTGCCGGACCTTGAGCTGTAAGCGATCAGCCTGTCATCGGTTGACCATAGCGGGGAGTAAAGAAAAAGTCTCTGATCCGTATTGAATGTTATCTGAGCGTCACCTGAGCCGTCGGCCGCGATGGCCCAGATGTTGCGCGCGCCGCTTTTCTTTGAACAGTAAACAATCTTACCGCCGTCGTGCGACCAGTTATAATCGCTAACCTGAGCGCGGTTGTAAGGCAGCATACTCGATCCGCTCTTCGCGACGCCGCCACTCGTCAACTGCTTTTCTCTCCCGCCCGACGCGTTGATCGTCCATATGTCGAAATCACTCCCTGAATAGCGCGAAAAGGCTACGGTCTTGTTGACGGGCGACCACCTCGCGTCAATGCCGCGAGTCGCGAGCTTGCATCTGCTGGCCGGCTCCGCCCGTCTGTTTGACCTGTATTGCGGATTCATACAGCTTGTTGCCATGACTCGGCTCGCGGATGGATTGAAAGACGACCGCGGTGCCGTCGGGCGATACATCCGACCACAGCTCCACGCCTATTTCGGAAGTGAACTCGAATTCTTCGGCGCCGTCAATGTTTGCCCTCCACAAATCCGCCTCTTCTTTCGAGCCGCCGTAGAGTATCCTCGCGCCGTCGTCGGACACGCCCAGAACAAAGCTGTCGCTGTCTCTGAAGGTCAGTTGCGCGGTCTTGCCGCCGTCGAGCCGGGCCATCATGATTTGAAATGTGCCGTCGATACTCAAGCTATAAAGGACCCTCTTGCCGTCGGGATGCCATATCGGGTTGCGTTCTTCGGCCGCGTCGCTCGTAACCCTGACGGGCTCGCCCCCTTCGACGGGCTTTACCCAAACGTCGCTCTGCTCCTCTACGATGTCGCGGTAGACGATCGACGTTTCGTCGGGCGAGACGCTGAAGCCGGAGGCGAGTGACCTTGAAGGATCAAAGCTAGTCAGTTGCGCTACGTTCCCTGTTTCAACGTCGAGCTTGAAAAGGTTCTGGCTCAGCTCGTAGTAGATGCTTGCCCCGTCCCGCGACCAATTCCTGAGCGTCAGGGCCGCGTCTTCGACTTTCTTGAGAAGCCTGGGCGCCCCTCCGAACATAAGAATAACCCAGATGCTCGTCTCTTTATCTCTTTGCGAAACGTAAGCGATCTGCTGCCCGTCGGGCGACCAGAGGGGGCTAAAATTATCCCAATCATCTTTCGTGATCTTAACGGCCTCCGATTGCGTCTGCGCCTGCTTTATCCAGATGCTCCTCTTGCCGTCGCCGTCTTTCGTCGAATGAAAAGCGATATATTTTCCGTCGCGCGAAAGAGCGCCCTCGCTGTAGCCTTCGCCCGGCATGCTTTTCCAGTTCGCAAGCTCCACGGTTCGAGCCGAGTTCTGGTCGGCTTCGGGCTGAGTGGCCGGCCTTAAGGCGAGCCACCAGACGAGCGCCGCGGCAACTGCGACGAATATCAACGCGAGCCCGACGCGCGGCGAGAAGATTCTTGAAAGGCCACGGCGAATGTCCGGTCCGGGGAGCAGCAGCTTTTGCATGCTCTTGCTAAAAGCACTCTCCGGGCCTGCCGCGAGCGACGCGGTCGTGATGCCGCGAACGGCGTATCGCTTATCTTGAATCAAGCGCAGAAGGTCGGCCTTCATCTCGGCAAACGACTCGTAGCGCTCGGCCGGTTTCTTCGCGAGCAATCTCTTCGTTATGCGGTCAAGCTCTCTGTCTATTTCATGCCTGACGCGGCTGGGCGGCTTCGGCTCCTGATTCAGCACCGCGTGTAGTACGTCGATCTGTGTCTGCCCGGCGAACGGCCGCTCGCCCGTGAGCATTTCATAGAACGTCACGCCAAAAGAGAATATGTCGCTGCGCGCGTCGAGCGGCTCGCCCCGCACCTGCTCCGGCGACATGTATGCGGGAGTCCCGATAAGCGCGTCGGTTGCCGTCGCCTGAATCAAGGTCGCCGCATCTTCGCCGCTCGACCCGCCCGGGCCGACGTGCTTGGCGAGCCCGAAATCTAAGACGACCGCCACGCCGCGTTCGTTGACCATGATGTTCGATGGTTTTATGTCGCGATGAATTATTCCGTTCCTATGCGCCTCTTCGAGCGCGTCGGCAACTTCCATCGAAAAGCCAAGCGCGGACTCAATCGCGAGCCGACCCTCCGAAATCATGTCGGACAGGCTCTTGCCTTGAATATACTGCATCGCGATAAATATGAGATCGCCTTCCTGCCCGACTTCGAAGATCGTGCAGATGGAAGGGTGCGAAAGCATCGAAGCCGCTCGCGCTTCGCGAAGGAACCGCTGGCGCGCGGTTTGATCCTCGACCAGCTTTGGCGAAAGAGTCTTGATCGCGACCAGGCGTCCGAGTTCAGTGTCCGTGGCTTTATAGACTTCGCCCATGCCGCCGCGGCCAAGAAGCTCCTTTATATTGTAGCGCCCGATTCGCGCGCCCGCATTCAGGGCCGGCTTCGGAGGACTGAGCAGCATCCCGTTTTGATTTATTGCGGGCGAATCGATGAAGCTCCCTTCCTGTTCGTGGGCGCGGATGAGCGATTTGACCTCGCCCAGAAGGTCGGGCTGGCTTGCGCATGCCTGTGCGAGAAAAGAGTCGCGCTCGTCGGGGCGGCGCTCAAGCGCGGCGTGGAAAAGCTGCTCGATCTGCTGCCATCGCTTGTCGGATTTTATATCCATAACAGACTTGTTCGCAATTTACGTGGAGGGCGGCTGAAGACGGAATCGATCACCTGCTGAGTTCGCGACGAAGCCACGCGCGGGCGAAACTCCAACTGCGCTCTACGGTGGCGTGCGAGGTGCCGAGCACTTCGGCAGTCTCTTCGATAGTCAGTCCGCCAAAGAATCTTAATTCTACGATGCGGCTGTGCTCAGGCTTTATCGCGGCCAGGCCCTTGAGCGCATCATCGAGCGCGACAAAGTTGACGTCGGGCCTGCCCGCGATGCGGTCGGCCTTGCTGATCGAAAGCGCGTGACCGGCCCCTCCACGTTTGGAAGCCTTTCGCCGTCGCGCGTGGTTGACGAGCACGTTACGCATGAGCTGGGCCGCGAGCCCGAAGAACTGCGCGCGTCCCTGCCAGCTTACGCTGGATTGGTCAATCAGCCGCATATAAGCTTCGTGCACGAGCGCGGTTGGTTGGAGAGTGTGATTTGCCCGCTCGCGGCTCAGATAACTCCTCGCAAGCCGCCGCAGCTCGTCATAAACAAGCGGCATCAGTTTGTCGGCCGCGGCCCTGTCACCGTTGCTCCATTCGAGCAGCAACTGAGTTATTTCCCGTGTAGCCTGCACGCCTGCTCCTTTGACGGGAAGCTTTTTAGCGAAGACGCGCGTAATATCTTCGGAAAGAAGTTCAGCTCTACTGTATATGATCAAGTCTCAGGGCAGGCAGTATGATGTGATTAATCAGAAGGAAAATCAAGTAGGAATGCGCCGGAACTAAACTGCCCGTCCGGCGGGCGAAAGACGCAAACCATAGTTAAGCGGGCGGCCTTTACGCGCCGCCCACTCAAGCCTCTTGAGCATAAACTACGCCGCGCCGATTACGAATTGCTCCTCTTCGGTCGAGCCCTTCAAGGCGGTGGTCGAAACCTCGCCGCCCGCTACCGTCTGCGCGATGAGATCGAAATACCCTGTTCCGACAAACGCTTGATGCTTGACGGCGCGGTAGCCCAGCGGCTCGGCTTCAAACTCGCTCTCCTGCAACTCGGAATAGGCGAGCATGCCGGTCTCTTTATAGCCGCGCGCAAGCTCGAACATACCGAAGTTGAGCGAATGGAAGCCCGCCAGCGTCACGAACTGGAACTTGTAGCCCATGGCCGAAAGCTCGCGCTGGAACCGCGCGATAGCGCCGGTGTCGAGTTTCTTCGACCAGTTGAACGAGGGCGAGCAGTTGTACGCCAGCAGCTTGCCCGGATAAACGGCCGTGACTTCTTCGGCAAACCGCCGCGCCTCTTCGATATTCGGCGTAGATGTCTCGCACCAGATCATATCGGCGTAGGGCGCGTAAGAGATCGCGCGAGCAATCGCCGGGTCGAGCCCGCCGTTCACCTGGAAGAACCCTTCGGCCGTGCGCTCGCCGGTGAGGAACCGGTGGTCGCGCTCGTCTATGTCGCTCGTGAGCAGGTGCGCCCTGTTAGCGTCCGTGCGCGCGACCAGTATTGTAGGCACGTCGAGCACGTCGGCCGCGAGCCGCGCGGCGACGAGCTTCTGGATGAACTCGCGCGTCGGCACGAGCACCTTGCCGCCCATGTGGCCGCACTTCTTGGCCGAGGCGAGCTGGTCCTCGAAGTGGACGCCCGGCCGCGCCCGCCTCGATCATCGCCTTCATCAGCTCGAACGCGTTCAGGTCGCCGCCGAATCCGGCCTCGGCGTCGGCGACGATCGGGGCGAACCAGTGCGTCCCTTCGCCGCCCGCCCGCATGCTCGATCTGGTCGGCGCGCGGGAGCGCGTGGTTGATGCGGCGGACGAGGTCGGAACGCTGTCGACCGGATAGAGGCTCTGGTCGGGATACATCTGCCCGCCCGCGTTCGCGTCCGCCGCGACCTGCCAGCCGCTGACGTAGATGCCTTGAGCCCGGCCGGCACCTGCTGAACCGCCTGGTTCCCGGTCAGCGCGCCGAGCGCGGCGCACAGGAGGATCTGTGTGGACCAGCTCCCACAGCCGCTCGGCCCCGCAGTTCGGCCAGCGTGTGCTCGACGTGAACCGTGCCGCGCAGCCTCACTACGTCTTCGGCAGTGTAGGGCGCGTGGATCCCTTCCAGCGCGGATCGGTTTTCCAGGCTTGAGAAAGATCTCAAAGCCTTGATGTCTTTGTGACCGTCGTTGTTCATCGAACTCATCTCCTTAGCTGAAATCCCTTTTTAACGTGGTGATCTTTAGCGTCCTCGCGCACGAGCATTCAGATTGGATCAAACTGCTCGCGCGAGATCATCTCCTCGCTGATTCTGCGGGCGCGCAGATGTCTGTCGCGTCGCCGCGTCATCGGTTTCCGGCGGCAGTTCTCTGAGCATGTGCTCGAGCGCCTGGTCGAAAATCTCACTGACGAACTCGGGCGTGTGGCGTGACGGAGCCGCCGCTCGCCGTCGACGATCGGCACCGACCCGCGGTGGCGTATGCGCTGGGCGATCATCAGCCGGTAGATGCGGTCGGTGGCCAGGTCCTCCATGTAGCCGTCGAGCAGGCTCGCGCCTTTGCCGTTCGAGCACGCCGTTGCGGTAGCGGATCACGGTGCGCACCGCCGCGCGCGTGCCGTCGAGCGTGCGCCGGCCCCACGCCTTCGGGACCGGCCGCAGGTCGGGATAGCGCTCGACTCCCGCGCGGTCGCGCCGCGATCTGGTTCGGATGCCGGGAACTGGCGCGACCGCGATCGCGTTCTGGTCCGGATGCCCGGTCCACGCGCCGTCCATAAGACAGCCGGCCTCGTTCCGCTTGTCCTTCTCGAGCACGCGAGCGCGCGCGCGTTGAGCTCCGCGTCCTCGCGGCTCGGGTAAAGCGCGGTCATGCCGCCGATCGCGAGCACGCCGCGCCTGTGGCAGATCTCGACCAGCAGCTCGCGCAGTCGCTGGAAGAACGGCACGTCGTGCGGGATGGTGTTGCGGTCGGGGAGCACCCACTCGGGGTCGGCGCAGGTTGAAGTGGATCAGGCTCGCCATGTAGTCCCAGCGGCCGAGGTTGAGCCCCGGATGTGATCGCGCAGGTTGTAGAGGAACTCCTCCATCTGGTACGCGAGCGGGTGCGATTCGACGAGCGCCATGCACTTGATGTAGTCGCCGGGCCAGCCGCTGGCGCCGCGCCATCGCTCGAAAGAGCGTCGCGCCACCACAGCGCCTCCTCGGCGCGACTCCGACTTCGGGATGTAGAATGAGAGCGGGTGTCGCAGCCGCCGGGTCGACCTGGTAGGCGATCATCGCCAGGTCGAAGAGCGAAGCCGAGGTGAGCTCATCCGGGTCAGGTAGCACGCCCGCCTGAGCGAGATGGAGCCCGCGCACCCGTTTCCATATGACCGTGTCGCTCGGCCGGATGCCGACCGTGCGCTTCCGCTTTCGGTCGTAGTAGGTGAGCTTGCCGTGAAGCGCTGCGAGGATGTTGCCGATCCCGAGCAGCAGGTTCGGCCAGCGGTTCGCCATCGAGTCTTCGAGGTCGAGCATCACGCCCGGCGCACCGGAGTTGAGCATCTTGACCACGAGCTCGGCGTCGTCCGCCGGGCCCGGTCATCTGATTGCGCTGATCCAATACCACTCGGGCAGCTCGATCCGCCAGTCGGTCGTCGCCTCCGACCGCGGGAGGTGAGTCGGGAGGCGCCCGGCGTGAGAGGCGGCGAGCGCATCGCGCCTGCGTCGCGCGAGCGATTGCTGGCGCGGCGTAAACTCCCTGTGCAACGGCAGGAGGAAGTCTAAGAAGCCCTCCGGCAGTTCTGCCTTCGAGTCGAAATCGGGTGGAGCGGTATTTATACGCGGATCCGCCATGAGTCTCATCGCCTCTCGTTGAATGCGGTATTAATGATTTGTGCGCATGACGGTCGTCATGCGTAGTTCACGCGCGCCCTGGGCAAACCCTCGTCGTCCGAAATGCTGTACCCCTGTTCGATATGCCGAACTATAGATCATCGCTGCTTTTATGTCCAGCGAATATTCGCTAGTGTTCAAAATACTGAACACTAGATCAGTATACAGGATTAGAGATTTTGGCCGGGCGCGTGTTTGGGTATAGAATTGATGCGAAGCGAAAGGAAGGGCCATGAAATCGACCGAGAGCGTCTCTTCGACGGCGGTGCTGCGTGTGCTTGCTATACTCGAAGCCGTGGCCGAGCGCAACGTAGGGCTGACGAACTCCGAGATAAGCAGAAAGCTGAAGATACCGAAAAGCTCCGCAAGCTACCTGTTGCGCACGCTTGAGCATGCAGGTTACCTGCGCCGCGAGCAGGCGACCGGCAAGTACCGGCTTGGGCTGAAGGTGCTCGGTCTCGGCAGCGGCGTCGAGGTGGGGGGCGATCTCAAGGAGGCGGCGCTGCCGGTTCTCAGGCAGCTTGTAGAGCGCAGCCATCTGACCGCGCACCTTGCGGTGCTCGACCACGGCGAGGCCGTCTATATTGAGCGAGTCGATTCGCCGGGATTTATAAAGATGGACACCTGGGTGGGCCGCCGCATGGAGATAAACTCTACGGGAGTTGGTAAAGCGCTCGTAGCGCATCTGTCGGGCGTCGAGATCGAAGCGATCATAAAGGAGCGCGGTCTTAAGAAGCGGACACCGAAGACAATCACGTCGCACGCAAAGCTGATGGCCGACCTCACGCGCGTGCGCGAGCGAGGATATGCGATTGACGATGAAGAGAACTCTCTGGGCGCTCGATGTATTGCGGCGCCGGTCTTTGATCACCTGGGCCGCGTGGCGGCGGCAGTCGGCGTGAGCGGCACTACGGCGCAGGTAAATCGGGCCTCGATCAAAAAGATAACCGAGATGGTGCGGGCGGCGGCGCTCAAGATTTCTCATCATCTCGGTTACCGGCGATCAAACAGAAAGTGAGCCGCGCCAGCGAGTCGAAGCCTGATTGATGCCGGGCCGCGCATGTGATAGATAAAGGTAGTGTCGTTTTTTTAATCCAATTACTTTAGAGGGAAGAGAAGTGTTTAGAAGTACCACCATTGCGCTCTTAATAATGGCAACTCTGTTCGCATCGGCTTTGGCGCAGACGCCGAAGAGCGAAGCGACCGACCAGCAGAAGGCGGCCGTGTTCGACGCGCGGCTAGGCGAAGATGACGGCGCGGCGGCAGCCATACTGTTTGGCGCAAACATGCGCGGCAACCCGGGCCTGTGCGATTGTAATAACCCGCGGGGCGGGCTTGGCCGTCGCATCGGCTACGTCGAGGCGTTCAAGAGGAAGTTCAAGCAGACCCCGGTTCTTCACGTCGAGGCCGGCAACCTCTTCTACAACAGCGAAGGCTATACGCCGTATATCAAGCTACAAAACGAGCAGATGGCGCGCGCCTTCAGCCGCTGGCCCGTCGATGTTGTGAACCTCAGCCGCTACGACCTGATATTTGCGCGCAAGATACTCGCGCGTGACGGACTGCCTGGGCGGACGACGGAATTGCCGGTCATCAAGAACATGATTTCGGCTAACGGCATATTCGAGCCTGAAGAAGCGCCGCCGGCCCAGTTCGTTATAAAGGAAGTGCGCGGGCCTAGAATAATGGGGGCGGCTCGCAAACTGCGGGTAGGCTTTATCGGGCTCGCCGAGCCGAAAAGGGCGAGCGGGGGAGTTATGGACGGCACGGTCAAGGATATGTTCGAGATCGCGCGGCAGCTTGTTCCGCGGGTGCGAAAATCCTGTGACGTGCTCGTCATTGTGGCGCATGCGGAGCTTAAGGCCGCGATGATGCTTGCCGAGCAGAACCCGCTGGTCGATATAGTTATCGCCGGAAATGCCGAGGGGATTTACAGGCCGCGTGAAGTTGGCAAGGCGCTCGTGCTGAGCGCCGCCCCGGGAAATATAGAGCAGGGCGACCTGCGCATATATATAGGAAAGACGGGACAGATCAGCTATAAGTTCCGGTCCACCGAGCTTGATGATTACGTCCCGGCTGACCCGGCGGCCTCGGCCTTCGCCGAAAGCGCGATGAGGGAGAGGGAGAGTCTTCGCTACAATCGATGACCGAGGCCGGGCCTCATCCGCCGTTTCAGTATAGTTGCCCGACTCATCCGGGTTAGTTATGATTATACCTTTAAAAGGTTTGGAGAATCTTTTTGGGTATGGAGGATTGAATGAGTAAACCGTTTACCAGACACCTGGGCCTGCCGGTCGAGCCGAAAGACGTTATATGGAATCCGACGCCTGAGCGGCTTGTAGAGCTTGCCAAGGAGATGCCTAATACGCGCGTCACAAAGTATAAGAACACCAACACGCAGACTCGCGTTGACTCGCGCTCGAAACTGTTGACCTACATCGTAACGGACCGGCCCGAATTGCATGACGCGCTGACGATCACGCGCAAGGAGTACGAGCGCGTCTCAAAGATTCAGAACGATTACATACGCGGCTGCGAGATGGTTGTCGTGGACGGATATATCGGCAACGATCCCGAGTTTCGCGTGGCCGCGCGATTGATCATAGAGAAATCGAACGCGAACGTGGCCGGCATGCAGAAGCACTTATATTACCCGGCGAGCGAGGATGAGCTTAATAACTTCGAGCCGAGGCTGACCATTATCTACACTCCTAATTTGCAGATGGCTGACTACCCGAGCGACCGGCTGATCGCAGTCGACCTCGACAACGGAATTACCCGCGTTTTCAACAGCGATTATTTTGGCGAATCGAAAAAGGGCGGCCTGCGCATGTGGAACCAGATCGTATATGATCGCGGCGGCCTCGCGCTTCATGCCGGGTGCAAGGTCATCCCCGTCGGCGACACCAATCGCGTCGGACTGATCATAGGACTGTCGGGCACCGGTAAGACGACGACGACCTTCACCAAGCAGAATAACTCTTACCCGGTGCAGGATGATTTCCTGGCGCTGATGCCGGGAGGAAAGATTTACGCCACCGAGAACGGTTGCTTTGCGAAGACCTTCGGACTCAACGAGAAGGACGAGCCGACGATCTATCACGCCGTGACGAGCCAGCACGCTTACCTTGAGAATGTTTCGCAGAATGAGGATGGGGAGCTCGACTTTTATAACACGAGCTATACGCAAAATGGTCGCGCCGTGGTCCGCATGGCCGATATAAGCGGCGCGCTTGACGCGCGCGAAATAAGCTCGGCGGACTTTTTGCTGATCCTCAACCGCAACGATAACATCATTCCCGGTGTCGCCAAGCTCGACCGGCATCAGGCGGCGGCTTATTTCATGCTGGGCGAGACGCGGGGCACATCAGCGGGCGGCGCGGCCGAGGCGGGAAAGTTCCTGCGCGTTCCGGGCACAAATCCTTTCTTCCCGCTCAAACACCCTCATCAGGGAAACCGTTTCTGGGAACTGCTCGAATCCTCGCCCATGGAAGTTTACCTCATGAATACAGGACGCGTGGGCGGGCGCGACGAAGATGAGCGTTCAAAGAAAGTACGCATACAGCACTCGTCGGCCATAGTTAAGAGCATAGCCGAGGGAACGATCAAATGGGAGACCGACCCTGATTTCGGGTATCTGGTTGCTTCAAGCGTCCCTGGATTTGATGAAAAAGATATAGATATTCTCCAGCCGCGCCGCCTATACGAGGCCCAGGGCAGGCTTGAAGAATATAATCAGATTGTCGAGCGGCTCAAGAGCGAGCGGAGCGAATACATGCAGAAATGGGAAGGTCTCAATCCCGAGATAGCGGCGGCGATAAGCTGATAGAGGCGTTAAAGCCGAATGAGGTGAAAAGGGCGAGCAGGGTCTCGCCCTTTTTCGGTTAATCGCTCATTCTTCCCTCATTGACGGATGCCCGCAACGGTCGTTGCAAGTGGACCACAAACATCGTCCTTAAAAGAAATATGTAGCTCAGTAGCCAGGTAAATGTATATTATTTGCCACTTGAGCACAAAGTTTCCAGTGACCGTATACCAATTTGCCGTTATTCCAGAGAGCGGGTTGAAGAGTATGACTAGATACTTGAAGCAAATAGCTATGTATTTCCTATTAAATAGAAGGGGAGTAAATTCAACTCTAGCAGTAATTTTAGATTAGGCGGCGTATGGCACGTGGAATGCAATATGCGCACGCGGGGTATTTGCAAGATGAAGTATTTTTCTGTTCAGGTACCTATATAAGCCCCCCCTAAGTTTTATAGTTGCTTTTATGCGGGTAGAGATATATTATACGCATTCTTTTGTAAGACTTGACCTTGCAGCATCTATGGTCCAGCCCCTGCGTTTTTGGCGCGAACAAGGGAGTGTCAGTAAATCTCAATCAAGAATTGTTTCAGTTGTATTTGAATGAGCACCGTCGGACAAGCGGTGCGCACGACGCGGCACTAAAAGCAGGGATGCCTTTTATGAGCCTCAATCGGTTTTTTAAAGGCATTCGCTGCTGGCCGCGTAACCTCCCGAAAGGGGGAATGTCCATGCAGGTCTGGAAAGTTCCGACGGAGCTCGGACTAGAAAATTTGAAATAACCTCAGAATCTTTGGACTTTGGAGAGGGATAGAAGATGAGAATAAAGAGAGCAGTATTGATGGCAGTGCTGGTAGTGGCAGTGGCCGCGCTGGCCGTGCCGCTGGTGGGGGTGGGAGCCCGCACCAGCAGCGCGGGGTCGGCTACTGCGGCGGCCAAGGCTCGCAGCCTTGCGGCCCAGGCCACGACCCAGCAGCCCTCCGTCGAAGCGCAGGACGTCTGCGCCCGCGCAGACGGAGGCCGGCAAAGTATACACCCGAGCAGGTCGAGCAGATAAAGCAGGCACTTGGCATCGTCCAGCCGAAGGACGGCAAGGATGTGAGTGCCAAGATCGCTCGGGCCATCCGCGGCGGCGGCGCAAGGGGCGGGTTCCAGACCCAGTCGGGCACCCCGCTTACCTTGAACGCCGCTCGGCTTTATCCGCGGGGCTTATCACGACGATCGGCGGGCGCGACAATCAGTTCTCTGAAGTCACGCTGATCGCCGACTGGGACGGCCGCGAAGATTGCGTGGCCGACCGCGAGCAGAAGCTCGATGATTTCTCGTTCGCGGAGATCGAGATAGATTTCACGCTGACGAGGGCCGCGATAAGCGAGCACACGGTCGCCAACGGGTTCGTCGAGAACGTCTATTACTACGGCGACTCGGTGGGCAATCTGTGGGTGGGCACCGACTCGGTGCCCGGCGTCAACGTCAGCCCTGACGGGGCGGTTGACATAGTCAGCCAGATCAACATACCTGAGCTGGTCAACACGGGGACGACCGCGGTAGGAGCGGTGACGCTGCTCAACCCGCAGGCGGGCGACTGCACCGACGACCAGGTGACGGTCACCGGCATCGCCGTTCAGCCCGTCGCCGACCTCGGCGATTTCGGGCTGTGCGACACGATCGGTGAAGTCGTCTATGTCAGCGTGCTCGACACCGAAGGGTGTTCGGCCAACGCGGCGGGGCAGGTATTCCGCACTCGCATATTCGCGTTCGGGTTCACGGACACGCCGGGAGCATTCGGCGGGGTGACGCCCGGTGGGCGCGATACAGATACTGCGCAACCCGCTGTGGCACTCGTCGAACATCACGGTCGATGACGACGGGAGCCTCTACTTCCAGCTGACGGACAATCCGCTGTCGGCGACGGGCGCGGCGATCTTCAAGGTGTGCGAAGGGCCGCGGACGGTAGCGGGCTGCGAGATCAACCCGCGAGTCAACCGGGTGATCGCGTCGATCCCGTCAGGGTTGACCGGAGGAATCGGGCTCAACACGGCGCTGGGGACGGCGGCGGCGCCGGTGCTGACGGCGGGCGGATACAGGTTGACGAACTACTCGGGCAACTCGACGACGTTCGGCAACATAGTGGCGCTCGACGCCGGCCCGTGCAACGTCATTTATGCGGCGATGGCGCGGTCGTTTGTGGCGACCGACGACGGGTTCACACAGTTAACGGAGAGCCTGTTCACGAACCCGGCGGCGCTGGGTGCGACGCCTTCGATGGTCGTCAGCTTCGCCGACTGCTCGGGTGCGTTTGACACCTGCACTTCGCCCGCACCGGGCGTGCCGGGTCAGATACCTGTAGCCGACGGGTTTGCGGACGGACCTGCGGCAGGTGTGGCGCGCGTAGCGGCGTCAACAACTTCCGAGTGTTCGTGCTAGGCAACGGGCCTGACATCAGGCCGGCGGCAGGCGCGACCTCGGCAATCGTAACGGCCGGCACCCTGCGGCTTGACATGCAGATCGACTACTCGATGCATTCGGGCCTGGTGGCCAACGAAGAAGGAACGGTATTTGTCATATCGGGCGGCCAGCCTGCGGGCATAGGCAAGAACCCTTCGCCGATGCTTGGCGAAATACTGTGCTTCCCCGATATGTGTCCGATGGATCGCCGCGCTGACGCCATAGACCTGCGCGGCAACGCGAGTACCGCAGCCGCCGGCATCAGGCGGCAACGTTGGCGACGGCGATAGTGATCGATTCGATCACATCTTCTACCAGTCGCCCCTCGATCAGATCACGTTCACGCCGGGCGGCTTGAGCGGATTGGCGGGAGGCTTCCTGCGTCACACCAACCGGCTTGCGCCTACCGCCATCGCGATTGACGTAAACTCGGTTGGCGATGCGGTTGCGCTGGGCCAGATCGGCGGCGCGACGACGCAGGACGATGACTCGACGGCCGGTGTGATCATCTTCGAGTCGTTCGATCCTGGCCACCAGGTAGCGGGCGGCGACGATCAGAACACCCCGTTCCGGGGCGATGACAACGACGGCGCGGGCAACCCCGTGCTGGTCGGGGCGCTCTCGGGCGGCTTCGAGTTCAACTTCGGCGGCACGGGCGTAGCAGCCACGTGCGTGTGGAACGGGTTCTTCTTGAACTCCAACGGCAACATCACGTTCGGGGGAGGCGACACGAGCAACTTCCCGACCGTGCCGAGCCTGAGGACGGGACTGCCGCGGATAGCGCCGGCGTGGGCCGACCTCAACCCGGCAGCCCGCGAAGACGATCCGACGAGCTTCCCGGTGCAGGCCTTAGGGTTTGCCAACGTCAACGCGTTCAAGATCCGCTGGATCAACGTGCCGGAGTTCGGCAACGAGGATTGCACGGGACCGTGCGGGGGAGCGTCGAACACGTTCTCGGTGACGCTGTTTGACGACGGGACAGGCAGGGATGAGAACGAAGCGCAGCTTCTCGATCCGGCCGACCCGACGGGAGACAACGTTGACCCGGCATTTGACGAGCAGGAAGGGCCGACCGACCTGCAGTTTGTCAGAGAGCCGAACACGGGAGTGCTCGTAGGATGCCCGCCGAGACCGGAAGGCAGCGGGATATTCCAGTTCGAGTTCTGCCGAATGGATCTGCTGGGGACGCCGACGAGCCCGGTGATCACGGGCTTCTCGATAGGAGGGCTGAGCCCGCTCAACCCGCCTGGACTGTGCGAGACGAACCTGAGCGAAGCGGCGAGAGCTGCTGACGCGGGTACGTTCGGAGTCATCCAGGGGCAGATAGCGGCGATAGGGTGCAACTGCACGATCGGTGAGGGAACGGAGCCGACGATCTTCGAGCTGTTCAACAGCGGCAGCGATGCCGGCATAGGCGACGGCGGAGAGATCACGTTCGCTACTCCGGACTTCGATCTGAGGTTCGAGGGCAACGACGCGGCGCTATGCACGCCAGCGCGTCAGACGGACGCGAACCGAGGGAAGGTAACATTCCTCGGGGTAGGGTGCTTGCCGCCGGCCAACCCGCTGTGCCAGATAGTCGTACCGGGCACGTTCGTAACGACGCCCAACGCGGGCACGGACCTTGTCGATGCGCTGTGCGCGGTGCAGCTGAACATCGTCGGTTGCGGGTTCTTCCCCAACGAGACGACGGTCATCTGCGCAGGGTTCGTATCCGAGACGGGAGTGCCGTTGCAGCGACCGGGCAAGACGCGTGTCAACGGCCGTGACGCTGACGTGCGACACGAACGGAGACGGAGTGCCGGAAGCGGTGGTGACGCTCGGAGCAGTGACGCCGATCAACTGCAACCTGGTAAGAGCAACGCTCAACCCGATCACGACGCTGCCGGGCACGGCCTTCCCGGCCGCCTGCTGCGGTGGAATAGCGACGGTAACGGTGACGACGACGTTCAGTGCGGGCGACAACAACATCTTCGGGCCGTTCACACGGACGAGTGTTTGCTCGCTGGCATTGGGGACGAGAGCGCCGATCGTATTCAGTGTGACGCCGAGTGACGGCAACTGCGCGGTGCCGCAGGATGTATTGATCAGCGGCGCGTGCTTCACGTTCCAGGAGTTTGTGCCAGGAGTGGGGCTGGTGACCAGGAGCGTGACGTCAGTGTTTGCGATAGAGCAGGGGACGGGGAGGGTCGTCAACGCGACGAGCTTTGTGATCCTGAACCCGAACCTGATCGACGCGTTCTTCAACTTCGGGACGGGGACAGGGACGAGGACGTTCCGGATCTTTGTGACCGGGCCAGGAGGAACGAGCCGGAACCTGACGAGTCTGCCGGCGGGCGCGCCCGCTGGATGTCCGCTGGGCAACGAGCAAGGCAACGCCGTCACCTTCACCTGCAACCCGACGGGTACGCCGGGTGGTGGAGGCCAGACGCCGCCGCTTGACCTCGCTGTCATCACAAACTGCAACCTGACTCGTGACTCCGGAGGAACGTTCAGGCTCGATATCATCGGACGCAATATCAAGCAGAGATGCTACGGTGACTATCGGCGGAGTCGCTCCGAGGAAGGTCAAGTTCAGGGAGCTTGAGGCTGGTTCGAATAACTCCTTCAGCAGGATCAGAGCGCAAGGCAGAGTCTGCGCCAATCTTCCTGGGCTCATCATCGTGACGAACCCAGGCCCGAACGGCGGACCGTCGCAGGCGTTCAACTGCACGGCGAATTGTCCGACCAACTAATGACCACCTGACTCAGGTGAGGGGGTAACCCCCTCACCTGACCTTTTTCAAAAGGGAGGGCCACTATTGGCCCTCCTTTTTATTTCGTATTCAGTGCAGAAGGCTATACTCTTCGGGCAAGTTTTCATCCGCCTTGACAGATGCCTTTATGGCATATACCTTATTAGTTTCTGTCTTTAGGCTGAAACGATCATGTTTGAAGCGCTATCAGATAAATTAAGAAAGGTCCTTAAGGACCTGCGCGGTCAGGGGCGATTGACCGAGTCCAATATCGAAGCGGCCATGCGCGAGATACGCATCGCGCTGCTCGAGGCGGACGTGAACTTCAAAGTCGTCAAATCCTTTGTTGACCGCGTCAGAGAGAAGGCCCTGGGGCAAGAAGTCATAGGATCGCTCTCTCCCGCGCAGCAAGTCGTAAAGATCGTTCATGACGAACTGATAGAGATGCTGGGCGGGACCTCTACGCAGCTTCTCTTTACAAAACGCATCCCAAACGTAGTGATGATCGTGGGTCTGCAAGGCTCCGGCAAGACTACCACGACGGGCAAAATTACCAAGCTCCTGGCCGAGAGCCAAAAACGTCGCCCGCTTATGGTTTCGGTTGACGTTTATCGCCCCGCCGCGCGCCAGCAGCTTTCCATCATCGGAAAGGCAATCGGCCAGCCGGTTTTTGAGGCCCCGGAGATAAATGACCCGGTCGAGTTGTGCCGGCTTGCTCTGCGCGAGTGCCAGCTAACAGGCTATGACACTCTATTAATAGATACAGCGGGGCGGCTTCACGTCGATGAAGAACTGATGGTGGAGCTCCAGAGGATCAAGGAGCAGACCCAGCCGGGTGAGGTTTTGTTTATCGCCGATGCGATGACGGGTCAGGACGCCGTGCGCTCTGCACAGCAGTTTCATGAACAGGTTGGGCTTACTGGTGTCGTGCTGACGAAAATGGAGGGCGACACCCGAGGCGGCGCTGCCCTTTCCATCAAGGAAGTAACCGGACAGCCCATCAAGTTCATCGGCGTCGGCGAGAAGTACGACGCCATAGAGCCGTTCTATCCCGACCGTATCGCCCAGCGAATACTGGGCATGGGCGATGTGCTGTCGCTTATAGAAAAAGTCCAGTCCGAGGTCGATGAGGAGAAAGCACTGGAGCTTCAGGATAAGCTTCAGCGCGATAAGTTCTCCCTGGAAGATTTCCGCGACCAGCTTCGCCAGATGAAGCGCCTGGGCTCTATGGATAAGCTGCTCGACATGCTCCCGTCGGGGTTATTCGGCGGCATGAGGATGACGCCCGAGCAGTCGGCCGAGATGGAAGATAAGCTCAAGCTTACCGAAGCGATCATAAATTCCATGACGGTTGAGGAGCGCCGCGATCACGCAATACTCAACGCCTCGCGCCGCAAGCGAATTGCGCGGGGGAGCGGCACCAGTGTTCAGGAAGTCAACCAGATGATCAACGAGTACACGGAAATGCGCAAGATGATGCGCATGATGACATCCGGGGGGCTGGGGGGAATGATGGGCGGCCTGGGCGGGAAACTGGCGGGCGGTTTGTTAGGAGGCGGGGGGCTGCCGGGGTTTGGCGCGGGCAACCGTCGCAAGGCCACAAAACGTAGAAAGAAGAAAAAGAAACGGTGACAGGCTTTTTTCGGATATAATTACCCGTTAGCGACGAGCGTTGAATGCTTTCGGGTTCTTATCCATGAGTATCTCATGCCGCTGGGGCCGGGTCAGAGTTTTCAATATTAATTTTATCTTTGTTTGAGCGATCAATCGGGCGCTTTATCGACAAGATAATCAGGTCGGTTGATCCTATCGAGCTTGGAGGTGCATTTTGCTTTCAATCAGGCTGACCAGAATGGGCGCTAAGAAGAAGCCCTTCTATAGAATTGTTGTAGCCGAAAAGCGGTCTAAGCGTGACGGCCGCGTCGTCGAGTCAATTGGTTATTATGATCCTTGCCGCAACCCGGCTGAAGTAAAGATCAACCAGGAGCGGATCACTTACTGGATAGAACGCGGAGCGCAGCCCACCGAAACGGTGCGCAGCCTTATAAAGCGCCAGCCCGCTGCCACGAACGCCGAACCCGCGAGCTGAGCGCGCCGGGCGAGACGGTGCGCTGATTGGGCCATTGTCTTGCGCGCGCTGTTTTGATGGCCGCGCCTCGCGTCCTTCCTTCCTCATCTGATGCTCTGAAGGAGGCGACATATGGAAGACGGTTCGCTGAGGGAGGTTGTAGAGACAATCGCCAAGGCCCTTGTGGATAACCCTGACGAGGTGACGGTCAAAGAGATAGAGGGCGAAACAACCACTGTGCTTGAGTTAAGGGTTGCCCCGCCTGATCTCGGTAAGGTCATAGGTAAGCAGGGACGCACGGCTCGCGCAATCAGGACTCTATTGCGCGCGGCAGGCATGAAATTAAAGAAGCGATTCGTGCTTGAGATATTAGAGTAGTGACGAGTGCGGGCGACAACCGACAGACGGAAGATGTGGTCATAGCCCGCATCGCGAAAGCCCGCGGCATAAAAGGCGAGGTCTCCTGTAGCGTCGAAACGGACTTTCCGGAGCGTTTTGAAGGGCTTGAAGAGGTGACGGTCTGGATGCCGGTGGGCGAGCGCCTTCGGCTTAGAATCGAAGACTACTGGTTTCACAAGGACCGGGTGATCTTTAAATTTGAAGGATACGACACGATGTCGGCGGCCGAGCAGCTCGTGGGCGGGCGGCTGGTGGTCTCTGAATCCGAAGCCCTCGAACTCGACGAGGACGAATTCTACGAGTACCAGTTGATCGGCCTGAACGCGGTGATCCCGTCGGGCGAAATAATCGGCCGGGTGATCAAGTTGCTGCGCACGGGCGGCACCGACGTGCTCGTTATAGAGGGGGCTGACGGCAAAGAGATACTCGTTCCGTTCGCCGACCATATTTGCGGAGAGGTTGACATTGAGGCCGGGCGAATAGTGATTGAGCCGCCCGACGGGCTCCTGGAATTGTAGATTTCGGGTACGGCAGTCGGCAATCTGTTATGCGGTTCGATATTATAACGATTTTTCCGGAGATATTCCGCGAGGTCTTTGATTTTGGAATAATTCGCCGCGCAGTCGAGGCGGGCCTGGTCGAGATAAATATACACGACCTGCGTGACTCGACATACGACCGGCACCGGCAGGTTAACGACCGCCCTTTTGGCGGAGGCGCCGGAATGGTCATGAAACCTGAGCCGCTGTTTCGCGCGGTCGAGGCGATAACGCACGGCGCGGCCGGTCTTGACATCGTATTGCTGTCGCCGCAGGGCAGGCTCTTTGATCAGCGGACCGCTCAGGAGTTCTCGCGCAAGGAGCGCGTTGTTTTGATATGCGGTCGCTATGAAGGGATAGACGAGCGCGTCGTCGAGCACCTTGTTACCGAAGAGCTTTCAATCGGCGACTACGTGCTTTCGGGAGGCGAGATACCGGCGATGGTCGTCGTCAACGCCGTGACGCGCCTTCTGCCGGGCGCGCTCGGGTGTGAGCAGTCGGCCGAGAACGAGTCCTTTGTGAGCGGGTTGCTCGATTACCCGCATTACACCAGGCCGGCCGAGTATCGCGGCTATCGAGTGCCCGACATTTTATTGAGCGGGCATCACGCCGATATAGAAGCCTGGCGGCGTCGGAAGGCTCTTGAAAAGACCGCCCGCCAGCGACCGGACCTGATCGAAGAACTGCCGGCCGACGAGCGGCGGGAGGCCGATGAGGTCCTGAGAGATATTGATGAGATTTGAGCTTTCGCCGTTCGGATGGACGCGTCACTTCGCGCCGGTCGGACGAGGGCTAGAGTAAAAGATTAAGCAGCGAGGGGAATCGTTATGAATCAAGTAGTCCAATCTGTCGAAGATCGACAGCTCCGCAATGATATCCCACAGTTTCAGCCTGGGGACACAATCCGCGTTCATGTGCGAATCAAGGAAGGCGACAAGGAGCGCATTCAGGCGTTCGAGGGTGTCGTCATAGCCCGCAAACACTCGGGCGTGCGCGAAACGATCACCGTGCGCAAGACCAGCTTCGGCGTCGGCGTCGAGCGCATCTTCCCGCTCCACGCGAGCGTCATCGATCGCATAGACGTCATTCGCAGGGGGCGCGTCCGCCGCGCCAAGCTCTACTACCTGCGCGAGCTGCGAGGCAAGGCCGCCCGCATACGCGAACGTGACGTGCGAGGCGAGCGGGCGCGTGCCGCGGCGGCCTCCGCCCAGTCAGCCGGCAAGTCCGTTCCGGCCGAGCCGACACAACCGCCGGCTGAAATCCAGCCTGAGACCCCGGCCGAGGGCGCGAAAGAGTAGAAAGTCGTGGGGCGGCCCCCATGGGTCGCCCGCTCATCTCTTTTAAATCGCGAGCCGGCATGTGAATATAGCTTCCCTGGTCGTTCTCATTTATGTGGTCGCGCTTTTTGCGCTGGTCTTTCTATTCTACTGGCACGGCCTGCGCTCGCGCGGCGATTGAGTGGTTTTGGTGGCGGGTTGAGAGCAGATGAAGACACGTCGAGAAATGCTTGAAGAGTTCGTAGCCCAGGACCCGAACGACTCTTTTTCGCGGTATGCGCTCGCGCTGGAATTGGAAAAAGAGGGCCTGGTCACTGAATCCGCCGCGCAGCTTCAGGAGGTGATTGCCCGCGATCCTAGCTATGTCGCGGCCTTCTACCACCTGGGCCGAATGCTTGCCCATATGGGACAGCTCGAAGATGCTCGCACCATCTACCGGCAGGGCCTTGATGCCGCAATCGCTTCAAACGATCAGCGGACCCGAAGCGAAATTGAAGAGGCGCTCGAAGCGCTCGATTAGCCGCGAGCGCCTCTCTGATCAAGAATCATGATTTTGAAGCTGTTCTTCTATCTCTTGCTCACCTTCCTCTTTTAACTTGCGCCCTTCCTGTTCGAGCTTTTCGTCGTGCATGCCTTGTCCTACACTCTCCTTGGCGCGGCCCTCTGCCAGCTTCATTTCGGCTTCAACGCGTTCTTCCACTTTATCTATGAGAGCAGTGTCTTCTTGATCCGGCTGATCCGTTTCTGCCTGTCTGTTTTCGTTATCCACGTTCTCCCCCTTGTCGTAAGCATTGTCGCGAGCATCGTCACGAGCGTCCGCCCGTCTATACATGCTCTCACCCACAGAGCCGCGCGGTCAAATTAACGCGCCGTAGCGGCCCGCATCATTCTGCCGCGTACGAGACCGGGTCGCGCGCGCCCGCTTCAGAAAAGCCTTTCAGCCGGAGCTGACAGCTATCGCATTTGCCGCAAGCGATCCCCCGCGGCGTCGGGTCATAGCAACTGTGCGTTAATGAATAGTTGACGCCAAGCCCGAGGCCTGTTTTTATGATCTCTGCTTTCGTCATGGAGATGAGCGGCGTATGAACGCGCAGGCGAAGTCTTCCCTCGACGCCGGCCTTCGTCGCGAGATTAGCCATCCGCTCGAACGACTCTATGAACTCCGGCCGGCAATCGGGATAGCCGCTGTAGTCGAGGGCGTTGACGCCGATGAAGATGTCTTCGGCTCCGAGCACCTCGGCCCACGCGAGCGCGAACGACAAGAAGAGCGTGTTGCGCGCGGGCACGTAGGTGATAGGAATGCCGCTGGCCATCTGGTCGGCCGGTCGCAGCTTCGGAACATCTAGATCATCGGTGAGCGCCGATCCTCCGATGGCGCGGAGGTCCACGTCCAGCGTAAGGTGAGCCTTGACGCGGAAAGCGGCTGCCACGCGGGCGGCGCTCTCAAGCTCGATGCGGTGGCGCTGCCCGTATCGAAACGACAGGGCATAAACTTCATAGTCTTCCGCGGTGGCGATAGCCAGCACGGTCGTCGAATCGAGGCCGCCGCTAAGAAGCAGTATCGCTTTTTTCTTTTCGGTCATTCGCACTCACCCCTGGCGAGTTATCGCATAGCCCCGCGAAGGATTCAACCTCAAGCGCCGAGCAGAGATTTCACTTGCCGGGCGATTGCGTGGTAATCTTCTGACCCATCGGGGGAGCAAGATGGATTATCAAACATATCACCACAATCGCAACTACGGTTGTCGCATCACGGAATTCATTTATAAAGGCTACAGGGCCGTGGCGCTCGAAAACGAGAAACTGCGCGTGACGGTCCTCGCTGACAAAGGCACGGACATATATGAATTCCTCTACAAGCCCCGCGATATAGATTTCCTCTGGCGGTCCTGGGTGGGTCTGCGCGAGCGGTCGCACTTTCTGCCTACAAGCTGGCGCTCGGCGGGCGCGCACGCGGACTATTACGAGGGAGGCTGGCAGGAGCTCTTCCCAAATTGCGGTAGCCTTTCGCTTCATCAGGGCGCGGAATTAGGCCAGCACGGGGAGGTGCTCTTGCTCCCGTGGCAATACGCGATAACCAGGGACGAGCCGGACGAGATCGAAGTTAGATTCGATGTTCGCACCGTGCGCACTCCGTTCCACCTGATCAAAACGCTTAGCCTTAGACGCAATGAGCCGGTCCTGCGCATACACGAGCGGGTGACGAACGAAAGCGGCCAGGAAGTTGACTTTACCTGGGGGCACCACCCGGCCTTCGGGTGGCCGTTTATTGACGAGAGCTGCCGGGTAGAGCTGCCTGAGTGCCGAATAAAGACGCTTGAGGAGTTTACCTCCGCGACTTCACGCCTTAAAGGCGGGCAGACGAGCCAGTGGCCCATGGCCGCGGCGATTGCCGGGGGCGAAATCGACATATCGCGCGTCCCCGGCCCCGAGACGGCATCGCAGGACATGATATTCCTCGAAGGCATGCGCGAGGGCTGGTACGCAGTGACGAACAATCGCTTACGCGTGGGCTTTTCTCTCAGATACCCCGCCGATCTGTTTAATCGCTTATGGTACTGGCAAGTATTTCGCGGAGGAATGAACTATCCCTGGTGGGGCTCGACTTATAAGATCGCGCTTGAGCCCTGCGCGACGCTTCCCGTATTAAGCCGCGCCGCGCAGCAGGGCGAAGCATTGCGGCTGGCGGCGGGCGAGAGCCGCGAGATTGAAATGCTCGCCATCGCTTATGAGGGATTGGGAATCGGGGATCAGGAGACGGTGAGATAACATTTGAGATTTGAAATCTCAAATTTGAGATTCACTGACTTCTGACCCCTACCCTAACACTGGTTATGACTTGGGGCGGCGATTGATTCGATCTATCGCCGCGCGGGCGGTCTCGTCGCGGCGGCCCGATGCCTCGAAAGCCCGCTCGTAAGCCACCAGCGCCTTGTCGAGCTGTTTGTCGCTCTCATAGACGTAGCCCAGCTCCAGAAGCGCGTTCAGATTAGTCGGCTCTATCTTGATGGATTGCTCGAGCGCGCCGGCCGCGGGCTTCCATTGCAAAGACCGCGAGTAAGCAAGCCCCAGGTTGTACCAGGCGCTCGAAGAATCCTTATGCGCCTGCGCATACTTATCGAGAAGCGGCGCGGCTTTCGCAAACTGCTTGTCTATAAGATAAGCCTGCCCCAACAGCACCCACGACCGCTCGTCGTCGCGCACCGCGATGAGTCGCTCCCCAGCAGATATGACCTGTTTTATCACCGCCGGATTCTGACGAAGCTGCGAATAATAAACATCCGTGAGCAGGGATAATGTGTCAGGGTCACGGGGCGCAATGCCCAGCCCTTGATTCAGCGCCGCAATGGCCTGATCCGCGCGGCCGAGCTTGTGGTTGGCAAAGCCTATAAGGTAATAGGTCGTCGCGTCGCCCTTTATTTCGGTCGCCGAGGTGGTCAGCACCGGGATCGCTTCGTTATACCGCTGCACCTGCATGTATGATCGGCCGAGCGCGGCGCGGGCGGCGGGCTCGACCTTCTGCTGCGTCTTTTGCGCGACATCAATGTATCGCACGAGCGCGGGGACGGCCTTATCGTACTGCTTCATCTGGTAGAGCGACATGCCGATGAAGAAATTCCCGGCGGATTGAACCTTGTCGTCCTTCTCGCCGGCTTTCAGGTAATTCTGAAATGCGTCAATTGTGTCTTCGTAGCTTTGGAGCTGGTAGTGGCTCGCGCCGATGTAGTACCACGACTGCCACGCGGAGGCGTTTGCCCTCAGCACGGCGTGAAATTCTTTTATAGCCGGGCGGTACTGCTTCTGGTTATAAAGCGAGACGGCGCGCTCCCAATCCTGCGCGCTTGCAGGCAGAGCAGCCGCGCCGAGCACGGCGGCTACGGCAAAGAGCATAAAGAGTCTTCTGGCCATTATTACTTCTCCATTTCGGGGCGGGTAGTATTGTTCCCTTGCTCCTGTTGCTATTTTAAAAGCGATCACTCATTTGCGACAAGACCTTACTCAATACGGCCCAATGACTGAGACTCCTGTGGCTGCCCGCCGAGTTGCCCGCCTCTTTCAGGAACCGGGCGGCCCCTGCTTACTTTGACTTCGGCGGAGCTTGCCTTCCACTCTTCCATCAAGCAAAATAGATGGAGCGTCGGGGATAACCTGCTCGCAACCATCATTAGATTAATCCTTAAGAATGAGGTCAGAGATGAAGTCAATACTGTTTTCCAGGGTGAGCAATCTCGCCTTATGCGCGCTTATGGTTGTGTCCGCGGCTACAGCGCCGGCCATGGCGCAGGATAAGAGCAAGAGCCAGGATAAACCTCAGCAGGCCTCCGAGGGCGAGTTGAAGGCCATACAGAAGATTCAGACCGCGCCCGACGCCGCCACGAAGGCGAAGGCCGCCGCCGAGTACGCAAAGAAGTTTCCCAAGGGCGTCGAGCGCGCGAAGGTAGTCGGTTTTCTCATAGATGAGATAAACAAGGCGGATCAGGCACAGCGCATAATGCTTCTCGAAGGCATGGTGGAGATGTTTAAAGAGCCCGGGGACGCCGACATCATCAACCCCGTCCTCATCGATGCCTATATCAAGGCGAATAAGCACGATGACGCTTTCAGGGTCGCGCAAGCCCTTATTTCCAGAAAACCGAACGACCTCACCGCGCTTACCCAGATGGTGCTGGTCGGGGTCGAGCAGGCAAAGAAGGGCAACGGCGCATACGTCCCGAAGAGCCAGGAGTACGCTAAACAGGCCATAGAGGTGATCGAGTCGGGAAACCGGCCGACAGGCTTTACGGACGAGCGCTGGCAGGAGTTTCAGACCGTCTGGCTGCCGAGGCTTTATCAGTGGATGGGCTTGATGGCGATGATGACCCAGAATAAAGAGGAGGCGATGACCCGCCTCGAAAAATCGGCCTCGCTCAACCCGAAAGACCCGTTCACGTTTGTGCTGATAGGCAGCATCCATAACGAGGAATACAGGCAGGCGGCCGAAAAGCACCGCACGCAAGGTCAGGGGCCGCTCAAGGACTCTCTGCTCAAGGAAGCCCACGCCAAGATGGATCAGGTCATTGAGTTTTATGCCCGCGCCATCGCCGTCGCCGATGGGCCTGATCACCAGGCGCTCCGCGAGCAGATATTCGAGGACCTCAAGCAGTATTACAGCTACCGGCACGGCGGCAAGACCGACGGGCTGCAACAGCTTATAGACAAGTACAAGGTCCAGCAGTAATCAAAAACCGAGCCCTGAGGGGTCTGAATCGCTGACACGAGGTGAGATGCCAGTTACGAAGGATGAGTTCCGCGCCGCGATGAGCCGCTTTGCCAGCGGCGTGACGGTCGTTACGGCAAAGGCCGGAGACGGCAAGCTCGAAGGCATTACCGTAAGCGCCTTCTCTTCGCTATCGCTTGACCCGCCGCTCATCGTCATCTGTATCGATAAGCGCGCTTCAATACACGATAGCCTGATCGAAGGCCGCCACTTTGCCGTCAACATGCTGGGCGAAGATCAGGAGATCATCTCTCGCCGCTTCGCATCGCGCGACGAAGACCGGTTTGGCGGACTCGGGTACAGGGAAGGCCCTGCCGGGTCGCCGCTGCTCGACGGCGCGATCTGTCATGTAGAATGCCGTATAGCTCACACATACCCCGGCGGCGACCACACGATCGTAGTCGGCGAAGTCGAGTCGGCCCTCCCCGGCCGAAGGCAAGCCGCTAATCTATTCTCGCGGCGGCTACGCGCGGCTCGCATGATATAAGCGGTGATAGGTAATCGAGGCGCGGCCCCTGGGGGCCGCGCCCCTCTATTTTCAGCTCAAATCCATCTTATTGCCCGCGCTTCTTCCCCCGCCTGTTTCTGTGCTATGCTCTCATCCACGACGATCAGACGGCGCTCTCGCGCATCAATACCGTCTCTCTTAAAATCCTTTGGGGAGCAGATGCTTATGAAGCCCGCTTTCGCATTCTTACTGGCGCTTTCGGTTGTGATCTCGACCTCCATCGGGTCAAACTCGCGCGCCGCCGAGCCCGAGTACGATTGTGCGATCATCAACGGCCGCATCATAGACGGCACGGGCAATCCCTGGTTTTACGGGTCGATAGGCATAAAGGGCGACCGCATAGTTAAAGTCGGCGCGGTTGACCCGGCCCGCGCGGCCCGCGTCATAGACGCCAGGGGGAAAGTCGTCGCCCCCGGCTTTATCGACGTTCATACGCACGTCGAGGGGGGCCTTGCCGATAACCCGGCGGCGGAGAATTTCGTCTACATGGGTGTGACCTCCATAGTCACCGGGAACTGCGGCACGTCGAGCCTGGCGGTCGGAGAGTTTTTGTCGCAGCTTGAATCGAAAGGGATCTCTATTAATGCCGCGACGCTCATAGGCCACGGCTCTGTTCGCCGCGAGGCGATGAAAGAGGAAGCGCGCGAGCCTACGGCCGAAGAGCTTCAGCGCATGCGCGATTCAATCGAGCGCGCGATGCGCGAAGGGGCGGTCGGTATGTCGACGGGCCTGATATACGTGCCGGGCACTTACTCGAAGACCGGCGAGATCGTCGAGCTTGCGAAAGTCGTGGCGCGCCACGGCGGCGTCTATGCCACACACATGCGAGACGAGGGCAATCAGGTGACCGATTCTATAAGAGAAGCGCTTACGATCGGAGAACAAGCGAACCTGCCCGTCAACATCTCTCACTTCAAGGTGTCGTCCAAAAAAAGATGGGGCGACAGCCGCGCGACCTGTCAGATGATAGCCGACGCGCGCGGCCGCGGGCAGCAGGTCACCGTCGACCAGTACGTTTACACCGCCAGCTCGACTTCGCTCAACACGTTGCTCCCGACGTGGGTGCTCGAAGGCGGGCGGGACAAGGCTAAACAGCGACTGGCAGACCCGGAGACGCGAGCGAAGATAAAGCGCGAGATGGTTGATACGCTTCGTAAGGGCGGGTTTAAGGATTTCTCTTACGCGGTAGTCGCCGGCTACAGACCCAACGCTGAATACGAAGGTAAGAGCATCACCGAGATCACAAAGCTCGCCGGTAAGAAGCGCGGCGTCGAGCAGGAGGCCGAGCAGATAATAGAGATGTACCTGGCGGCCTCGGCCGGGATGGTCTTCCATAAGATGAGCGAGCCGGATGTGGAGCGCATACTCGCGCAGCCCTACACGATGATCGCCTCCGACAGCGGCGTACAGCAGATGGGCCGTGGCGCGCCGCACCCGCGCGGCTACGGAAACAACGCCCGCGTGATCGCCCGCTACGTGCGCGAGAAGAGATTGATAGGACTTGAGGACGCGATAAGAAAGATGACTTCGCTACCGGCACAGACGTTCAGGCTCTGGGACCGCGGGTTGATCAGGGTCGGCATGGCCGCGGACCTTGTCGTCTTCGACCCCGAGCGTGTCGCCGACCGGTCCACCTTCGAAAGCCCGCACCAGTACGCCGAGGGCTTCGCATACGTACTGGTCAACGGCCGGGCGGTGATAGATGACGGCAAGCACACGAAGGCGGCCGCCGGACGGGCGCTTTATGGACCCGGCAGACAGCCGGGCGGCGAAGCCGAACCTCGCTGATGTTGCGAGCGACGCGAAAGTGGCTCCCAGAGCCGCTTTCGACTGCTAAGCCCATTAGCGATACGAGCGGAGGGCCTCATCCAGGCGCGGGAATATGGATGTAATTGGCGAGCTGACGAAATATCGCATCTTGGAAAAGATCGGCAGGGGCGGCATGGGCGAAGTCTACAGGGCCGAGGACCTTTCGCTGCTGAGGACGGTCGCCATCAAGGTCATGCCGAAATTCATCTCCTCTGTCTCCGGGGCCGAGGCGCGATTCCTGCGCGAGGCCCGCGCCGCCTCCGCCATAAATCACCCGAACATAGTAACGATCTTCGAGATTGGCGAGACAGACCGCCATGCCTATATCGTCATGGAGTACGTTCCGGGGTGTAGCCTCAGGGACCAGATAACGACAGACTCTCTGTCGGCAGATTCGATTCTATCTATCGCAACCCAGATATGCGAGGCGCTCGAAGAGGCGCACGCGCGCGGCGTCATCCACCGGGATATTAAGCCCGAGAACATTTTGATCAGCGACCGCGGGCAGGTGAAGGTGGTCGATTTCGGGCTGGCCAAGCCGCTCGAAAAAGAGTCGCTCGGCGAAACCTTTCTGCAAAGCCTGACCGAATCCGGCGCGGTCATGGGCACGCTCACCTACATGTCGCCAGAACAGTTGAGGGGCGAAGAGCTTGACCAGCGAACGGACATATTCTCTTTTGGCATAGTCCTGTTCGAGATGATCACGGGGAAGCTCCCGTTCAAGGGGGCCAACGGGTTAGACGTTGCGGCGTCGATACTCAGAGACGAAGCGGAAAAATTAGGAAAGCTGCCTCCGCAGATGCCTCGACATCTCGACGTGATGCTCAAGCGGCTGCTTGAAAAACCCCGGCAGGGGCGCTACCGCTCTTTCGCCGAGGTGAAGCGCGATTTACAGGCGCTCAGACTCGGCGCGGATACGGTTGTCACTGGCCGGCTTACGTCCCGGGCCGAGCAGACCGACCTGCTTGTGGCAGACGCCCTTAAGAATGCGACCGAAGGCAGCGCCGGCCCCACTGCGACACGCGGGCTGGGATTACGAACCGGCCGGGCGGGGGGTAGCGTGTCGGCCGCGCCCCAATCCCGCGCGCGGCCCGCGCCGCCGACCGTACTCGTCCTACCGCTGGAAAGCGTCGGCGCGGAGGACGTGTCGTTTATGGGCGTAGGCCTCGCCCACGCGATAATCACCGACCTGGCAAAAATAGGCGGGCTGTCTGTCTTATCGAAGGCGGCCGGGGCGGGCCGCTTTGACGAATCGGGGCGCAACGCGCGGGAGCTGGCCGAGGAGCTTGGCGCAAGCATTCTGCTTGAAGGCGAAGTGATGAAGGCCGGACAGGCCATCTGCATTATGGCCCGGCTCATCGACATAGACGCGGGGACGGTCATCTGGGGCGCGCAATACAGGGGGGATGCGTCCGACATGTTCCGCATGCAAGACGCCGTATGCGCGGGCGTAGCCGCGGCTTTGAAGCTGGGAATGACCTCGGAGCTGCGCCACGACGTAGCCAGACCCGCCGCGACCAGCGTGGATGCCTTCGAGTTTTATTCCAAGGGCAGGAGCTTTTTGGAACGGTGGGACGTCGAGGAGAACATCGATTACGCGATACAGATGTTCGTCGCGGCGCTAGAGCTCGACGAAGAGTTCGCGCTCGCTTTTGCCGGCCTCGGAGAGGCTTACTGGCAGAAGTATCAGGACACACACGACGACGTATGGATAGAGAGGGCAATTGCCGCGAGCGACCGCGCGCTCGCGCTCGACCCAAGGCAGGCGCAGGTCCATGTCTCGCTCGGCATCATCTATAACGGCACGGGCAGGGTCGAGCGCGCGATAGAAGAGTTCGAGCGCGCCATTGATCTGCAGCCGCTCAACAATGACGCTCACAAATGGCTTGGCCGCTGCTACACGCACAGGGGCGACCTGGAACGAGCGGTCAAATACTTTCAGCGGGCGATAGAGATTCGCCCGGGGTTCTGGGACAACTACAATAAGCTCGGCTTCTGTTATTACATCTTCGGGCGTTACCGCGAGGCGGCCGAGCAGTTCCGCCGCGTTATCGCGATTCAGCCGGACAATTACCAGGGGTATGATAACCTGGGAGGCATATATTTTCTTCTCGGACAGTTCGACGACGCCGCCTCGATACACCGGCGGGCCATCGAGATATACCCGAACGGCGTATCCTATACAAATCTCGGGACGGCGCTCTTTTATCTCGGCCGCTACGACGAGGCTATTGAAGCATACGAATCAGCGCTTGAGATGGACTCGCACGACGAAGTGCTTTGTCGCAACCTCGGGGACGTTTACATGCGGGTGGGCCGGGGCGACGAAGCAATCGAGCAGTACGGCAAAGCGGTTGAATTGATCTCAGAGCAACTGTCCGTCAACCCCGACGACGCGCGGATGTTGGGCGACCTGGCGATCTGTCAGGCAAAGCTCGACAGAAAAAACGAGGCAGTCAAGACAATCGAGCGCGCCGCAAGTCTCGAGCCTCACAACACGACGCTGATGTACGAGAAGTCGGTCGTCTATGCGCTTGCGGGGAACGCCAAAAAAGCTTTAGAAGAACTCGCGCGCGCGCTGTCGCACGGCTACAGCCGCTCGGAAGCCGAACGCGACCCCGACCTGGGCTCGCTTCGAGGTTTCGCGGAGTACAAGCTGCTTATGGCGTCGAGCGGCCGGCAGTCTGGATAAGCCTCTACTGGATTATAATTCTCGGCCCATCCTTAACCACATCACCCATCCCGCTCACTCTTATAGTGAGGCTATACTGAAAAACAGTGCCGCTCGGCGAAGCGGCTGCTTCGCAGGTTTCGGTGCAAACGGCCGCCTCACCGCCTGACGGTATAGGGCCGACAGTGAGATTCGGCTGGTTCGCGCACAGCGGTGTTTTGCTTCCTTCGAATGCGCCGATGGCTACGGACAAAACGGTGACGGCGAGATTGTTATAGACGCACCATCGGACTTTGTGATGTTGTCCGGGGGCTAGGTGTATGGGCTCGGTGCCGAGCGCCTGGACCTGCCCCGCGGCATCCGCGGCTATAATTATCGCGATGGTCTTTAGAGTCGGGTCTCCGGTGGGTATTTCCATAGTGATGGGGCCTCCTGTCTCGATATTAGAGTTTGGAGCAAGGGGCGCTTTCAAGCGCCTTTGACATTCTCAGTCAATCCCCGCGAACAGATCGGTTTCAAGTCCGGGCGGGGAGCCAACAATCGAACATGCGCGGTAGAAAAGCTCTGTGTTTCGGTTGGCGCGAATCCACTCCTCAAGCTTGGGCATCAACTCCTGCTGGCTGCGGTGCAGTTTAAAGGCCGCGAGCTTGACATCGACTAAATCCGAAATGTCTATCGCGGTTGTGATCGGCAAGAACGCGGAATTCATCTTTCTCCACGGCGCGTCGTAGCCGCTCAGGTAGTAAAACTTCTTCACCAGGTGCGGCTCCTGCCCCTCCGTCGTCTGTTCCGGGAATCGGTCGCGGTCGCCGGCCGAGCATACCGCAAGCGTCGCTATGCGGGAGATCATCTTGTGATCGCGGTGCTCGTTGCCGCCGCCTTCGGGGCCGAACGTTATGACGACATCGGGCCGCTCTCGCTTTATGTGGCGCACCACCCGCTCCTGAGCCTCTTCTTCCTCAACGGTGTCGAGCTTTCCATCCATGTATCCGAGAAAATGAACTTCGGAGATGCCCAGGTAGCGCGCCGCCTCGCGCGCTTCGCCTTCGCGCACGCGCCCGAGTTCTTCGGCGGAAGCGGCAAGCCCGGCCGCGCGCCCGGCTTGCCCGCTCGTCGCAATAACGACCGTCACGCGCACGCCTGCCCGCGCGTATCTGGCGATCGTGCCACCCGCCACGAAGGTTTCATCATCCGGGTGCGCCAGCACGCACATCAGCGACCTGTCAGCCATCACGCCGCCTTTCTTTGAACTCTATCGACGCTGAATGCCACAGCGTTTTCAAATCTTCGACACATACTAATGAATAGAAGCGAGGAAATCAGCAAGAGCATCATTGAACTCACCGGGCCGCTCGATGTTTGAAAGATGTCCCGCGCCCTCTATGATAGTTAGACGCGAACCGCGTATCTTATCGCGCATCACTTCTGATTCTTCGACCTTCGTCAGCGAGTCTTCAGACCCGACTATGACCATCACGGGAATACTCATGCCCTCGGTCAATTGAGTCGAATCCGATCGCTCGGCCATAGCTCGTTGGGCCGCGGCTATGGCTTTCGGCGGATTCGATTCGATCATCGCGCGCACTCGCTCGACCAGGGCATTGTTCTTTTCGATTGTGGCGGGGGCAAGTAGCATCGGCAGCATGTCGTCTGCTATCGCTTGCGCGCCGTCGCGCTCGACGCGTTCGGCCGAACGCATACGGCGTTCGCGCCCTTCGTCGTTGTCGGCGCTCGCGCGGGTGTCGGCTAGCACCATAGCGCGCACCTGTTCGGGATAGTTGCGATAGAAGGCAAGCGATATGTACCCGCCCATAGAGAGCCCGACCAGTGTCGCACGCTCGACGCCGATCCTGGTCATAAGAGCGCGCACGTCAGTCGCCATAAGGTCCATCGAGTACGGGCCGTCGGGCGCGTCGGAGCGGCCGAATCCGCGAAGGTCGAGCGTGATTGTACGATAGCTTCCTTTGAGCGCGGCTACTTGTTCATCCCATATGTGCTGGTTGAGCGGGAAGGCGTGAATAAATATGACGGCAGGCCCTGAGCCTTCGTCGCGATAATCGATGTTGATGCCGTTAATCTCAGTCCGCATTCTTTTGCCCCGTTAAAATCAAGCTGTTCAAATCGGCTTAAAGCCGCTCAATGGTATCAAAGCGCGGCCGCCTTTTCACGCCGCGAAGAGGCACATAGAGAGGCCTTCCGGCGCGCCGGTAAGAGCGGTCTGGAGTAGTGAATCAGGGCATGTGTTTTATGGTAACTGTCAATAATCAACACTTACGGAATATGTTGCGCGCGCAAGAAAAATGCAAGACTTCGCCTAAGCTGTTGCGAGGTAGTGGATAACCCGGCTGCCTGTAGCCAAAGGGTACAGAGGGGTAAGCAGTAATCGGTTTCATCTCAGAATTGAGATGGTATAATTGCGCTCCTTTTAGGCGTGCTGTTTGAGTTTTGAAGTAAACAACGAGCAATGCAAGCATTTTGCTTGCTTCAGACAGCGCAAGTTGTTCACCACAAACGCAGGAGGCAGAATGAATCAAACCCCCAGCAGGAGATTCAAGAAAAGCCTCTCCACAGGTTTATCTATCTTCGCGATATTTGCAGTCGGATACGCAGCAGGCAAAAAAGTCGTAATCGCCCAGGCTGCCGAAACAAGCCCCACTACCGTAAACAAACCTACAAAACAATCTTTGGATATACCTGGGACTTTCAAGAATCTTCCTGACGTAAAAGACTCGGTCACGCAAAAGCGCCCGGCCGAAGAGATCAACGCCGCGCCGTCAAAGCCACTCACTGCTGAGCAGTTGACGGTCGATTCAACTAAAGGCGTTGCACGTGCCGATTCAGGTGAAGGCGAGATGCTAGACTTTCAGGCTACCGCTTATTGCCTCAAGGGCATCACCGCTTCAGGCACGCCGGTAAGGCAGGGAATAATCGCGGCTGACCCGAGAGTTTTACCCCTCGGCACGGTTGTCCATATAAAAGCGGGGAAGTACACCGGCACCTACACGGTGATGGACACCGGAGGCCGTATCAAGGGAAGGGTAGTTGATGTCTATGTGCCGAACTACAGGGATGCAAGAGAGTTTGGCAGAAGGCAGGTCAAAATAAGAGTGCTCGCTCGCGCCAAGCGAAACGCGGGCCCGGCACGCAACAGCCGATAACTTGCCTCACCGCGCGAAGTTTGCGCGACCTACTGCGAAGAAGCCCGCGGCTTGTATTAAGCCGCGGGCTTCTTCGCTTTTCTATGCTCATTATTATCTGGCGAGCGGCGCGTTGCCGAGCGAGCCGTCGAGCGAGCCGCGCCTGTTGGTGGCGGTCGAGAAGTACCTGACGAGACTGTCGCGATAGCGCGCAATCTTTTCAATCGTCGCACTCGACGGCCGCGCGCCCTGTTCGCTCAGCAGAATAAATGCAACGCGAAAATCTTTCTGCGCTTCGGAAGCCTCGGGCACGCGCTCGCCCTGGCGCTCGACTATCTGGGCAACTGATGTCGTCTTTCGCGTGGCCGTAATGGAGAATCCGTTGACGGGGGATTTTGATCTCAGTATCTGCTTCAGCTCGTCATCGGTTACGAGATAGCTTATCGAGCCGACCTCCGCAGCCGGGCGAAGCCCCATCAAGTACTGATCGAGATCGCTGAAGTGATTGACCGAGTTTTGGACCGTGGTGAAATTCCCGGCGGCGGTTTCGCGCCACGAATTGCCTTCCATCAGCGACGAGAAACTCCCGTCCGAGTTTGTCCGCGTATCGACGAGAAAACTCCAGTGAGACCTGTCGCGCCCGAGCAGGTCGTCCTTTATATCGTGCTCGGCGTCGAAAAGCACATACGATAACCAGCGATGCCCCATCTCATGGCAGACTATGCTGATGGCCGAGTTGAGCCCCGCCATTTGCGACTGCGGGTCCGCGGGCCACTTGCTTTGATCGCCCATCGCAATTATCGAAGAGAGGCGAGCGGGGCTCCCATAGACCGCGCCCCGGTCGAAGAGCCTGAGCCCGATCCCTTTTATGCTGTTTCGCACGTTGAAAGCGTTAGCGACTCCCGGCCCGTTATCGAAAGAGAAGTCGCTCCACACGTATGCCGTATCAAATTCGTCTCCGTAGGCCGCGTAAAACGACCTGAGCACCGCGGGCAGGTCGAGCCTGCGCTCCTTCGAGAATAGCTCGAAGACCGGCCCGGTGATATTGCCGGTACTCCAGCTCGGACAGGTCGAGCGGGCTGCCCTCGCTCGTTGATCCGCCCGGCGATAACCCGACGAGCGATGATCTGGCCTTTACCTTCTTGTAGTGGAAGGCGATCCGGCCGTCGTCGTATAGCACCGCCTGGAAAGTGCTCTTGCCGCTGTATTGCGGCTGCCCCACCTTATTCCAGGTGATGAGGTGACGGCCCTCAAGCCGGTTATAATAAATATCACCTTCTCTACTGGCGTCGAGGTCGGCCCAAAGTGGCGCTATGCGCGGCAGCTCCGCGACGTGCTGGGCCGCCGATACGCGGGCATTGGAGTCGCCTGCGACAAAGGTTATATATCCGTTGGTCCCTATATAGAATGCGTCGTAGCTGGTGCCGAAGAATGTAAAGGGTCTGGCCGGCAGGAGTATATCGCGGTAGCCGTTGTTGAGGCCCCCGACTTCATTGTCAGCGCCGAAAAAGAACGTGAGCCTTACGCCGAAATCATTGTCGAAATCCGCTCTGCCTCTCTCGACGCGGTAGCCATCGCCGTCGGGCGTAAATAAGAGCGATTTATTATTTAGATCGAACTTGCTCGGCGGCACAATTAACGAGCCGTCGTCTTGAATAAACGCCAGATCATCCAGGTCTTCGACGAGCGGGCGACGTACAGGCTCGTTTGCCGCATCGAAATCATATGCGCTTAGATCGCGCCCGCGGGCCCGGAGCCGGTTGAGACGGTGATGATAAATCTCTTCTTCAGCGCCCTGGGGGTCGAACCCGCAGGCATAGCCGTGACCCGACGCCTGGGCGGGCTTTATACCCGGTGGGTCTTTGCGGGCAGAGGAAGAAAAGGGTTCGACAAGCGGAGCCGCAAGCAGCAGGACCGCGACCACCGCGATGATCGCGCGCGCTGAAAACATTGGTGCGTCGTTGTACTCTTTCATGGCCCTGATGAGCGCCGCCAGTAAGGCGCTTACCGCATTATATTGAGGCTTAACGCGCATCACAACCCGACCTGTAGGGCTCGGCGTGAATAAACTGCTTGACAAACAATAACCATTGGCATAAAAGGGCATTATACGAAAAGCCCCTGTCGTGCAGGAAGGGATTGTGTGCAAAGCCCCGCGGGTAAGGGTTATAATTGTGTTACCGTAATCTCCAACGTTTTGAAGCTGTGTCGCATCCATAGCTAGCAAAGCCGTTGTTTGATAAATGGGGAGCCTGACTGCTTCGTTCGGATATTTTACGAGCGAGAGACTTGCGGTCTGAGGTTCCCGTTTTAGTTTGGAGTGACGTAAAAGTGGAACAGATAAAGGACAATTCGCAAAGTAGAGTTCAACTCAATCCTGAAATGAAGAGTCCTCGCGCTCAGGAGTTCGAGTCGAAGCTTAGCTCTTTGATAGTGGGACAGGAGCGCGCGGTCAGAAGAATATCAGGGCTCTATCAGATATATCTTGCCGGGATGCAGAACCCCGGACGCCCGATAGGGACGATGCTCTTTTTGGGTCCCACGGGCTCTGGTAAAACGCGCGTGGTCGAAGCCGCGGCCGAAGTCCTCTTCGGCGACACGAACGCGGTCGTCAAGATCGACTGCGCGGAGTTTCAGCATTCGCACGAGATAGCAAAGCTGATCGGCTCGCCTCCGGGCTACCTGGGCCACCGCGAAACCGCTCCGATGATGACGCAGGAGAATCTCGATAAGTATCATTCCGAGCAAGACAAGCTCACGTTTGTCCTGTTCGACGAGATAGAGAAGGCGTCGGATGCGCTCTGGCAACTGCTTCTGGGGATACTCGATAAAGCGACGCTCACGCTGGGCGATAACCGAAAGGTCGATTTCTCGCACTGCATGATATTCCTCACGTCGAACCTCGGCGCGAAGGAGATGAGCGAGCTGATCACGGGCTCGATAGGTTTTGCGCCCGCGCGCGGCAAGGGCATGATCGAAGACGAGGTCGATCAGAAGATATATCGCACGGCGTCGGAGGCGGCCAAGCGCAAGTTCTCGCCCGAATTCATGAACCGCATCGACAAGGTAGTGGTCTTCCGCAGCCTCAAGGAGCATCATCTCAGACAGATACTTGAGCTGGAGCTTAGCCAGGTGCAGAGCCGCATCATGCGCGGCACCGGCGAGAAGTTTGTCTTCAGTTGCACGGAGGAAGCCAAGAAGTTTTTGCTCGACGAGGGGATCGATTTCAAGTACGGCGCGCGCCATCTGAAGCGCGCCATTGAGCGTTTCATGGTCTATCCGATCTCGAACCTCGTCGCGACGCACCAGGTGGCCACGGGCGACCTGGTGGTTATAGATTATGACGGGGCGGCGGGCAAGCTTGTCTTTACTAAAGAAGAAGGCGGGGCGCTCGTAAACCCGTACCGCGACAGGTATCCGGACATGTTCGAGGGCGGCACGGACGAGCAGGCCATAGCGGCTGAGGCCGGTGAAGGCAGTATGACGACCGCGCCGCTCAAGGCCATCGAGAAATAAGCCCGACTCGGATCCGGCAATTTCATGGCCCGGCGAGATTGAACGCTCCGCCGGGCCTGATTGTGTAGCGGGCCTTAATTGGTCGAATCGATATGTACGCGGCTCCGGCAGGAGCGGAATCTTTCGGGTCGTCTCCTGCGGAGCTTTATTTGTCTGTCCATGTCAAGCATTTCGTCATTTGTTGCGGTGCTCCTTCTGATGCCTTCCTGGGCCGGGCGCGACGAGCGCGTGCGTATAGGCGTCTTTGGCCTGTTCAAGCCTCAAGTCGTCCACGCCAGTATCGCGGCCGGCGAAAGGGCGGTGCTCGATGGCGCGCTCGCCGGGCGGAGTATGCTGGCCCCCGGAGAGACAGTTCGCGTGCTTCTGTCGAGGGGGCAGCTTAACGTCTCCATCACCGACGGGTTCGGCCGGGTGCGCCTTTCATTTGCGACGGCCGAGGTCAGGATAATTCCCGAGGGCGCGGCTACGCTCCAGTTGAGTATTCCGGGCAAGATCAAGCGAGAGTTGCACGGCGAGGTAAGTGTCGCGCCCCTGGTTGAGTCGACGCGCCGGTCGCTAAAGATAATCGTCGCCGTCGACCGAGAAGCAGCCGTAGCGTCCGTCTGTGCGGCTGAGTCGGGAAATAACCGCGCGCCGGAATTGCTCAAGGCAATAGCGGTAGTCGCCCGCACCTATATGATCTCGCAGGGCGCGAGGCACGATGATAACGGGTTCGATTTTTGCGACACGACTCATTGCCAGCTATATCGCGGAGAGCAGGACCTCTCGGCCGAGGCCGCTTTGCCCACAGTGGCCGCGGCCGTAAGCCAGACGGCGGGCGAGCATTTGAGTTTTGCGGGCAGGGCGATTGAAAGCTACTATACTGCGGTCTGCGGGGGGTTGTCGGCGACGCCGCACATGGTATGGGGCGGGGCAGACGGCCATTACAATTACCGCCGCGTCGTCTGCCGGTGGTGCGCCGCATCGCCTTATACTAATTGGAAGCGCTCGGCCGCTGCCGCATCAGTTCTCGGCGCTCTGTCATCACTGGCGGGGTGGGAGCTATCGCCCGCCGCCGAGATCAAGACCATTCGAGATGAGGCGGGCGGTTTTGTGCGCGCCGTCCTCATACGTGATGGCGGGCGGAAGCGCGAAGTGAATAGCGATGAATTCCGACGCGCGATAGGGCGGCGTCTCGGCTGGAGCACGGTGCTGAGCCCGACCTTTCTGATAGAGCGACGCGCGGGCAGGTTCATTTTTAGCGGCAAAGGGTTTGGCTCTCAGGTTGGGCTCTGCGTAGCGGGAGCGGCGGCGCAGGCGGCGGCGGGGCGTGATTATCGTGAGATTCTCGGGTTCTATTATCCGGAGGCAGAGGTCAGGAAATAACTGCGAATGATAAAAGCGTGCTTCATAATCTGGATCGGGATCAAGAGTACTCTTCAGAGTTTCGGCGACTGGCTCGTGGGCGTAGGGTCATTGGGGCTGTTTGCCATAACGTTGCTCGATTCGGCGTTCATTCCAATTCCGGGCGGCCCGGACGCGGCCATGATTGTGCTCAGCGCGCGCTCCCCTGAATGGATGCCCGTCTATGCGCTTGTCGCCACGATAGGCTCGACCATCGGCTGCACAATGTTGTACCTGGCCGCGCGGCGCGCCGGCGCGAGCGCGCTCAAGCGCGTTAAACCGGAGCGGCGCGAACGCATCGAGAACCTGCTTGGCCGTTACGACATGCTCGCGGTCATGATCCCGGCGGTCTTGCCGCCACCGTTCCCGTTCAAGCCTTTCATACTGGGCGCGGGCGTTTTCAAGCTGAAGACGACGCGGTTTATCATCGCCGTCTTTGCCGGGCGCGCGACAAGATTCTTGATCGAAGGCTGGGTAGCGGTTAAGCTAGGCGAAGAGAACGCCGGCCCCTTCATTGCGCGTCACGGGTTAAAAGTCTTGATAGCGGTCGGGGTGTTGCTCGCCTTAAGCATCGCTTTCAAGCTCTACCGCATGCGGTCGCGTCGCGCGCAGCCGATGACCGTTGACGAGATTCAATCAGAGAGGTGATCGAGAGCCAAGCAAACCCTCGGCGACATCGGGCATCTCATTGATTGAGCTGACTGCGTTTTGCCTCGCCGCCACCCCCCGTGGAAAAGGAACTTTTCGCCCCCTATGCGCGTGTGGTACCATGAACGACTTTGGAGGAGTAAGCAATCTGTACATGAGAAAACTGCTTTTGATAATGGCGCTGCCCCTGCTCGTCCTTCAAGGAGTTGCGCAGACGCGCAACTGCCTCCGCGTCATGACCGTAGACGAGCTGTCGCAGAGGGCGATACTCATAGCGCGGGTGAAAGTGCATAAGGTTGATGACGCGAAGTATCGTGGGATGTACACTCAGGTCGCGACCCTCCGCCCGCTCGACGTTATAGAGGGCGACTTTACGCTTAAAGAGCTAAACGTCCTGGCCCGCAGCAACGTCCGGTGCGCCGAAGACAATTACATAAAGGCGCAGGAAATGCTCGTCTTTTTGGAGCCGGAAGACAGCCTCTTTCGCACGCTGAATTATCAGTATGGGCAGTTTCTCATCGTCGATGAGATCGTGAAAGGATGGCGCGATAAAGCGGGGAATCCGCTCGATAAGCCCTATACGGAAGTGCGCCAGGAGATAGCCGCCTACGTGAAATCGGCGCATTCGCCGAGGACGGAAACCACTCCCCAGCCCGTCCCGCAGCCAATCAAGCCCCCGATACCTTAAGAGACTAAGACCGAAGGCCGGCCAGCGCGACCGTAAGCAGCAGCAGCCGCTTGAGGCCGAGCATTCGCCCTATCGGCTCATACCACTCCGTCAGGCTGTGACAATTGCTCGAAATGCCGCCCACCCCTATTGTGATGGCCGGTATGCCCATCGAGATAGGTATGTTCGAATCCGTGGATGAGCAGTCGAGGCGCGGCTCGATGCCGAGGGCGCGAGAGCAGTCGATGGCCGCCTGCACTATGCGAGATTCAACGGGGGTTTCCCCGGATGGCCTGTCGCCCACCTGCTCGAGTTTATAACCGAGCATAGTCCCGCTCATAGCGCGCTGTGAATTCTCTTCGCGCGCGGCGACTTCTACTACACGCGTCAGGTAGGCTTCCAATCGCTCTATCTCGTCGTTTGCGACCGAGCGCAGGTCAACGAGCATGCTGGCGAACTGAGGGATAGCGTTGACCGAGCTGCCGCCTTCGATGATGCCTATGTTGTAAGAGGTGCGCGGCGAGAGCGGGGCGGGGTAGGCGGCGAATCGCGCGACTGCGCGCCCCATCGCATGTATCGGGTTCACTATTCCGAAATCGCCCCACGAGTGGCCGCCCGGCCCGCTGATCGTCACCTTGTAGCGGCGCGAGCCAAGCGCGCGATGGGTTATGCGCTCGACTCCGGGACCGTCGAGCGAGACAAAAGCATCGACGCCCGAGCGAAGCTCGCCCTTCGTAAACAGGTGGCGCACGCCGCGCAGGTTGCCCTCGCCCTCTTCTCCCACGGTCGCGACGAAATATATCGTGCCTTCGGTCTTCACCGCTCCCGCGTCGAGCGCGCGCGCGATGGCGGGCAGCGTCACCACGCCCACGGTATTATCGCTGATGCCGGGCGAGTAGAGCCGATTGCCTTCGCGCCTGACCGTTACGTCCGTGCCCTCCGGAAAGACCGTGTCGAGGTGGGCGGATACGACGACGCGCGGGTGGTCGCGGCGGCCCGTGCGTTCCGCGATTACGTTGCCTTCCTCGTCGGTCCGCACGCGTTCGAGCCCAGTCTCTTTAAACCTCTGCGCGATATAGCGCGCGCGCTCATCCTCTTTAAAAGGCGGCGCGGGAATCTCGCAGACTCTTATCAATTCCTGATTGATCTCGTCGTGCGCCCCTTCGATAAACTCGAAAGCCCGGCTGATCTCGGGCGAGTGGAGCAAATCTTTCGATTGCGTATTTATGAGCGCGGATTGCGGGTTGATGGTTTGTTGCATGTCGCCAGGTTAAAGTTTGCGGGGCCGTCGCCGCATCAGCAGCATTCCCTTATCTCGGCGTCCGTCAGCAGCGTGGGGCTCTGCTTTGCCCGGTTAAACACCTTCTCGACGCGGTCCTGTGTGGGCTCTATGTCGTGCTGTTCGAGCCAGAATATAACGTTCGATTTGCCGCTCATCGGCCCGATCTCTATCATCTGCTGGCGATTGATCAGGCTGGCGGGCACGCCCGAATAAACCATATCGGCGAGCCAGTCATCGCCTTTGCGAAATGCCTTGATCACCGCCGCGGCATGAACGCCGGTCGCCGTGCGGAAGGCATCGCGCCCCACCACGGGGTAGCTCACCGGGATGGGGACGCCCGTCGCCTCGCTCACCGCTTCGCAGTATCGAGTCAGATTCGACAGGTCGTGATCGATGTAGCCCATCAGCTTCAGGTTTACGAGCAGCTGGTCCATCGGCGTATTGCCGACGCGCTCGCCGATTCCTAACGCCGTGCCGTGCAGCCGGTCCGCGCCGGCCTCGTATGCGGCTATCGCGTTTATTACGCCGAGGCCGCGGTCTTGATGGCCATGCCAATCAACCTTTACCTCGTAGTCGAGGTCCATCTCCTTTATCACCGTTTTGATATAAGTGATGAGCGCGCGCACGCCGTCCGGTGTCGCGTGCCCCACGGTGTCGCACACGCAAACGCGAGTGGCCCCGGCCTCTATCGCCGTGCGATAGAGCGCGCGTATAGTCTTCGGGTGCGCCCGCGTGGTATCCTCCGTCACGAACATGGCCGACATTCCCTCGGAGACCGCGAACTTGATAGCCTCTTCCGTGGAAGTGAGCATCATCTCGACCGACCATCCTTCGGCGTACTGCCGGATGGGACTGGACCCGATGAACATGCATGCTTCGATTGGGATACCGACTTTTTGCGAGATCTCCACGATGGGGACGATGTCGGCGATGACGGTGCGCGCCGCGCAGTTTGGCTTGATGTCGAGCTTGCAATCGGCGATCTCTTTGGCGAGCCGCGTGACGTCGGCCACGGCGCGCGGGCCCGCGCCCGGCAGCCCTATGTCGGCCGAGTCTATGCCGAGCGAGTCCATGAGGTGAAGGATCTCCACCTTTTTTTCTACCGGCGGGTCGATGACCGAAGGCGATTGAAGCCCGTCCCTCAAGCTCTCGTCGTCGAACTCGATTGGGCGCAATACAGCCTCCTTGCTACCGACAGTATTCCAATCGTAAATCAGCTCATCTTTATTCATACCGATTATTTTCCCTAATCGATTAGAGCAAACCCGCAATCCGGGAGTCAAGTAGGTGACAGGGAACGGGGGCAGCGGGCAGTGATTCACGGCAGGCCAGGTAAGATTTGATATTGCGGCTTTTCTGACCCTGTCGCCTGTCACCTACTTGATGCTACTATTCACGCTTCTGTTCGGAGGCATCTGTGCAGGCGGAGACCGGGAGGCAAAACTTTATACCGGGCAGTCAAGAGAGGCAGTACAAGGCCCTCACCGCCAAGCAGATGGGCTGGGCGTTTGCCGGTTTATTTGTGCTGAACCTGCTGCTCAGGCTCTTTTACCTGCGCTACGATTTCCTCAACGGCGACGAGGGCGTTCGCGCCCTGACGGCCGCTCGCCTGCTCGATGGCGCGCGGCTCTATGCGGATGTAGTCACGGACAAGCCGCCCGGCACGACGCTCTTTTACGCGGCGGTATTCACCCTCCTGGGCCAGAGCATGAAAGCCGTCCACATAATGGCCGCCCTCTGGCACTTCGGCACCTCGGTAATCATATTTCTTATCTCGTCGCGTCTTTACTGCCGCAGGACTGCTTTGTACGCGACGCTCCTGTTTATATACTTCAGCACGAATTATCACACCCACGACATGATAGCGGCCAATACGGAACTGTTGATGGCGCTGCCCTACACCGCGTCCTTCTATCTATACATCAAAGCTCGGCGCGCGGGCGGCGATGAAAAAGGCGTCGGGGGCGTGCTGATGCTCGCATCCGTCGGGCTAATGACGGGCATAGCGACTCTGTTCAAACAGGTGGGCGTGCTCAATCTCGCATTCTTCTTTCTTGCGGAATCAGTCTCGGCCTGGAAAAGCCCTGCCCGGACGGATGCGTTCAAACTCGCGCTCGCGCGATTGGCCTGGATCCTGGCGGGATTCGCATCGGTGGTCGCCTTGCTCGTCGCGTGGCTCGCCTATACGAACGCGCTCGCCGATTTCTGGCGCAACACCGTTGAGTTAAATGTCTTTTATATAAACTCTGTGCCCCAGAGCCAGGCGCTACGGTTCATGCTGAGCAGAGGCGTCTCTTACATCGCCTTCAACGCGGCGCTGTGGGCGCTTGCGATATGGGCTGTGGCGAAAGCCATAAGAGAGTTGAGAAATAAGGGTCCGGAGGCTGAATCTACTTATCGCGCGGACGCGATCATCCTGCTTTGGGCCGCCGTTTCGCTTGTCGCGGTGAGCGCGGGCCGTCGCTTCTTCGGCCACTACTTTCTTCAAGCATTGCCCGCGCTCGCGATTCTTGCCGGGCGCGGGGTTCATTGGCTTGTCGAGACGGCCCGCACCCCTTCGTACAGACGCCGGGTGCAGGTTGCCGTGTTGCTGCTCGCGCTTTCGGTCGCGGTCGCTTTTATCAGATTTCATCAGCGGACCGTCATACTCGCGCTTGAGTTCGTAATCGGCAGGCGAACCGTTATAAGTGAGGCGTGGGCTCTGACCAGGCGATACGAAGAGGCAAAGCTCATATCAAGCCTTGTGCTCGGCGAGATCGAACGCGGCGAGCCGCTTTACATCTGGGGTTATGCGCAGGACGTTTACTGGCAGACCGGGTGCCGGCCGGCGGCGCGCTATCTGACGCCTTACTATATTGACGGCAGGTTCCCGGACGCCGAATCGAGCCCGGCGGCAAACGATCATCCGTTCTGGCGCGAAGCGCGCACGGCGCTCATCGACGACCTCAGACGCTCGCGGCCGCGAATAATACTCGACGTACACGCAAACCTTCACCGCCTGGCGTACCCGGATATAGTGAGATTCGTCGAAGAGAATTACAAGGTAGGCGAAAGTATAGGTCCGTCCCCCGACCGTCCGTTAAGAATCTGGCGGCTTAAGACCAATCAATAAAGCATGGCGCTTTCAGCAGCGGTCTTTCCTTTCCATAATCCACTCGTTTATAACCGGCAGCGACTCGCGGGGGAAGACGTGGCCTGTGGGAAACGAGCGAAACTCAACCGCGCCCGCTCGGCGCGCAATCGCGTCTTTGAACGTAGTGGTCCGCTCCATCGGGTAGAATTCATCACCTTCGCCCGCGATGATCAGAACGTCCGTGTCGCTCTGGTAATACTTCTCTTCATCCCAATCTCCAGGTATTCCGCCGCACACGGCTATCACGCCCCGGACCTTATTCGGGTGAGTGAAGGCGAAGCGATAATTGAGCGAGACCGTCTGCGAGAAGGCGAGCAGGAATATGGCGCGTCGGTCAATCGCGTAGCTCGCGGCCACGTCTTCGATTATCGATATGAGCGTCTTGTGGTGAAGCCATATGGTTTCGGCCGGCTTGTACTGCATCATCCACCCGAAGCCGATGCGCGGCTTGCTCTCTTCCTGGCCGCGCACGAAAAAGCCGCTGGGGCCCTGGACCGACGCGATGATGAAATCTTGCGGGTTTATCTTTTGCGCCAGCGCCATCATTGACTCCTTGTTGCCCTCGTATCCGTGCAGCGCGATCAGAAGCGGGCGGGGCCGGTCCTCGCCGCCCTCCGGGACATAAAGGTCATAGTGCAGATTGATGCGCTGTTCCGTCGCCTTTTCTATTATCATCTTTTTCAGGCTCTCCACTTTGAATTGCTCACGTTATGGTGCGATATTATCCGAGACTATGAGCGAAGAAAAGCGTTACGTCATCTTTGGAGCGGGCGCGATCGGCTGCGCGATGGGCGGACTTCTTGCTCGCGCGGGCGAGCGCGTCATCTCGGTCGCGCGCCCGCCTCAAGCAGAAGCATTAAAGCGCGGCATCCTCATCAAGCAGGATGAAGGCGATATTACGATCAAGACAGAAGCCGTGACATCGGCGCGCGACCTCGAGCCTGAAGACGGCGACATCATCGTTATAACGACAAAATCGCAGGCGACCGCGCGGGCGGTCGAAGAGATCGCCTCGGTATATGGCCCGGGCGCGCCAGTCGTCTGTCTTCAAAACGGCGTGAGCAACGAGCCGGTAGCCTCACGGCGATTCGATAATGTTTATGCCGGGCTGGTCTTTTTCAGCGCCGTTCAACTGGAGCCGGGCGTCATCTCGATGCCGCGAGGACGCGACGTGGCCATCGGCCTTTACCCGCAAGGCGTGGATGATCTTTCGCGCGTCATGGCCGATTCAATCGGGCGCGCGGGATTCGACTCGATGGCTTCGGCCTACGTGATGGCGATGAAGTGGGGGAAGCTCATTGCGAACCTGAACAACGCCACGCTGACGATAACGGGCTACTGGGTCGAGTATGCAATGGCTGAACCGGTGCATCGCGAGTTTATGCTCGCGGTGCGCGACGAGGGCCTGAGCGTGCTGGAAGCGGCGGGGATTGCGCCCGAGCCGCCCCCGGGCGAGCCTTCCCCGATCAGGATTCGCGAGCTGACCGAAAAGCTTAGGCGATTGAACCGGTCGCCCGAGAGCGCGGCAAGTATGCCCGATCATCAGCGCACCTACGCGTCCATGTGGCAGGATCTCGTGGTCGGCCGCAAATCACACGAGGCGGAATTCCTGAATGGCGAGATCGTTCGCCTCGGCCGCGAGCTTGGAATCCTGACGCCGTACAACTCCACGCTTCTAGAGATAGTCAACCGCATGTTCGCCGAAGGTCTCAAGTCCGGTCTCTATACGCCCGCCGAGCTGCAATCGATGGTTTCGGATAGGGTCTCACATGATAGATAAAGTCAGATGGGGGGTGCTTGGCGCGGCGAGGATTGCGGTCAGAAAGGTCATCCCCGCGATGCAGCGCGGTCAGTGGTCGCGGGTTGTAGCCATAGCGTCGCGCGACCTTGATAAGGCAAAAGCGGCCGCCGCCGAGCTTGGCATCGATAAGGCGTACGGCTCATACGAAGAAGTATTGATGGACGCCCGTGTGGAAGCGGTCTATATACCGCTCCCTAACCATATGCACGTGCCCTGGGCGATTGAGGCGGCGAAGGCGGGCAAACACGTCCTTTGCGAAAAGCCGATTGCGCTCACTGCTCGCGAAGCATCGATGCTGCTCAGAGTGCGCGACGAAACGAAGATAAAGATACAGGAAGCCTTCATGATCAGGACTCACCCTCAGTGGGTCGCGACCCGCGACGCGGTCGCCTCCGGGCGCATTGGGGATGTCCGGGCAGTCGTGGGCGCCTTCAGTTACTTTAACCAGGACGCGGCAAATATACGCAACGTCGTCGAGTACGGCGGCGGCGGGCTCCTCGATATCGGGTGCTACCTCATACACGTTTCGCGAATGATCTTTCGAGAAGAGCCGCGAAAAGTCTGCGGGCTTATCGAGCGCGACGGGGAAACCGAAGTGGATACTCTTACCTCGGCGGTGCTCGATTTCTCTTCGGGCCAATCTCTCTTTACGTGCGGCACAAGGATGGTCCCGCACCAGAGGGTGCAGATTCTGGGCACGCGCGGGCGTATAGAGATAGAGGTTCCGTTCGGCCCACCTCCCGACAGGCCGGCGCGGATACTGGTTGCCGAGGGGCTTGATCTATTCGGCCCCGTCGAAGTCTTAGAGTTTGCGCCGTGCAATCAATTCACTATACAGGGCGACCTCTTCTCAAGGGCGATTCGCGAAGAGGGCGAGCAGGCGCTCCCGCTTGAAGACTCGGTCAAGAACATGGCGGCAATCGAGGCGGTCATTCGCTCGGCGACAAGCAAAACGTGGGAAGCGCCCGATTATGCTTAGAGCTCGACCAAAATAAATAGAGCCACCGGGAGGTGGCTCTAATGGCTCGGATTTATGGGAACGTTCTTTAATCCGAAGCCAATACTCGGCATCCAAAATCATTGCCCGGGCAGATGAACCGCCGGTCTCCATCCCCACGGATAAGCCCCGTCGGTTACGTGCATCTCGTCGTTCTTACTCCTCATCGCCCTTATATACTCAAGCGCGCGGAGTGGGAGATCATATTTGGCGGCGATTTCATCTATCGCGGCGCGATTCAGCTTGTGCAGCCTGAGACTCTCCCGACACGGGTTGAGGTTTTCGACCGCGTTCTTTATGAGCTCCATGGCGTTCATATAAGGGTCACTTTTCGGGAGCGCGCGGGCCTTTACATACTTGTCCCAGGTCTCAAAGACCTTGTGGCTTTTTTCAAACTCCGCCCCGTTTAGCTCAAGGCGCATAAGAATAGTCTCGTCTTTGCCGGTTTTCTTCTCGCGGTCGCTCTCCTCCGCGAGCCGTTCATAAAGCTCTGCGGGGATAGGCCCGAAGACCGGCTGGGGTTTGCCCTCCGGGTCTGTGACTATCTGGACGCCGAGGGCGTTGACCTCGTTCTTGCGCCCGTCAAGCGCGGTCCACATGACAAAGACCCGGCCGCTCTGCTTGGACGCCCCGCCGCGGGCGGCGAAAGTGAGAAAGAATCTATGAGTCAGTTCTCTGGTCCATCGGGTCTGTGCGCCCGACGCGCGATCAAGCGTCGTGAAGCTATCCTGGCTATATTCGGCTATCTCAAGCGACGTAGTGCCTCGTTGGAAAAACTCATTTCCGCGCGATGCGATGAACTCGATGCGCGTTGGCGCGTCGGGGCTGTCGAGCTTATAATTGATTGCTGTCAGTATCTCGAAATCTTGAGGCAGGGTCTCCTCGCTATGATGCATAAGCATAACCGTCCCTTCGGGCGAAAAGCTAAAAAAGACGGGGGTGTTTTGCGACGTAGCGTCCGATCTCCACAGGCCGGCAATCGCGAACGGGCAAGATTTCTTGCTATCTCCCTTCGGACCTGACTGACCGGAAGCAATCTGGACTACTACCAGGCAAATAATGAGAAGCGAAAAGAGAAAGGCTGCTCGTTTCATCCTTAGACTCTCCTTTCTTGATCGGCGGTCAGTAATTAAAAACACTCGGCGGTTTATTCTGTTCCAATATTAGAGGAGCAAATTAAAAAAGACCGTCCGACCGGATTTATCGACAAGCCGCGACGGGGAAAAGCGCAGGGGATAGAGCTGTCACCCTCTATCCCCTGGCCGTGATAATTCACTCGAAGTTTAGGTTATCGAGTCGACCGGGACCATCCCGATCTCATCCCCGCCGGTTCTGCCGCCGGTAGAGGTGCCTTCCTGAACTATAGACCAGGTAGCGGAATGGCCGTTTTTGGACTTGGCCGCCGGGCAGTTTGTGAATTTCTGCCCGCTCTTAAAGAACGCCCTGATCTCGGTATGTGTGCCGCACTTGTAAGGCCCGCTTACCTGGCAGGTTCCTCCTGATGAGCCTCCTGCTACCAGGTCTGCTGCACTTGAACTAGATGTGATCATACTGGTTCTCCTTAAGGTTAGAAGTTATATTCCTACGGTACCGATGATCTAGTCAGTACAGGCTAAATCATGCAAGTACGCTACTTAATATTTGTCACGCGGCTGGCATGGATGCGACCCACCTGACAACCGATTCCTTGCCCGACACGTTATTGCCGCATACGCCCGTGCCCTTGAAACTGCTCATCTCGGACGTGCAGCGATTCGTTAAGGCGCCTGAGTTCCTTGAAATAAAGGAACGGGGCGCGCGACGTTGGGTTATTATCGGAGATCGTGTCGCGCAGGCTCCAATCCAGCTTCGACATCTTGATCTTCTCCCCGCATTGATTGAGGCTTTCGGTCACCTGCTTCACGAGCAGCACGTTATCCAGGAAAGGGTCCGGGTATAACAGCTCACCCTCCCGAGCCCGTCTATCCCAGGTGCGCACGATCTTGAGTCCTCTTTCATACTGCGCCGCCGTGATTTCCAGTCGCAGCATGACGTCGGAATCCTTACTAGGTTCTTTCATGAACTCGTTATAGGTTTCCGCGGGGACCGAGCCGAAGACCCATTTGGCGCCGACGGCATAAATGCCCACGGCGTCAATGCGAGATTGCTGTACATCGGTCTTGATCAGCATCGGGAAGGCAGGCCCGCTGCGATCAAAGAAGACTTCACTGCGTCCGGCGAGTACAATGAAATACCGATTCGAATCTACCCTGACCCAGCGAGCCGGCGCGGAGCCTGGCTTTACAAGGGTCAAAGCCGTGTCATCATATCCGGTAATCTCCATCGCTGTTGTGCCTTCGGGCAAGCCACCGCCCGCTTTAGCCGCTTTAAACAGGATGGTCTTCGGTGTCTTCGGATCATCCAGCGTATAAGCGGCGGCGGCGATCTCTCGCGCCTCCGGCCCCGAACCCGACAGCACCACAACCTTGCCGTCGTCCGAGAAGCGATAGAGGACTGTACTTCCATTACCGGGGCTCCACGTCCCGATCAGGTTGAGCTGGCAACTCGTCTGCCCCTGGCCGAACGCCGTAGTGGTCGCAGCCAGACAAACAAAGACCAGCGAAAAGAGAACGGCAGTTCGTTTCATAGTACCCTCCTTGGATCAACGGGCTAGGAATAGAAAGCGCCCTTCGGCATATCCTATTCTTAGTCTCATAGCGCAAATACCTCGGTTAAACTATCTTTCGATAGCCGAACATCTTCACTTCCTTGTCTATCTGCTGCTGCAGCTTCTTGTTCTCCTCCAACCTTTCCTGAAGCGTCTTCGGCGGGTTGGCCCAGGAAATGCGCTGAAGGATCGTGTACATGCTCGCCAGAGGATTTACCTCGAGCCAGCGATTGGTCGTGTCGTTGATGATGCGCAGCGACGAAGTGTGTGAATCGAGGTCCGTGTCAATCGCTATGTGATCCATCCGGAAAAGTCTAAAGCGGATGGTCTCGATGTCATACGGATCACCGGTCAGGAAGGTCCAGCCCGGCAGCAGAGCATTGTGCATCTCGGCATAATGCTTTAGTGCATTCGGGTCATCCACTTCCGGCTTTACGGTGATCGAATACATGAACAGGTCTTTACCCATGCGGTCCTTCAAGGCTTGGTGGACCTTAATCAGCTTGGCGGTGACGGTCGGGCAAGCACCATCGCACGAGGCCGCCGGGCGGCCGGTCTGGGCGATCAAGGGCCTGGTCGGCTATGTCGCGCGGGCGGCGGCCAACTGCGCCCGGACGCCATCCTCATCGGCTTCGACTGCCCCCAGACGTCGGCCCGCAAGGCCGACTACCCCGGCTACAAGGCGCAGCGGCCGGACAAGCCCGCCGACCTCGTGTCCCAGCTCGCGCAGCGCCCGAGGTGCTGCGCACGGCGGCGTTCACGGTCGTCGTGCCGCCCGCGTACGAGGCCGACGACGTCCTGGCCAGCGCGACGGCCAAGGCGCGGGCCGGCGGCTGGCGCTGCGTCGTCGTCACCAGCGACCGGGACGCGTTCGCGCTCGTCGACGACACGACCTCGGTGCTGCGGGTCCGCAACGGCGGCCTGGAGAACGCCACGATGGTCACGGCGGTGTCCATGCCGGACGTGTGCGGCGTCGAGGCGTGGCAGTACCGCGACTGGCGGCCCTGCGCGGGGACAGCTCCGACAACCTTCCGGGTGTGCGGGGCTTCGGGTCCACCACCGCCGGCGCCTGTTGTCGGCGTTCGGCAGCGTCGACGCGGCCCTGGCCGCGCTGTCCGCGGGCCGCGTCGACGACGTCAAGGCCGCCGTGGGTGACCTGGCCGCGCGCCACCTCGCCGCCGCGAAACCCCCGAGACCGTCTCGCGGAACCGGCGTCTGATGCGCATGCGCACCGACATCGAGCTACCCGACCTGGACTCCGTGCGCCTGCCGCTGGACTACCTCCTGATGCGCCGCGCACTCGCCAGTCGCGGCATCATTCTCGGCCCGTCCCTCTGGGCCCTGACCGGCGGCAGTCCACCGCTGCCCGACGAGGCGATCCCGTTCGTGCGCCCGCGCGACGGAGCCCGCACAGCGCAGTCCCGGCGCGCTCCGGCGAGGGTCAGCTCGCGCTGTTCTGAGTGCCGTGTCGGCCCATACCCACATCGTGATCGTGACGAGGTCGGACGTCACGAAGACGTACACGTCGTGGACCCGTGGGGAGCACCGCAGGGAGTGGTCCGTCCTGCGGCACGTCCACGCGCACGCACCTGACCTGGTGCCCCGACCCTTGGCGGCACGGCTCGATGCCGTCCCGCCCGTCGTGACGATGACCCGCGTCCCCGGCCGGCCGTTGGGCGGCACACTGAGCAAAGCCCAACTCGACGCCCTGGCCACCGCCGTCCAGACACTGTGGACGGTGCCGCCACACGATCGGCAACCGGTTGACGACCTCGGCTTCGCCCGGCGGCTGGTCACCGGCCCGCGGCCTTCCTCCGGCGCGGCCGCGGCCGCGTTCGACGCCGCGGTGGACTGGTGGGACGGCCCCGACCCGGCGCTGCTGCGCACGACACCACCCGCGACCGGGCGAAGCGAGGCATCATCTGGCGCGGCTGCGACCGTGCTCGGGCACCGCGACGGCAACCTCGCCAACTACCTCTGGGACGGCCGGCGGGTACGCATCGTGGATCTGGAGGACGCCGCCGTCTCCAGCCCGGAGATGGAACTGGCCATCCTCGTGGAGCACCTGTCGGCTCGCCGGATGGACGGCGACGGCTTCTGCGCGCGCTTCGACGTCGATCCCGAGCGGCTGCTGGCGGCGCGGCGGCTGTGGGCGATGTTCTGGTTGCGGCTGTTGCTGCCCGGCGGGCCGGCGGAGCGCCGCAATCCGCCGGGCACGACCGAAGCCCAGGCCCGCCGCCTGTTGACCCTGCTGGAACCCGGGTAGCGGGCCGGTGTGCGGAGAGGAGGAGGGTCGAACTCCTACGGGTTGCCCCCAACGGTTTTCGAGACCGCGGCCGGCGCCAACTGTCGGCTGGCCTCTCCCAGTAGTCAGGTATTCAGGTATTCAGGTGTGTTGAGTCGGGCTGGCCGGACTTGAACCGGCGGCCTCCGCGTCCCGAACGCGGCGCGCTGACCAAGCTGCGCTACAACCCGTTGCGTGCCCACGCAGGGAATCGAACCCCGATCCCAGGTTTCGTAGACCTGTGTCTTGTCCCTTGGACCACATGGGCATGGTCGTATCCACAGTGGACGTTGATTCTCATGTCACCGCGCGTGCATCGTTCACAATGAGAAACGCCGCCCGTTCCCGGTGCGGGAGGGCGCCGCCAGCGCGGTTCATGCGCTTACGATCGCCACCTACCCGGGTACGAGACCACGCCACCGGACGGCATCGGCCGTCGCGGTTCGGATGATGCGTGGCGGAACATCTCGCGGACTCTCCGGTGGGTTCGGTGTGGTGTGTCTCTACGAGAATACGCACCCGACCACACCGCCGACAACCCTATTCGTGCCAGCGGGCATTGGCGTTTCTGGCACAGTCACCCAGCCCCTATGGCCTGGGGTGGTAGCGGTGGCGTTGGGGTTTGCGGTCGGGGTCGATCCAGGCTGGTGGGATGAAGGTGGGGAGGCCGTCGGGGGCGATGAACACGGTCCAGTTGTCGGGTTTGTGGATTTCGCGGTGGTGGTGTCCGCAGAGGAGTACCGCGTTGTTCAGGGAGGTGGCGCCGCCGTCGCTCCACGCAGTCACGTGGTGGCCTTCGCACCAGCGTGGTGGCCGGTCGCAGCCGGGGAAGGCGCATTGTTTGTCCCGCAGCACCAGGGCCCGGCGGAGCGGCCCGGTGAACAGGCGCCGGAACCGGCCGAGATCGAGCGGTTGGCCGGTGCTGTCGAGGATCGCGGGGAGGATCAGCGCGTCGCAGGCCAGCCGCCGCACAGCTTCGGCGGTGAGCCTTGCACCGTTGTCCAGCGTGGCGGTGCCGAGTTCCCGGCCGAGTGCGTTGTAGTTGACGGTGACGATCAGCTGTGGGCGGTCGCCGCCGTTGTCGGGTAGCTGTTCGGTGTTCAGGGCCAGCCCGCACACGTCGCGAAGGGCGTCGGCGCGGCGCTGCCCGGCGGTGCGGTCGTCGCAGGGCAGCGGTACGCACAACGGGTCCAGCGCTTCGCGGACCACGGCGGCGGCCTCCTCGGTGAGCCGGCCGCTGATGGCTATCCCGGCACCGTCGCGGTCCGGGCGCAGGTTCAGGTACCGGTCCCGGGCGGCGAGCCGCTCGGCCCGCTGCACCGCGGTGCGTTCGGCTTCCTCGGCAACATCGGGGGCGACCAGGCGCAGGACGTGCCGGCCGACGTCGGCCACCGCGTCGGCGTCCAGCGTCGCCGCGTCGTCGACCAGCCGTGCGGCGGCCTCCTCGACGATGGCCGGCTCGACCTCCCGGGACAGCTGAGCCAGGATCGTGGTGACGGCCCGCGCCTGGTCGAGGTTCATCGCGCCGGCCGCGACCGCCTTGCCGACGATTTCCGGCGCCGCGTCGACCGCCTTCGCCAGCCGCACCCACCGCTGCCCCGTCGACGCCGACACCCGCAACCGGCCCCGCAGCACCAACCCGGTCGACGCCGCACCCAGTTCCGCCGCCACGTTGCGGGCGTCAAGCTCGCGCACGGTGGCCAGCATCGCCGCCTGCACCTGCTGCAGGAGGGCATGCTGCGCGTCGAGCAGGCCGAGCAGATCCGCCGGCGACATCGCCCACGGGCGAGCCTGCAGCAGCTCCGGCAACCGGTCATCCACGGGAACCAGTCTAGAACACCCGTACGACCCGTGGTGTCCCGCAAACATGAAAGGCCCTACAAAACAACGAGATTCCACTATGGACAAAGGAGCAGCTCTCGGTAGGATGGTCGTTCATGAACGCACACAGGCCCGACTGGTCGACGGTGCCGGACCCGGGGTGCCGCGTACTGGTGACCGGCGCTTCCGGCGGCCTGGGGCGGGCGGTGTCGGCCGCGTTGACCGAACTGCGGGCCGAGGTCGTCGGCATCGACCGCCCGGGGACCGACGCCGCCATCACCGCCGACCTGACCAACGACGACGACGCGCGTCGCGCCGTAGCCCAAGCCGTGCAACAGTTGGGCGGCCTGGACGCCCTGATCGGCGCGGCCGGGGTGGTCGACACCATCCACCGGGCGGAGACCTTTCCGCTGGACAGGTTCCGCGGCGACGTCGAGGCGAATCTGATCGCCCAGTTCACGGTCGCCCAGGCGGCTTTCCCCGCCCTGCGGGACAGCCCGCACGCCTCGATCGTGCTGTTCTCCTCGGTCGCGGGCGAAGACGGCCTGCCCGGACAGGCCGGCTACTCCGCGGCCAAGGCCGGCGTGCTCGGGCTGACGAAGGCCCTGGCCGCGGAATGGGTGGGCGCCGGTATCCGGGTCAACGCCGTCGTCCCGGGTCTCGTGGCGACGCCGAAAGTGCTCGCCATGCCCGCATCCGCACGCGATCGGATGCTCACCGCCGTCCTCATGCGGCGGGTCGCCGCGCTCGCCGAGGTCGTCGGCCCGGTGCTTTATCTGTTGTCGCCCGCGGCCGGATACATGACCGGCCAGGAGCTACGCCTCGACGGCGGCGCCGGCCTCGGCCAGTTCGGTCTGCATCGATAGGGAGTGCGCGCGGGGTCCCTGGTCAGCTCAGCAGTGCGGAGATGGCGGGCCGGAACCGGGTGATGGTGGTGGCGTGTTCGAACGACGGCTGACCGTGCGACACGCTGGCCGCGACGAGGACCGCGCACAGGCGACCTGCCGGCACACCGAGTACCACGGACTGCGAATGCCCGCCCCGGCCGGCCCCGTGGGCGATGGCAGTGGCGTCCTCGGCCGTGGCGGCCTCGGCGACGTAGACCAGCAGGAAGTGGTGACCCGGCGTCCGTTCCGGCCCGGGGACAGGTTGGGCATGGATCGACACACACCCGGTCAGCTCCGCGACTGCGGCCGCGACCCGCCGGTCGTTCTCGCCGTCGACCCAGATCGGCGCGATGGTCGTGCCGAGACCCACCGAATCGACCCGGTAGGTGCCTTCGCTGTCGATGGCGGCCGCGAGCGCCAGCGCGAGCGGCGCCAGATCCCGCTCCGGCTCGTAGGGATCCATCTCGTCCTCGAACAGCACCGGACCGTCGGCAGTGGCGACGACCCGCAGCCCACACGACTCGGCAAGGTCGGTGTCCTCGTCCTCCTCGACCGCGGCGGACAGCACCTCGGCTACCTGCGGGTCGGCTCGGACCAGCGCTCCCGCCGACGCCTCGACCGCCGCGATTCCCGTGCCCGGTGCCGCATGGGCGGCGAGCATGGCGGCGACGGACACATCGCGCCAATCCACCCGCTCCAGGTCGATCGCGGACAACGCGTCGAAGGCCTCCACCACCGCCTGCGGATCCCTGGCCCGGATCGCCGCGAATGCACGCCGCCGGGCGAACAACAGCACCGTGTACAGATTGTCCATGGTCAGGCTCGCCCGAATCGCCGCCCGGTCCCCCTCATCGGCCGCGCGATAGGCCGCAACGAACGCCGCCACCGCGCCGTCCTGCGACCGCTCGGCCCACCGCCACAGATCGCCCGACCCGGCCGGATAGTCGACGTCAGCCAGCGGCGAGGGACCCACCGGGACGCGACGCCGTTCGGCTTTCCTCGCCGCGGCCAACTCCGCGCCGAGCACCACAACACCGTCGCCGTCACCAACCATGCGGCCAATCCTATGCGCGGGCCCGGGTCAGTGGCCGGACGGCAAGCCGGCCACGGTCACCGGTAACGGGTCGCTGCGGGTCGACCCGTGCTGGTTGGAGAGCTCAACCTCGTAACGGTGGGTGCCGGCCGCCATACCCGCACGCACGAAGCTGACCCGCTGCGCGTTCGGACTGGCGGCGGTGAGCGACCGCGTATCGACCAGCACTCCGTCCTCGTAGAGCTTGACCGTGGTGCCGTTGGTGCCCCACCACAGGTTCATGGTGACGGTGTAGGTTCCGTCGCCGTCCCAGTTGTCGGCGCTGAGAACCGGCTTGCCCGGGTTGGCGTCGGTCACGGCGACGGTGATGGGCACGGTGGCCGTGCGGCCGGCCTGGTTGAGTAGTTCACCGGTGTAGCTGTAGCTGCCGTTGGGCCGGCCGGTGACCGCCACCACCGCCGACTGCGCGCCGGGCGTGGCCGGGGTGAGTTGCCGGCGGGCGATCTCGACGCCGTTCTCGTAGAGCACGAACACGCTCGCGTTGACCCCGTACCAGAGGTTCATCCGCACCTCGTAGGTGCCGTCGCGCAGGCCGGAGGTCCAGCCGATCGTCGAGGACAGCACGGCCCTGCCCGGTGGCCGGGTGGCGCCGTCCTGCGGCAACTGCGGGGCTCGCCGGACCTCCAGGGTGGTCGTGGCCTGGGTGCCGTCCTCGGCGGTCACCACGACGGGAATGCCCGCACCGGTGGGCCCGAGCACGATCGTGCGCTGCGCCTGCCCGCCCGTGGTCGTCGCGCCGTCGATGGATACGGATCGGCTGAACGGGCTGCGGGCGACCGCAGTGACGGTGACTTCGCCGACGGTGGCCGGCACGTCCAGCAGGTAACCACCGTCCGGCTGTGCCTGCGGGTCGCCGTGGCCGGTGCGCAGGCTGGCCAGACCGGCCTCGGACCGGCCGTACCCGACGCCTTGGGCGACCCGGACGTCGTCGACGTGGATCGCGCCGTAGTTGCTGCTGTTGGCGTAGAAGTCCACCTGGGCCACCCCGTCGAGCGGGGACCGGAACGCGGCGTCGTCGAACACGAGCCGGCCGTCGAGATAGAGGTCGAAGCTCTGGTGGACCGTGTCGATGACGGCGACGACGTGGTACCACCGCCCGCTCTCGTACGCGCCGATCGTGACCGACCCCGTACCGGAGTAGGCCGTGATGGTGCCTTTCGTGAACCCGACGCTGATCGCGTTCTGCCCGTTGGTCCCGCGGATGTACGGCGCGCCGAAGAAGTTGTTTCCGGACCCGGACGCGTCGTCGCGCATCACCCTCCCCTCGACGGTGACGATGCCGACGAGAGCGGGGGTGAACCGGCGCATCATGCTGGTGTTGCCGCTGTTGGTGGACCGGGTCACCGTCACGCTCTTGTCGGTCGCGCCCGGGACCTCCGCGACGTCGACCCGCCCGCCGGACCCGCTGACGGTGAGGCCGTCGTCGCCGTTCGCCAGCGTCCCCGTCGGCAGCCCGTTGAAGTCGTGCACAGCCAGGTAGTCCGGCGCCGGGCCGGTCAGGACCAGCGCGCCGACGTCGGTGGTCTCGGCGGGATGAACGTCCACTCCGGACCGTGTCGCCGGTGGCAACCCACCGGCCTCGGCGTGGAGCGTGTAGTCCTCCCCGACCGGCACGTCGGCCATCGTGAAGGCACCCTCGGGACCGGTGGTCGCGGAGCCCACGACCCGTTCCCCGGCGCGGACGGTGATCCGCGCGCCGGTAACCGGTCGGGCGGCCTGGTCGACGACCCGCCCGGCGACGGAGCCCACGACACTGGTCGACGCGAGCGTGAGGTCGGCGACGGACACGTTGCCGGGGCGGATGTTCACCGTCGCGGTCGCGGCCTGGTAGCCGTTGCGCGTCGCGGTGACGGTCGTGCCGTCGGCGAACGGGACATCGGCGACGACGTACCGTCCGTCCACACCGGACGTTGCGGCGGCCGGTGCGCCGGCGACCGTCACGGTCGCACCGGCGAGTGGCGCGCCGCCGGAGGTCCGGACCCGGCCCGTCACGGACTCGGTCGTCGCGCCCGCCGCGGTCGAATACTCGAAGGCGCCGAGGTCCGGGCTCCCGTTGTACAGGCTGGCGCCGGCGTAGTCACGGCCGCCGTTGTCGGGCACCGCCACGCCCGCGTCGATCGCCGGGGAACCGGTGCGGACCCGCAGCCCGAGCGCCGTGTCCAGTTGCGGACCCGTCTCCAGCGTGCCGTACGGGCCGGAAAGGGGCGCGTCGACGAATCGCGGGTCGCCGACGACGGCCGTCGTGTCGCCCGGCGGCACGGTCAGCACGGCGCCCCCGTAGAGATTGCCGCTGTACGTGATGGTGGGGCTGGTCGTCAGCGTCGCGTTCGCCCGGGTCGAGTAGATGACGTTGTTGGTGATGCCGTACGTCGACAGGAGGGAGCTGTCGTATCCGTAGATCAGGTAGGCGCTGCGATCGTTGTAGATCGTGTTGTTGTAGACCTTCGCGTTCGCCGGCCGGTCGGAGTGCAGGTAGATCTGGTAGCGCGTGTTGCTCGCGATCACGTTGTTGCGCACCACCACGTCACCGAAGCTGAACTGGCACAGCAGGATGCCGTCGCCGTTGTCGTGGGTGTAGTTGTACTGGATCACCTGCCGGGTGGTGCCCTTGTCCGGGTCGATGCCGTTGGAGTCGGCGCCGCCGGCCTTCTGCTGCGTCTCGTACACCTCGTTGAACTGGATCGTCACGTCGTCGGCGAAGTAGGTCTCGATGCCCGAGGTGCCGGTCCGGTACACGACGTTGCGCTCCACCAGCCCACCGCGGACGTTGGTCAGGTACACGCCGTTGCAGCCGTACGCGGTGCCGGCCTGCGTGATGAAGTTGTTCCTGATCGTCACGTTGGTGTGGGGCGTGAACGTCGGATCGGTGGCGTTCTCCCGGGTCCCCCAGCCGGTCGCGGTGGCGATCGTCTCGCCGGCCTCGTTCCTGCCGTCGCCCGTGTACTGCTTGACCACGATCCCGGCGAACGAGGTGTTCTCGATCCGGGAGTTCTGCACCGCAATTCCATTGAGGACGGTCGCCTGCACGGGCGGCGCGAGGATGTCCGGCACGGTGGTGTCGAAGACGATGCCGCCGGTCTTCTTCGACCCGTCCCACCCGGTCCTGAACCGGATGCCGGGTGCGTTGTCCTCGACGCTGCCGCTGATCCAGTTGACCTCGCCGGTGACGTCGTGCACGTACACGCCGTCGACGACGAACCCGTCGAGGACCTGACTGTTGTCGCCGCTGACATGGATGCCGCGCAGATCCTTGAGGTTCTCGCCGGGTGTCTGCGTCGCCGGCGCGGCGTTGGTGACTTCCAGGTTGCGGATCGTCCAGTGCTCCTGGTTGAACAGCCGGACCGCGTCACCGACCAGCCCGGCACCGTCGATGCGCGGCCTGGTGCCGGTGCCGTAGCTGTCCACGGTGATCGGGACGCCCGGAGTGCCGGAGCCCTTCGGCCACAACTGCCCCTCCCAGCGGCCACCCGCGCGGAGCAGGATGCGGTCGCCCGCCTCGAACGTCGTGGTGTTCACCTTCGCGAGGCTCTTCCACGCCTGCGACTCGTCGGTGCCGGCGGCCGAGTCGTCACCGGTCGCGGCATCGACGTAGTAGGCGGTGCCGGCCGCCTGCCCGGCGAGAGGCATAAGGACCAGGCCGGCGGCGGTCAGGGTCAACGCGGCAAGGACGGCAACGCGTCGCATGGACACTCCAGCTCAGGGGGCGGGCACGATCGGATTGGCGACGTCGTGGGTGTGCAGCCTGCCGCACATGCCCCAGCGGGCCGTCGCGCTCGGCGGGGACTCCAGCAATGCGGCCGACCGGAGGTGCCGACCGTCGCCGCGCTCCAGCCCGTCGAGCACCTCGGCGGTGTGGCGGGTCTGCTCCTCCACAGTGGCCCGCCACGTCTCCCGCCAGTCGGCGACTCTCGGGCGGACCAATGCCACCGCGCTGTCGTACAGCGTCGAAAGGGGCCGCAGATCGCCGGCCCGGGCCGCGTCGACGAGCGTCAGGAAGCCCTCGACCGCGAGGTCGCGGCGGCGGCGCACCGCCTCGTCGAGTTCCTCGTCCGCGGCGCCGTGCGGCAGTGCGGCGGCGGCGCGGTACCGCTCCGGGTCGCCGACGACCGCCGGGGGAAACGTCATGACGGCGTCTCCGGCCTCGGGCAGCCCGGCGTTCGACATGACCACCACGACCCGCAGGTCGCCGTGATTGATCGCGCGGTGGATGGTGCCGGGGGTGAACCAGACGGTCGAGCCGGCAGCCAGCGGAGTCACCCGGAACCCGGCCGGGTCCAGGGTCTGGAGGGCACCCGAGCCGCCGATCACCACGTAGGCCTCGGTCGAGGCGAGGTGCAGGTGCGGCGTGCCACCGGCCAGACCGTCGGCGGCGCACTGCCCCGGATACACCGACAGGCGGGTCACGGAGGTGCCGCCCGGAAAGCCGGTACTCATGCCGCCACCTCGCTCCGCTCGGCGTCGGCGGCGGTGCCGGCGGCAGCGGCGGCGGCGTTGATGGTGCCGTGCCACGCCGCCAGCGCGGCGCGGCCGGTGCCGGCCAACTCGGCGGTGCCGGCGTCACCCCGGTCACCGGCGGCGACGACGACCGCGTAACGGAACCGGATGGTCGAGCCGTGTCGCAACGCGACCTCCTCGCTGAAGAACGGCGCGGGGTTCAGGCACGCGAACTCCGCGCTGCGGGTGAACCACTGCGGTGGGTGCTGCGGGTTGGCCGGGTCGTCGACCATGACGAGGGTGGAGGCCCGACCGGTCTCATCGTGCTTGCCCCGGAAGGCGAACCACTCGGCGCGGGTGCCGCGCAGGTTGTCCGCACCCGTGCCGCCGGCCGACTGGACGGTGCCATCGGTGAAGGAGCGCGGCCCGCGCCAGAAGAGCCCGCCGTACCCGGCGTTCTCCCGCCCCTTGGTGGTCGGCGAGCCGAACGACAGTTCCGCGCCGGAGACGTTGGTCATCGCCGTGTCGAAGAGCAGGATCCACGTGGCGTCGTCGACGAGGACCGCCGACATGGCGCGGTGCTCGTCGATGACCGCCCCGCCCTGCTGGGAGATCCAGTCGAGGCGGTGCGCCAGCGACACGGCTCCGTCCACGATGGACAGGCCGGTCATGTCCCGGTGCACGGCGCTGCCGTTGTTGTCCAGCTGGACGTAGAAGCGGCCGTGCACGTACGTCGGTCCGCCCCAGAAGTTGTGCTCGCCGACGTGCGGCAACGACCAGGCCAGCCCTTGTGCCAGACGTGGTCGTGCGGGCGGAACAGCGAGATCACGTCCCCGTCGAGGGTGCGGATCGGATGCAGGTACGGCTTCGGCGACTCCAGTTGCGGCGTGTCCGGCCGGTACACGTACGTGAAGAGCGCGACGTCGCCGGACGACACGGTCACCGACCGGGCCAGCGCGTGGTCGACATGCAGCGTCATGAACTACGCACCGCTTCCCACGGGACTCCCGATCCGTCCATCCGGACGGCGAACGGGCTGTCCGGCCCGATCTGTCCACTGTGGACCCGCTCACCGGTGAACGCCGAGGCGTACAGGGCGGCGACGAACTCCATCGTCCGCCGGGTGTCCGCGATCGTGACGGGTGGCGCCACGCCCGCGTCGAGCGCGTCGAGGACCGCGGTCGAACTGGCCGCCGTGCCCGCTGGCGACCGTGGAGCGCCCGACGGCCCACCGGGACGTGACCGCCGCATGCCCGGGTGCGGGCGTGACCGTCCAGTCGTCGTCGGTGTAGCCGTACAGGTGCGACAGTTCCACCGTGGCGTACTCGAAGTCCAGGCGCAGCGCGGAGACCTGGCGTGGCGAGATCACCGAGTTGACGACCGATGCCACCGTCGCCGTCGGCGAACGTCACCAGCGCCATCGACACGTCCTCGGTCTCCACGTGCCGGATCCGCCGGGCGGCCACCGCGGTGACCGACTCCCAGGGCCCCAGCACCGACAGCAGCAGGTCGAACTGGTGGATGCCGTGGCCCATCGTCGGCCCGCCGCCCTCGGTCTCCCACCTGCCGCGCCACGGCACCTCGAAGTACGCGTCGTCGCGGTACCACTGGGTGTCGCAGGTGGCCAGCAACGGCCGCCCGAGTACGCCGGCCGCGCACATGGCCCGCAGCCGGACGGCGCCCGCCCCGAACCGGTGCTGGAAGACGGTGGCCAGGTGCGCCCCCGTCTCCCGGGAGGCCGCCGCGAGCGTGTCCAGTTCGGCCAGCGACAGCGTCGGCGGCTTCTCCACCAGCACGCTCGTCCCGGCCCGCAGGCACTCCAGCGCCAGCGTCGCGTGCGACTCCGGCGGGGTGCAGAGGTGGACCAGGTCCACCTCCGCGTCCCGCAGCAACCCGGTCAGGTCCCGGTAGACGTGCGGCACGTTCCACGCGGCGGCGAACGCCCGCGCCCGGTCCTGATCGACGTCGGTCACCGCGACCAACCGCGCCCGGCCCTCGTGGTCGCGCAGTGCCCGCGCGTGCGCGTCGGCGATCCCTCCGGTGCCGACGATCGCGGTGGAATACCGGCGTTGTGGCATGACGTCCCTTCGCGAGTGCTGACAACCTTTTACGCGGCGTCGATCTCGGCC
>CAWHTK010000005.1:0-337792 GCA_963832205.1 Blastocatellia bacterium | reverse complement strand
ACGCCATCGGGCGTCTTGACCTCGACGTCCGACTCCTTCACCGCCTGGGCGTTGGCCGCACGCGGCAGCGTCACCATCAGGCCGGCGCCCATCGAGGCCGCGGCGAACTGCCGGCGCGTCAGCGGCGGAAAGCGCATGTAGTTAGCCAGGTCGTCCGCATAATGTTCGTCGCACATGCGCGCGTCTCCTTGTCGAGAGGGTGTCGTTGAGGGCTGAGTATCGCGATCACCTGAGAAAAGGGCAGGCCCCTTTCGAGGGCCGACTCAAGTCTGCGCGGCCAGCTCACCGGCGCCGGCCCAGCGCTTTGAGCAGATTGCCGCGGTGCGTGCGGCTGACTTTCAACGTGGTGCCGTCGGCCAGGCTGATGCGCTGATCGCCAGAGCTGACCGGCTGGAGCAATCGGATCGCCGCGACGTTCGCGATGGCCGAGCAGTGCGCCCGGACGAAATCGGCCGCGGGCAACTGATCGCCGAGCGCCTTCAGCGATTCGCGGACCAGCACCGCTCCGCGTGCGAAGGTGCAACCGGGCGCAGTAATCCTCGGCTTCGATCCACACGATGTCGTCGTGCGGGATCACGACGGTGCGGCCGGCGTCGCGGACGAGGAGCGTCCGTCGCGGCCTCGCCGCAGTCTGCGCCAGCAGATCGCTGAGCCGGTTGGCGATCCGCGCCTGCGACCGCTCCCGCAGGCGGTGCCGAATTCGCTCGACCACGACCGCGAATCGCTCGTCGCTGAACGGCTTCAGCAGATAGTCGAACGCATGCTGTTCGAACGCCTGAAGCGCGTACTGATCGTAGGCGGTAACGAAAACGACCAGCGCCCGTCGACGCCGCGATCAAAGCTGTCGGATGACGTCGAACCCGTCCACTTCCGGCATCTGCACGTCGAGGAACAGCACATCGGGCTGCTGCGCGTTACGACGTCGATGGCCTCCGCGCCGGTTGCAGCACGCGGCTGTGACAATGGCGAAATTGACCTTCGCGTGCGACGAGCAGTTCGAGCGTCTGCCGCGCCCAGCGGGCTCGTCGTCCACACGACCGCGCGCCAGGGACTGGTCGGGGCGTCGGTCACGCCGGTACGGTCCGGCAACCACCATGCTAGGCGCGCACGCCTCCTTCGGCTCGCGGCCTGGAATCCGCCAGGCTCGCGCGTTCCCCCGTATTCGAGCGTTCAAGCGCGCCGACAGATTGCGCAAAAACGGTTCCACTGCTCGAGTCCAGCTTCCCACCCTGAGCGGGGAGAGTCCCACGACCATCGTCTTTCAACGGTGATGTTGTGTCTGAGCCTTCGTTGCGCCAGGCCGAAGACCCGCACCAGGGCCCGGTTGGGACGCGGGGACCGAGGCCGTGTTTCAGCGCATTCTCGACGAGCGGCTGCACGACCAGCAGCGGGACGCGGGCATCGGCCACATCGGCTGGTAGCCCGACAGTGCGACGTCGAGGCAATCGGCGAACCGCGCGCGCTCGATCTCGAGATAGCGCTCGACGACAGCGAGTTCGTCGCCGAGTCTCGACGGCCGATCGCCGACAGCGAGGACGTGTCGGAGGATCTCGCTCAGGCTTGCCGTCAGTCGCACCACGCCCGGCCGTGTCCTGCTGCCGCGCCAGCGCGGCGATGCTGTGCAGGCCGTTGAAGAGGAAGTGCGGTTCGAGGTGTCCACGCAAGGCCTGGAGCCGTGCCACGACCACTCGGCCTGGAGCTGCACCTGCGCGGCGGTCCGATCCTGATAGCGCTGGAACATCAGCAGAGCGGCGCCGGTGCCCACGACCGCCGTGTAGATCAACACCATCAGGTGCGCCCGGCCGCGCAGCTGAATCCAATACGTCAGCCAGAACGGCTCCGACTGTCCCGCGAGTGCCGGCGCGATGCCCGAGACCATCAAGGCAATCGCCGCCCACACACCGGCGAAGAGCGGCAGGTGCAGGAGCAGCGAGACCCAGTGGCGCCGGCCATCGGCGAGCCACGCACCAGAAACGCGCCACACGAGGATGGTGAACGGGATCCAGACGGCGTAATAGCTCGCCTGCCACGCGACCGACGCCCGCACGTTGACGCGCTCTCCGGGGATCTGCGCGAGCCATAGCATCTGCGCCGTGTACATGGCGGTGATGAACAGCCAGAAGGCGGTCACGGCCAGCCAGTGCCAGCGCGTCACTCGGAGCACGAGGCCAGCTTAGCGCACGCCGCCGGCTCGCCGTCCCGCGGCGCGTGCGATTCGCTGCATCGGCGATGCTGCTCACTGCAATGCCGTTGCGCCGGTCCGGAGACGCCGCCCAGGATGGCGCCATGCTGAAACTCACTGCCGCCGTCGTAGGCCTTGCCATTACCGCCGCACCGGCGGCGCCGCAGACGCCGCCGACCGGTCAGCGATTCACGCTTGCGGGCAACATGTTGTGCGGCTGCGCTGGCCTGCAGCGCACTCAGCCGCGCGACATCGTCGATCAACTCTTTGCCGCGTATGGGCGAGAGACGTGGACGGCATTGCCGGACTCATGGCCGCTGACGTGGTCTTCGAGGATCCAGGGTTTCGCCAGCGTCGCGTCGGACGCGACGGCATTCGCACCCTGGCGGCCGAGATGCGTTCGGCGTTGAGCGACGTCACCATCGACGTGCACTCGATGGTGGTTTCGGGCGACCTTGTCGCAACCGAGCAAACGCTCGGCGGCGTATCAACTCGCCCCGACGGCGTCAAGCGACCGATCAAAGTCCGCGGCTCGTCGTTTTTCCGCATTCGCGACGGCCGAGATCCAGACGTGGACCGACTACTTTGACTTTCGAACGTTCATCGAGCAGACCGGCCACGGCATGTAGCGGCCGATCGCGGTTTGCGGCGTCGGTTGATGTGAGGGTTTCCCGCTGGAGAGACGAATGACGCGCTTCGCTACATGCATCCGTGCCCTGGCTCTCGGCGCCGTAGTGGTGTTTCCGGCGCCGGTGCGGGCGGAACAGACGGCCAAGCCCACCACGTGCGACAGTCCTGAACACCGCCAGTTCGATTTCTGGGTCGGCGAGTGGGATGTCATGACACCGGACGGCAAGCCGGCAAGCCCGAACTCGATCACGCGTGAGCTGAAAAGCTGTGTGATTCACGAGCACTGGGCCGGGGCAACCGGAATGAACGGCGAGAGCTTCAACATGTGGGACGCGGTCAGGAAGCGCTGGCACCAGACGTGGGTCAGCGACAGCGGCAACCTGCTCCTTCTCGACGGCGCGTTCCAGAACGGATCGATGCAGCTCACCGGTATGTCCGGACCGCCCGAACGGCAGGTGATGAACCGGATCACCTGGACTCCCAGCGCGGACGGCACGCTGCGGCAGCACTGGGAAGCGTCGGCCGACGGCGGCAAGACCTGGAAGACGGCGTTCGACGGGATCTACCGCCGCGCGAAAACGCGCTGAGGCTGCCACGCTGCTAATCCCCAGTGGACTTGAGTAGACGCATAGTCACAGGGAGGTCATGGAGTTCAGGGAGAACAATTGACTCCCCGATCTCCCGATCTCCCTGTGCCTGACGTCAACGCAAATGAACTCTGGGTTTAAGCGCTAAGCTACGCGGCGTGCCGACACCAACCGCTCCCCCGAGTCCGGCCGCTCCGGCCGCCGAGCCGCTGCTGCGCGCCATCGGCACGTTCGGCCTCGCCGCGGCGATCGTCAACATCACGGTCGGCGGCGGCATCTTCCGGCTGCCGGCCAACGTCGCCGGCTCGCTCGGCGCGGCCGCACCGCTGGCCTATCTGGTCTGCGCGGTGGCGATGGGCCTCATCGTGCTGTGCATCGCCGACGCCGGCAGCCGCGTGTCGCTCACCGGCGGCCCGTATGCCTACATCGGCATTGCGCTGGGGCCCTACGCGGGCTTCCTCTCCGGCGTCCTGCTGTGGATGCTCGGCCTGTTCGCGACCGCGGCGGTGGCGACGGTGTTCGCGGCGAGCGTCGGGCTGCTGGTCCCGGCGCTCGCCGGCCGCGGCAGGAGATCGCTGTGCTCGTCGCGACGTTCGCGTTCTGGTCGCTCGTCAACCTGCGCGGCGTCGCGCTCGGCGTCGCGGCTGAACACCATCGCCACGGTCGCCAAGCTCCTGCCGCTGCTCCTGGTCGCCGATCGGCGGCGTGTTCTTCATCGACGCGGACAACCTGCAGATCGCCGGAGGGCCGGCCGCGGCCGACGTCGCGCGGACTCGCTGCTCCTCGTCTTCGCGTTCGCCGGCGTCGAATCGCGCTCGTGCCGAGCGGCGAGGTGCGGGACACGGCGCGCACCGTGCCGCGCGCCATCGCGCTCGCGATGCTCGGCATCACGCGCTCTACATCGCGCTGCAGGTGTGGCGCAGGGCATCCTCGGCGAGCGGGCTGGCGCAGGCCACCGTCTCGCCGCTGGCCGATGCCGCGGGCGCGCGTTCGGCGGCTGGGCGCGGTCGCTGCTGCTGGCTGGCGCGGCGATCTCGATGTTCGGCTACCTGGGCGGCATGACGCTGTCGATGCCGCGCATCCTGTTCGCGCTCGCCCGCGACGGCTTCCTGCCGCGCGCGCTCGCCGCGGTGCATCCGGCACCGCGCCCCGCAGGCGCCATCGTCGTGCAGTCGCTGCTCGCGCTCGCGCTCGCGACTCTCGGGCACCTTCGAGACGCTCGCGATCCTCGCCAACGTCTCGGCGCTCGCGCTCTACCTCGGATGCGCGCTGGCGGCGTGGCGGCTCGCGCGCGAGGGCTTCCTCGGCGACGGCGGTCGATCCGCGTCCCGTTGGCCGCGTCGTGCCCTGGCTCGCCTGCCCGTCATCCTGTGGCTGCTGACCGGGCTGACGCGAAACGAGTGGCTCGGCTTCGGCGCGTGCGTGCTCGTCGGCTCGCTCCTCTATGTCGCCACCCGCAGCCGCCGCGCCGCGTTGACGGCCTCGTGACGACCGCGCGAGCCGCGTGACACGGTGCGGACGGTCACCGCGCCGGCGGTTTGCTCATCGACTCTAACTCGTAGATGCCACCGTCAGCCATCAACGAGAGGAACAGGTGACCATCACGAATACATACGAGCGGATCGCGCCCCACTGCTTGACGATGTGATCGTGCAGCGACCCGTCCGGACACATCGCGCGCGTCAGCGCCAGCGGACCGAGTTCGAGCTGCGACGACGCGGCGGACTTCCACGTCGCGCTGCCGCGATTGCAATCGACACGCGCGCTGACCCGCCCATCGGCGTTCCGTCTGGCACGACGGGCCGCTCACGACGGCCGTCAAACACGGGGCCGTCTGCTATCTGGACGAAATCGTAGAGGCGCGCAAAGATACCATAGTCCTCATCCACCCGCTGACGGACGACCGGAGAGTCTTGCCGGTCGAGAAGCGCGGCACTATTCTGCAGGCGCCGGATGATTTCATGCTCGTCGTATCGTACAACCCGGGTTATCAAAGCGTACTAAAAGACCTTAAACAATCGACGCGCCAGAGATTTGTCGGCCTGGAATTCGATTACCCCCCGGCCCAGCTTGAGGCTGAGATACTTATGCACGAAGGGAGCGTTGACGAGCAGACCGCTCGCGACCTTGTGTTGATCGGAGAAAAGGTCCGCAATCTCAAGGGGCACGGGCTTGAGGAGGGCGTCTCGACCCGGCTGCTGGTCTATGCGTCTCAGCTTGTAAGCAGCGGCATTCACCCGCACGTCGCGTGCGAGGTGGCGATCACAAACCCTATTACAGACGACGCAGAGCTTCAGCGCAGCATCCGCGAGATAATAACGACCGTAATCTGATGCGGGCGGCTCCGATTGAACTGCTGTCGTCGCGGCAAGCCGCCTAATTCGCCACTCTTGAAAAGGCGGGCTGAAGTATGGCACTTTGTAATTGCGCCTCCAGCCGCTTTTGCATGGAGTTTCGGCAGAATTGGTTGATAGCGAAAGTGCGGTCAAGCAGTAATGGAAAAAGGTAGGAAAGCCTGGATCAGACTCCGCGGCGCACCGGATGACCCGGAGTCATTCGACCTGGCGACGTGGAACGGTATCAGGTGGGAGATCGAGCGCATCAACTCGCTCGGCGATACGATCTATATACAGATACCAGACTACATGGTGCTTGAGACCATGCCGCCCTCCACCCGGCCCGAAGAGGTCTATCGAAGGCTCCCCGGCGAAAAAGATCGACTTCGCAACCCCTAATTTAAGATCGCTCCGGCACTCAACGCATACACCAGAATAAAAGTGAGGACGGCCCGTCATAGACCGCCCTCACGCCGACAGGACTCAACCCCCGGTTTATCCTTTTGTAGCAACGTAGAAGCTGTTCATTATGTCGTGCGGCAATCGCTTGATCTCGACGTTTCTGAAGCCGGCCGCGCCAAGCATCTCGCACGCCTTCTCCTCTCCCCACATCGTCCCGAGCCCTTCGCCGTTCTGCGCGAGCGAAACCGTCATGCAGTGCATGCAAGAGATCGTGTAGAGAAACGGCGCAAGCGGGTGGCCCACGTTGTTATGAATATGGCTCGACCCGGTGATGTCCTGCATGAGAAAGACCCCGTCCGGGCGCAGAGCCCTCGCTATGCCTTCAAGCACCAGGGCCGGCTTTGCCTGATCGTGTATCGCGTCGAAGGCCGTGATGAGCCCGAAGCGCTCGACATCCGCCAGCGTGGTCACGTCCCTTATGTCGAACCTTGCGTTTGAAAGACCCCTGGCCTTTGCCTCGGCGCGGGCGGCAATTATCCCTTCGTAAGAAAGGTCGTAACCGGTAAACCGGCTCTTTGGAAAAGCCTGGGCCATCAGGTTGATGGCGTGCCCGCAGCCGCAGCCTATGTCGAGCACTTCTATTCCGCCGCGTAATGCGCGGATGAGCCCCGGCGCAAGCGGCAGTATCGAGTCTATCAGCGCAGCCGCCGACCGTCTGATTGCTCTCTTCGGCCATTACTTCCTGGAAACGCGGGAAGGCGCTGTAGGGGACGCCGCCGCCCGTGTGAAAACACTCTACGATCTGGTCCTCTACCGACCCGAGTATGGAAATGAACTGGAGGGTCGCGGCCATGTTCGACTGCCCGTACGCCAGTGTGAGCGAAGCCGCGTGCTCATAGGGCAGCCAGTAGGTGCCATCCGCCGGATCGTACTCGATTATATTGCCCGTGACCATCGCGCCCAGCCATTCGCGGACGTATCGCTCGTTTAGCCCGGCGGCCTTTGCGATCTGCTCCGATGTCGAAGGCGGCAGCGACGACAGGGTGTTCAACAGGCCGGTCCTATGGCCGATGCTGGTCATCAGGGCCAGCGCGCTGTCATTCAATATATTGACCATGCGCCCCGCAAATTCTTCTGCTTTTACCGTGTCGAATAACTCTGTAGTAGATGTGCTCATTCTTCTGCTCCTATTCTTATATGGTCCGTTGATCAAGTTTCTTACGTTCACGCGGGGGATGCTACTAGAGGGGCGCTATTTAAGTCTTTAAGACTCGATAAAAGAAGTATAAATACCCTCGGCGGGCGTCCGTGAAATCAAATCGCGCCAGATGGGCCGGCCGTTAGCCGCAGCGGTTAACGCTTTCCGACCACTCTGTTTTTTAGCACGCCAATCTGCGAAATGTTTATCTCGATAAGATCGCCGTGCTTCAAAAAAACCGGCGGGCTAATGTACGCGCCTACGCCCGAAGGAGTACCGGTAGAGATAATGTCGCCGGGCAGAAGCGTCAGGTCCTGAGAAATGAACTCGATCAAGTATGGGATCTTGAAAATCAGGTCGTTAGTATTCGACTGCTGCCTCGGCTCGCCGTTTACGCGCAGGCTTATGTCGAGGACGTGCGGGTCCGCAATCTCATCCGTGGTAACGAGCCAGGGCCCGCACGGCGCGAACGTGTCGAGCCCTTTCGCCCGCGCCCACTGGCTCTCGCTCCGTTGCAGGTCGCGAGCCGTGATGTCATTCATTATCGTGTAGCCCGCGATGTGCTCGAAGGCGCTGTCTGATGAGATGGACCTGCCTTCTTTGCCTATGACCACGGCAAGCTCGGCTTCGTAATCGACCTTGTCGCTAATGCGAGGGAGTCTCACGGAGTCGCCCGGCCCGATGAGCGCGGTCACATTCTTTGAAAAGATGAGCGGGCGCTCCGGCGGCTTGCGGTCCCCCTCGCGCGCATGCGCCGCGTAGTTGAGCCCTACGGCAAGTATCTTACCCGGATGAAGAATCGGCGGATTCAACGATACTATTCGAGATGGGATGAAGCGCGCCCACGCGGCGACATATATTCAGCACCTGGTCGCTTGATAAATGAGAGACGAGATCATTCAACCGGCTCGGCCCGGCCCGGTACAGATCGAGCGCGTCCTTATAGATGGCTCTGGCGCTGTCCTGTTGCGCCGGGCAGGCCCTCAAGCATCGAGGTCAGGTCGAGCGCTTCTTCGCCAATGAGGATGCCGGCGCGGTCTTCGCCGTCGAGCTTCATCGATAAGAGTTTCATCTTATTCTCCTCGTCTTCGCTTCTTCAATCGCGGACCTGCGAGTATAGCCTACTCCGCCGGCAAAACGGCAAGAGCCGGCTTTCGATTTTTTGCCTGGTGGATATAATGGGCACCGGAGCGGCGATGAAATTCGATCCTGAGAAAGATTACTACCAGGTGCTTGGGATCGCCGAGACGGCTGACGCGCGCGAAGTCGAGAGCGCTTACCGCGCACAGGCGCGAAAGCATCACCCGGATTCGGGCGGGAGCGAAGAGACGATGAAGTCGCTCAACGAAGCGCGCGACGTGTTGAGCGATCCCGAAGCCCGCAAGGCATATGACGAAGGGCGAGGCCCAAAGCAGATTGCGTATGGGTCATCAGCCGCGTTCGACCCCGAAGCCGCCTCAAGGGCAGGCACGTTGAATATCCCGGTTGCGAACCCGGATTTTGCCGGGCCGGTCATCGCGTCGGCAAGCTCTTTTTTTATAGGGTTGTTCCTGCTCCTTCTGGTCGAGACTCAGTGGGTATTCTTCCTCTGGCCGCTCAGGCTGATGGCGCTCGGCGGGCTGGTCGCGGCAGTCTTCCTGGCCCACTCCGCGATGCGAATAAAACAACGCGGCAACCCGCGCGCTAGCCGCTCGCGCGCCCTGGCGATCTTCTCTGAAGCTCTCTTCTGGGCCGTCTCTATCGGGTTGGTCGGTTCGATCCTGGTGGCGCTATACCTTCTCTGAATCGCCAAAAAGCGAAAAGGCCCTCCCGGCGGGGAGAGCCTTTTGTCAATTCAGGTACGTTCTAAAGAATTACCTGTTAATCCTCTTCACGTCTCCGGGGAGCTTAACGGTGAAGTTGCCGTCCGACAGAGCGGCGTTCTTTTTCACGTTGCTCAGGGTAAAGATAGTGACATTGCCGTTGGTCTCCGTGACCTGATACTTCATCGGCAGCCACGTCGTCTGGTCTACCCACATAATCATCCTCTGAAGCGACGATTTGCTCTTAGGCGTCAGCTCAAGCTTTGCGCGTCCCTCTTCGTCCCCAAGGTAGGCAATGTTGAACTGTCGCTTCAGCTCGGGCACCGAAGAGTAAGGAGTCGCCACAAAAGAGATCTCGCTGTTCTTGGAAGCCTGCGCCCTGCGGGAAGTGATTATCGCCTGGTTGATGCCCTTCTGATAAAGGACTATCTCGTCGCCGTTGACCCAGACAACCTGCCCGGCAGGCTGGCTATAATTTATCCTCACCTTATCGTTGCCGGGACCATAATGCTTGAAGAAAATCTGCGCGCTGGAATCCTGCCTTCCCCCGATGTCGCGCAGGCGCTGGCTCTGATGCAGGTTGGCAAATATGGTCTTGATCGCCTGCCCTTCGCGCTGCATGTTGGCGAGTATCTGGTCGAGTTTTCCGTTGGCGCTTGCGGTCGTAAACGAAAACGAGAGCGCGAGCAAAAACAGGCTTGCGGTTACTAAAATTGCTTTCAGCTTCATCTTTAAAAACTCCTGTCCATTCATCGTCATGTCCGGCTTTTTTAACACGCGCCGGTCTTATTCTTTTTCCCAAACAAGGTACTTCGTCTCGCCGGTTGCGCTATTCACCTTTTCGACGTGCGAAATCTCAATGTCTGGATACTTTTTCTTTACAAACTCACTTATCGCTTCATCAACCGGCGCGGAGCCGATCTGGCCAAGCTCGCCCGCGGTTATGACAATGGGTTTGCTGGCCGCGGCGTCGGCCGTGGCCGAGCGGTGGTTGTGAAAAACCGTGTTAGGGCCGAAGAAGATGAAGGCCAGTATGAGCACGCACATAACGTCGTACTGCCACGAGCCGCGCCCGTAGGACCAGAACAGCACCTTCTTCAGCGTCGATAAAACGATCTTCACGGCACCACCTCCTGCACTCTAATTGTGCGATACCACATGGCCGTCGCGCATCTCTATAGTGCGATCCGCGCGGGCGGCGGCCTCCGGGTTGTGCGTAATCATTATAATCGTCTGCCCCATATCCTTGTTAAGCCTGCCCAGCATGTCGAGCACGATCTGAGAATTTTCGGTGTCAAGATTGCCGGTCGGCTCGTCGGCCAAAAGAAGCGCGGGGCTATTGATAATTGCCCGTGCTATGGCAACGCGCTGTTGCTCGCCGCCCGAGAGCTCAAGCGGCTTGTGGTGCATCTTGTCTTCGAGCCTCAACAGGCCCAGCACCTCTCGCCTGCGGGCGGGGTCGCCGCCGTTTGAACCATTTGAATGGATTCGCTCTGCAAGTTTCAGGTTGCCTTCGGCGCTCAAGGTGGGAAAGAGGTTGAACCGCTGAAATACGAAGCCGATCTTGCGGCGGCGCAGATCGGTTCGCTCGCCGTCGCTCATTCGCGTAAGGTCTTCGCCGTCGATCACCACGCGGCCCGACGAGGGCTGGAGCATTCCGCCTATTATGTGAAGAAAGGTCAACTTGCCGCACCCCGAAGGCCCCATAATCGCCACGTACTCGCCTTCCCTTACCTGCACGGTCACGCCCCTCAGAGCGTTCACGTCCACCTTCCCCACATGGTAAACCATCTTCAAATCTATTGTCTCTAGAATTGTCTTCATGAACTCAGTCTCTAACTCCCGCTCCGCGCCGCTACTCGTAGCTGATCGCTTCGATAGGGTCGAGATTGGCCGCCCGTACCGCCGGGTAGAGCGCGCCCACTATGCCGCCGAGCAGTCCGATCACCGCGGCGAGCAAAAGCCATTTCCAGTCCAGGTCGAATTTCAGCCGCGTGTTAGCCTCGATGATAAATATACTCACGACCGAAATGGCGAAGCCGAAGAGGACGCCGATTACGCTGAGCAGCGCGGCCTCTTTCTCAATCGACATTACTATGAACTGCTTCGACGCGCCGAGGCTCTTCAGTATCCCGATCTCGCGCGTGCGCTCGATGATAGTCGTGTACATGCCGAGCAGTATGACCAGCGTGCTTATGACGACTGCCAGGCCGATGACCACGTTGAGAAATACCTCCACCGCCCCTATGCCTTGCGAATAGAGCGCCGGTATCTCGCTTGTCGGTATGACCTGAAAGCTCGGGTATAACTCCCGCATCGCGAGCGCCGCATCGGCCGAGGCTTCGGGCCGCTCGCACTTGACCATAACGAAGGTGCAGTTTTCGGCGACCGTGGTGCTCTTCTCCGCGCCGCTCAACAGCCATTGAAGCGTGTAGAGCGGTATCTTGACCCGCGCGAGCATGCTCGGCTCATATATGCCGACCACTTCGAACAATCGCTCGTAAACTTTTATCTTACTTCCGACCCTGACGGGCTGGCCGTCAACGTCCTTATTCATGTCCGCGTAGTAGCGGTCAACGATGGCCTCGAACCGATTTCCCGGACTGCGGCCGTCGCCGAGCGGTCGCCCATCTACAATCCTTATCTGCGTCGTCTTGCTGAAGCTCTCGTATTCGATGCCGTCGACAAGCTCGAACCCGAGCCCGGCGACGCTCGATTGCACCCATTCGCCTACGGGGGTGGCGGCGACTATGCCGGGTATGGGCGGCTTGGCCGGACTTATTTCACCCGTCTCCGCGTCTCTCTCTTCGGGTTTGCCATGGACGAATGCGTCGGCAAAACGCTCGGGCAGCATCAAGGGGTTAGCGGCAAACGCGGCGTTGCCTTTCGTCGTAAACCTCAGTTCCGCATCGACGTTCGACTGGCGTTCGGCCGAGTCCTTCATTGTGCCGCGGGCAAGCCCCACAAACAACACGACCAGCACGACCCCGAGCGCGACTCCGATTATGCTGATCGCCGTGCGCAGCGGGCGCTGCTTGATATTTGCGGTTATGATACTGTCCATCTATCTGTTCGCCGGCAGGTGCGCCTGCGGCTTGCGGGTCGTATCGGCCGACGCCTTGCGCGGGGCGTCAAGGTCCACTTCTTCGAGGTTCTTATTGTTCTCAAGGACGAAAGTCGTTTCGGGCAGCTCCACATTCACCTCGGCCGAGTCCTTCTCCAGAGTCAATTCGAGGCGGTATCCATCGCTGCGCCGGTCTATGCGAACCTTGCGAGGCATCTTGATCTGGCTGTCGGCGACCTGGAACCACTCCGAGTAGGTTATTTCGCCGGCAAGCTTGCCTTCGCCGTTCTCAAATATCTGCTGGCGGACCATCGGAGCGCCTTCCTGCGACCGGTCGAACCAGAATTTCCTGCGCAGCTTCGCCCGGCCGTTCTCCTGCTCCAGCACATAGAGCACGTAGTAGGGCCGCTGCACCGACTGGTTCTTCTTGACCGGGTGCGGCTCGGTCTGCCTCACCTCTTCGCGAAAGACGACACTGCGTTCGTCCTGCCCCACGGGCTTGATAAGGAAGGATTCCGTGAAATGCTGCGGGCGCATGTTGACAAGTCCGCCCGCCGCTTTTATGTCCGGGTCCTTCTTCTCGCTCAGCTCATCGACGTCCAGGCGGTCGAGGTGCTTGAGGTTGCTTCCCTTGATAAATCGGCGCTTGTCGTCCGGATAGTAGAGCGCCAGCCTGAAGTTCTGCCCGTCGCTCACCATGTCGGCGATTTCCTTGCTGTATCCCGGAAGCGGGAAGTTGACGCGCATCCGAGTGTTCTCGGGCCTCTGAAAGCGTATCAGCCCGCTAACCTGCGGGAACTTGTCGGCCTTCGTATTCTCGCCGGTGAAATAGTTGTATACATAGAACGTCGGCCTGCGCCGAAAACGTCTGAATGCTCGCGAATGTGTTAATACGATTAACCAGCTCTTCGGTCGAAGCCTGCCCCTTGACCGGAAGCAGTTCATCCACCGTTACCTTCTTAACACAGGCCGATGTGAGCGCTAATACGGCAAATGCAAAAACTAACAGAAAACGTGAGTTTCCAGCTCTCATATAGACTCCAAATATGTGATACAAACAGAGGCCGTCAAAATATATAGACTAAATTTGAGGTTAACAAAGGAGAGGATTCGTTGTCAACGAAAGCATAGTATCACAACTTAAATGCAATCAGCAATTAAGACCTGCGGTTGCAAAGTTTGCCGACCCGGCGTGGAGATCGAGCCCGGTTTGCGGGGCGGGCGGACGAAGATTTACTATCTATTAGGGGGGGCAAAAATGCCAAGACTCAAAAAAGCCGCGCTAAAGGCCCGCCGCGACATCAACGACAGGCTCTTTGAAGAGCCCGACCATGAAGTCGATTCGGCTGACGAATCTCGGGGATTCGCCCGCTTGCCGACCGCATGCGGCCGCGAACCCTCGACGAATTCGTGGGGCAGGAGAAACTCATAGGGCCGGGGCGCGCGCTTAGAAAGATGATCGAGGAGGACCGCCTGCAGTCGTTGATCTTCTGGGGGCCGCCCGGCACCGGCAAGACGACGCTCGCCAGCGTCATTGCCGAATCTACGGCGGCCCGCTTCGTGCCATTCAGCGCCGTAGTATCGGGCATAAAAGAAGTCCGCGAAGTGATGGCCGAAGCGGCAGACTACCGCCGAGCGACCGGCCGGCGAACCGTAGTCTTCATAGACGAAATACACCGCTTCAATAAAGCTCAGCAGGACGCCTTCCTGCCTTATGTTGAAAGCGGGACGATAGTGCTTATCGGGGCGACTACGGAAAACCCATCCTTTGAGGTCAACTCGGCGCTGCTTTCGCGTTCGAAAGTATTCGTGCTCGATCAACTATCGGGCGAACATCTGGTCGAGATCATGAAGCGCGCGATGGCGGATGCGGAGCGCGGCCTGGGAGAATCGAAAGTTGACGCCCCTGACGACGTGCTCAGGGCGATTGCAGGTTATGCGTCGGGGGACGCGCGCGTGGCTTTGAATACGCTGGAGCTTGCCGCCTCTATAGCCGAGCCTGACGCGACGGGCGAGCGCAGGCTCTCCGCCGAAACGCTAAAGGAAGCCATGCAGCGCGCCGCGCTCAGGTATGATAAGGCGGGAGAAGAGCACTACAACCTGATTTCGGCTTTTATAAAGTCGATCCGCAACTCGGACCCGGATGCGGCCGTCTACTGGCTTGCGCGAATGTTAGAATCGGGCGAGGACCCGCTCTTCGTCGCGAGGCGGCTCGTCATACACGCATCCGAAGACATTGGGCTTGCCGACCCGGCCGCGCTACCTCAAGCCGTGGCGGCGATGCAGGCGACTCATTTCGTAGGGCTCCCCGAAGCAAAGCTCGCATTGACGCAAGCGACGCTTTACCTGGCTCTCGCGCCCAAGTCGAATTCCGTCATAGAGGCGTACATAGCCGCGCAGCGCGACGCGCTGGAGACCGAGCGAGAGCCGGTCCCTCTGCACCTGCGTAATGCGGCCACGGGGCTGATGAAGGGACTCGGCTACGGGAAGGGCTATCAGTACGCACACCTGTACGAATCGGGCCGCGCCGAAGAGATGGAATGTTTGCCCGAAGGGCTGCGCGGGCGAAAGTATTACAAGCCTTCAAAGCGCGATAAGAACTCCTGAGTATCAAATCACTGGAGGTATAAAAAATGGCCGAGGTAATAGTCAGCTCCATCGGTTATCTGAAGGAAGAGATTACGGCGGGCCGTCACGCGCTCGTGGCCGACGAGCCGGTAGAAGCGGGCGGGAGCGACGAGGGCCCCGATCCTTATTCGCTTCTTCTGGGCGCGCTCGGCGCGTGCACGGCGATGACCATACAGATGTACGCGAAGAGAAAGGGGTGGCCGCTCGAAAAGGTAGAGGTGAGCCTGCGCCACTCTCGCATCCATGCCGAAGACTGCAAAGAATGCAATACGAAAGAGGGAAAACTCTCGCGGATCGATAAGTACATATCGCTCGTCGGGCCTCTCAGCGAAGAGCAGCGGGCAAGACTGATGGAGATTGCCGACGCGCTGCCCGGTTCAAAAGACCCTTACATCAGAAATATCAATCGTAGATCACGCCGACTAAACCCTGGCAGGGGCGATAAGAGGAGAAAAATGTATACCGACATGATTGTCATCCCTACAGAGCGCGACAAGCAGGTGCTCGACATCACCGGGGACATCGAAAAACTACTCTTGAGGTGGCACTACACCGATGGGCTCTTGAACATCTTTGTCAGGCATACGACGGCCGGCATCACGACGGGCGAAGCCATCGAAGGCACCGATGAAGACCTCATGGAGACTCTGGAAAAGATGATCCCCGAGATAAAGTTTCGCCACGGGCACGATCCTTCGCACGCGCCCGATCATATGATCAGCTCGATTGTCGGCGCGAGCCTCTCAATACCCGTAAGCGGCGGCAGGCTGCTGCTGGGCAGGTGGCAGAGAATTCTATTTGTAGAGTGCAACGGACCGCGCGAGCGCGAAGTCGTAGTGACCGCCATCTGGGCTTAAAGAGCGCGGCTCGATATTTTCTCTTGCCGGGGCACGGCTTTCAAACTGCCGCCCGCGTATGCTATAATCACGCTTATCTTTGACCGACCCGCTTAGTGGAAGCTTGCCCGGAGGCGTCGTTGACAACGCAAAACCCAGTCTGTAGATTCAAGATTTGTACCAGCAACCATTTTTCGAGCATGTACAGGTCAATGCCGGACCCGGCCGTTCAGTGCGCGAAAAAGGTTGAATGGTTCGATATTTGACTCGCTTCCGGCCTGACGATAACATTTTCTTAGAGGCTGATGTTTGACTGAATCGTTATAAGCACCCTGCGTCGCTTTGCGAGCTGCGGGTTTAGAAAGAGGGCCAAGAATGGGGATTGAGTCCAAGCTCGGCGATAACATCGTGACGACGACCGTCAGCCACCTGGCGAACTGGGCGCGCAAGGGGTCGCTTTGGCCGATGCCGTTCGGCACCGCCTGTTGCGCAATCGAGTTTATGTCGGTCGTCTCTTCGCATTACGATCTCGCCCGTTTCGGCGCCGAGGTAGTGCGATTCTCGCCTCGCCAGTCCGATCTGATGCTTGTCATGGGGACCATAGTCGACAAGATGGTCCCGGTAATGAAGAGGATTTACGACCAGATGCCCGACCCCAAGTGGGTCGTCTCGATGGGCGCGTGCGCGACGTTCGGGCGGGTTTTATCGCGCTTACCACGTCGTACAGGGGATCGACGAGTTCCTCCCGGTCGACGTTTATATTCCCGGTTGTCCCCCCACGCCCGAGGCCGTATTGCAGGCCGTCTTGATGATCCAGGGCCTTATCGAGAAGGAAAGGCTGATCGACGCCGACGCCCGAGCCGAGCTGCGCGAGCGCATGCGCAAAGAGATAACCGAGAGCGCGCCAAAACCGCTGCTGCTTGCCACGCAGCAGGCGCAGGAAGCGATCAGGCTGGTCCAGATTGTGCGCGAGCCGGCCTCGCCTCAAAACCCGATTGTCGCGGCCTTAGACGGCCGCTTCAAAGACGAGATACTCGACGTCAACGATTTCCGGGGCGACCTTTCAATCACCGTGCGGCCGGGCCGAATAAAAGAGATATGCCAGACGCTAAAGGATGACCCGACGACCAGATTCGACCTGCTCAGCACCATCACGGGCGTAGACAATCTCGGCTATCCCGGAAGCCGGCCCGAAGAGCGGTTCAACGTGGTCTATCATATGTATTCGATAGACCACGGCCATCGAGTCCGCCTGAAATCGCCCATCCCCGAAAAGTCGCCGGAGATCGAAACGGTGAGAGGCGTATGGAAGACCGCCGACTGGTGGGAGCGCGAGACCTATGACATGTTCGGCATAAACTTCCGCAATCACCCGGACCTCAGACGCATACTCTGCCACGAGGAGTTTGTCGGCCACGCGCTTCGCAAAGACCACGACCCGGGCGCGCGAACGCCGCTGTCGCGCGACTACAAGCTGCCAATCGAGTACAAGACCGAATGGGCCGAGCACGAGGCTGATCGACTCGCGCCGGAGCCTACGATCATCAACATCGGCCCGTCGCACCCGGCCACACACGGGACGCTTCGGATTGTTTCGCGCATGGACGGCGAAAAGATCGTCGAGGCCGACGTGGAGATCGGCTACCTGCACCGCTGTTTCGAGAAGATGGCCGAGACCCATCAATGGAACCAGGTCATCCCCTACACCGACCGCCTCAATTACATGTCGTCGTTTTTAAACAACGTCGGGTACGCCTGCGCGGTCGAGAAACTGCTCGGGGTTGAAGTGCCGAAGCGCGCCCAGTACATCCGCGTGATACTCGGAGAGCTGTCGCGCATAATGGACCACATGGTCTGCATAGGGACGAACCTCGTCAACCTGGGGGCGATCACAAACTTCTGGTATTCGTTCGAGCCGCGGGAAGAGATATACGATCTGCTTGAGATGACCGCCGGCGTGCGAATGATGGTGAGCTACGTCCGCGTGGGCGGGCTTGCCATGGACATCCCGACGGATTTCGTGCCGCGCGCTCGCGAGGTGCTCAAGCGAATCCCGAAATACATGGACGACATACACAGGCTTAACACGCACAGCCGAATGTTCAAGCAGCGCGCGGTCGGCGTGACCGAGATCAGCGCGAAGGAAGCTATCGATTGGGGATTCACCGGGCCGATGCTCCGCGCGGCGGGCGTTCCCTATGACATACGACAGAACCACCCGTATTCGAGCTACGAAGACTTCGATTTCGAAGTGCCGGTCGGCAACCGCGGCGACCTGTACGACCGCTACCTTGTCCGCATGGAGGAGATGCGCCAGAGCCTGAGGATTATCCACCAGGCGCTCGAAAACCTGCCCGAAGGGCCGGTTCAAATAGACGACCGCCGGATCACGCTGCCGCCGAAGAAGGGCGTCTATACGAACATCGAAGACCTGATGAACCACTTCAAGCTGCAGATGCACGGCATACAGCCTCCGCCGGGCGAAGTCTATGGCTACACCGAAGCGGGCAACGGCGAGCTGGGGTTCTACATTATCAGCGACGGTTCGCTGCGGCCCTGGCGCGTTCACTGCCGGGGGGTCTGCTTCCCGCTCTTCCAGGCATACCCGCATATGATCGAAGGGCACATGTTGGCCGACGCGGTTGCGGCGCTCGGCAGCTTCAACATAGTCGCAGGAGAGCTTGACCGATGATTCAATTCAGCGAAGAGGCGATGAGCCGCTACCAGTCGATCCTCAGCCACTACCCCGAAAAACGTGCCGCGCTCTTGCCGGTCCTCAAACTGGCACAGGACGAGTTCGGGTGGATATCGGACGAGGTTGCCGATTACGTAGGGGGCCTTATGGGCTACCCTGGCTCGGACGTTTTGAGCGTCGCGACTTTCTACACGCTGCTGCACATACAGAAGCTCGGCAAGTATCACCTGGAGCTTTGCCGCAACGTGAGCTGCTGGCTCATGGGGACATACCCGTGCGCCGACGAGATAAAGCGGCAGCTTGAGATCGAGATCGGACAGATCACGAGCGACGGGAAGTTTAGCTGGAACTATACGGAGTGCCTTGCCGCGTGCGGCATGGCGCCCGCGATGCAGGTAGGCAATCGTTATTTCGAGAACCTTACCCCGGAAAAGATCAGAGAGATCATCGAGACACTGCGTAATGAATAAGATTCTTCTTGGAGAATATCGACAAGCCCGATCAGAAGCGGCTCGCCCGATACCGCGAGCGCGGCGGCTACAAGGCGCTCGAAAAGGCGCTCGGCATGGAGCCCGCGGCGATCATCGAAGAGGTAAAGGCGAGCGGGCTGAGGGGCCGAGGCGGCGCGGGCTTTCCCACGGGCATGAAATGGGGGTTCGTCCCGCGCAACACCGGCAAGCCTACGTACCTGCTCTGCAACGCCGACGAGAGCGAGCCCGGCACGTTCAAGGACCGGATACTGCTCGAATACGACCCGCACTCGTTGATCGAGGGCATGGCCATCGCCTGCCTGGCGCTCGACTGTCACCTGTCGTACATCTACATGCGCGGCGAGTTCGAGTTCATGGCCCCGACCGTGCAGGGCGCGCTCGACGAAGCATACGAAGCGGGCATACTCGGCCCGTCGGTGCTCGGCAAAGACTACGCGCTCGACCTCTTCCTGCACCTTGGCCAGGGCGCGTACATCTGCGGCGAAGAGACTTCGCTCATCGAATCGCTGGAAGGCTATCGCGGCTACCCGCGCATCAAGCCTCCCTTCCCCGCGGTCCAGGGTTTTCTCGCATCGCCCACGGTGGTCAACAACGTCGAGACGCTCTGCGCGCTTCCCTGGATAATCAATAACGGCGCCGCGGCCTACGCGGCCATCGGCACGGAAAAGAGCAAAGGCACGAAGCTGTTTTCCGTATCGGGCCACATCAACAAGCCGGGCGTCTATGAGGTCGATCTCGGCTACCCGCTGATGGATTTCATCAACAACGAATGCGGCGGGGTGAAGGGCGGAAATCTCAAGGCGGTCATTCCGGGCGGGTCCTCGGTCCCGGTTCTCACGGCCGCCGAGTGCGACGGCGTGCTGCTCGACTACGAATCGCTCGCCAAGGCGGGAACGATGCTGGGGTCAGGCGGCATGATCGTCTTCAACGATACGGTGAAGATGCCCGAAGTGCTGTCGGTCATAGCCGACTTTTACGCGCACGAATCCTGCGGCCAATGCACGCCCTGTCGCGAAGGCACGGGCTGGGCGGCGAAGCTCTTGCGCAACATCGTCGCGGGCAGCGGCCGAAAGGCGGACATAGACCTGCTGCTCAAAGTGGCCGACATGATGGAGGGCAAGACGATCTGCCCGCTGGCGGACGCCGACGTGATGCCTATAAGGAGTTTCATCACAAAGTTCCGCGGCGAGTTTGAATCGCTCTGCGCGGGTTAGAGAGATTTGAAACGGCTTTGTGAGACTTTCTGCTCTTTGCGGTGACTGAGAAGAACAAGCGATGCCAAAATTTACATTTAACGGTCAAGAGATCGAAGCCAAGCCGGGGCAGACCATCATCCAGGCGGCCCATGAGCAGGGCTTCGAGATTCCTCACTATTGTTATCACCCCGACCTGCCGATTGACGGCAATTGCCGCATGTGCCTGGTCGAGGTAGAAAAGATGCCCAAGCTCACGCCCGCCTGCACGACAGTCGTAAGCGACGGCATGATCGTGCGCTCGGACAACGAAAGGGTAAAGACATCGGTGCGCGGCGTCCTTGAGTTCCTGCTTATCAATCACCCGGTCGACTGCCCGGTGTGCGACCAGGCGGGCGAATGTCGCTTGCAAGACTACTACATGGTCTATGGGCTTCACACCAGCGAGATCCCGCTCGCGCTCAAGGTCCGCAAGCGAAAGGTCGTGGACCTCGGCTCGATGGTCGTGCTCGACCAGGAGCGGTGCATACTCTGCTCGCGCTGCATAAGATTCTTCGAGCACGTGACGGAGACGGGCGAGCTGCAATTCTTCGGGCGGGGCGATCACACGGCCATAGGCACGCTGGACGACCGGCCGCTCGAAAACCCCTATTCGGGCAATGTCGTCGACATATGCCCAGTGGGCGCTCTGACTTCGCGCGATTTTCGATTCAAGTGCCGCGTGTGGTTCCTGCACAGTACCGATTCCGTGTGCGGCGGATGCTCCACGGGCTGCAACATGAGGATCGATCATCGCGACGGAACGATCTTCAGACTGCTGCCCCTGCGAAACCCGGAGGTGAACCGAAGCTGGCTGTGCGACGAAGGGCGGTTGACCTACCACGAGCTTGACAACGGCGAGCGGCTTGCGCGCCCGGCCATGAAAGGGCGCGACGAAATACAGGCGCCCGTCACCTGGAAGGATGCCGTACTGGCCATCGATGGGCGGCTGAAGCACACAGCGGCCGAGCACGGCGCGGGCTCCGTCATCGGGTTTGCATCCGCGTCGGCTACGAACGAGGCGTTGTTCTTATTCAGAAAGTACCTGGCGGAGCACGTAGGCGCGACGCAGTTCGACTTTCGCCTGGACGGCGAAGACAAGAAGGTGACCGAGCAAGAAGACGAAATACTGCGCCACCGCGACAAGCACCCGAACTCGATGGGGGCCATGAATCTAGGGCTCTTGAGCGACGAGCTTGGCGGCATCGAAGGTGCGATACAGGCGGCGCGCGATGGCCGCATCAAGGCGGGCGTCGTCGTCTACTTCAAGCCGCTTGTCCGCCGCGAAGGCGATGCCGAGGCCGAAGCGCGTATTGTCGAATTGATCAACGCGCTCGAATTCAGCGTTGTGCTCACGTCGGAAAAGACCCCGTGGCTGATCGAGGCGGACGTGGTGCTCCCCGTCGCGATGTGGGCCGAGGAAGAAGGCACCTACACGAATTACCAGGGGCGCGTACAGATGGCGGGCAAAGCCATTGAACCGGGCGGGGATATAATGGCGGTGTGGGAGGTATTCGCCATGCTCATTCACGCGAGCGGCGGCGAGTCCCGGTGGATGTCGCCCGACGACGTGTTCCAGACGATGACTGAAAGCGTCCCGATTTACCGCGGCATAACACTCGAACAGAGGTTATTGCCCGGCGCTCTCGCGACGCCCTAGAGTTTCGACATAGGCTATACTAAAAACATGAAGAGACCAGCCAAAGTAGTAAACGTAGCTGACAGGGCGGCGAAGGAGACCTCGGGCATTAAGGAGGTGCTTGCGCCGCTCGCGGGGATGGGGCTGACCATGACGCGCATGGTCGAGACCATTACCGGCAAGATCAACCCCACGATCAGCTACCCCGAGGAGCGCCGCTCCTACTCCGACCGATATCGCGGCGCGCACATACTGACAGCGCGCGAAGACGGGTCGCCGCGCTGCGTCGCCTGCTACATGTGCGCGACCGCCTGTCCGGCCGACTGCATATATATCGAGCCGGCTGAGCACCCGGACCCGCTGATAGAGAAATATCCGGCGAGGTTTGAGATCGACATGCTGCGCTGCGTCTTTTGCGGCTTTTGCGTCGAGGCGTGCCCGGAAGAAGCGATCGTCATGAGCCGCGAGAGCGAGATATGCGCATTTACTCGCGAAGAGACCCTGTGGGGGATTGACCGCTTGATGAACCGGCCTGAGCTTCCCGAATTCGGCCTCGGTTTTAGACCGAACGAGAAGCTCGTCGATAGCACTCTCGCATTCGTCCCAAAAGAGAGAGTGGCAATTAAGATGCCCGGCCGCGTAACTTTAAAAGAAAAGGCTACGATGATTCCTCATGTCACGTTCGAGCCAGAACAACAAAAGGATTGAGCGAGATTCGCTCGGCGAGCGCGAGTTACCGTCGGATGTATATTATGGCATCCAGACGGTTCGCGCCGTTGAAAACTTTCCCATATCGGGCTGGAAGCCCTACCCCCAGTTTGTCACCGCAACGGTCCTTATAAAACGCGCGGCCGCCTCGGTCAACGTGCGACTCGGCGCGCTCGACGCCGAAATCGGCCGCGCGATTGAGCAGGCGGCCGACGAGGTGCTCGCGGGAAAGTATCGCGACCAGTTCGTAGTCGACCCTTTCCAGGCGGGCGCGGGAACTTCGCACAACATGAACGCGAACGAAGTGCTCGCCAACCGCGCGATTGAGATTTTAGGCGGGCAGAAGGGCGATTATTCCAAAGTCCACCCCAACGACCACGTAAACATGGCCCAGTCGACCAACGACGTAATCCCCACGGCCATGCGGGTCGCGGCGCTCGAAATAGCCGTGCAGTTGCTCGCCGAGCTTGAGGCACTCTCTGAATCGTTCGCCCGCAAAGCCGTAGAGTTCGACCGCATCGTCAAGTCGGGCCGCACGCATTTGCAGGACGCCGTACCGGTGCGACTTGGCCAGGAGTTCGGCGCGTACGCCGTCGCGATAAAGAAGAACCGCGCGCGCATTGGCGATGCGGCCGACGAGCTGAGAGAGCTTGGCATAGGGGGGACGGCCGCCGGCACAGGGTTGAACGCGCCTCCGGGCTATCGCCGTCTGATGGTCGAAGAGCTTAGCCGCATGACGGGCGAGACATTCAGGAAGGCCGAGGATTACTTCGAGGCGATGCAGAGCATGTCGCCGTTCGTTAATCTGTCGGGCGCGCTTCGCACGCTTGCGACCGACGTCTTGCGGATCGCAAACGATTTAAGACTCTTAAGCTCCGGCCCCAATACGGGTCTTGCGGAGATAAACCTGCCGCCGGTCCAGCCCGGTTCATCTATTATGCCGGGCAAGGTCAACCCGGTGATGGCCGAGATGACCAACATGGTCTGTTTTCAGGTGCTCGGAAACGACGTGGTGATAGCGACAGCCGCGCAGGCGGGTCAGCTCGAGCTGAACGTGATGATGCCGGTCATCGCGTTCAATCTCTTGATGTCGCTCACGATACTCACAAACGACATGCGAGTGCTGCGCGAGCGGTGCGTCGAGGGCATAACGGCGAACGAGGAGCGATGCCGGTGGTACGTCGAGCACAGCGTCTCGCTGGTGACGGCGCTTAATCCGCGCATAGGCTACGCGCGGGCGGCCGAGATAGCCAAGCGGGCAATGGCCAAAGGAAAGACGATAAGAGAGATCATAATCGAAGAGGACCTGCTTGACCCCGAAGAAGTTACAAAAGTGATGGACACGTATTCGATGACTGAATACAATGATGAGCCGGGTTCGAGGACTGAGGACTGAAGAGCGAAGGATTGATCGAATTGCCTCAATTTTCTTAGCTTTCAGACTACTGTTAAGCAGTCCAGACTGGCTATTGACTCTTGGCCAAAAATCGGACAGATTTGTACCGAACCAAATTCTTAAATAGTTCTTACACCTGAAAGGAGGCTTACGCTTAAATGACTTACGTTATCGCAGAACCCTGCATAGGGACCAAGGACACGGCCTGTGTGGACGTGTGCCCGGTCGATTGCATCCACCCCCGAAAGGACGAGCCAGATTACGAGACAGCCGAGCTGCTATACATCCACCCGGACGAGTGCATTGACTGTGGCGCGTGCGAGCCTGCCTGCCCCGTTCAAGCGATCTTCACGGAGGACGACCTTCCCGAGCAGTGGAAGCACTTCACCCAGATCAACGCTGACTACTTCAAATAAACCGGCGGGAGCAAGAAGTTTTGACATATGTTATTTGCGAACCTTGCCTCAACGCCAAAGAGCTCTATTGCATCGACGTATGTCCTGTCGATTGCATACAGGGGGGCCCCGAAGAGCAGCAGATGTACATAGACCCGGCCACCTGCATCGATTGTGCAGCGTGCGAGCCGGTGTGCCCCGTTTCGGCCATCTTCGTTGAAGCCGACGTCCCGTCGAAATGGCAGAGCTTCATAAAGAAGAACGCCGATTTCTTTAGAGAGTGAGTGAAGTAAAAAGGTAGAACCAGCTTCGTAGCGCGGCACGCCAAACCTGACATCAGGAATATATGCATGGCTCTGGAGTGCGGCTACTTAGTCGCCGCACTCCAGATAAATCGCCCTTATGCTCAGGCGCGTTTCATATTGTGTAGCAGAATTTTCTTGCCTTCCTGAAACCTAACCTCTATCTTGTTGGGCCCTGGTGACGACTTCGACGGAGCCGAGGCCGAACTTGGAATGAGTTATCACATCGCCCACCGAGAAAGCGTTATTCATGTCGTAAGACTTGACGGGCCGCGACGGGTCGATGCTATAGGCGTCGGCCTGCTTTGAACGCCGGCCGGTCGATGCGCGCCCGGACGCCGTTTTAGCCGGGCGGGCGGCGGCGACTGCTCCGACCGGCTTATAATTATGAGTGCCTTTGCAGGTCGAGCAAGTGACCCTGCGCACTACGTCTCCGTCCATTGCCGCAACGATGTGTGTTCGCTCGTCCTTACATTTTCCACAGTACGAGCTTATTTCCTGGCCGACACGGGGTTTCCTGTAGAGCATAACTCTAATATACCACTCGGCCATCGGGGTGGTCGAGATGGCCACAGTCCGACAGCTCATTTTTTGGCTTCAAATAAGCTCTCTGAGCTTACGGGCGGCGCGATAATGAATACCGCTCGATTCGGCCGGGACCTCGCCGGGATTGAATAAGCCGTTAACCCACCTCAGATACTCGCCGATAGGCCGCTTGCCGATAACGCTTGCCTTGATCTCTCCGCGGATGCGGTCGGCGATTATGTGATAGACGAACCCGTCATTGCTCACATAGACGCCGTTCTCCCACAGCCCTTTTTTCAATTCGTCGCCCTCGGCGACGAGCGCAATGCCGGGCGGAAGAGCAACTGCCGTGCGCGAACCCTTTCTCGACATAAGTTCATTTCTACCCGATTCGTCGCCGCCGACGCAATATGCTTATTGCGCCGCCGAAGCTATACTCTCCTTGTGGACCTGACAGAAACCCTACGAGGTTAATACGGGATGATAAACATTCTCTCGATCAGGTGCGGGCTCGGCTTTGCGCCGTTTCTGGCCGACGCGACCGCCGATTATTTGAGCGATGGCGCGACCACGCCGCAAGTCGTACGGCAGGGCGGCAACGGGATGATAATCAGGTCGGAAGAGAGCATCTTTATCAGGCATCAGAACCGGGAATCGATGATAGACCCGCAAGCCGCGCTTCACTATGCCGCAACCGTCAGGTTCAGGATTGAAGTTTTCGACATATGCCGCACTCGCGAAGAGATCGTCCTTGCGACCATAGGCGATAACATCTTGATCTCGTTTCCGCAATCTGAGATGTGGATAGAAGCGCGCGCCGTCGCCTCTATAATTGATACTTTCGGCGGGCAATCTAACCCGACAAAAAAGCGTGACGGGCTCCCCGAGTGGCTGAACATATCGACGGGCGGGAATAGATTGCTGCTGAGCGACCAGCGCACCGGCCGGTGGGTCCTGATGGGCGAAGACCACATCTCGGAGCTTTCCAGACGGCTCGCCTCTTTGAACAATGCGCAGCAAACCGGACGGCGCGTGTCGCCTCCGACCATAGCCGTCAAAGGCATCTCCATTCACTTGCAATCTGCCTTTAAGCTCGCCGAGGTATTCGAGACCTTCGCCGCTGGCGGAACGGTCGCGGAGTACGAAGAGGCGACCCCGACCTACCTGCTCGGTGTCAGGCGCGCGACCGAAGGACTAGAGATAAGAGACTTCGACAAGCGAGTCGCCTTCACCGCCAGGGAGACGAGAAAGTGGGCAGAGATACTGAGGCACGAGCTGGGCAAGCTCAACGCCGAACAGATCGAGCGAGGGTCTATAAGAACGGTCGCGGCGGATGGCGAGGGCGGGCGATGGGCGCTGCAATGGGGCGACGAAATATTTATCCCGGAAGAGTCGATAGCCGCCTATTGAAGGATTGCGCGACGGACGATTAGAAGTTGCGGGCAATCTTGCGGTCAAACGTGACGAAGGATTTCTGTTGCTGCTTGACCGGCAAAGCGGGGGGTGTGTCGCGCTGGCGGAAGGTGAAACGGGCTTGATCGAAAATAAGATTGCCGGGTAATTCCTTCAAATTATCTTCTGACGCGAATCTTGCCGTCGGGCTCGAGGTTTTCCAGCATATGGCCCATCTTCTCTTTCTTCGTCTTGAGGTAATTTAGAGACGATTCTTCCGGCTCGACTTCAATCGAAACGCGCTCGACTATCTCTATACCGGCCCGGTTGAGCGCCGCGACCTTATCCGGGTTATTCGACATCAACCGAACCTTTTTGAGACCGAGCTGTTTGACTATCTCCGCGCAGCACTCATACTGCCTGAGGTCAACTTCAAATCCGAGCGACAGGTTCGCTTCCACAGTATCCTGCCCGTCGTCCTGCAACGCATATGCGCGTATCTTATTTGTTATCCCTATGCCGCGTCCTTCCTGCATCTGGTAGATGATCACCCCATGTCCTTCGGCCTGTATCATCTTCATGGCGCGGTCAAGCTGCCGCCCGCAATCGCACTTCAGCGAGTGAAACACGTCGCCCGTCAGGCATTGAGAATGTATGCGTATGAGGCTGGCGCGGTCCGCGCTCAGCTCCCCTTTGACCAGTACAGGGAACTCTTCCCCGGTCTCTTTGCTCTTAAAAGCGATTATCCGGAAAGGCCCGAAAGCAGTTGGCAGATTCGCCTCGGCCAGGCGCTCGACCCCGCTGCAAGACTCTTCGTACTCTGCATCCTTAGTCTTCATATACCTCACTTGCCACAACAGCAACACTGAGATTCTAGTAACCCGTCATGGCAGCGTCAAGTTAGCCTGCTAACAATACGAGCCCCCGAATGGAATCAGTTTTACTCGACAATTGCGAATGAATCGCAGTGTTGGTATATTCCGAGTGAAGGCAAACAACTGTGAGTGATGGAGAAAGGACAATAAAACTGGACCTGCGCGAGGTCCCGCGGCAAACCTCCAAGCGCCCCGTACTGGTCATACTTCAAGGCCACACACTCGGAACGACGATAAGCCTTGAGAGTGACCAGACGGTAATAGGGCGGGGGTCACAGGCCGACGTGGTCGTGCGCGACGAGATAGCGTCTCGTCTGCACGCAGAGATCATACGGCTTGATGTCGGCGGCGGGTGCCAGGAGTATTACGTTAGCGACCTCGACTCGACTAACGGCACATTCCTCAACGGCGCGAAGGTCCTCTCGCAGCAGTTGCTGGAAGACGGCGACAAGATAAAGATCGGCGGCCACCTGCTGAAGTTCGCCCTGCTCGACGAGTTCGAGGCCGAGTACCAGGAGCGTGTTCACCAGATGATACAGCGCGACGATCTGACGGGACTCCGATCACGCCGCAGCCTGTTTGCCGACCTCGACCGGTTGATCAATCAAAAGAGGGAGAGCAATGATCTCGCGCCGGTCTCCGTTTTGATGATGGACCTCGATTTTTTTAAGAAGGTCAATGACAACCGCGGCCACCTGATCGGCAGCAACACCATCCGAGAGGCGGGCCGCATAATACTTGATTGCGTGGGGAGCGCCGACACGGCGGCAAGGTACGGCGGCGAAGAGTACCTGGCCTATGTCATGTGCGACCGTGATGAGGGTTTCAACGCCGCCGAAAATATCCGCGAGCGAGTAGAAGCTCATCCCTTCCCCGCCTCCGCGCTCAACTCCGAACAGACCATGAACATCACGATCAGTCTTGGGGTCGCCTCTTTCCCCGGCGACGGCACCACGGCGCTCGAACTCGTGCAGAAGGCCGATCAGGCGCTCTTCCGCGCCAAACTGAGCGGGCGGAATCGGACATGCCTTTATGATCCCGGAGCTTGATAAGCCCGACTCTTTCCACCCGGCGGTCGACGCTTCGGCGATAATCTACGGCCCCGCCGACGCGCAGTAGCGACAGCGCAGCCACACCATTCCTATAATCTGGATTGATCAAGGCGGAAACGAAGAGAGGGCGGAGTTGCCCCGGCCCGACCGCGCCCAGGCGAGAGGCGTTACGCAAGCGGATACCAGATCGGACACGAACCTCCCGTCAGGCGGCGGGCAAGTTGGACTTTACGGCTGTCAGGAATTTGTCGAAATCAATAGGCTTTTCGACGAAATCGTCCGCGCCGGCATCCATCGCGTCGTCAATCATGCGCCTGCCGTATGCGCTCATCACGATTATACGGACGTCGCGGAGGTCGCCCTCTTCGCGAATCTTTCTAATCATGTCGATGCCGTTCATTCGCGGCATCTGTATGTCGGTTACTATCAAGTCCGGGTGGTCGCTTGCCGCTGTGCTGTAACCGACCACGCCGTCCATGGCATGCTCTACTTCGTACCCTTCCATTTTAAGAAGACGGCAGAGCATGAAAGAGGTGTCATGATGGTCCTCGACAACCAAAACCTTTTTGCTCATATCCATAAATCACGAAAAATCCATAATAAAAAAATTACGCGCCCAGCAATGCGAGGCGCAACGGGGCTTCCTGCTCTGTCGTAACCAGAGCAACAACGATGTCGCCTATGTTTAGACGAGTCTCTCCGCGAGGCACTACCAGCGTATTGCCGCGCAGTATTGCGATGAGATTGGCTTCGGGAGGAAGGTCAACATCGCGGACCGGCTTATTAATAGCCGGGCTCACCGCGTCCAGCGGGTATTCGAGAATTTGAAACGCACCCTGCTGCAGGCTGAGCAGGGTCTTTATTCGCACGGTCGGGAGCTCGCGCTCGATGACCTGCTGTATTATTGCCGTCGAGCTGACCGTTGAGTTAACGCCCAGACGCGCCATTACCTCTTCGTTCTTCGGGTTCGACGCGCGGGCTATGGTGTTAGGCACGCCAAACACTTTCTTTGCGACCTGGCACGCGATCAGGTTGTCCTGGTCGCTGCCCGTCGCCGCCACGAAGACGCGGGCCCGATTCGCGTGGGCCGCTTCGAGTACGTCGTGCGTAGAGCTGTCGCCGATAAAGACCGGGCAATCCAGCTTGTTTGAAAGGACCGATGCGCGCGCGTGATCGCGCTCGATTACCGCCACCTCGTGCCCGCTCTCATAAAGCTCTCTTGCGAGGTTTACGCCCACTTTGCCGCCTCCGGCAATGATTATGTACCGCGACTCATCCGTGGCGTTGAAGTGGGGCCGGGACTCCGGCATGACTGGCTCGGCCGGGAGCCGCTCGGCGGGCGTCTGGTGCGACGCTATGTCGACCTGCTCGATGATCATCTGTACGGCCGATAGCGTCGGACTCACTATGATTAGCTGCGGGTCTTCCTGCGTGGCTTCGGAGTGGCTGGGCTCATATACGCGGGCGATTGCCTTCGGGACGCGGTAATGCGCGCGGGCGACCTGGGCTGCCATAAGATTGACGTTATCGTCGAAGGTCACGGCCAGCAACAGATCGGCTTCGCCCATGCCGGCATCGCGCTGGACATCTACGTCAATACCATTGCCTTGAATTAACTCGACCCCTTCGAGGTGAGAAGCGCGGCTTAGTCGGTTGGCCTCTTTATCTACGATGGAAACCTGGTGGCCTCGCCCTATAAGGGCGTCAACCGTACGCGATCCAACCCGCCCGTAACCTATGACAACAATCTTCATCAGTCTATAAAAGAGTAGCCCACGGCAAACTCACTTACAAGCGCAAATCGGAAGTGTAAGCCTTTCCGCGGTTTCCGGCAAGCCGCGGTTATGGCGCGCCGCCACCCGCTCAAGCTCAGCTCTTTATGTAATATGTCTGGGCATCGGGTCTGACCGGCCTCGAAAACCAGAGCGGTCTGCGAAGCCCGCCCGGCCCCGGCGCGGGGCGGGCCATGTCGAGCCATTTCTTATAAATCTCGTGGGACTTGTTCGTGTCAACATAGACGTCGCCGTACCTGTCGCCCTCTTCGGCCCGCACGATCCGAACTCTTTGATGCCAGCAATGCATTCCGCTCACGGGGTCGGGATGCACCGGGAATGTCAGGTTCTGGTGGACGCCGCTCTCCTTCCAGAATATCCGCTCGGAGTCCGGGTCATCGCTCTTAAACGGCTCGATGCCCTGCAAGTGGCGCAGCCGCCATCGTCCCTCGCCAAGGTCTTCCATATCGACCAGGGCCGACGCCCAGCGATCAGTCCCCTTCTCCTTAGATAGCCTCCAGCGGCCCAGATGATGCGAACAGGCGACCACGCCCGGTCTTATCCCCTCCGTCAGCCATACGCGAATTACGAAATGGCCTATGTCCGTCGTTACGCGGGCGAGCACCCCGTTTTCGAGGCCGAGCCGCTCGCCATCGCGCGGGTGCATCCATAAGGGGTTGGTGTGCGATATTTCGTAAAGCCACTTCGCATTGCCGGAGCGCGTGTGAATCAACGTCGGCAGGCGGAACGTCGGCACGAGAATAAATTCTCCATTATTGTTGTCGAGCCCTCGCCAATCGACGTGGCTTTCGATATAGCCAGGCATCGTATATTCCGGCCAGCGCCATTCGGCCATTGTCTTGGAATAAAACTCAAGCCGGCGCGACGGCGTGTTGAACCCGCGAAGCGGCGAGCCGTCAACCATCACCCCGACGACCGTATCGCCCGACTCGGAAGGCTTCACTATCAGCCCTGTCTGCTCGTCCGCGCGCGTGCCCTCCATCTCGACATCGGGCACCCGCGTCTCGTGCTGATCATAAACGTTGTTTTTGATCGCGAATGCCCCGTGGCGGCGCATGTAATCGAGCGGCTTCAGGCCCACGGCGCGCGATTTTTCCGGAAGACCGGGGACGCTGTTCTCGAATATCCAGCGGTAATACTCTTCGATTGTTATCTTTTCGCCCCGCCTGTAGGGGGATTCAAAGTGGCGGCGGATGCCGAGGTCGCCTTTAGGGTCTATGCGCCAGGACAGCTCTATCCAGAATTCGTCCTCTTCCCAGACTTCGCCCGGGTTTGTCTCGTAGGTGAAGTCTACGCGCTCGCCCGCGCGCTCGCGAAGAACCCGTTGAACGGGCTGTCGAAACGATATCCACTGGCCCGCGTGCGTTTCCTGGCTCATAAGGTCGTGCCGTTCGGCCCCGACCCCCATCGGCAGGATGTAATCGGCAAACCATGCCGTCTCGCTCCACACGGGCGTAAGCGCGGCGTGCAGTTCCACCATCGATTCGTCGCGCAGAACTTCGACCCACGTCATGCCGTCCGGGTTGGTCCATACCGGGTTATAGACCCGCGTGAAGTATGCCGCCACGCGACCGCGACCCTCTTTAAGAAAATGCGGAAAAAGAAAACTCATCTCGTGGTGCGCGAGCGGGTATTCTCTCGGCCACAACGTCTCATTCCATACTTTCTGCGGCGCGGGCTTTGAAAAGGGCGTGGCGACGAACTTGTTCCAGACGTTTGGCGACACGCCGCCCTCTGCGCCTATGCTCCCGGCAAGCACGTTTAAAAACATCAACGCCCGCGCTACCTGCCACCCTCCGAGATTGCCCGAAGCCGCGCTGCGCCACACGTGCGAGGCGAAGGCCGACCCGGCGCGAGCGATCTCTCGCGCCAACGCGATTATCTTTTCGGCTTCCACGCCGCACTCCTCGGCCGCGAACTCGGGCGTGTAGCGCGCGTACATCTCTTTCAGCGCGTTGACGAACGCGTCGAAAGTACAGGGGTGCGCGGGCCGCTCGCTTCGCATGAACTCTTCCCAGTTCACCCAGCGGCGCACGAACTCGCGGTTGAACGTGCCTTCGTTCAATAAAACGTTTGCTACCGCAAGCAACAGCGCCGCCTCGGTCCCCGGCCACGGCGATAGCCAGTAATCCGCCACCGAAGCAGTGTTTGAAAGCCTCGGGTCGATAACGGCGAGTTTAGCGCCGGCCATCTTGCCTTCGATTATTCGCTGAGCGTGCGGGTTGAAGTAATGGCCCGTCTCCAGGTGCGAGCTTAAAAGCAGAATAAACTTTGCGTTCGCGTAATCGGGCGAAGGGCGATCCGCTCCTTGCCATAACTGGTAGCCTACGCGCGCCGAGGATGAACAGATGTTCGTGTGCGAGTTGTGCCCGTTAACGCCCCACGCCTGAAGCACGCGGTCGATATAACCGTCGTGGCCGGGCCTGCCGACGTGATAGATCACCTCGTCGCGCCGGTTCTCTTTGAGCGCCTTCCTGATCTTTTCCGCGAAGGTATCGAGCACCTCGTCCCAGGTGACCCGCTCCCACTCGCCTCCGCCGCGAGGCCCGACCCTTTTGAGCGGGTAGAGAATTCGCTCGGGATCGTGAATCTGGTTGATTGTCGCGGGACCCTTCGCGCAATTGCGCCCGCGCGAGCCGGGGTGAAGCGGGTTGCCTTCGAGCTTACGTATCTCGCCGCTCTCCTTATCGACGTAGGCCAGCAGGCCGCAGGCCGCCTCGCAGTTAAAACAGACGGTCGGGACGAGCGAGTATCGCCGCTCGACCTTCTTCGGCCAGCTGCGCGCATCGAACTCGACCCAGTTATCCCACTTCTCGAACGGCGGATAACTCGAAAGCCGTCCTTCGCTCGCAGCAGTCGCCCGCGCTTTTGCCTCGTCTTCGTCTCTCTGTTTATCGTCCATATTTTTCAACGCGAATTTCAAACGCCGCCGGGTCAACTGAGCGGAACGGCCTGGCCGGCCTGCACCCAGATATGCTCCCATATGAGCAGCCCGGCGAGCGCAAGCGCGGACGCGAGAAGCGCGATCACACCGCTTGTCGCCGCAAGGCTTGCGAGCGCGATAAGCGGCACGATCACTCCAAGTATCACCGCCCCGCCCCAGAAGAGCTTACTAAAAAAACCTTTTGTTATTAGCCTGGCGGCGCGGCTGCGCTCTATGTGCTCTTCGGGCATGAAAAGCTCGCCGCCCATCAAAACGCCGTGCGCGACAAGCGCCCCGATGAATTCTAAAGAGAGAAAATCCCACCCGGGCGAGGCCCCTAGCAAACGGCCCGACACCGTGGATTCAATCGCCGCTACCGCCATCAAGACCGCCGCCCCGGCGACGAGCGCCTGAACTAGCAGGTGCAGCGGCGTGAGCGCGCTTTGCCAGAAGACCCGGCCGCGCGCCTGCTTGAAAAGAAAAGCCGAATAGATTGCCGCGAGCGCGGCGAAGATCCCCCCGGCCCATAAAATCACGGGCATAACTCTTCTTGTTCCGTCGCGCGACAGCACATACGGCAGCGCCAGATATGCGGCGAGCAGCGCGCCATAAACAAGGAGTATATATCCGCCGATGACGAGCCAGGATTTCCATTGCGGCGTTAAGAGTATTCGCCAGAACCTGTCCGGTCTTTTCAGATCGGCTACAAGCAGCGCCACCGTCGCCGCCAGGAATACGAGCGAAAGCTGCGGCGCGGCCGCGTCGAATAGCCAGTGATGCAGATCGCGCCGGTCAACGAAACCGAGCCCGATCCCGAGCACGGATAGCGCGAAGCAACCCGCGGAGATCGACTTCGTCCACAGGTAGGCCGACACGTTCTTTCCCCAGGGGCGGTCGTGCGATATGTCGTAAGTCGTGCGCGCGCGCGCGTCGGCATCCGATAGCGCCTGCTCGTTCATCATCAGCGGATCCATCTGTATCTCGGACCATAGGTATCCGCCCAGGTGCGATTGCTCGGTCGGGCGCAGGGCCGCCTGGTCGGTTTCGATGTAATGGAGTTTTGGCAGAGTGCCCGCCTCCGGTTTTCTCACCTGGGTCTGCTCGCTTGATATGAGTCGCGCTATCTTCGCGGTCGGGTCATCCAGATCGCCTGAAACGATTGCCTGGACCGGGCACACGACGACGCAGGCGGGCTCAAGCTTTGCCTCGACCCGGTGCGCGCAGAAGTTGCACTTCTCGGCGGTATTCGTGTTCGGGTTGATGTATAGCGCATCGTACGGGCAGGCCTGCATGCAGCTCTTACAGCCTATACAGCGGTCGCCGTTAAAATCGACGATGCCGTCATCCCGCCTGAAGAGCGCCGTCACCGGGCATATGGTAATGCAGGGAGCATTATCGCAATGATTACACCGAAGCACGCTGAAAAAGCGGCGCGTATCCGGGTACTCACCCTTCTCTATGTACTTTACCCAGGTGCGGAACGTGCCGAGCGGCACTTCGTTTTCAGATTTGCAGGCGACGGTGCAGGCGTGACATCCGATGCACTTTCGGTGATCTATAACAAAGCCGTATCTCATATTGAAGGTTCAGCTTATACAGTAACGACAGGGGGAAATCAACTAACCGAAGAACACGTTTGAAACTACTTGCCCCGAGGCAATGTGATTTGAAGGGCGTCGAGGACGCGGTCGGCCGTCTCCCTGCCGGCGTGTCTCATTCTATACTCCGCGTCCCCGGTGCTGGTAGGGACCCTTCCGGGGAGCGGCCCGCCGGGAGCCCGCCGGTGCTGGTATATATGCCCGGCCGTCTTCTGCTTGCCGGTCCCGGCCTCAAAGAGTATGTAATCGACATAAAGCATACTCGAGGGGACCGGGCCGATGCTGACGCGCGGGTCTTCCGTGTCACCCGTCTCGACATCAAGCTGAATGAAGACGACAAACGTATCTTCGGACTCGCGGGCGTAATCGCTCGCATCCTTGCGCCTCATATCCTTGCCCTGGGTGACGTTCAGTGTAGGCGCTTGCCGAAGCCGGGCAACGCACTCCTGGACTACCATGTCCGAATAGATTGCCGAGCTATTCATGTGCGGGAGGTGCTTGACGACAACAACCCTGGTCTTATTCTTCTCTTCGACCGGGGCGGCGGCCTCGGGCTGTGTTTCGTCGGCTTTCGAGGGAGTCTCGGACGAGGGCTTCTGCTTCGGGAGACGGCGGCCGGACTGAGCGGGCCCGATGGTTGAGGCGGAGACGATGATTAATATCGACAGCGAGAGGCTTATGAGAAAACGTGAGTTCGCGCGACAGCTCGAAGGAATTCCTATTTGCATAAGGCAATCCTAAAGTGTGCAACGGTTATGCGGGCTGGCGCACGTTAGATGCCCGCGCCCCCTAAAAAGTAGCCTTCCCTCCAGCGGCCCACCCGCGTGCTTCGCATGCTGTAGGTGTTGAGGACCGAAAGCGGCGGCGCATAACAGTGCAGCGTAACAAGGTCGCGCCCCTTCGGCTGCATGTTGAGCAGCAAGTGAATGTCGGGGACGTCCGCGCCGGTTATCCCGCCCGGCCCCCACTTGAAGGTGTTATAAGGCCGGACGCGCCCGTCTTCGGTTCGCTCGAACATCGTCTCCGTCAGCAACCCTTCGAAGACCATGACCACGCCTACAGACCCGCCATGATCATGAATAGGCGTGCGCTGTCCCGCGCGCCAGCACAGAAGCAGAAGCTCGGCGTGGTCGCTGCGGGCGATAAGATTGCGCGCGTACTTGCGGTCGGCGAATATTCGATGGTGCTCGTAATCGCGCTGGCGGACGACGAGGGAGCTGAACCAGCCCTTTATCTCCGACAGGGTCGGAGGCTCCTTGAGGCCGCGTATGATATGCGCAAGCTCGTCCAGCGCATACTCGCCGGTGGGGTTGGCCGCCACAGGGCCTGTGACGACGGATGTATCGGTTACTCGCATTATCTCACTCGTTGAAAGAATGGCCGGATCGGGTGCGCTTCGATGCCGGGTCGCAAGGTCTAGTCTACACGCGAGGCAACCCTTGTCAAGTTAGGGCCGCGCCGCCCGTTCATCGCATGCGCGCGGTCTAAAGCCAGCCTTTGTATTTGAAATAGCCGAGCATCGCGACAGTGATTCCGAGCAGCCCGCCGGTCGTGTACCAGATGCCTGCCGGGTCTTTCAGGAACGGTATGTGTTCGAAGTTCATCCCGAAATACCCCGTCACCAGTGTCAGCGGAAGCATTATAGTCGCGAGTATCGTTAAGCCCTTTACCGTGTCGTTCGTGCGGTTGGCCATCTGGGTCAGGTATATATCGAGCCCGCCTGTCAGGAGGTCGCGATATGTCTCGACCATCTCATTCGCCCTCACCGCGTGGTCATAGACGTCGCGGAAGTATATGCGCATATCGGGGCTGATGACCGGAATTTCGTCGCGGATCATGATGTTGAGCAGACTCCCGTTGAGAGGAGACGGCCCGGCGAAACTGCAACAGCCCGCGCTTCAAATCGAATATGGTTTCGAGGTGGTGCGCGCTCGGCTCGACAAGCAGCTCGTCTTCGATCTTGTCTATCGTGTCGCCCATGCTTTCGAGCGTGGGCAGGTATCGATCTACGACTATGTCGATGATGGCGTGCAGCACCTGGTCGGGGCGAGAAAAGCGCAGCGCGTTGGACGCCAGCCGCCGCTGCACTTCGTCGACCGAAAGGCTCTGGCCGTAATGCACGGTGACGATGTAGTCCTGGCTTATGAACGCGGCTATCTCGCGCAGCCGCACCTGGCAGGGACTCTCCGTGTAGTGAGTCGAGTTTATGATGACAAAACAGTGGTCGTCATAGTAATCGAGCTTTGCGAGCTGCGTAGGGTGGCGACAGTCTTCGATGGCCAGCTCGTGAAACCCGTACTGCACCGCAAGCTCGTCGAGCGATTTGCTGAGCGGATCGTCCAGGTCGAGCCAGAGCAGGCCCGGACGGTCGACGAGCCTGCGAAGCCCGTGCTGAGGCGAATTCTCGATTTCGATAAGAACCGCTTTGCTCATCACGGTAGCCGGTTTTTAACAAGTATTGATATGGAGACTCGCGGCAACTCTTGCGACAACTCGAGTCCGCCCCGGAGCGGGGCCGACATCCGCCGCACCTAGCGTCTGCGCTTCGCGGGGCGGGTGGTCCGGCGGCGCGCCCGCGCCTCTCTTGTAAGCGTGGCCTCGCCCGCGGCCGGCGTCTGAGCATCGAGATTCGCCCTCACCTGGGCGGGCTCCGATGTCAACGGAACCGTCTCAATATGGGTGCCGTAATCAATCGCCACAAGAAAGAGCACGCCGCAGATTGCTAGAGTAATGACCCAGTAACCGATGTTAAGCCAGATGTCGCCGAGCGCGACCATTGCTACGACCAGGCCGCCCACGGCCGCTAAAAACAGCAGGCGCGAAAAAGTAAACTGCCCGCTCTTTAGTACACGATCTTTCTCTGCCATGTAGGAATCTCCCGGTATGAATTGAATATAGCTGTCAATTATGAAGGCAACACCGGAAGTATTTGCAACCTGGAAGTTAGGCGCGTTGCTTCAAGCGGTGAGCGTAAAAATCAGAATAGTCGCGACGGCGATGACGGCCGCCGCGACCGCCGCATACTTGAAATAATGCTTCGGCCACGAGCGCACATTCTGGCGGACGTACTTGATAGCCGCGCACTCGCCGAACCATCGAAGCATGCCGGCTAGCCCCCATAACAAAGATAAAGAGGCCGGGGTTCATCGCCGAAAACCCCGCGGCGAGGCTCGCTACGCGGAAGAAGCCGGTCGTGACGTTGGCGGCGAAGATGAAGATGATTCCCCACTCGCTGTTGAACCAGCCGGTTATCTCCGCCCAGCTCGACTCGCTCCCATAAAAGGATATGAGCTTCGAGCCGAGCGATTCAAAAAAGAGCCTGCCCACAAAATAGAGCGCAATGCCGCCCGTGATCGAGCCGAGCGTCGCGCCCGTCGCGAACTCCATCCAGCGGCGGGGGGCGGCCGTGACGAGCGCGACCATAATCAGCGCGTTCGGCAACGGCACGATCGTGCATCCGACTAGTTCTATCAGAAAAACCGCGCCGATTGCCCAGCGGTGCTCAGCTATGATCTCCGCGTTCCGGTAGAGGCTTTCAGCCCGGCGGCGCAGGCTAGATGGTCCCTTAAACTTCATGCACAGTTCTTTCGCCCGTTCTTATAAACACGCGCGAGAAGAAAATAGTACCACAAAAAACAAGAGGCCCGGAACAGAGGGCTTCCCCCCGCGTTCCGGGCCTCTTCAACGACCGGCCGCCCGACTTATCTGATCTCGGTTCCGATTCTCATCCCGTAGAAGGAACGCCACACGAAGACGACCGAGATGAGGAAGAAGACGGCGGCGAGCGCGTAGTTGAGCGTGGCATCGCCGCGGCTGCGGGAGACGCTCAGCGCCAGCTCGACCGCGAGCAGCCCAAAGAGCGTCGTGAACTTGATGACCGGATTCATCGCCACCGAGGACGTATCTTTGAACGGGTCGCCTACGGTATCGCCCACGACCGTCGCGTCGTGCAGGGGGGTGCCCTTCGCCTTTAGCTCCACTTCGACGATCTTCTTGGCGTTATCCCACGCGCCGCCCGCGTTGGCCATGAAGATGGCCTGGTAGAGGCCGAACAACGCAATAGAGATCAGGTAGCCGATAAAGAAGAACGGGTCAACGAAGGCGAAGGCGAGGCTTGCGAAGAAGACCGTGAGGAAGATGTTGAACATTCCCTTCTGCGCGTACTGCGTGCAGATTTCGACGACCTTTTTGCTATCGGAGACGCTCGCCTTTGTTACCGTGTCATCGAGTCGTATGTTGGCCTTGATAAACTCTACCGCCCGGTACGCGCCGGTCGTCACGGCCTGCGTGCTCGCCCCGGTAAACCAGTAGATTATCGCGCCGCCCGTGATGAGCCCGAGCAGGAAGAGCGGGTTCAGAAGCGAGAGGCTTTCAAAGAAGGCGGCTTCCGAAGTGGCGTTGCCGCGCAGCACCTGAATGATCGAGAAGATCATGGTTGTCGCGCCGACCACCGCCGTCCCTATCAGCACCGGCTTCGCCGTCGCCTTGAACGTATTGCCCGCGCCGTCGTTCTCTTCCAGCAGGTGCTTGGCGCGGTCGAAATTCACGTCCATGTTGAAATCTTTCTTTATCTCCTCTTTTACGTTCGGCACCTGCTCGATGAGTGAAAGCTCATAAACCGATTGCGCGTTGTCGGTGACCGGGCCGTAAGAGTCTACGGCGATGGTCACCGGCCCCATGCCGAGGAAGCCGAAGGCAACCAGACCGAATGCGAAGACCGCGGGCGCGGCCATCAGCGCGCCGAGCCCATAGTTACTGAAGATGTAGGCGATGCCCATCAGGAAGACGATGGCCATGCCGAGCCAGTATGCGGAGAAGTTGCCCGCGACGAGGCCCGAAAGTATGTTCAGCGAGGGGCCGCCTTCCTGCGAAGAGGTGACGACCTCCTTGACATGGCGCGACTCGGTGGAGGTGAACACCTTGACGAGTTCCGGTATGACCGCGCCGGCGAGCGTGCCGCAGGTGATTATAGTCGAGAGCTTCCACCATAAACTCGTGTCGCCGCCGAGGGTCGGGATCATCAGGTACGACACAACGTAGGTCAGCACGACGGAAATAATCGAGGTGATCCAGACAAGACTCGTCAGCGGTTTTTCAAAGTTCATCGACTCTGCCCGCGCGTAGCGCGACTTCGCCATTCCCTCGTTCAAAAAGTATGAGAGCGCGGAGGCGATGACCATCATCACGCGCATGACAAAGATCCATACCAGCAGTTGCACCTGCACGGTCGGCGAGGTGACGGCAAGCAGTATAAAGGTGATGAGCGCGACGCCCGTCACGCCGTATGTTTCGAAGCCGTCCGCGGATGGCCCTACGGAATCGCCCGCGTTGTCGCCCGTGCAATCGGCGATCACGCCGGGGTTGCGCGCGTCGTCCTCTTTAATCTTGAAGACGATCTTCATCAGGTCCGACCCGATGTCGGCAATCTTGGTGAATATGCCGCCCGCTATGCGGAGCGCCGCCGCGCCCAACGATTCGCCGATGGCAAAACCTATAAAGCAAGGGCCGGCGTAATCGGCCGGGACGAAGAGCAGTATGCAGAGCATGATCAAAAGCTCGACCGAGATGAGCATCATGCCGATAGACATGCCCGCCTTCAGCGGTATTGCGTAGATCGGGTAAGGTCGCCCTTCGAGGCTGGCAAAGGCCGTGCGCGAGTTGGCGAAAGTATTTACGCGGATTCCGAACCATGCCACGCCGTAGCTGCCGCCGATGCCGATGAGGCTAAAAATTAGTATGACCGCGACCTTGAGCGGCGGGAAGCCATGCTCGATTTGGCCGGCCGCATTGACGGTTTCGGCGAGCAGGCCGAAGTAGATTGCGACGATGATGCCGATAAATATCCAGAGGATGAGTATGAATCTACCCTGCGTCAACAGGTAGGTCTTGCACGTCTCGTAGATCAGCTCGGAGATTTCGCGCATCGAGCGGTGCACGGGGAGGTTCTTTAGCTGCGTGTAGATGAGCATGCCGAAAAGCAGCCCCAGCGCGCAAACCAGTATCCCGATAAGCAACAGGGTGTGTCCGTCCACCCCGAGGAAGTTGACGCTCGAAAGGTCGGGCAGCCTCAAATTCGCCTCGCCGCCGGGCCGGGGCTGACCGGGCTGGCTGGGCCGGGCAGATTGCGCGAGGACCGGCGACGCGCTCATAGCCGCAACTCCGGCCAGAGCAAGGCCCCATATCGCGGTGCGCGCGGGGGCTATTAAATGGCCGATACTCTTTCTGACGAGCAAGGCTCCTAAGGTGAGGGACAAGAAGCTGATTGTCAGGAACAGTCCCAGTTCCATAATTCTTACCTATCACTCCTTTAGTAGTTTTATATCCGTTCGCGCCATCGCTTTATACACCGGCAGCAACTGGAATCGATAAGAGTCCCATTCTCTCCGCTCTCTTATGCTTTTCCGTTAAGAGCCGTGGGAGGATCAGAATGTTTTGCGGCTTCCACTGCACAGAGCGCGAATTATGCGATTGCGCAAAGAGAGCCTTATAGCATATCGAAGAGACACTGGGCAAGCAGATTGCCCTTTTGTAAGGTCACACGGCGGGCCGGCGAAGAGCTTCCCTCACCCTTATGAGGTCGCTCAACAGGGCGTAAGCGGTCTGCTCTACTCCGGGATCGGTTTCGTATATGGCGAGTTCACCCATGAGGTCTGTCTTGAGCACCAGCACATTTGAAGTGCCGGTAACGCTTCCGGCGGGCGAAAGGATCGAAACCTCTTCGGGGCCAACCTTTATATTCACCCCCTCGCCCGTCATCTCCGCCATCGCCATCAGTCGGATGGCGCAACCTTTGTCCGCCGCGCGCTTCAAGTCCTCGGCCGTAATACCACGAATCCCCGAGGGTGCGACATCCGCCGGCCTGAGGTCGGCGCGCATGAGCACGTTTGCCAGCGCTACCGCCTTGACCGCCGCGTCCCAACCATCAATGTCATAATCCGAGTTCGCCTCGCAGATGCCGAGACCGCGCGCCTCCGCAAGCGCGTCATCAAATGAACGGCCTCCCCGCATGCGGTCGAGTACGAAGTTCGTCGTTGAATTAAGCACCCCGCGAAATCCGAGCACCCTCGCGCCGGGCAGACAGTACTCGGCGAGGTTGAAGATCGGCGCGCCATCCATCACCGTCCCTTCAAAGCGGAAGGCCACGCCGCGCGCCTCCGCCAGCCGCTTCAATTCATGATAGGCGAATGCGATTGGGCCTTTGTTGGCGGTCACGACGTTTATACCGCGTTCGAGCGCGCGGCGAATGTAGAGGGTGGCGGGCTCGCCCGCGACGGGGTCGAGCGGCGATGTCTCAAACAAAAGATCCGCGTCGCAGGATTCGACAACCCGCATTGGGGTCTCAACCGCGTTTGAATTGTCGAGCCCTTCTAGAGATTCCCCCCGCTCGACGCGCGATACCGCTCGAAGCAGATCGATGCCGGAGCCTGAGATTATCGAGCCATGCCTGGCGGTCGCAATGGCGGTCGTGCGCCATCGAAGGTCGCGCTCGGCGGCGAGCGCGTCGCGTCGTTCCGTTATCATTCTGGCGAATGCGCGGGCGACGTTGCCGAAGCCTATGAAGGCGAGTTTGAGTTCCATTCAGAGATGAAATCGCTTGTAAGTTGCAGCCCGGCGCGAAGCGACTCCGCGCTTGCGCCGTAGCCGATGCGAAGATAGTTACCCATCAAAAAATGCGCGCCCGGAACTATCAGGACGCTCTTTTCCTTGCGGAGTCGTTCGACCAGCTCAAGCGAATCAACCGGAAGGTTGTATTTTATATAAGCTATAGCGCCGGCCCGCGGGGGGACGAGCGAGAAGAGGTTTGCGTGACCCGATATCCAGTCGCGCATCACCGGGTAGTTTTCGTTTAAAATCCTCCGAGTCCGCTCCAGGAGCCATTTTCGTCGGTCCGGCGCGAGCGCGATTCGAGCCAGCATATCACTCATCGGGCCCGGGCCGATGGTCGTGTAATCGTGGTAGGACCACGCGCGCGCGACAAGCTCGGGCGTCGAAACCATCCACCCGATGCGTAGCCCCGGCAGCCCGTATGCTTTTGAAAGACCGTTCGTAACAATGAGCTTTTCGTATCGGCCCCAGAAACTCGGCGTCGTCTCGCCCTCGCGCTCCGCGCCCCTATAAACCTCGTCGGCGAGCACCCACGCGCCGACTCGCGCGGCCGCGGCAATTATGCGGTCCATCTCTTCCCGCGAAAGTATCGCCCCCGTCGGGTTGTTAGGGTTGCACACGGCGATCAGTTTTGTTTTAGGCGAGATTGCCCTCTCAAGCTGATCGAGGTCAGGGGCCCACGAGCGGTCTTCCAGGAGCGGAAATGATTTTGTCTCCGCGCCGAACCCGCGCACCAGCCCCCAGAGCTGCATGTAATTGGGCAGCATCATTATCGCTTCATCGCCCGGCTCGATCAGCATCCAGCTCGCTAGAAAATTCGCCTCCGCCGTCCCGGTCGTAACGATGACATGATTTTCGGTCGCCCCTTCATACATGGAGCTGATCGATTGCCGCAGCTCGGGCGTGCCGTTCGACTGGCTGTAGCCGAGTTCCGTCTCAAGCAACCGCGCGCGGTCATCCGCGTCCGGTATAAGCTCGCCGAGCGCAACCGGGTGAACGCCGCTCTCTGAAAGGTTGATGCGGACGAGGTTTTCCCACGTCGATTGCATCCGCTCCATCTCAAACTGTTCAAGCTTCATGCTCTCTCCCGTTCAGCCGCCGAGCAGGTCGGATTCGGCGTAATCGCAGATGAGCCTTTCGGGGTCTTTCGCCTCGAAAGCCTCCTGGTTGAGCCATATCTTGATGCGGCTGTCGACTTTCTCGCACACGATCTCGTCGCCGCGTACGTAATTGCCCGTTAGCTGTCCGTATTCGTTAAAGATGTAGTTTGGTATCAGGTGTCGAATCTCTTTGAACTCTATTATCAATGCCAAGCCTCCGCTCAAAGTCAGGGACAAAGAATAGATTACTGCCTCCACGAGTGACAAGTTTGATATGGAGATATAGGCCGCCTGCCCGGCCACAGGCTTTCATGTCATATTCAACCTATGCCACCTACACCGAAAGACGCGGCAGCAATAATCCTGCTCAAAGATCGCGAAGACCCGAAGATGTACTGGGTCAAGCGGAACCCGAAGCTGATGTTTATGGGCGGCTTTCACGCTTTCCCCGGCGGCCAGCTCGACCGTGACGACTGCAATATTAATGTCAGCGAGTGCGCAAGCGCCGACGAGGCGACGATGCGCGCTTGCGCCGTGCGCGAGTTTTTTGAAGAGACCGGCGTTCTGATGGCCCGCGGGACCGGGTCGCTCCCAAGCGATTACCTTTATGGACAGCGCAACGCCCTTATCACCCAGGCGAAAAGCTTCAGACAGGTGATCGAGGAAAACGATCTTCACATCGACGGGTCGGACCTCGCGCCGGCCGGCCGATGGGTGACGCCGCCTTTTGCGCCGCGCAGGTTCGATACATGGTTTTTCCTCGCGTGGCTCCCCGAAGGCCAGGAGCCGCTGGTCGAAGCCGGCGAGCTTGAGACCGGCGAATGGATTCGCCCGGCGGACGCTCTCGCGCGGTGGGCAAAAGGGGAAATAATTATGGCCCCGCCGACGCTTCACATAATCAAGACGATTGCAGCCAATACGGATCGGCCGGATGAATTACCCGCGCAGCTCGCAAGCGTGCCCGAGGCTCAGCGGGGCATGGTGCGTCGAATAGAGTTTATGCCCGGCATATTCCTATTTCCTTTGAAAACGCCGACGATTCCGCCCGCGACTCACACAAATTGTTTTATCGTCGGCGGGCGTGAAGTGATCGTTATCGACCCCGCGTCGCTTTACGAGGAGGAACAGCGCGACCTCGACCTCTTCATCAGCGGGTTGATGATGGAAGGGCGCAGAGTGCGCGAGATACTTATAACCCATCACCACCCCGATCATACGGGCGGGGTCAACCACCTTGCCGAGCGGCTAGGCGTGCCGGTGGCGGCGCACCCGCTGACGGCCGAGCGCGTCAAGCATTCTATAAAAGTAGACAGGCACGTCGAGGATGGCGAGCTGATCGAGCTTGAAGGCGACCCGGGTTGGCGCGTCCGCGCGGTTCACACCCCCGGACACACGCGCGGCCATCTCTGTTTTTATGAAGAGAACACGGGCGCAATTCTCACGGGCGATCTTGTAGCGGGCATCGGTACAATAGTCATCGACCCGCCCGAAGGAAACATGAAGCAGTATTTCGAGTCGCTGGAAAAGCTGCTCGCGCTCCCGAAGCTGTCGGCGCTTTTTCCCGCCCACGGCCCGGCCGCGGGGTCCGCGCGCCACAAGCTTGAGGAATACGTCGCGCACCGGCTTATGCGCGAAGGCAAGATTCTATCGGCGGTCATGGAAGGCCACTCGCACCCGCGCCAGATTGTCGAGGCAGCCTATAGGGATGTCCAGCCCGCGATGCACGGGCTGGCGGAGCGCTCTGCCATTGCACACCTGGAAAAACTCGAAGAGGAAGGGCGCATCCGTCGACAGGGCGGCGAGTATCACGCGATAGAGCGTGCGTAAAAGACAGAATGTAAAACGAGCTCCGTAGGAGCGAGATGTTTATAGAATCAATCGTATATAAGACCTGAGCTCCGTCAGGAGCGGTATGTTTACATTCCGCCCCTACGGGGCTCAGGAGTCTATCAGAAAGTCTTCTATAAACATTGCGTCCCTACGGGACTCTAATCCTTACACCTCTTTCGCAACGCCAGAAACAGACTCGACTTTGTCTTGAGCCTGTTTCTATAAACATTGTGTCCCTACGGGACTTTAGCCTGGCTAAATTTAATCTAGTTGAAAGAGATAATTCTCCCCCGCAACACGCTCGTACTCCTATGCGGCCCGGCCGGCTGCGGTAAATCTACATTTGCCGCGCGCCATTTCTTGCCCACGCAGATTGTCTCTTCAGACACATGCCGCGCGCTCGTATCCGACGACGCGACCAATCAGGAAGTTTCAGGGCACGCCTTCGACCTGATGCACTTCATCATAGAAAAGAGACTGCGACTGGGAAGGCTTACCGTAGCCGATGCGACGAATTTGAAGCGCGAGGATCGAAAGCCGTTTCAAAAGATTGCCGGGCAGTACAACTTCAACACTGCCATCATCCTCTTCGATATACCCCTGGAGGTTTGCCTTGCGCGCAACGCCGCGCGAAGCCGCGTTGTCCCGAAAGAGGCTCTGGAAGCCCAATACAAGTTATTCGAGCAAACAATGTTCACAATCCGGCGCGAAGGATTCGATTACGTTTTCGCGCTTGATGAAAAGACCGAATCGGATGCAAGCATCCGCCTGACGCGCTACTTTAATCGCCAGGGAGCGCCGCCGTCTCCTTCATAGCGAGCGGCAGCTTCAGATCATTTTGTTGTCAGGCAACCTCCGGGGCCAGCGTTGCGCTACGCTCGCCGCGTATCTTCAAGAGGCCCGCCACAACTAGAAAGAGCGCGAGCAAAACCAGGGCCGCCGCCGTCATCCCGTTGATCAACTTCAGGTCCAGCCCCTCTGCTGCCCGCAAATTGGAAATGATCAAACTTGTGAGCGACCACAACGTTATGATCAAAACAAAACTCATAGGTAGCAATGTGAACCATATACGCCTGCGCGCGTTGTATAACCACACCGTTATCGCAAGTAGCGTCAGCGCCGCAAGCAACTGGTTTGAAGCTCCGAATAGCGTCCAGAATTGCGTCCACGCGTTCTGCGGGGCCACGCTCACGACATAAACCGGCACCGCTATTGTCAGCAGAGTCGCTATCACCGTGCCCGCCTTCGTGCGCCACCCGAACAACTCCTGCACTATGTAACGCCCTAATCTGGTGCAAACATCGAGTGTGTCAAACACGAACGTGGAAAACGCCATCGCGCCAAATGTAATGGCGAAACCTCGATTCTCCGAGCCGATCAGCAGCGTGAGAAAATCTCCTATGCCGTTGCCGTAGATCGTGCCGGGACTGAGGTTGCTCCCGTTGGCCGCCTTGGTCTGCGTTGCTATCATTATAGTGACTAATGCGATCAACGCGACGAACCCTTCGGCCAACATTCCACCGTAAGCCACCTTTTGCATGTGAGATTCGCGATCAACCTGTTTGGAAGTCGTGCCGGAGCATACTAACCCGTGAAACCCCGAGCAAGCCCCGCAGGCAATCGTCACAAACAGGAATGGGAAGAGCGCGCCCGTTGCGCCCGCCGACGTGTCGTCCCAACCTCTGAACGCGGGATGTTGAATCTCATAGCCGCCGAATAATATTCCTATGACGCCAAGCGCCAAAGCCATGTAAAGAATAAAACCGCCCAGGTAGCCGCGCGGCTGCAATAAGGCCCACACCGGCACTACCGAAGCTACAGCGCAATAAGCCAGTATCAATAGGACCCATGCTTTGAAATCCAATATTATGAATGTTGAGAGCTTTGTTCCTAACCAGGCAACAAAGAGAGTGCCTGGCACAAAGATAATAGTGAGCAACCACAGCGGAGGATTTAGATACCGTTGCACCAGGCCCATAATCACCGATAAAAACAGATACATTACCGCCGCCGCGGCTACCGCGCCTCCGGGATTGAACCCTTCGGCTTTCTGCAATTCGTCCGGGCCGATGACAAAGGTCGAGGCTGTTATCTGGGCAAAGGCGATTACAACATATATTAACGCTATCCAGATGAAACTCATCATGGCGATTCCGGCGCGATGCCCCAGATGATCGCGCGTTATATCGGCAATGGAACGCGCGCCGTGGCGCACCGACGCCGTAAGGCTGCTGAAATCGTGAACCGCTCCAATGAGCACAACTCCCAGACTGATCCAGAGTAAACAAGGAACCCATCCCCACACCATACAGGCCGTTATCGGCCCTGCTATTGGTCCCGCCGCCGCAATCGCGGAAAAGTGCTGGGCAAAAAGGTAGAAGGGGCGCGTTGGAACGAAATCAACGCCGTCATTGACCTTGTTGGCAGGCGTAACGCGCTTATCATCTATATTGAATTGACGAGCCACCCACCCGCCGTATAAACGATATGCGAGTACCAATAGTAGAAGGAAACCGATTGCTAAAAGTGGCAATGTCACAATAAATCTCCTTAGGAATCGATCTTCAATCGCTTCAAGAAGCGACGGTCTTCATCGGTGAAACCTTCTTCCCCGGCCTGCTTGCCGCCCTTGTCCTCTACGGCGATATTGGCCTCTAGCATCAGGTAGATTTCGTAACCCTCTCGACGCACTTCTTGCATAAGAGAGTCGATGCGGGCCGATCCCAGGACGGCTTCGTTTATAGCTTCTCCCAACTGCTGGAGCAATTCTTTTACACTATCCTTCACGGAAACTCCCTCGCATTGGACTGAAACGGATTGAATTATTGGATTTTCGATTTGATGCTAAGCGATGAAGTGGTGACTGTCAACGCGGCGGCCGGTAATAAAAAGGGCCGGCCTTTAATCAGGCCGGCCCTAAATCCAGGGGAAAAATCATAGCCGCGGTCAGGGCATATTGCAGACGCAGCTATTATTGGCGGTATTGGAATCCGAGAACATACAGGCGTTTGTACCCGGCGGCATCTGCAAGCTCGCCGTGCCGGTCTTGGCAGAAATGGAGATCTTGCCAGAGACTCTCCTGTTGCTCGGATTGTGCGTCAGCGTGATGTCTGACCCCTTCTTCGTTAAAGTTCCCTTACCCGTAACCTTCACCCCTGTGCTTGCGCAGCAGAACAGGTAATCCCCGGTCACCGAATTAAACAGCAGCACGTTGCCGGGGTTGCCGTTGTCCTCCAGACATACGTCAAACGTCGTAACCACAAACGTGCAGGTTGACATATTCCCCGAGGTGTCGGTCGCCGTGCAGGTCACGGTCGTATTACCGAGCGGGAACGTCGAGCCCGACGGCGGGTTGCAGACGAACGGGTTCGGCCCGAGCGGGCAGTTGTCGGTCACCACCGGGTTTGGATACGTCACGACCACTCCCATGTTGCCGGGCGCGGGCGTAATCGCGGTGATGTTGGACGGGCAGACGATTGTCGGCGGTTGCGTGTCATTGACTGTAACCGTAAATGAGCAGCTCGCCGTATTGCCCGACGTGTCCGTAGCCGTGCAGTTGACCGTCGTCGTTCCCTTCGGGAAGGCCGACCCGCTCGGCGGGTTGCACACTACCATTACACCCGGACAGTTATCCGTCGCCGTCGTCGTGTAATTGACTACTGCCGAGCACATATTCGGATCGGTTGACTTGACTTTGTTGGGCGAGCAACTTATCACGGGGTTCTGCGTGTCATTGACCGTCACCGTGAACGAGCAGCTATTCTGATTGCCCGACGAATCGGAGACCGTGCAGTTCACCGTCGTCGTCCCCTTCTGGAATACTGAGCCGGAAGCAGGCGTGCAGACCGGCGTGCCCACACCTGAACAGTTATCCGTAGCAGTCGCGTTCGGGTAGTTGACCGTCGCCTGACACTGGTTGTTGGCCGTCGAAACGGTGATATTCGCCGGGCAGGTTATCACCGGCGGCTGCGTGTCGTTGACCGTTACCGTAAACGAGCAGGTGTCTGTGCGGCCTGCCGCATCCGTCACCGTGCAGTTGACCGTCGTCGTCCCCTTCGGGAATACCGACCCGCTCGCGGGCGAGCAGACCACCGCGCCGCCACCCAGCGGACAGTTGTCCGTGGCCGTGGGCGCGGGGTAATTCACCACCGCCTGGCACTGGTTCGGGTCCGTGCCCTGCGAGACGTTTGACGGGCAGGTAATGTTCGGGTCTTCCGTATCGTTTATCGTTATCGTAAACGAGCAGGCAGGCCCGGTCTGAGTCGTGCAATTGACCGTCGTCGTACCCACCGGGAAGAACGAGCCGGAAGTAGGCGAGCAGGTCACCGTGCCGCATCCACCCTGAGTGGTCGGGGCCGGGTAATTGATCGTCGCGCCGCACTGCCCAGGGGTGTTGCCCTGAGTGATGTTGGCCGGACAGGTGATGATGCAAGGTACGATCGTAACCGTGAATGAGCAGCTCGCCATGTTTCCGGATGCATCCGTCACCGTGCAGTTGACCGTGGTCGTGCCCGGCGTGTTGCCCGGCCCGACGGGGAAGCAGAAGCCCGATGGCGGGTTGCATATAACAGAATTCATCGGAAGCGGGCAGTTATCGCTCGTGGTGGGAGGAGGATAGTTGACCACTTCACACTGGTTGGCAGTCGGCACGGTGATATTAGACGGGCAGGTGATTGTCGGATTCTGCGTATCCTGAACCGTCACCGTGAATGAGCAATTGGCAGAATTGCCCGATGCGTCGCTCACGGTGCAGTTGACCGTCGTTGTGCCTACCGGGAAGGCCGTGCCCGCGGCAGGCGAGCAGACCGGCGTGCCCACACCCGTACAGTTATCCGTAGCGGTCGCGTTCGGATAGTTGACCACTGCCTGACACTGGCCGGTTGTTGCCGGCACAGTCACGTTCGCCGGGCAGGTGATTGTCGGGTTCTGCGTGTCGTTGACCGTCACGGTGAACGAGCAGTTGGCCGAGTTGCCTGATGCATCGCTCACGGTGCAGTTGACTGTGGTCGTCCCCTTCGGGAAGGCCGTGCCCGAGGCAGGCGTGCAGACCGGCGTGCCTACACCAGGACAATTATCCGTGGCGGTTGCGTTCGGGTAATTGACGACCGCCTGACACTGGTTCGGGTCCGTGCTCTGCGTGACATTGGCCGGACACGTGATTACTGGATTTGTGGTGTCATTGACCGTGATGGTGAACGAGCAGGTTCCGGTATTACCACCCGGATCTGTCGCCGTGCAGTTGACTGTGGTCGTCCCCTTCGGGAAGGCCGTGCCCGCGGCAGGCGTGCAGACCGGAGTGATCGATCCCGAGCAGTTGTCCATCACCGTCGGCGCAGGATAGTTGACCACCGCCGTACACACACCCGCATCAGTACCTACCGTGATGTTCGCCGGGCACGTTAGCACCGGCTGTGTCGCGTCGGTCACCGTGACGGTGAACGAGCAACTGGCAGGATTGCCTGAGGCATCCGAAACCGAGCAGTTGACCGTGGTCGTCCCCGCCGGGAAGGCCGAACCGGAAGCGGGCGTGCAGACCGGCGTGCCCACACCCGGACAGTTGTCCGTTGCCGTAACAGTGTAATTGACTACCGCCTGGCACTGTCCCGTCGTGGCGGGCACGGTGATCGGCGCCGGGCAGGTAATAACCGGCGGCGTCACGTCATTGACCGTTACGGTGAACGAGCAATTGGCGGTAAGGCCAGCCCCGTCCGTGATGGTGCAGTTGACCGTAGTCGTCCCCTTCGGGAAGGCGGTGCCCGAGCTGGGCGTGCAGACGACCGCGCCCGGAGGCAGCGGGCAGTTGTCTGATGCCATCGGGGCAGGGTAATTGACCACCGCCGTACACACACCCGCATCAGTACCTACCGTGATGTTCGCCGGGCAAGTGATCGATGGGTTCTGCGTATCGTTTATCGTGATGGTGAACGAGCAGGTTCCGGTATTACCACCCGGATCTGTCGCCGTGCAGTTGACTGTGGTCGTCCCCTTCGGGAAGGCCGTGCCCGCGGCAGGCGTGCAGACCGGAGTGATCGATCCCGAGCAGTTGTCCATCACCGTCGGCGCAGGATAGTTGACCACCGCCGTACACAGATTGTTATCGGTGCCCTGAGTTATGTTGCTCGGGCAAGTCAGCACAGGGTTGGTCGTATCGGTGACGGTGACCGTAAACGAGCAGTTAGCAGGATTGCCCGAGGCGTCGCTCACCGTGCAGTTGACCGTCGTCGTGCCGATCGGGAAGGCGAATCCAGGTGCGGGCGTGCAGACCGGCGTGCCTACACCAGTACAGTTATCCGTCGCAGTCGCGTTCGGGTAATTGACGACCGCCGTGCATGCGTTGGGATCATTGCCCACCGTGACATTCGCCGGGCAGGTAATAACCGGCGGCGTCACGTCGTTGACCGTTACGGTGAACGAGCAATTGGCCGTCAGCCCGGCCGCATCGGTCACAACACAATTGACCGTAGTCGTCCCCTTCGGGAATGCGGTGCCTGAACTGGGCGTGCAGACGACCGCGCCCGGAGGCAGCGGGCAGTTGTCTGATGTTGTAGGAGTAAAGGTCTCGATTGCCGTGCAGACGCCCGGGTCAGTGTCCGTGGTTATATTCGCGGGACAGGTGATCGAAGGCGGCGTCACGTCGTTGACCGTTACGGTGAATGTGCAGGTCGGGGTGGTACCCGACCCGTTATTCGCGGTGCACGTCACGGTCGTTACGCCGACCGGGAAGCTCTGGCCCGTCGTGCTGACACTGACGTTGTTCTGATCGACACAGGTGACGGTCGGGACCGGGCACCCGTCGCCTTCGACCAGATATGTGACACTGGCCGAGCACATATTCGCAGCCGCATTGACTGAGATGTTACTCGGGCAGGATATTGTCGGCGGCGTCACGATCTGTGTGACCGTCGGGTTATTGGTGCCAGCCACATCCGGGTCGTCGGTCAGGACGCTTATAGGACCATCGGCCGTGACTGTGCCCTGGTTAGTGATGGTGCAGATGCCGTCCGCAAGCGGGCTGTTTATGGTGACGCGGAATTTGATAGTGACAGTCTTGGCCTGCGGAAGCGTGCCTATAGTCCTTGTCACTGTCTCCCCGGCCATCGGGCTCGCGGCCGGCTCAAAGCTCGCGGTGCGCGCCCGGTCGGCAAGGTTATAATCCGTCGCATTGAAGACGGCGGGTACAGGCGTGTAAGCCGCAACCGGCTCGTCCACCTGCGGGGTTTCGGGTAAATATGCGCTCGCGGTATTAATCCCACCGGGCATCTCGTAATCTGCCAGGGCGACCTCGACCACAGGCGCGATTTCAACTTGAGCGATCTCGGCAGGCGCGCCGCTCGGATCGATGGCAGAACCGGTCACGCCGCTTGGCGCTTCACTCTGCGGGAAGACATACTGCGAAGGTATGTCGATCTTAAACGTCGGCACGCGGCGGAATGACGGAGCAAGCACATTCTGGCGATACCAGTGCCGGTAGCTCGCTCTTGAGAGGTTCTCGTGTTCGAGGACAAAACCCATCGCGCGTGAGACCGCGGTGATCACATCGATCCTGCCGACGGCGGCCGATCCATGCCTTGCCATCAATTGATCATGCTCGTTCTCATACTCTGATTCGTCGGATGCGCTCGAATCGAGGAACCAGCCGTATTGGCTAGCAGTCCGGTCGATGATGATGCCTTCCGGCGTCGTCTCTACGAGCTTGCCCGGGTCGAGGTCGGCGATCTCGATCTTTAGCGATTCAAGTTTCGCGAGATCCGCGCCCGTAACGCCCACCACTTTCCACCTGTCGATTGCGGCCTGGACGAGAGGCGCCAGGTCTGGTTTTGTCAATATGTATGGGCCCGCGCCCGGCCCCGCTTCATCGGGTGCGTAGAGCGTGTCCCGGTTGACGGGAGTGCTTATGCCCTGCGCTTCGGAATCGGATTGCGCGCCTGTCGCGCTTGCGGCCCGCACATTGTCAACGCTTGCAGCGCCGGGCGTGCAGTTGGCTCCGCCGGGCGTGTTGAAATAGCCATCATTCGTGGTCGTGCCGCTGTTGTTAGCGGACACATTGTAAGTGCCGGATATATCCCGGCCTTCAAAATAGGTCTGGACCTGATTGGTATTGAATGCCGCGCCGGTGTAGCCGGGAAGGTTTACCCTTGTAGCCGCGCGCTGGCGGATGTTCGCTTCGACGTTGCTCAGCACGTTTACGCCCGACCCGGTGATGTTGTTGTTGAGCAGGTCGAAGCAGGTGGTGTGCTGGTCGGTGCCGGTCGGGCCCGAGTTAAGCTCGATGCCGAAGACCGAGATGCCGCCGGCAGGCCCGATAGACCCGGGGTTATTGATCGTGTTACCTGAGATCGTCGCGTTGAAAAAGCCGTTGCCGCCGCTCTCGTTATTGCCCACCTGAATAGAAATACCCTTGGAGTTGTACTCCCTTATCGTGTTGCCGGTGATCGTGGCGTTCATCGTGATGCCGCCAATCAACCGATAGTCGATGCCGGTCGACTCCTGCGAGCCGGAGTTGTCAGTCCCAAGCACACCTATCGTGTTATTGGCGACCGTACCGCTCGTCAGACCCGTAGTGGCGACCTGGTGCGCGATGAAGATGGCCGACCCGCGTGAATCGCGGAACGTATTATTAGAGACGTTATATGTAAAGTTGACGTTCGATCCGGCCCCGCCCGCTGTGAGCGATATGCCGCCCGCGCCGGCGATGGCCGCCTGCGCGTTTGTGATCGCGTTGCGAAGGAAGTCGAAGTCGCCGTTCGCGGTATTCGACAGGTTGAACTGCAAATGATCCTGACGCGTGCTGGTAAGGAACCCGTCTTCAAAAGTCACGTTCACCACGGCGGTGCCCGACGCGTCAATGAGTATGCCGTCGCCCCCCACAGTAGCGTTATTTGCGCCGATGGTCACAACGTCGAAGATGAGGCGGTTGAGCGTGCCGGTGTTATTGATGACGCGCACGTTGTCTTCGCGACCGCCGCTGATCGAAGTGCTCGTAATATTGGCCGCGCCGGTCAGGTTCGTGAAGTGGACGCTCGACTCGTCGTCGTTTTCATCCGTTCCGTTTGTGCCGTTGATGACCGAGTTTGTCAGATTGAACCCGCTTACGGTGATGCCGCGGATGGCGTGGTTCGGGTGATCGTTGATCTGCATTCGGTTGAGCGTGATATTCTGAGTATCCTGCAAGAATATGCCGTTGCCGTCTTCGGCAAGGTCCGCGCCGACCGAGTTGTTTATCGTCCCGCCCGAGCCCGCGCCCGCGCCGCCAACGACTTCGAACTTGGTGCCCGCGGTATTCTTGATCTTTATGCCGTTCGCGCCGTTATCCGATGTGACGCTGGTGAGCGTCATGTTGAGCGGTATCTTGCTCGCCGCGCTCGCGCCGACTATCTCGACGCCGACCGCATTATCGGCGAGGATCGTGCCGCTTGTGGTCGTTATGGTCCCGGTGCCGTTCGTGGCGTGAAAAGCTCGCTGGCCTACATCGGGGGTGATATTGAGGTCGGCGAACGTGGTGCTTCCGTTATTGGTTTCGAGCCGAACCCCCGTGCTGGCTGACTGGGTGGCAGCAGTGTTGCCGAGGTTGGTAGTCGAGCCGGCCGCGGAGTTGAGCACGTGAACGCCGATGCCGGTCGGGTTTGTCGTCGTCGTGGTTGTGCTCGCAAACGTGCCGCTCAGACCGTTGAGGTGGAGGCCCTTCCCCGTGCTGTTGGTCGAAGAGAGGCTGTTAAAGGCCATCCCCGACGTAATGCCGGTGGCGTTGACCGACGGCCCGCCTGTAGAAGTGATACTGCTGCTGGCCTGGGTCGTCACGTTGATCGTGCCGCCGCCGGATGCCAGCAGTCCCGTGCCGTTGCTGGTAGTGATAGTCAGCGAGTTAAAGGCTATAGTCCTGGTCGCGTTGTTTGCCAGGTTCACGCCCGTCCCTGCCGTCGAGCCCTTGTTGACCGTGACGCCCGCGAAGGTAAGGTTCGCGTTCGAGTTTTGAACGTCGATGCCTATGCCTCCCGGGTTTGTGATCGTAGTCGCGCCGCTGACGCTGACCGTGCCGCCGCCGTTAATGTGCTCGAAGCCTTTCCCGCTCGGGGTAGTAATTGAAATCGTGCCAAAGCTGCGCGTGCCCGCCGTATTGTTATCCAGGCTGATGGCGTCAGTCCCGCCCGTTATGGTGGTGTTGTTGAACGTCATGTTGGCGGTTGACTGCGTGACGAGAATGCCCTCCGCGCTCGGGTTGGAGACTTCCGTTAAGCTCGTGGTCAAAGACCCGGCGACCTGTTGCAGTCTGATGGCGGGACCGCCACTGCTGCTCGTCGAGCGCAGGGGCGCGAAGGTGGCCTGCGACGCAGTATCGCCCGTCAGCGTGCCGTTCGTCAGGTCGAGTACTCGCCCCGTGTCCGTCAACTGGACGTTGTTGATATTCAGCGTGCCGAAACCGCTACCTGTGAGATCGACTCCGGCCGTGTTCCCTATGGTGATGCTATGAATCTTGTTATTCATCGCGACCTGCACGCCGTTGGCAGTGCTGGTCATTGCGGGCTGTGTGGCCGGGGTCGCGGGCGGCAGCGGGTCGCTGCCCGGTGGCGCCACTATGCCGGTCGAGGTCTGCAACGTGACCTGCTGGCCTACAAGCTTTTGATCGTTCAGGAGCACGAGCGTGCCGTTATTGGTATAGTTCGCGCTATAGACAAATATTATGTCGCCCGGTTCGTCGAGCGCAGTGTTCGAGAAGGCGGTCACGGTGCCCGAGTTAGTCTGGACGATGGCGTTGAACGGCGAGGTGAGTCGGCCGTCGCCGCCCGCGGCCGCCGCGGCATTAATAAACCAGATGACTTCGTTGACCGTTATCGTCACGGTCGCCGTGTCGGTGTTGCCCGTAGCGTCGGTGATCGTGTAGGTGAATGTGTCGGTGCCCTCGAAACCGGGGGCGGGGTTATAGCTAAAGCTGCCGTTGGCGTTGACCACTACGTTGCCGCCGTTTGCGCTCGTCGCCGGGCCGCTCGCGGTGAGCCCGGTGTTGCCGCCGGTATCAGGGTCAAAATCGTTAGCGAGAAGGCCGGGCGCGGCATGCTGTATTCGCACGTTGCCGAGCGCGCTGAAGCTATCAGGGAAGGCAATAGGCGTCGTCATTATCGAGCCGGCAACGAGCGTCGTGTTTATGTCAATCGTATCAGTGAACTGGACGTTCGTGGCGTCCATGTCGCCCGTGTTGGTGATCGCGACTGTATATTCGAGCGTATCGCCGGGAGTCGTCACGCCGTTCCCATCCGCGTCCACGACGCGGGCGTCCGTCTTTGTCGCAGTTATTACCGGCGCAAAGAATGCCGTTCTCATAACCTTTCGAAGCTGCTACCGGTCCTACGGCTGAGGGCGGAGTGCTGGAGATGCGCTGGTCGAGCGCCGTCGCGCTGCCCGGTCGCGTCTGTTCCGTTGAGGAACTTGACGGGACGAGGAAAAAGTTACTCAAACTCAACAGTGCGAGGCATACGCCGGCAAGGTACTTGATAAAGTTATGGCTCTTTTTATTCATGACAGCACTCCTTGGTGAAGCGGTAGGTAAAGGTAGTTTCTTAAAACGAAGCATCAGTTTCCCACTTGATGACGGGGCGCGGCGGATCGGGAGAGGTAATTGACCCGACAACCATTGAGCGCCTACTAACCACTGACCCGACCCTCCGGAAATGGTTTCTCGCCTTTCCACGGTCGGGCATTAAAATCCTCTTTACTCGAAAACTGCAAACGCTGCGCGGCCAGGATGAATCCTCGAAGCAAGGAAACAAGACCACAACCCGATCTCTCGATTCGAGAAGACAACGCTAGGGGCGTCTGAGCGAGCGGGCTAAAAACATCCTATGTTTTGCGCAATCAATTTGGGGCGCGTTGTATTGGTCGCGCGGGAACCGCGAAACCGGAACGAGTATAAATTACACAAGGTTATAGCGCAAGTGTAGATTCGGCTTTTCCTGGAAAGGAGATTACAATGACCCGCTCATCGAAAGCGCCAAACCTGGTCGCCGCCACGTCGTCGAGGTGACAAAAAAAGGCGTCGACCCATCTTGGATCGACGCCAATAATATTGATGCGGTCTTCAGTTACTTGTGGATGACGATGCTGCCGCCACCCAGAACAGTCGTCGGATTGTCGCCGTCGCCAGCATTCATTTGGTTATCGTAAACGATGGCGTCGCCGTTGTTCTTGTCCCAAATCTTGATTCGGAACTTGTCGGTCCCGCCGCCGCCGTTCTTCTGGCCGTCAATGGCAGTCAGCATGAAGCCGTAGTTGCCGCTTCCGTTGACCGTGCCGCTGCCTTTGTATTGCGCCCTTGGCCCGGCTACGACTAGCCAGTCGTAAACCGTGCTCTTGAAGTTAAAGTTGGCAACCCTGAACTGGAACTCGGTATTGCCGGTCGGAACCTGCTGGCCTTGATGATACTTCGACACAAAGCCGAAGCTCGCCTTGCCGATAAGCGACGGGTCTGCGACGTAAGCGCCGGCCGGCGAGTTTATCCAGCCTCCGCCCGTCACGAATCCGGCGTCCGGATCATAGATGACGACCATCGCCGTCAGGTTATCCGGGCCAACCGTGTCGTCTGTGGCCGTGCCGCCGCAGCCGTCATTGACCGTGAGCGTAACAAGGTAAACACCCGCCTCCGTGAAGGTAAAGCTCTTGGTGATCGCGCCGGTCCCTTCGTTCACCGTGCCTGCTACCGTAACGTTGACGATGTTGCTGGTGAACCTCCACTGCGCGGTGTGAGTGCCCCCCGCGTTGTCCGTAAAGGTTCCCGTGAAGTTGACCGCGGTGTTGACCTGGAAGAGCGCACCGCTCGCCGGACCTGTTATCGCCACGGTCGGGGCCGGGTTGGTCACCACTACTAACTGGGTGCAGGTGGCCTGGTTGCCCGAAGTGTCGGTGGCGGTCCAGATGATGGTGGTCGTCCCAAACGGGTAAGTCGCGTTGAGCGCCAGGCTGTCGCTGCGCACGCCAATCACGGAGCTGACCCCGCAATTGTCGGTTGCCGTGGCGACGCCCACGTTAACGTTCGCGCCACACGAGCCGAGTATGTTGCCCGCGATGCTGATGTTCGCCGGGCAGGTGATCGTCGGGTTTTGCGTGTCGTTTACTGTTACCGTAAACGAGCAATTGGCCGTATTGCCTGAAGCATCACTGACCGTGCAGGTGACGCTCGACGTGCCCTTCGGGAAGACCGAACCGGAAGCAGGCGAGCAAACTGGCGATCCAACGCCGGGGCAGTTGTCGCTTGCCGTAGCCGTGGGATAATTCACCACCGCCTGACACTGGTTCGGGTCAGTACTCACCGTTAAGTTCGCCGGGCAAGTAATCGAAGGCGGCTGAGTGTCGTTGACCGTGACGGTAAACGAGCAGCTTCGGCCCGGACTGAGTCGTGCAGGTGACGGTCGTCGTGCCCTTGGGGAAGAACGTCCCTGAAGACGGTGAGCAGGTGACCGTTCCGCACGTCCCTGTCGTACTCGCCGCGGGGTAATTCACAGCCGCGCCGCACTGGCCGGGGTCGTTGCTGACCGTTATGTTCGCCGGGCAGGTGATTGCACAATCCTGGACCGTAACGGTAAACGAGCAGGTCGCCGTATTGCCCGCCGCGTCCGTCGCAGTGCAATTCACCGTAGTAGTTCCCGGGTTAAAGCAGAAGCCAGACGGCGGCGAGCAAACTACGGCCACGCCCGGACAGTTGTCGCTTGCCGTTGGCGCGGGATAATTGACCACAGCGCATCCAGTGGTGGTCGGCTGTGTGATGTTCGCCGGGCAGGTGATCGTCGGGTTTTGCGTGTCGTTTACTGTTACCGTGAACGAGCAGGTAGCGCCTGTTCCCGTCGAGCAATTTACTGTCGTCGTGCCAACGGGGAAGAACGAGCCCGAAGACGGCGAGCAGGTGATCGCGCCGCAATCGCCCGTGGGAGTCGGCGCAGGATAAGTGACAACCGCGCCGCACTGGTTCGCGTCATTGCCTACCGTAAAACTCGCCGGGCAGGCGATCGAGCAGACGGCCATTACATGCACCGTGAAGGTGCATTGTGCCGTGTTGTTCGACGTATCCGTAGCCGTGCAAGTAACCGTCGTCGTGCCGAGCGGGAAGCAATGGCCAGACGGCGGCGAGCAAACTACGGCCACGCCCGGACAGTTGTCGTTTGCCGTTGGCGCGGGATAATTAACGACCTCACACGAGCCACTCGTCTGGACACTGACATTAGACGGGCAGGTGATCGTCGGGTTTTGCGTGTCATTTACGGTTACGGTGAACGTGCACGTCGCATCCGGCCCGGAGTTGTTTGACGCCGTGCAGGTCACAGTCGTCGCACCTTTGGGGAAGGCCGATCCGCTCGCCGGGCTACAGACCACGGTCGGCACCGGGCAACCCGTCGAAGTTGTGCTGTAAGTCACGACCGCCGAGCAGAGCCCGTTGTCGGCGTTCACTGTAATATCCGCCGGGCAGGTGATCGTCGCAGCCGCCGGTAGCGTGGTCCTGGTCGCGTCGCCAGGCGCTCCCGTGTCGGGGTCGTCGGTTACTAGGCTGATGCCGCCGTCGGCGGTCACCGTCCCCTGGTTTACGACCTCGCACAAACCGTCGGGGAACGGATTATCGATCGTCACCCGGAAGGTGATCGTCACACTCTTTCCGGCCGGGATCGAGCCGATATTTCTTGTTACCGTCTCACCCGACATCGGAACGAACGCAGCTTTCGACGCCGCGTCCTTGAGGCTGAAGCCCGCCGGATTAAAGATCGCCGCGCTCGCCGGAGATGCCACATCAAGCTCGGTCGCCCGAGCTATTGAGTTTTGACTGTCGGCCTTGCCCGGCGTGACCGAAATCTGATTGCCGTCGCGCGAGGGAAGCGGGTACTGGCGCACCGGCGCGGGTATCTCGATATTAAAGCTAGGCACTCGGCGCATCGAGGGAAGGAGCGTGTTATCGCGATACCAGTGACGATAGCTCGCCCTGTTAATGTTTTCGTGCTCCAGCACAAAGCCCATCGCGCGTGTTATCGCCGTAAGCAGATCCATCCTGCCCGCGGCGGCGCTTCTCGCTTTTGCCCTCAGTATGTCATTTCTGCCTTCGAATTCAGACTCACCCGACGAGTTCGCATCAAGGAACCAGCCGTATTCGCTCGCGGTCGGATCGATGATGATTTCCGTCGGCGTCGTCACTACAAGCTGACCAGCCTCGAGGTCCGAAAGCTCAACCTTCAGCGATTCAAGTCTCGCAAGGCGTTCGCCTTCGACGCCCGCATTCTTCCACCTGTCGATCGCCACAGCCACCATCGCCGTCAGGTCTTCTTTAGACAAAATGTATGCGCCCGCGCCCGGCCCCGCTTCATCGGGCGCGTAGAGCGTGTCCCTGATGGCAATCGAGGCGGCGCTGGGATCGGCGCCCAGAGCGGATTGCGCTCGCGCCGCGCTTGAGGCCACTACGTCGTCAACACTCGCAGCGCCCGGCGTGCAGTTCGCTCCGCCCGGCGTGTTGTGGTAGCCATCATTAACGGTGAGTCCGCTATTGTTTGCGGTGACGTTGTAAGTGCCGTCGATGTCACGCCCGGCGAAATAATTCGCGACCGCGGTGGTATCGAACGCCGCGCCGCCGTAGCCGGGGAGGGTTACCCTTGTCGCCCCGCGCTGGCGGATATTAGCATCGGCGTTGCTCAAAGCGTTGACGCCCGATCCGGCAATCGCGTTATTTAACAAGTCGAAGCAGGTCGTATGCTGATCGCTGGCGCTCGGACCGGAATTAAGCTCGACGCCGAAGAGTGACCTCCACCGGCAGGCCCTAGGCTTCCGGGGTTATTTATTGTGTTACCGGAGATCGTGGCGTTGAAAGATCCGTGCCCGCCGCTCGCATTGGTGCCGACCTGAATTATCAAGCCCCTGGTGTTGTACTCCCTTATCGTGTTGCCGGTGATCGTCGCGTTCATCGCCACGCCGCCAATCAGGCGATAGTCGATGCCGGCTGCTTCCGAAGACCCGGAGTTGTCAGTCCCAAGCACGCCTATAGTGTTACTAGCAAGCGTACCGCTCGTAAGCCCGAGTGAGCCTACCTGATGCGCGATGAAGATGGCCGACCCGCGCGAATCGCGGAAGGTGTTGTTAGAGACGTTGTAAGTAAAGTTGACGTTCGACCCGGCCCCGCCGGCCGTGAGCGCAATGCCGCCCGCGCCCGTGATTGCCGCCTGCGCGTTCGATAATCGCGTTGCGCAGGAAGTCGAGGTCGCCCGTCGCGGTGTTGTTTAGGTTGAACTGAAAATGATCGGCGCGCGTGCTGGTAAAGAAGCTGTCTTCAATAGTCGCGTTTACTACGGCAGTGCCCGACGCGTCAATGAGTATGCCGTCGCCGCCTTCCAGGGTGCTATTCGCGCCGATGGTCACGACATCAAAAATTATGCGGTTGAGTATGCCGGCAGAGTTTGCCACGCGGAAGTTATCTTCGAGCCCACCGCTTATCTGGCTGTTGGTGATGCTTGCCGAGCCAACGAGGTTACTGAAGGCGACGCTTGCTTCATCAACCAGGGCATTCGCATTCGTGCCGTTGGTGCCGCTTATTATCGAGTTGGAGAGCGTGAAGCCGCTGACGCTGATACCGCGGATGGCGAAGTTCGGATGGTCGTTTATCTGCATCCCGCTAAGAGATATGCTCGTCGCGTTCTCAAGATAAACGCCGATGCCGTCCGTCGTGCCGTCCGCGCCGACCGTCGTAGCGATGGTGCCGCCGGTGCCCGCTCCGCCCGACCCGGCTACACTGAACGCGCCGGTCGTGTTCTTAATAAAGATGCCGTTGGGCGCGCCCGTCGATGAGATATGCGTAAAGATCGCCGAGACGAAGTTTCCGCCGACAAGATTGACGCCCCGCCCCGTGCCGTCGAGCCTTACGCTGCTTACCGTTAGGTTTCCAAACGTGTTGCCGACGATGTCGGTCCCGCCCGTATTTCCAACGGTGAACCCGCTAAGGCGGTTGTTCAAAGCGAGGATGATGCCGTCCGCCGCGCTTGTGATTGTAGGCGCAGTTCCCATGCCGGGAAGCGGGTCGCTGCCGGGCGGGGCCGTAACGGGCGACAACGCGGCCGTAAGATCAACGCCCTGCCCTATCAACTTCTGGTCGTTCAGGAGCATGTGCGGACCCGTGTAAGCTCCCGAATAAAGGAATATGAAATCGCCCGGATCGTCGGCCGCCGAGCCGAGGTCGGAGAGGCTGTCAAAAGGATTGGTGAGGCGACCATCGCCGCCCGCCCCCGCTGAATCGTCTATAAACCAAATAACTTCGTTTACGCTGATCGTCACGGTCGCGGTGTCGGTGCCGCCGTTGCCGTCGCTGATTGTGTAAGTGAAAGAGTCCGTACCTTCGAATCCGGGCGCGGGGTTATAGCTAAACGAGCCGTTGGCATTGACCACTACGTTGCCGCCGTTGGCGCTCGTCGCCGGGCCGCTCGCGGTGATTGTGTCGCCGTCGCCGTCGCCGTCGTTCGCCAAAAGACCCGGCGCGCCATGCTGTATTCGCACGTTTCCGAGCGCGTTGAAGGAATCGTTCGCCGCAAGGGGCGTCGTCTTTATCGAGCCCGGAACCAGCGTTGTGTTTGGATCAATCGTGTCGTTAAAGACCACGCCGGTAGCAGCCATGTCGCCCGTGTTTGTGATCGTCACCGTGTACTTGAGCGTATCGCCCGGGTCGGCGTTGCCGTCCATGTTCACATCGGTGAAAAGCGCGTCGCTCTTTGTCGCCGAAAGCATCGCGGCGAACGGGCTGACCGCGGCCGCGCGCCGGGCATGCGAATTGAATCTCTCGTTCAGCGCCTTGCTTCGGTCAATTGTTCCCGGCGCGGCAGGCGAATCAAGCCTCGCGCCCTTGCGCGCGCTTTCCGCCACACTCGCCTCGTGAGAAGCCTCCGGGGCCGAAGAATTTGAAAGCACGTAAAAGAAATTCGAAAGCGGTATTATTGCTAAAATGATCCCGGCCATAAATCTCAACACGCGCAAGCGACTTCTCTTCATGGTGGTTCTCCTTACCGATGAGGCTGAATGAGAGCTTCTCTTTTTATCAAGCATCTCTTGTCTCAAAATTCAATAAAAGCAGGCGGGCCTGCACGCGCAGGCTAGAAAGATTCGACTACCAAAAAGCAATCAACCTGATGGGCGGTCGGCTGATGGATAGGAGCCAGGAACCGGCTTAAGGCCCCGCTAGTAAACATCCGAACCGTTGCAGGGCAGAGCCGAATGACTCTGCCCTTTATGTCAAGTAATTTCGCCCGAGCGGCCTGAGTTTGTCAGCCCCTCGGCGGGAAGACGCCCTGCAGCGCGATGCAAAAATTAACTACCAGATAAGGCATCATGTTATTGTGCGGCAGCGAGGCGCCCGCGATAGAAAGCTGCTGGAAGTTCATCGGGGTCTGCGGCTGAGATGATTGTTGATAAACCTTCCCGCCGTTTGCGACTGCCAGCACGCGATCAGGCGAGGGAATGGCCTGGTCGGCCTGGTTGAGCCCGTCAGCCCGGACAAAGTGATTATGTACCGGTATCTCGGACTCGAGCAGCGTTACGAACTCGACCCCCGACTGCTGGCCTAAAGAATATTGGGAAAGGCCGTTGCCATCCCCCCAGAACATGGGCGAGGAATTTTGCAGGTCGGGCAGCGCGAAGGTTGACTTCCCGTCACCACCATAGAAGGTTCCGAGCAGCGAAAAGAGCGCCGTATTCTGAGATATAGGAAGCAACTGCCCGTTGCACTGCGCCCATCCGGTTGGCGCAAAATTGAAACCGAACATGCGAATCTCTGCGACGAAAGGATCACTCATCTCTTTTCTCCTTACTATTGGTGGGGGAAGATCCCGAACAGTGAGAGTATAAAACTGATGCACAGATACGGCTGAATGTTTGTGTGCGGCTGGCTCCCGCCGATGGGCGAAACCGCCTGCGCAAACATGTTTACGTTTGGCGCATCCTCTATAAACATCTGAAGACTTGACCCGGACCCGGCGAGCACATTGTTGCCCGGATTACCTTGAGTCCCGGTGTTCGTGGAAGCGATCATCGCGTGTGTGTGTATTGGTATCTGCTGCGTGGTGAGCGTCACCTCTTCCGTCCCGGCCTTCTCTCCGAGGGAAAAGGTCTGACCGGCGTTTGTGCCGCTGTGCATGGGGAGCCGCCCCTGCAAGTCGGGTAAAGCGAAAGTCTCCTGGCCGTCGCCCCCGAATGTGGTTCCAATTAGGGTGAAGAGGGCATCGTTTTGCGAGATAGGCATCAACTGGCCCCCACAGAAAGCCCACCCGGCCGGAGCAAAACTGCCGCCGAACATCCTTATTTCGCCGATGAATGGATTGCTCATATATCTCTCCTTAGTTCCGCGATGGGAAGATTCCTATCAGCGCTATGATAAAGTTCAGCACCGTGTAGGGCTGCATGTTGTTATGAGCCTGACTGCCTCCCACGTTCGTAACAGCAGCCGGCGAAAGTGTCGTCGCCGCGTTGAGTGGCCCGTAGAGGTTGTTACCCGGCCCTAATATGGTCCCACTCGGGTTGAAGGAGCTGTTGGCCGTATTATCCTGGTTTGTACACGTCACAAAATGAGTGTGCGCGGGCATCTCGCTCATCGTCACCGTATGGGCGTACTGGCCTCCGGTCTGTCCCTGTATGAAACCGGCGCCCACATGCATCGGCACCTTCCCCCGAAAGTCCGGGAGCGCAAACGTGGTCTGGCCGTTTCCGCCGTACATCGTGCCGAGCAGCGAAAACAGCGCCTGATTTTGATTAATGGGCAAAAACTGGCCGTTGCACATTGCCCAGCCTTGCGGCGCGAAGTTGAAGGCGATGATCTTGATCTCGCCCAGGAATGGGTCACCCATGCTTAGTCCTCCTACTCTAGTTTGTTTACGTCATTACCTGATGGCCCGAACAGAATGAGGCCAGGCTCAAGCAAGCTATACCTGAGTACTAAATAAAGTAAAACTCTCGATCAAACTGCTACTACAACCCTGAGGGATAAACTTGTGTAACTTCTGTGTAATTCCGCTTTCAACAGGTCAGCGATTGTATACATAAGCCCCTACCAAGTCAATGCCGACCTCTGTTATTTTCATGATATTCATCTGGTGTTGATTGGATCACACAAGGAAACTATTTTTTTGTTGTCGCTTTTTTCTGTTGCAAGTTTAAAGGCGAACCTTTAGACTCACGCGCATTGGCTGAGCATCAGGCTTCTCCGCGTTGGCCATTGGCAACAACAATTGGAGGAAAATAAATGTCTATCTCTCGAAGGGGATTTTTGCGTGTGGGAAGCATGTTCGGTGTTGCAGCGATTATCCCCTCAGGAATCAACGGGATCGCTTTCGCCGACTCGACCGGCGACGCTACTTTTTCCGCCGCGGCGAACCGGCTCTCGAAAATGACGCTTTCAAAATTCGTCGCGCAGGTCAATACCACTTTCAGGTTTAAGCTCAAGAAAGTTGGCTGGGTCGATTTTCAGTTAATCGAAACAACAGACCTCAAACCTCTTTCGGCGCAAGGCTCGACCGACGATAATTCAGAGTGTTTTTTCCTACTCTTTGAAGGCCCGGCCGATCTGCCGCTTACGCAAGAGACTTATACCGTCAAGCACTCCGAGCTTGGAAAATTTCAGATATTCGTGGTCCCCTCCGCCAATAATGGTGGTCTGAAATACGAAGCGCACTTTAACCGCCTGGCTTCATAAAAGCGGCCGCGCCAGAGCGCACGACCCGGTCTTAAAGCTACAGAGGCTCGTCCTTTCGGACGAGCTTCTTATATTATTAGCCGGTTGACGGCCGATTCCGGGTCAACTCTTAGCAACCCATTCCATTAAGTAATTAGGTCCGTGCTCGCCCGTCTTTTCAAATCCAAGCCGCGCAAACAGGCCGAGCGAGCGGTTGAAGCTTTCGACATAGATCGTAAGCGGCCTGCCTGATTGAGCTGCCTCGCGCATTAGACCCTCGATGATCGGAGTCCCGATCCCGTTACCACGATGCTCAGGAAGCACGGTTATATCGAGTATGCGAATCTCGTCGTCCCGCCGGTTTACCCAGAGGCGGCCTGCCGGCTCGCCTCCCTTGAGTATGATCAGGTGTTCGGATGCGGGATAGTAGCTGGAGTAATGCTGCTGCTGCGCGTTGAATTGCAGGTCGAGGAATGCTTCACGCTGCGCATCATCCCAGGGCAGGAGCGAAAGCTCGGCGGCGCGAGTGCTGGCGTATGCGGCAAACAGCACGGGCCGGTCCTCTTCGGTGACCGGGCGCAGGGTTATCTCCACGCGATTGTTCGACATTCACATATTACCTGTCTTATTGGTTCAGACTCACCCAGTTAAATACGGCTTCCAACTCGACGCCTTTATCGCTCGTGCCTAACGGGACCAGGAAGAGCTCCATTGTCCCCATCTGCTCGTGCTCAACCCGAAATAGGCTCTGGTAGAGGGGAGCCGGATGAGACGCGAGAAAAACGCATGAAAACTGCGTCTGGCGCGGGGTAGAGCCGAGGTCGGTGACTCTTATAAGGTTCATCTCGACGGGGTCAGGCCCAAGATCATGATAAAGGCGGAACGGGCTGTTCAGGTGTTCCGAGAATTGCTCCATTGTGAGTGTTTCTGTCATAGCTCAAAATCTCCGTTTGGGATTACGCAGGGCTGTGCCATTCCATAAAAAAATGGCTGCCGATGTCTTGGACCGTCTTGAAGCCGAGCCTCTCGTAAAGGCGCGCTGCCGGGTTATGCTTCACCACATAAAGAGTGAGCGGCTTGAGCGCGGCCGCCGCCTCGGCCTGAAGGCGACGAATCACTTCCGAGCCGATCCCGCTGCCACGCCGCTCGGGGAGAAACGCAATATCGACTATTTGCAATGTAAGATCGGAGCGGTATATGAGTACCCTTCCCGCGGGACGGTCCTCGACCATAATTATAAGATGCTCGGCGTTCGGATAGGCTTCGCGGTAATGGTGCTGCTGCGCGGTGAACTGGAGCTTGATCAACATGTCGAGCTGCGCCGGCGGCAGACCTGTTCGAGACAACTCTTCAATCCTCGTGCTTCGATAAAGATCGTATAGAAACGGCTCGTCTTCGTCGCGCGCCGGCCGCGTTGAAAAATTCATGGCTGACATTCCCAATGTGATACAACCCGTCTCAAAGGTCAGGATGGTACTTATAAATAAGTACTATGTCAAACAGGCCGCGCCGCCGCGCCTAAAATGAAATCCGCATTAAAGTGGGAGGGGGTTAAGAAGAGAAACGGCCGCCGCGACGGTTGCGCATCATCTCGCGATAATCGTCGCCTTCCATGAGGATGAGCCTGCACATCTCGTGCAGCCGCGAGCGGAGCCGCACGCCCACCCTATCCGTTAGCGTTTCGGTGTACGCGGTGCCGATGGGGATGTCGAGATAGTTTGATGTGAAGATGGTGATCTTCTTTTCGTTGTACCGCTTGTTGATGATGTGGGTCATCGTCTCTTGCACCCACTCGGTAGGCTTGCTCGCGCCAAGCTCATCGAGCACAAGCACCTCGGCATCGAAGACCGGCGCGAGTATCTTCAGCTCGGAGTTGTGCGTGTTCGGGTTATAGCTGTCCTGTATCTCTTTCAGCAGATCGCGGAAGTCGTAAAAGAGTCCCCCGATCCCTTTATTGATCAGCTCTCTTAAAGCCGCCACCGCAAGGTGAGTCTTCCCCACCCCGCAACTGCCAAGATAAAGCAATCCGACGTTCAACGAGCGGATACTCTTCGATAAACTTACGAGTATTCATCATCGCGCGGTAAAGCGAGGGTTGAAGCGATTCGAAGCCTTCAAGGGTGCAATGGGCGAATCGGCTGGGTATGCGCGCCTGATCGAGCAAGAGGTCTTTGCGCGCGATCTTTTTGCAGTTGCAAGGGCGGACGCCTTTTCCCTCTATGTGTTCCCACCCGGTACCACTACACAGCGGGCACTGAGCAAGTTTTAAATTTGCCGATTCTGCCAACATCTTCCTGTACCGATTACTTTGGTAGATCTATTATTGGGGCTGCACACCTAACAAACGGTGCCGATTATAGGCCCGCACTCATGAAAATGCAATGACAAAGGCATGCGCTCCGCCGATAATTTTGTTGTGAATTGTTATCATCGTTTTTTCATTAGAGAATCAGCGCGACAACCGGCGCAGCGCGCGCTTTAAGACGGCCTCTATGTTTCGCTCGCCTTCCTCGCCGATGGCCGCGGAGACCGCCCTTTCCGCCTGCGCCCTTTGATAACCGAGCGCGATGAGCGCCGCTATAGTGTCATCCCGAATATCACCCTGCCCGGCAGCAGACGAGCGAGCGCCGACCGGCTCCTCTTCTGGAGTGAGCGCAAGCGCCGCTATCTTGTCGCGCAGCTCGACGACCACGCGCTCGGCGGTCTTTCGCCCGACGCCGGGTATAGCCGTCAGCCTCACGAAATCGTTGTTGCGAATCGTCTGTATCAGTTCTGCCGCGGGCATCCCCGATAGCATGGTGATGGCGAGCTTCGGCCCTATACCGCTCACGCTCGTCAGGCGCAGAAACAACTCTTTCTCGCGCCCGGTCCAGAAACCGAAGAGCTGTATTAAGTCTTCGCGAAAATAGGTGTGGATCGTGAGCGATACGTCAGAGCCGGTTTCACCAAGCTCGTAAAAGGTCGAAAGCGGGATCGTCACTTCGTACCCGACGCCGCCTATATCGATGATGATCGTATTCGGTTGCTTTGAGGCGAGTTTGCCCGACAGTTGCGCAATCAATTGCTCTTCCCTTCCTTGCCCGACTTGAGTTTAAGCAGCGCCCCCTCGGGCTGTCAACTTGATGGCCATTTATCGCCGATTAGCCCCCATACCGGGTACTGACAATAGTGTTGCATTACGCGAGTCTTAAAGTATAATCGGCGTGTTCCCCAACCCCGCCTCGTAACCTATTGCCCCTTCGACGCTGGCCCGCCCCTCGTGGTTCATAACGCTATGGTCATATCCAAAAAGCAGCGCCTTATAGCAAAGCGGGTATTCTGGGTCTTCATACCTGCGGTGCTCGTCTTCGTAGCCGGTTTTGTCATCCTCAATTTTTATTTCATCCACCGATTGACGCATCCGCCGGCAACGGCTCTCTACAGCTCGCCGCGAGATTTTCAGGTCATACTGCAAAAACCGATGTGGTTTGACGAGAAGTGGAAGAACTCCGACTCAACCGAAACGGTTGGGTGGCTGCTGAGCCGCGGCACTCCCGGCCCGGCCGTAGTGCTGAGTCACAGCTACGGCGGCAATCGCTCGGAGCTATTAACGCTCTCTTTCGAGTTGTGGAAATCAGGTTATCACGTGCTGGTATATGACCTGCGCGGGCACGGCGAAAGCCCCGTCAAATGGTCCGGCCTTGGCGCCTACGAGGTTGACGATCTGCTGTCGGCCATCAAGTTTCTCAAGAATAGAAAGAACGAAGCAGGCCAGGAGATTCTCGATGGTCACATAGGACTGTACGGGGTCGGGCTCGGCGGCTATATCTCACTCGTCGCCTCGCAACAGGACCCGCTCATCAAATCCGTGGCGGTCGATTCGCCTTATACCGACGTAGCTCAGTTTATAAACCACCGTCTAAAGATCATGATCGGCAACGAGAGCTCGCTCGCCAACAGCTTTGTCGATTCAAGCTGGACGAAAGACTCGATGGAGCTTGCCACGCAGCTATACCTGTTGAGACGGCAGGACGCCGCGCCCGCGACCGAGGCGGTCTCATCGGGGGCCGAGCGCAACTTCATGTTTTTGACCAAACCCAGCGCGGGTGTTTACGAGAGTATGACGCGCGAGCTGCACATGGTTGCGAAAGAACCGAAACAGTTTTTAGAGTCCGAGCATTCACGCCTGGAAAGACTGTATGACAAGGCGTCGGCCGAATACGATTCGCGCATAGTCGAATTCTTCAAACAATCGCTTCCGCTCGCAAGCGTAAAGCAAAACGAGAAGCCTGGACAGGTTGCGAAGAATAGATGATAGCTTCTCGCGGCATAGCACAAAAAGTCTGCCTCATTCTCTGAATTTCGGAGCCCGGTAGGGGGGGGATGTAAACATTCCGCCCCTACCGGGCTCTTATCCTTACACTTTTCATGCAATGCGGCTATTCGCCATAACGACTAAAGGGCGCGAGTTGATTCTTCCTATCATCGGGTGAATCACTTCAGCGCTACGCGGAACGCGAGCGCCGTGCCCTGCTGGCCGATGAATTCCGTGGTGAACCTCGGATCGGTTCTGAGCCCGCTTTCAAAGTTTTTGACCGTAATCACAATCAAGCTCTGCTCGGCCATTAACAGCTCCGCAATGATGTCTTCCTTGAGCGCGTTCAGAATCGTTCCCTCTCCGATGCCGCAGACCACCCGCCCTTGCGCGTAAAAGACCGGCGCGAACTCTTTCTTCACAAAAAACGTGATGCGCTCGCCGGGTCTGAGCGCATCGGCCGCCGTGAGCGAAAGCGTCTTCAAGCTCACTTCGTCATTGAGCGAAGGAAAAAGTATCATCACGCTCCCGGCAACAATGCTGATTACGACCGAAAGCGCGCCGGGCAGAATCGCGCGCATTCCATTTTTTATCAAGCACGCGAGTGTGAAAACGGCGGCCGCCAGCGGGAGAAAGTATATGGGCCAGTCGAAGACTTCAGGCCCCGAAAGTTTCCGGCGCAGGTAAAGAGCGAAACCGACGCCCAGACACACGAGCAGGGCCGCCGTTAAACAGGCCGCCGCTTTGACCGGTTTCGTTTTCGTCTCCTCCCACAGCGACGACACTTCCCTGCCCACAATAACCGCGAGCGCCGGGAATGCGAGAAGGATATAACCCGGCAGCTTCGATTCCGAGAGAGAGAAAAAGATTATTGGGACGGCGGCCCATATCCAGCAGAAGGCTATGAGCGAATCCTCGTCGCTTGCGCGCGGTCTGAGCCTTCCGAGTCTCGCCGCCGCCGGGATAAGAAAGAATGCCCAGGGCATGACCCCGGCTATCGCGACAAGCGGGAAAAGTATACCGGCTGTGGATGGCCGAAAACGTTCGACACGTAACGCTGGAAATGATGGCGTATAAAAAATTCGTCTATGAATTGCCACCCGTGCTCTAGGGTGACCGGGACGTACCAGAGCGAAGAGATGAGGATAAACGCCAAACCGGCTCCCAGAGCCGCTTTCCAGCTCACCGCTTTAAGATTCCGCGTGAGCAACAGGTGAAGCGCGATCACCGCCGTCACGAAAACAATAGACGGCAGCCCCTTGGCGAGCATCGCCGCGCCGGTCGCCGCGCCGCACAGCGGCCAGTAAACGTTCCGAGATGATTTAAAGCTCAGGGCAAGATAGGCGGCCAGAAGCGCGACACTCATCGCGGCCGCAAATACCATATCGGTCACTGCCGCGCGCGAATAAGATATAAAGATGCCGCTCGTCGCCAACACAAGCGAGGCCGTCAGGGCCAGGCGCAAAGAGATGACCTTGCCCACCGCGAAGTATATGAAGAGGACTGTAATCGTTGCCGAAAGGGCCGAGGGGAATCGGGCGGCGAACTCCCCGACTCCGAACAGGTGATAAGAGACGGCCGCCATCCAGTAGAGCAGTACCGGCTTTTCAAACCACAAACACCCGCAAAGCGTCGTCGAGATGAAATCGCCCGAAGCATACATCTCGCGGGCCACTTCGGCGTAGCGCGGCTCATCAGGCCCGGTGAGGGCCAGGCTTCCGAGGCCGAAAAAGAATGTGAATGAAACGACGACGCCGATAGCAATCAGCCCGTACAGCGTCTGCTTGGCAGCAGGTGTTGCTTCTACTATCATTCTTGCTTTGTCGGCGGACCTCGTTGGCGGCGGAGTCAAAAGCCCAAGTGTAGGTAGCCGGCCCGGAAGGGTCAAGTCACCCGGCGTGACGGAAAGGGTTTCTGGTCAAAAGGGAGATGATTAAAGTCGGTGTGATCGGCGTCGGGCACTTCGGTCGCCAGCACGCCCGCATATATTCCGAGCTGCCGGGGGCGCGACTCGCCGCAATCTGCGACGTCGATGAGTCGAGCGGCCGGGCCGTGGCGGACGCCTGCGGCGCGGACTTCTTCACGGATTACCGCGACCTTTCCGGCCGCGTCGATGCGGTCAGCCTCGCGGTGCCGACCGTATCTCACTGCCCGTTGGCGTGCGACCTGCTCGGCGCCGGGGTATCGGTGCTGGTCGAAAAACCGATGGCCTCGACCCTGGAAGAGGCCGACCGGATGATTGCCGCCTCCGACAGCTCCGGCGCAATCTTGCAGGTGGGCCATCTTGAACGTTTCAACCCTGCTGTCACTGCCGCGACTCGCATCGCGACGACCCCGCGTTTTTTCGAGGCGGACCGGCTGAGCGTCTTTACGCCGCGAAGCCTGGACGTAGACGTAGTGATGGACCTGATGATCCACGACATCGACGTGGTGCTCTCGCTTGTTCAGAGCGGCGTGGCCGAGGTGAGGGCGGCAGGTGTGCCCGTGCTAACGCCTCGCGTTGACATCGCGAACGCCCGTATTGAATTCGAGAACGGCGCTGTCGCCAACCTGACGGCGAGCCGCGTCTCGGGCGAGCGCACGCGCAAGCTTCGGTTCTTTCAGCCGCGCGAATATATATCGATTGATTATTCGGCCCAGGAAGCGAGCATGGTCTCGGTCAATCCCGCGCAGGCGGGCCGGCCGCAGTTCGACGCGCGATTGCTGACGGTCGAGCGGGGCGAGCCCTTGAGGCTTGAGATCGAAGCCTTCCTGCGGTCAATCGCGGGCGAGCCTGTGCTGGTGAGCGGCCGCGAAGGGCGAAGAGCGCTTGAAGTAGCGGTCGAGATAAACAACCAGATACGAGAGCACGCACAGCGCGCCGGAATCTTCTTCCAGGCCTGAGCGAATCGAGGATCGGTTTCTCTCTGTTTGCGAAAACTACTTTTGGAGATGCGATGAGTTATAAAAGAACGCGCCGTCTGATTACGCCGCTGGCGGTTTTTGTCATCCTGTTTATCGCGCCTTCGGCACTGGCACAGGATGATCGGCTTCGCGTTGACTACACGGTCAAGATAGCGAGCGTGCCCAACAGGCTCTTTCATGTCACCACCGACATAAGCAACATCGACCAGCACGAGATTCTTCTTTCGCTGCCGACATGGACGCCCGGCTGGTACACGGTAGAAAACTACGCGAAGAACATTCTCAGGTTTCATATCACCGATGGTTCGGGGACGCGGCTGCCGCACCAGATGACCCGCAAGCAGACATGGCGCGTAGAGACTAAAGGCATAAACCGCATCAAGGTCGAGTTCGATTATCGCGCCAGCATACTGGCGCTGAACCAGGCAAGAATCAGCGAAGAGTTCGCCTTCTTTACCGGGATACAGCTCTTTCTTATGCCGGAAGGTCACCGCCACAGACCTTCAACCGTGCGCTTCGACGTTCCCGAGGGGTGGAAGATAATCTCCGCGCTCAATGAGACCGGGGACCCGAAGGTATTCACCGCATCTGATTACGACGCGCTCGTGGATTCGCCTACGCAGATGGGCAGATTCGACGCCACGAGGTTCGAGGTCGAAGGCAAACCTCACTACCTTGTGACTACGCCCGCGGGGGGGTTTTCGAAGGAGAAGACCGACCGCTTCGTCCAGTTGCTTGCAAGGACTTTTGCGGCGCAGAGCGCTATCTTCGGCGGGCTGCCTTACGAAAAATATATATGCTTCTACTTTTTTATGCGGCCCGAATCTAATGCGGGCGGCGCGCTTGAACACGCGAACTCTTACGTTGCATTCTCCGCGCCGGCGCGTGTGGCGACGCCCGATATGCTGATCGGCACCGCGTCGCACGAGTTTTTTCACACCTGGAACGTCAAGCGCATAAGGCCCGCCGAGATGTGGCCGTATGATTACTCGCGGGAGAACGAATCGCCGCTGCTCTGGGTCTCCGAAGGCTTTACGAATTACTACACCAACGTCGCGCTCTTGCGCGCCGGGATCAGAGACGCGCAACAGTTCCTAAACAGCGTCGCGTCCGCGATGAGCAATGTTGAAAGCAACCCGGCGCGAAATTACATCTCGCCTGCCGACGCCTCGACCTCGACGTGGCTGGGCTATGACACGCCGGTCGCCTTCGGCATATCCTATTATCAACAGGGGCAGAATCTCGGCGCGCTTCTCGACCTCTCGATAATACATGACTCTTCGGGCCGCCACCGACTCGACGATGTTTTTCGCACGCTTTACAAGGATTATTACCTCAAGGGCAGAGGCTTTAAGAGTGGAGATCTGCTCTCGGTTATAAATCGACTTTCCGGCAAGGATTATTCCGATTTCTTTAAGCGTTATGTATGGGGCGTCGAGGTCCCGCCTTATGACCGTATACTCGGGTATGCCGGTTATAAAACGGATAAGCTCTCTCGGCAACGGCCCGCGCTCGGACTTGACTCCACAATGACGCCGAAAGGCGAGGTCGAGATAAAGCAGGTCATTCCCGGAGGCTCGGCGGCCGATGCGGGGTTGATGTCGGGCGACGTTCTGCTCAAGATTGACGGCCAGGACGTAGGGCGGAACTTCTCGCTGGGCGAAGTTGCCGGCAAGACGGTTAAGGTCGAGATACGGCGCGGGCAGAAGACTCAAGTGATAGACATGTTCGTAAAGGCGAATGATGAGAGCGAGTACAGAATTGTCGAAGCGACCAACCCTACCACCGAACAGATGAAGACGCGCGAGACGTGGCTCAAAAAATAAGAGCCCGGCAGTAGCGACATGTGAGTATGTCGCTACTGCCGGGGCAAGGTAAAATCCTATGTCACGGCGAAATCGAACTGCTCCTGGTGCAGGTTCGGGTCGGGCTCGATGGTGACGGGCGTTCCGAAATAAGCCTCGACCTCTTCGAGCACCTCTCGCTCCGTGGACCTTAGCGCTTCGGCGACGTGCAGCGATACCCTCAGCATCACCTCTTCGCTCCCGTTCATCTCCTTCGACATCGCCTTGGCCTGCTCCAGTATCTCGAAGCATACCGTTTGCGCCGACTTGACCATGCCCGCGCCCTGGCAATACGGGCAGGGCGAACAGAGCGTGCGCTCCAGCGACTGTTTTACGCGCTTGCGGGTAATGGCCACGAGCCCGAAATCATTAATCGAGAGAATCTTCGAAGGGGCGCGGTCGGTCGTCAGCTCTTGTTGAAGCGCCGTCATCACGCGCTGGCGGTTCTTGCGCTCCTCCATGTCGATGAAATCGATGACGATTATCCCGCCGAGGTCGCGCAGTCGGACCTGCCGCACTATCTCTTTGGCGGCTTCGAGGTTCGTCTTCGTTATCGTGTCTTCGAGCTTGTCGGATTTGCCGACGAACTTGCCCGTGTTGACGTCGATGGCCACAAGCGCCTCGGTCTGGTTGATGACGATATACCCGCCGCTTCTGAGCCAGACGCGCGGCCGGACGGCCTTATCAATCTCGGGCTGAACGCCGTACTTTTCGAGTATCGGCTGACTGCCGGTGTACAGCTTAACGCGTTTGACGAGCTTGGGCTGAATGCGGTTGACGAACTCGACTATGCGGGCGTACTCGACTTCGTTGTCGAGGCGGATGGCGGTGAATTCTTCCGACAACTGGTCGCGCAGTATTCGCTGGACCAAATCAAGGTCGCGGTGCGCCAGCGCCGGGGCCTTCACCCTATCGGCCTTCTTCTTTATGTCAGACCAGGTGCGGAGCAAGTAGCGCATATCGTCTTGAAGCTCTTGCTCGGTGTGGCCCGCGCACGCCGTCCGCGCGATGAACCCGCCGCTTCCTCCCTCGCGCTCGCGCAGCGTGCTGACTATACGCTTGAGCCGCACGCGCTCGGCTTCGTTGGGTATCTTGCGCGACACACCGACGTGATTGACGGTCGGCATAAAGACTAGATAGCGGCCGGGCAACGCGATGTGTGAAGTGATGCGCGCGCCCTTCTTCGCTATAGGCTCCTTGGCAATCTGGACGAGAATCTCCTGGCCTTCGTGGAGCAACTCGCTTATGGTTGGCGGCCCGCTCCGTTGCGGGCGCCGGGGCGGCGGCGGCGGGGGACGTTCGAGCGACCTCGACGGGGGTGGCTTCGCTCTCTTCGGCGACAGCGACCGGCGCGGGCTTGCTCTCATCCTGGGCAGCGGCTGGTTGTGCCGGGAGCGGCCCCGTGGTGGGGCGACGACGACGGCCGCGCCCGCCACGTCGTATCGCGAAGTCGGCGCGCGCGCCGCGGTCGCGAATCCGAGCCTCCGAGTCTTCATCAGCACCCTCGGCTCCTTCGGGTTGCTCGGCCGGCGCGAATTCGCCGCGGCCCTCGCTCGACGGCTCGCCCACCGGGGTCACTCCGCCTTGCGGGCCTTCATCGCTCTCGTCACCCGATCTGTTCTCCATTATCCCGTCCGGGATGAATTCCGATATGTGACGAAACGGCGAGGAGGTCTCTTCATCTCGCGAGCTAGCTTCGGCCGAAACTTTTTCGGACGACTGTTCGCGCGCCTGGGCGGCAGCGTCGGCCGCCTCGTCGCTCACGCGCTCGAACCCGGACCCGCCCGCGAGCTGAGACCGGAAACTTCCGACGCGCCATTCCGGCTCCGGCTCCGCCTGCACAGCCCTCGTCTTGTACTCTGCCTGATGGACCTGCTCGATGATCTTTTCCTGCACCATCGCGTCTTTTAAAAACTCGCCCGGGTCTTGCTCCCGGTCGTCATCCATCACGCGCTCAAACGTGGGGGCATTCGATTCCTCGACACCCTGAGTTGCCTCCGCTGAAGCTCCTCCGCGCCTGCTGCGTCCTTTCTTCGCGGGCGCTTTCGCCGAGCCTCTACCCCTGGCAGGTTTCGTGGCGGCTGGCTCTTTTTCCGCGGCGGGCTCTTTTTCTTTAGCCTTGGCCCCACGCTTTCTTGAAGCGCTGGCGGGCTCCGCGGGCTCAGCCGCAGCCGGTTCGGGTTTCTTTCGCCCGCGGCGACTCGGCTTTTTAGGTTCCGATTCCACGGCGGCGGAAGCCTCTTGCTCGATTGGCGCCTCGGTACTTGCGGCGGCAACCGATTCGAGGTCTCGGTCGGTCACTGCCTCAAAGTGATCATCCGTGATTCGCTCGCCGATGAATTCTTCGATTGGCCCGACACTGGCTTCGGCCGGCTGATCCGGGATTTCGACGGGCTCCTCGTCGGGCGGGGGAGGCGGAATCACGCTTTCATCAGCGATCTCGGCCAATTGCTCTACCGCGTCCTCGATCCTTACGGGCCGCTCTTCGACGCGCTCAGCCGCGGGCCGGCGGGCGGGTTCGGAGGATGTGGCCTGCGCGGACCTCGGATATTCAGGCCGCTTCGACCTTATATCCGGGCGCGCGGGCGCGGGCTTCGCCTCTTCCGTGGGCTCGCGGAAGTCGATCTCCTCTTCATCCTCCATGAACTCGGTGAAATCGGAGACATACAGGAATGCGTCGCGGTCGAGCCCTATATCAACAAAGGCGGACTGCATGCCGGGCAGCACTTTCATCACGCGGCCCTTGTAGAGATTGCCCACCACCCCTTGATTCTCGTCTCGCCTCTCGACATAAAACTCGGTAACTACGCCGTCTTCGAGAATCGCTACTTTCTTCTCGTGTACGTTCGCACTAATAATCAATTCTTTCGCCATGAACTCTCCTGGTAAGGATAGGGTCGGCAGGTAGGCAAGAAAGTTGCGGCGGGTTCAATTACCCCAAACCCTGGCCCAGATCGCGCGGCAGACTCAAGCGGATGAAGAACTCTCCATCTTAAAACGGAATCCCTAAATTCAAGACTGCATGGCGAAGAGCATCGCACCGCCCGGCCAGTCCGTTCCGGCCGGAAACATCAGATCAAACGCGCGCTCTTGCCGATCCGCTCGCTAACGGCTGCGGCACGCCCGCCCGCAATACTGATGACCGCTATAGACTGAGCGGTCGGCGGGGCGCTTTTCAAATCCTACCGTGCTGCTCGACAGCACAAATCCTAAAGTGAACTTCTGAATCTTAACGGCCGTGCCCCGCCTCAACTTTCAGCCGAGACGCGGCCGGCGACCTCACTCACAAAATCTATACTCAACGCGTCTACAAACGAGCCGCGGCGGGTCGGGCGACGGCCGGGAGGTTTGAAATCATCCCCTCGGCATACAGTCGCATCCTCCGCACTCGCGAGCTGAGCGCGAGCTTCTCTTCATCGGTCAGGCCATATACGGCCGCCAGAACTTCGACGGGCTTCACCCCGCCATTAGGCGACACCTCGGTCACCATAATCACACGACTTCGCTCGTCGTCGTACTCCAGGTCAAATGTGTAACGCCGCACGTCCACCTTCTGGCGCTTGTCCTTGCGCACTCGCTCAATGACAAAACTTTCATGCGCGAGGAAATCGCTTATCAACCGGCGGTGCATATCTCCCGCGTCGAGCCCGGCCAGCTCCGCGCGCGAAGCCTTCAGCCTCGCGAGGGCCGCGCCGATCTCGGGCGCGTTGACAGTCGCTTGATATTCGGAGCGGTTGACCTCTTTTATCAAGGATTGCGCGCCCACAGGTAATCGCATGACCGACTTGAATCGGAACCCCTCGGGCAACGCGCCGTTCAGGCGGCCGAGGAAATCACCCTCCTCAAGCAGGTCGGGCGAGTCGAAATCTATCAGCTCGTTTTCGCCCACGGTCCCGACGCCGAGCGCCGGGCCGTATTGTATAAGCGGCATCGGGTGAAAGCCCTGGCTGTAGCCCAACGTCACTTTAGCCCGCCTGAAGGCCCGCGGCAACTGCCGGGTCAGGTCGAGGTGCGAAAGGTATTTCACCGAATCGCCTTTCTCGAAGACGGCGCGGTAGCGATACATCGGGCTCGCACTTTCGCGGGGCGTTTGACTCTTTACTTCTCCCGCCCCGCTATCTGCCTCTTTCAGTCCCGCTATCTGGACGAGCGGCTTTTCAATCGACTCTGCCAGCTCGGCGACCCGCTCCGTATAAGTGCGGACCACCTGGTGCATCTCGAAGGCTTTCGCCAGATGCTCGCGCGAAAGCGTAAGGTCGCATTCGAGGCCGCAGTTGTAACAGAGCAACGGCTGCGCGGCCACGCGCTCGAAATCTTCGTGCGAAGGCGCGATGGCCGTCGGCCGGCCGTCGATTATCTCAACGGGCAGCTCGCACGGGGGCGAGATCTTCGCCTTGATTCCTTTGATGTACTCGCGCGCGTTGAACTCGCGCTTGACCAGGGTATCGATGTGATCCCAGACCATCTGCACGAGGGGCGCGCCCGGCTTGTTCGACTCGCGGACCGGGAGTTCCTTAAGATACTGGCCCGGCTCGATGCCCTCGATACGAAAAGCCTCCATCCAGATGTCGAAGTTAAAATGCTCCGACCACCCGTCGAAGCGACAGCCCAGCCGCCACGCACGTTCAATAACATCAGACAGACGCCGGTCGCCGCGCGAAATCACGCCTTCGAGCAGGCTCGTCTCCGCATGATGCACCTTGACCTCGATGCGGTAACGGCGGCCTAGTTCTCTGAGCGCACGCTGCTTCCGCTTTATCGACTCAAGCTCTTCCTGCTGGCACCACTGGAAGGGCGTGTGCGGCTTCGGCACAAAATAAGAGGCCGAGCAGGTCACTTTTACATTCTTGTTAAATCGCGAGCGGCCAAGCTCGCGCACCTTGCGCCCGAGTTCGCCGATACCGAGCACGTCCTCTTCGGTCTCGGTCGGCAGCCCGATCATAAAATAGAGCTTCATGGCCGACCAGCCTTCTTCAAAGGCGACCGCGCACGAATTCAAAACGTCCTGCTCGGTGACGTTCTTGTTTATAACGTCCCGCATGCGTTGCGTCCCGGCTTCGGGCGCGATGGTGAAACCGGTTTTGCGGACCCGCGCTATCTCTCGCGCGAGCGATTCTTTGACGCCAGATGCGCGAAGCGACGAGACGGAGAAGCTGACCTTGCGCCGCTCAAGCTCCGCCCCCAACATCTTCACGAGCGGCTCCAGGCACGTGTAGTCGGCCGTCGAAAGCGAGGTCAGGCTCGTCTCGTCGTAGCCGCCCTTTTCGATCCCGTCGATCAGCGTGTTGACAATCTGTTTCGGGTCGCGCTCTCTTACGGGCCGGTATATCGTCCCCGCCTGGCAGAATCGACACCCGTCGACGCAGCCGCGGGCTATCTCGAGCGCCATGCGGTCGTGCACGGCCTCTATCGCGGAGACGGGTGAGTCCGACGGGAAAGGAAACTGGTTTATGTCTTTCACGTACCGGCGGCGCACCGGGAATGCGAGGTCCGGGTCCTCCGGCTTTTCGACCACCTGGAGGCCGTGGTGCGGGCTCGCGGTCGTGCCGTAGAGCGACGGCACATACATCCCCTCAATCTCGGCGAGCTCCCTGAGGACTTGCTCGCGCGTGAGGCTCATATCCGAATCGCGCAGCTCGACGTATCTGGATACAAGCTCAGGGAATGCCTCTTCGCCATCGCCGATCACAAACACGTCGATGAAGTCCGCTATCGGCTCGCACGAGTAGACGCACGGCCCGCCGGCGATTATGAGCGGGGCGTCGAGCGTACGCTCGCGCGTCCTGAGCGGTATGCGGCCGAGGTCGAGCATCGTCAGCACGTTCGTATAAGTCAGCTCGTATTGGAGCGAGAAGCCGACGACATCGAAGTCCGCGAGCGGCGTGTAGCTTTCGAGGGAGATGAGCGGGACATCTCGCTCGCGCAGTCGCGCCTCCATATCGGGCCACGGCGCGTAAACGCGCTCGGCCGCCCAACCGTCGCGCTTATTGAGGATGCCGTAAAGGATCTTCAACCCGAGGTGGCTCATGCCTATTTCGTATGTGTCCGGGAAGCAGAGCGCTATCCTGGTGGCGACTTCTCCGGCGGGCTTACTGACGGAGTTCCATTCGCCGCCCACATAGCGGGCGGGCTTTTCCACTGTAGGAAGTATTGAATCGAGTATTTCCTTGAACCTTGTTTTGTTATCCATCAATCAATTCACAAACCTTCTAAGCCGCACGCTGAGCGCAAGACCTATGCCTATGAACGTCGCCATGACGGCCGTGCCGCCCGAACTCATGAGCGGCAGCGGTATCCCCATGATCGGCATAATGCCGACAACCATCCCGAGGTTGCAGAGGATGTGAAAGGAGATCAGGCAGACGAATGCCATTATCATCAAAGAGCCCGCGCGGTCGCGGGCCGCGACGGCGACCGAGATGAGCCGCCATATAAAGATGAGATACAACGCCATCATCGCCAGCACGCCCATCAGCCCCATCTCTTCGGCGATGACCGCGGCGATGAAGTCGGTCCACGCGAAGGGGAGAAAACCGAGCTTCCCTTGCGTCCCCTCGCCTATGCCCTTGCCGCCGATCCCGCCCGACCCGACCGCAATGACCGATTGTATGGTCTGATATGCGTACCCCTTCGGGTCCACTTGATCGGGATAGAGCACCGCGTTAACTCGCTGGCGCTGGTAACCCTTCAGGTGAGGATAGACGACGAAGACGAGCCCGACGATGACGGCAACAATCCCGGCCGCTATCCACAGCTTTCTCATGCCCGCAAGGAAGAAGAACGCGCCGAGTATCGCGCCGAACGTCAGCATCGTCCCGGTATCATTTTCGAGTTGTATGAGTATGATCGGCGGCACGGCTATCGCGCCCATCACGAGCATATCTTTCAGGCTGAGCGACCCCTGGCGAGGCTGAGTCATGTAGCGCGCGAGCATCAGTATCGTGGCCAGCTTGGCAAACTCGCTCGGCTGCAAGCTGAACCCCGCGATGCGAAGCCACGCCTTGTTGCCGTTGACCTCGACCCCTATCAAGAGGACGAGAATCAACATGACCAGGACCGCCGCATAGAAGAAGGGCGCGACGTTGACGATGACCTTTCGATAGTCGGAAAACATCGCGACCAGCGCGAGCGCAATGCCTATTCCTAGCGAGACCAACTGCTTGTTTAATTCGGCGGGGGCCGTGCTCTTGATGCCGATGCACCCGAACAGCACGAGCGCAATCGGCGTAATCAGCAACAGCCAGTCTATGTCCCTTAACGTTCTTTGCTTGATCTCAACCATTACAGCTTCATAAAACTCGAAAAGATTCTACCATGCGCGACCGATTACTGACGGACGCTTTGCGGCTTGCGGTAGGCGTCCGCGCCCGCCGACGATAAGCGCTGCGCCACGGCCGTCGGCCGGCCTTGCGCGTTCTGTTCGCCCTTGGCGACCATCTCGGGGATCACCGGGCGGCCGAGTTTCTTGGAAAAGTAGACCGCGTGAATCATCTTTGCTTTAGGCGCGGAGGCGCGGCCGCCGAACCCGCCGTGCTCGGTCAAAACGACGACGGCGAATTCAGGTGGCTCCGCCGTGTTGAGCGGCGCGGCGCTTATAAACCAGGCGTGGTCGCGGTGTTCGCGGCCGCCCTTGGACTTCTCCATGGCGATGACCTGCGCGGTGCCGGTCTTACCGCCTACGTTCAAGTCTCTTGGGAAACCGACGCCCCCCGCCGTGCCGCCCTCGTTGACGACGCCCCACGACCCGTAGCCGATTATCTGGGCCGTCTCGGGCGCGAGCTTCACCTCCACCGGGTTATCCTGAAAAAAAGTCACCTCTTGCGTGGAAATCAGACGTTCAACTCTTTGAAAAGATGCGGCACGTGGAAATGGCCGCCCACATAAATTCCCGAGACCGCGCGCAGCAACTGCATGGGCGTGATAGCAACCGACCCCTGACCGATTGAAGCAAGCACGGTGTCGAAGTCTTTCCACTTCGGGTCGCGCTTGTTTACGCGGGCCTTCCACGCGCGGTCGGGGATTATCCCCTTGTACTCGCCGGGGAGGTTGACGCCGGTGCGCGAGCCCGCGCCGAACCTGACTACCCAGTCGTGAATCATGTCGACGCCCATCTTCAAACCGAGGCGGTAATAATAACCGTCGCACGATTTCACTATCGACGTGTGAACGTCGGGCGCGCCGTGGTTGCCCATGCAGCGGACGAAGCGATTGCCGACCGATATGCCGCCGCCGCACGTTATCCGCGAATCTTTCGGCGTGATGATCCCTTCTTCGAGCGCCGCCGCGCTCATCAACAGCTTCCAGGTCGAGCCGGTCGGGTATATGCCCTGAATCGCCTTGTTATAGAGCGGGTGCTTTGCGTCGTTGACTATGGCGCGGACTTCGGCGCGGCTTTCGCCCGCGGAGATGACGTTTCGAGCGAAGACGTTCGGGTCGAACGCGGGCCTCGACACCATCGCCAGAATCTCGCCGTTCTGCGGATTCATAGCTATGGCGACGCCAGAGTCGTTGGCCTTATCGAACTCTTCTTCGGCGACCTTCTGGATATCGAGATCGATTGTGGTGATGAGGTCCTGCCCCTTCTCGGGCTCGACCAGTTCAAGCTCGGCCTGCGGCCGCCCCCGGCTATCGACTATCAGCCGACGCATGCCGTCTTTGCCGCGAAGAATCTTGTCGTATATTGCTTCGAGGCCGCCCTGGCCGATGATGTCGCCCATCTTGTACCCGTTGTCGCGGAATTGAGGTTTATCGAGCTGCTTGGGGCTGACCTCGCCGACGTACCCGACGATGTGAGAGGCGAGCTTACCAAGGGGGTATATCCGCTGGGGCTGCTCCTCGATCTGTATCTCGGGGTGCTCGTAGGTGTGCGCCGCGACCCACGCGCGGTCTTCGGGTGTCGCGTTCTGCTTGACGAGTATGGGCTGCGACTTGGGCCTGAGCGGGTCGTTGAGATTGGTGATGAACTCGGTGCGGTCGACACCGAGGTTTGCGGCGAGCACCTGTACGGTCACCTCGCGGCTCGCGGGGTCTTTCGGTATATCTTCGGGCGTGACGATGACGTTGAAAGCCGGCGTGTTGGTGACGATCACCTGCCTGTTGCGGTCGAGTATCCTCCCGCGCGGGGCGGGGATCGGTATCTCGCGGATGCGGTTGTTTTCGGCCCGCGCGCGATAATCTTCGTGCCGCGATATCTGGAGGATGTAGAACCTTAAACCGAAGCCCAGGAACATCGCCAGCACGAGGTACTGTACGACATAGAGCCTCAGCTCGAAGTTGTGAGTCTCTTCCCTCTTATTCTTATTGTTCCTGTTGCTACTCATAGAACCTTCTCTTTATGGCCATCCGCCGGGCTGCCGCCTGTTCGGAGAAAACCCGGTCGAGCACTACGAACAGAAGTATGGCCGTTGTAGTATCGGCCAGGGCCTTCCACCCGATAGTCTTGCCGAAATCCGCAAGCGAGGAAGCGTATGGGAGCACCGATTCGGCGAGATTCTCCTGCCTGAGCATCAGGTACAGGCCCGCGAAAAGAACTGTGTTTGCCGCCGATGCGATTGCGACCACCGCAAGACGCGCAAACGGGTTTTCCAGCGACAGCTTGATAGATGCTATCGCCACAAGATAGCCTATCAAGGTTTTGGAAAAACCTCCAACACCGGGGATGCCGCCCATGACCGCGTCGCCGCCTATGCCCACGAAAACGCCCACGAGCATGGCAAGCAGCGGGGCGCGCTGTAGCCCGAAATAGACCGTGACGAGCAGGGGCAGGTCGATATATTTGAAGAAAGTCAAATAATTGGGGAGCAGCATCTGGAGCAAGAGCGCGAAGAAGATGGTAAGGGCGATTTTAAAGGTCTGCACTCTTCAGGCCACCCCGTTTTAATTTCGGATTCCGGACTCGGGATTCTGGACTAAAAGGCTCATCGGTGAGGATGGGCTTAAATGTCCTTGCTCTATAATCCGCGATCCGCATTTGACAATCCGAAATCTATCTACTGATTTCTTCAACCTGCAAATCTTTCTTTTCGACCAGCAGCACAAAGACATGCTCTACCCGGTTGACGGGCGCGGCCGGTTTGATAATGATCTTATGCCAGGTGGCCGTCGGGTTGACTTCGAGCCGCTCGACCGAGCCTATCAAAAGACCCTTCGGGTATATACGGTCATACCCCGTGGTGACTACCGACTCGCCCACCTCGACGACGCTCGTCGAAGGAATGTTCCTCAGTTCGCAATAGGGCGCATCCCCGAGGCCGCGCACTTCGCCCGGCTCCCTGGAGTTTTGAAGCATCGCGCCGACGCCCGCGTACTTATCCGTTATGAGCTGGACGGTCGAATGATTCGGCCCTACCGAGATCACTCGCCCGACTATGCCCGCGCCGGTAGATATCGGCATATCCTGCTTCACGCCATCGGCGCTGCCTCGGTCTATGATCAGCCGCTTGAACCAGAGGCTCGAATTGCGCGATACGACGTTTGCCGCGATCTGGCTGTACGGAGTCAACTGCGGGAGCGCGATCTGCGCGCGGAGCACCTTTAGCTCGGCCTCCTTGTCGCGCAGGCTGTTATTCTCGCCCGTCAGTTGCTCCACGCGTTCGCGAAGCTCCGATGTTCTCCTGACGCGCGCCGCGCAAATCCGTATAGCCCGCGATCCACCCCGTGATGGTAGAGACGATCCCGTCGGCAACCTGCGTTACGGCCGATAGCGGCGTCATCAGCCACGTGCGCAGGACCGATTGCTCGCTGTCCGGGTGACGGGCGTAATAAGACATCAGTATCACCTGGCCGAGCAGCAGAGCGGCGAGTACCCAGTGAGCTTTCCTTTGTGCTACGTTCGCGCTCATCTCAAGGACCGAGGGGTGAGTCGTTCCGCTTATACTCAGCCCTCACCGCTATCAAAGTCCGTGGTGAAGCATGGTATTTTCCCAGCTCACGCGGTTGAGCAGATCGAAATCCGCAAGCATTTTGCCGGTCCCGAGCGCCACCGACGACAGCGGGTTCTCGGCCAGGGAGACGGGCACGCCAGTCTCGTGCATCAGCCGCTTATCTATGCCCTTCAGCAGCGCGCCCCCGCCCGTGAGCACGATGCCGCGCTCGGCGATGTCGGCCGACAGCTCGGGCGGCGTGCGTTCGAGCGCCACGCGCACGGCGTTGACTACGGTCGAGATCGGATCGGCGAGCGCCTCGCGCACCTCTTCGTCGGTGATGGTGATCGTCCGCGGCACGCCCTCGATGAGGTTGCGCCCTTTTATCTCCATCTGCAAAGGCTCTTCCATGGGCCAGGCCGAGCCCAGCTCTATCTTGATCGATTCGGCCGTCCGCTCGCCGATCAACAGATTGTACTTGCGCTTGATGTATTGAATGATCGATTCGTCGAGCTCGTTTCCGGCCACCCGCACGGCGCGCGAATAGACGATGCCCGATAGCGATATGACGGCGATGTCGGTCGTGCCGCCGCCGATGTCGACGATCATGTTGCCGTAAGGCTCGGTGATCGGCAGGCCCGCGCCGATGGCCGCCGCCATGGCTTCGGCTACCAGATAGACCTTCGAAGCCTTCGCCCGGTAGGCCGCGTCCTCGACCGCGCGGCGCTCGACCTGGGTGATCTCGCCCGGCACGCCGATGACGACGCGAGGGCTTACCCAGGACCGCCCGTTATGGGCTTTTCGTATGAAGTGCTGGAGCATCTTCTCGGTCACCTCGAAGTCGGCGATCACGCCGTCCTTCATCGGGCGGATGGCGATGATATTGCCGGGGGTTCGCCCGAGCATCTCCTTGGCCTCTTTGCCGACCGCCTCGACTTTGTTGGTCACCTTGTTGATTGCGACAATGGAAGGCTCACTGACAACGATTCCGCGCCCTTTTGCGTAAACTAGAGTGTTTGCGGTCCCCAGGTCAATGGCGAGATCACTTGAGAAGGGATTAAATAAATTTCTCATCCTTAGTTAACTGAGCAGTTTCTTTCCTCAATTTGTCCACAGGCGGCGTCGCTTGTTCGGTATCGCTAGGACGCGCCCAAATTCCTTCCCGAGGCAGCAACGCGCACACTGTTTTTGTCAAGCTGCTTTGCCTCATACATGGCCGCATCGGCGAGCTCTATGAGCTTCTCGGCCTCGTGAGCGTGTTCGGGAAAACTCGCGACGCCGAAGCTCGCCGTCAGGTATATGTCGGCGCTCACCCCGCCGTTGAACCGGTGCGAGGCTATGCGGTCGCGCACGCGCTCGGCCATCTGTACGGCCCGCCGGGCCGACGTCTCCGGGAGCATCAAAACGAACTCGTCGCCCCCGTAACGCGCGACAAAATCCGACTCGCGTACAGACATGGTTATTACCTGGGCAACCTCGGTCAGCGTAAAGCTCCCGGCCCGGTGCCCGTAGGCGTCATTTACTAACTTGAACCCGTCCATATCCATAAATACTACCGAGACGGACGAGCCGTACCTGCGCGCGCGCCGTATCTCGTTATCAAGCGTCTGGTACAGGTACCGCACGTTATAAAGGCGCGTCAGGTCATCGATGAGCGTCTGCCGCGTCGCATTGTGATACTCTATCGCATTGGCGAGCGCGCTCGCCAGAGATCGGCAGATCAATTCCACTCGCTCGGTCTCTTCGGAAGCAAACTGGCCGGGGTCCGCGCCGCCGTTTGCCCTGCGCAACGCCTGCAACGCGCCGATGAGCCGTCCCCGTGCGACGAGCGGCACGCACAATTGAACAATCGCGTCGTCTCCCGTGCGTCCCGGCTGATCCGCCTCGGCCGCGCTTATAGCCGCGCGCTCTCTTGCCGCGCGGGCGAGCGGGGCCCGGCCGGATTCAATGTTGACGAACGGGCCATCAGGCAGCGCGCTGGCGTTGATTGCGCGGACGAGTTCCAATCGCTCGGCCTGGTCCTCTTTCATAAACAGCGCCCACGAGTGGGCCTCGACCAGACCGGGCAGAACATCCATCGCAAGCGCGATTATTTCGCTCGCGTCCAGCGAGTCGTGTAGCCTCTGGGCGGCTTCAAAGAGCGAATTCGTCAAACTTCCTTGCATCTGCATTAACATTGCCACCCGCGGGGGATCAGTCGGCCTGGTCCTGGCGTGAGGCAGGATGAAAGCCAATAAGCAACGCCCACAAACTTGAATCCATCAGGGTACGAGCAGAGCAAGAGAATCAAAGGGGGGACGCGCTTTACGCTCGGCGAGGGGGCGGTTGAAGACCTATTTTAATTAAACTTGTCGTTAAGCCCGGCGCTTCGAGTCCCGCAGACGCCGACCCTGTCTTTCGCTCCAAATGTTGCCTTGCCCCCGCTCAGTCAGCCCTCAATCTACTTAAACCCTTGAAAATGAAATCTAGCATGCTGACATGGAAGGCGCAAGAAAATTTCAATTCAAAGTCAATAACTTAACGCCAAATCCTTAATCGGGCACGCGAACGCGAGGCGCGGATGCCGCCGAGTTTGATCGGCCCTGTTTCCGCGTGGTAGAATCGGCCTGACAAGGGAGGTAAATTCTTTATGAAGTCAACGTCCAATAACTCCCCTATCGCCGTTCGCAGGAACCTTTTCGCGGATTAACCCCAGGACCAGGTAGCCGCGCCAGCCACCGGCCATTAATCAACGTCCTTTTTCCAAGTAACCGGAGGTCCTATGCAAACACTTACAGAATCCAAGCTGCCCGAAATAAAGACCACTCTGCCCGGCCCCAAAGCAAAAGAGTACCTTGAGCGGGACGCAAAATATATGTCGCCAAGCTATACGCGGAGCTACCCGCTCGTAGTCCGGCGCGGGAACGGCGCAATAATAGAAGATGTTGACGGCAACACCTTCCTCGATTTCAACGCCGGCGTCGCCGTGGCCGCGCTCGGACATGCTCACCCGGAAATTACGAAAGTCATTACGCGCCAGGCCGAAGACTTCACGCACATCTCAGGGACCGATTATTACTATCCGCACCAGACGGACCTCGCCGAAAAACTGATCGAGATTACGCCGGGCGATTTCGCGAAACGCGTCCATTACGGCAACTCGGGCGCGGAGGCGATGGAGGCTGCGCTCAAGGCGGCTATCTATTCGACCGGCAGAGATAAGTTCATCGCATTCCGGGGCGCATTTCACGGCCGCACCTTCGGCACGCTCTCGCTTACGGCGTCAAAGGCCGCGCAGCGCCGCGGGTTCGGCGCGCAGGCGCTCGACGTCACCCACGTGCCTTACGCAAACGCGGTCCGCTTCCCGCTCGAGCGGCGCGACGGCGAAACGGTCGGACGCCGGGTCATCCGCTACATAGAAGATACGATCTTTCGCACCACGGTCCCCCCCGAAGACTGCGCCGCGATAATCGTCGAGCCGGTTCAAGGCGAGGGCGGCTACGTGGTGCCGCAGGAAGATTTCCTCCCGGGGCTGCGCCGAATTTGCGACCAGCACGGCATCCTGCTCATTGTTGACGAAGTGCAATCGGGCGTGGGCCGCACCGGAAAGATGTGGGCCATCGAGCATTCGGGCGTCATCCCCGACATCATGTGCATGGCCAAGGCCATTGGCGGGGGCATACCGCTAGGCGTGATGCTCTCGCGGGCGGAATTGATGAACTGGCACGTGGGCGCGCATGCTTCCACGTTCGGCGGTAACCCCGTGGCCATCGCCGCCGCGATGAAGACGCTGGAGATTGTCGAGAACGGCGCGATGCAGAACGCCGCGACGATTGGCGACTACATGATGGGGCGCCTCCGCGAGATGCGGAGCAAGCACGAGGTGATAGCCGAGGTCCGCGGCCTGGGGCTTATGATAGGGATAGAGATTTCGCGCGATAAAGAGATGACCGAGCCGGACTCGCAGCTACGCGATCAGATCGTCCTTGAATCTTTTAATCGCGGGCTTATCTTGCAGGGCGCGGGTGAATCGGCCGTGCGATTTTCGCCGCCCCTCATCATCGATCGCGAACAGGCCGACTTCGCGCTCGACGTACTTGACGCTTCTATAGAACAGAGCTTGAAGTAGCCCCCGGCCGGCGGTCTTTAATAAAGCGCGAATGCCGCGTAAGAAGTATTATTCTTTTCGGCATTCGCGCTTTCACTATTGCGCGTCGTTTACCACCCGTCAGCGCCGCCGGACCTCCCGGTCGATTGCCAGCGCGCCCGCCCCGCGCGACGCAATATAGAGGAACAGGAAACAGTAAAGCACGGCGAGCTCCCCCTTGTTTACAAGCGGGTTCCACCCCTCCGCGGTGCTCTGGTGATGCATCATGAAGTAGGCGACCGCCATCTGCCCGCTCGCTATGAAAGCCGCGTAGGTGGTAAAGAGCCCGACCGCGATCAAGAGCCCGGTGACCAGCTCGATCAGACCGGCAATCCACGGCAGGCTTCCGACCGGCTGTACTTGTCCCCCCATCCACCCGAAGAGCTTTTGCGCTCCGTGCATTGCAAACATCAACCCCGCGACTATTCGCAGGATCGCGAAAATATATGGTGAGTACCTCCCGAGAAAACGGTCCATTAATGGCCTCCTCAGTTTTTTTCAACAACCCGATTTGAATCGTGCCCGCCGCCAGGCAGTGTGGCGAAATAGATTAGTGCCGAATCCTATTTCTTATCTCGCGTCTTTTTTAGCCACTGCTCCCAGGCCGAATAATCTCGCTCGCCGTACTGCTGACCGCTCACCTTCTTCAGTATGCTATAGGCCGGGTCGTGATTATTCGGCTGCGCCAGCTTGAGTATTTTTATAAGCGTCGCGCCAGCCCGATCTATGATGAGCTGCTTGTTCTCCGGTCGGTCGGCCAGCCCATCCAGCACGTAAAGCGATTTGTTCCTGTCGGTGGTCTCAGGAAACTCTATCGCTTCAAGTATAGGGGCAATCGGCACCCGCAAATCCTTCCTACTTTGAGCTATGTGAGCCAGCACGCGCAATACGTTGTTTCGAACGAAAGAGCTTGAGTCCTTTATCGCGGGAAGCAACGCGGCGACAAGCTCCGGCGCCTCCTTCGTATGCGCGAGCAGATAGGCCGCGTACCCGCGATGGGATTGAGCTCGATCCGTTTTAAGGATCTCGAAGAGCCGCGCCTTGTGCTTGAGAGCGCCGGCGTTGAATGCTTCTTCGTATTTCTTGAGCTGCGGGTGATCAAAACCAAAGATACAGTGGAAGGCGGGACAATGCGTTAATTGAAAATTGAAATTAATCTGGCCGCGGTTCATCAAATCCCAACCGGCGGTCTCGTATTCCCGCCACAGCTTGAAGAGACCATCCGGGTCGGCGTACTCGCCCGACGGCGCGGGCAGAAAACCCATCCGGGTCGCTCTATCTTTCGACTCGACAACGTCGACAGTCACATAGACGTGTCGCTCGGGCGCGAAATAGGTAATGGCCGAGACGCGCGCCATCGCGAAATCGCCCATCTCTTTAATCCCATCTGAGATTCTTTTTTCCAGCATCTCCGAGTTCGCCTGATCTTCCGCGGCGTAACTCTTTACAAGCTGCTCGATCTGGACGCCGAACTTCAATCGCACCTGTTCGGCCGTTATGCGCGACGTGCCGTACAGGTCTATGGCCTTAATGTTAGGGGCCTCGATGGTGGGAGTCTGTGCCGCCGCGCCGCCGGCAATAAATATGGCGAGCGCCGCAAGCCAACGCTTCAGCTTCATTAGTGCTCCTGCACGTTACTGTGATCTTACGTCGAGCCGCTTGATGCTGATGGCCTTGCCCGTCCTCTCGTCTATCTCGACGACGACGCCGCGCAGTTGCGCGCCCTCGGTCGCCGTCTCGTACCGCACGGGCATACCTCTCAGAAAACGATTGATGACCAGTTGAGACTCCACCCCGATGATGCTCTCATACGGCCCGGTCATGCCGAGATCGGTTATGTATGCCGTGCCGCCCGGAAAGAGCTGCTCGTCGGCGGTTTGAACGTGCGTGTGCGTGCCGACGACGGCCGACACCCGCCCGTCAAGATAGCGGCCGAGCGCCTGTTTCTCTGATGTCGCCTCGGCATGGTGGTTGACTATGATGACTGATGCGCGGTTGCCCACCTCATCAAGCAAGCGGTCGGCGGTCCTGAAGGGGCAATCGCTCGGGGGCATAAAGACGCGGCCCTGTATATTAATCACCGCGATTGGGGTTCCGGACCCGGTCGAGCCTATCCACACGCCCCGGCCCGGGGTGTCCGGCGCGTAATTGGCGGGCCTGATCAGCCGGGGCTCGTTTTCGATGTACTTGATGACTTCCTTCTTATCGTATATGTGATTGCCGGATGTCATAACGTTGACGCCGGCCGATAGTATCTCATCGCCGACGCGCGGCACGACGCCAGCGCCCTCGGCAGCGTTCTCTACATTCGCCACTACGAATTCGGCTTCGTGTTCCTGTTTCAACCTTCGAAGGTTTTCGCACAAGATCCTCCGGCCGGGTTTCCCGACAACGTCCCCGATGATGATGACCTTCATTCGTCCTCCAGTTCTGCGAATAATTAAAGCATAAAAGTACCTGGCAAGACTAACCGGCGCCAAAGTGATCGAATTGCAACAATCTCGTCTTGCCTACCGGTGATATAATCCTGCCCGAGCAGGGTAATTCGGAGCACGGCGGAAGCAATCTGTTATGAGACGAAAGCTCATCTGTATAATCAGCCTCGCACTTGTACTGGCGCTCGGCGGGGGCGACGCGCTGGCCGCGAAGCGGTCGCGGTCATCGAAGAAGTCTTCGCGCGCGTCGGTCAAGAAGAAGCAGAGTAAATCGAGCCGCTCGGCCAGGCGCGGCAAGAGTGTCGCCAGCGGCGAGAAGCGCCGCCGCGGTAAGCGAGATCGTGTAGTCGCGCGCGCGCGCAGTAAGAGTCAGCCGGTTGAGGCCGAGCCGGTCGTCGCGACTCCTCGCGTCGTCCAGAGCGCCATCCCGGTCGAGCGCGTGATAGAGATACAGGATTCTCTGATCAAGCTTGGCTTGCTCGTGGGGCCGGCCTCGGGCCAGTACGATGAGGCGACCGTTCAGGCGATGAAGCAGTTTCAAAACCAGCACAAGCTCCCGGATACCGGGATGCCTTCGGCCCACACGCTCAAGCGGCTCGGGGTGTCGAAGCGCAGCAACGATGGGTATGCCGTCCCTGTAAAGAGCGTTAGCGAAGGCGGCAAGAAGAACCGCGACGGTTAGCCCGATTCGCGCTTTCTTCATTTGAAGCAGGTCGTTATAATGTGGATGAATTCGGAGGCCGTCAAAGAAACGGTCTGATGTTGATAGAGCATGGCCTCATCTCTAATCAACACGAATCAGAAAAAAGGTTGTATCTAGGATGCCAAACGATTATTTCATAGAGCGTCTCCGCGCCCAGGATGAGGAGATAGAATTGTTGCGCGCGGTCCTTGCGGCCGCCCGCGAGCGAGGCAACAAGAAGCTTATGGGGATCTCTCGCAAGCGCCTTGAGATGGCGCTCAGCAATCGCGAAATGTACGCGCGCATGCTGAACCGCGAAGGCGAGCCGGCCTTTGAAGAGATGGCCTGATCGCCCGCGGCGGTTCATAGCACGGCACGATTGGCGAGAAAGTTAGTCCTGGGAGTCCCGTAGGGACGAAATATTCTTACATCCCGCTCCTGACGGAGCTCGGGAAAAAATCAGCCGATTTCTATATACATCGCGCCCCTACGGGGCTCATCGGTAACCATCTATAGAAAACATCGTGCTGATGCGCTTCGGAGCCCCGTAGGGGCGAAATCTAAAGATCCCCGCCCCAACAGGGCTCACTCGAAAAAATCTCCCCTCAATTGTCGCCGCCGAACCTCAGCCTCAATCCGGCGCTGAAGTTGAGCCGGTAAGCCGGGAAGCCGAGTATCTCCTGATAATCATCATTGAGCAGGTTCTCCACCCTCGTAAATGCGGCGACCCACCTGTTGAACCGATAAGAGCCGGCGAAGCTCACCTTCGCATACCCTTCGTTAAAGATGGGACGGCCCGCCGGGTCTAGCCTCGCAAAGCTCACCGGGTCAATGTCGCGCCGGCGGCCCACGAAAGAGCCGTCGAGCGAAAGGTCGAAGCGGTCGGCGACCCACGCGATCTCGGCCGAGCCTGAATGGCGCGGCCTCCTCAACAATTCAAAACCTACTTCCGGGTTGAGCGACCCGTCCGCGCGCTCGACCCGCGTGCGTAAAAAAGTGTAGCTGCCCGCCAGGCGCAGCCACGACGACGGGCGCGCGGAAGCCGAAATCTCGACCCCCCTGGCTGAAGCCTTGTCGAGGTTGATCGTGTGCGTCAGGCGGCCGTCGGGCAGCCTTATCGGCCCGAAGGTCACCGGGTCGGTCCTGAATACGATCAGGTCTCGAAATCGATTATCGAAATAGGTGAGTTCAACCGCGCCCCTGCGGTCGAATAGTTCTTGTGAAACGCCGAGGTCGAAGCTCGTCGCGCGTTCCGGGTCTAGCAGCGGATTGCCGAGGAAAAAGAAGCTCGGGCTGAATGCCTCGTCCAGGGTCGGCTCCTTGATCCCTGTGCCGTAGCTCGCCCGCAACCTCGTAGCCCCGACCCACAACCCGGCCGCGCGAGGGCGGATCGCATAGGCGACGGCGAACTTCGGATTTACCTTTGTCCCGAACCCTACGTCGCCGGACGGGGCGGGCGAGCCCAGAGCTTCAAGCGTCGCGCGTAAATCCTCCGGCACGTCGGCGCGATTGTTTTCGAGGCGAAAGCCGGCGGTAATGAACAATCGATCTCTCCAGGCCGATTGATGCTGAACGTAAAGCCCGATGTTTTTTCTATCCGGCGACACGCGGCTGAAGCCGTCATCCAATATTGCCTCCTCGCGCTCAAAGTCGAGGCCGGCCGTAAGCATTTGCGAATCGCCGAGCGCGGCTATGGTCTGGTATTGAAAGCCGGCGCGCTTTTGATGCGTGCGAAACGTGAAAGCAAAATCGGGGAAGAACGCACCAGGCGGAAGCGGCGGCACGTCGGGGCGCGTGAGGTCTTGCGCGACCGGGTCGAAGTTGAACGTGTCGAACTCCGAGAATATCCCGCGCGCGGTGTGGTGCCAGCGAGATGTCGTCTTAAAATCGAAGGCGACCGCAAGCGCGAGGTCGCGATGCTTTTGCCGCTCATCAGGGTCAGCGAACAGGAAGGCCGTCGGGCCGGGCACGCCGAGCGAGCTGTTATTCCATCTTGAAGTCACGCGAAGCTGCGCGTCCGGCGAAAGACTGTAGCCGATGTTTGCCGAGGCCGAGCGATTTCTATAGTCGCTATTTTGAAACCTGCCGTCGGTCGTCTGAAACCCGAAGCTCCCCGAATAATCAAGACCGCCGGTCGCCCCCGATAGCCGCCCCCATTGCCGGAAGAACTCGAAGCTCCCGCCTTCGGTCGAAAGCTCAAACTCCGGGGTCGAGGTCGAGCCGCGACGGGTGACGATCTGTATGACGCTCGTCATCGCGTCCGAGCCGAAGAGCGCGCTGCGCGGCCCTCGCACTACTTCTATGCGGTCGATATTTTCGGGCGTAAGCGGCCCGAAATCGAACTGCCCGCCGGCCGCGTTGACCGGCACGCCGTCGATGAGGACCTTGTTGTAATCAAATTCCCCCCCGCGCACCGATACGCTTGTAAATCCGCCGCGCCCGCCGCTCTGGTTCACATGGACGCCCGGCAATACACGAAGCGACTCGGATACGAGCTGATGATTCGCGCGCGATAAATCCTGTTCGGTCACTACCGATACGGACCCGCCGACCGCGCTCAGGGGTGATTCGGTCCGCGTCGCCGTTATAACCATGCGGTCGGAGAGGGCCGATACTTCAAGCCGCAGGTCGATGCTTGCCGTCTGGCCGGCCGCGACATCGATTGACGCGTTATCGTTTCGAGCAAACCCGGTTGCCTCCGCTACGACCGTATACTTACCGGCGGCAACTCCCGCCATAGAGAATTCGCCATCCGCGCCTGTCTTGGCCTCGTGGATAACGACCCCGGCCGCGTCGCGCAATGTAACTCGCGCCAGGGTGATCTTCGCGCCGTCGGGGTCTGAGACGCTACCCTTTACCTGCCCGCGATCAGCGACGCGAGCCAGAGATAATGATGGCTGCATCGCTATTATAGAAACCGCAACGAGTACGATTAGAGAGTGCCTGCGCAACAGGCTGTTGAAATGATATGTCATTGACATTGCTCCTTTCCGCGAAAGAGTTAGTCCAACAGACCGCAAGGCAGGTCTCCTGACTTAGCGCCGCTTCAAGGGATTGACCCTTGCTTCCTACGCCGGCGCCTTCCCACCCTCCGGGCAGTGGCTTCGCTTGCCGGCTTCGTTGCGCATCACAGTTGCGGGACAGTGGCGGACTTTCACCGCCTTCCCCGCTTTGCGGTCCAAATAAACAACGAGCGATTCAAATTCTGACAGGTGTCACCCTCGGCACTCCGGTCCGGGGGTTGTTATCGACGATGAGCGGCGTATCAAAGACGGCTCGCAGCCTCTCTTCGGTCATAACATCTCCTGGCGGCCCGGAGGCCACGACCTCGCCGGATTTCAGAAGCAAAACCGTGTCGGCATATTCCGCGGCAAGGTTCAATTCGTGTGTCACCACGATGGCCGACATGCCTTCTTTAGCGGGCTGCTTGCGATCATAAAAAATACCCGCGGCCGCTCGGCCTCGCGCACGCGCGCTTCCATCGATTGGTTTCTTGCTCGCATCGCGGCGGCGAGGCTTCGCCCGTTTTCAGACAGACCGAGCAGATCGCCGATCCTCTCTATCGAGGTGAGGACGCCGTTCATATCGCGAGGGTCGCTTATATAGACGGGGACGGCGTAGGATTCGAGCTTGGCGACGAATTGTTCAAGCTGGCTCACGGTCGAGACTATGACAAGATCGGGCTTGAGCGCGATGATTCTTTCGAGATTCGGTTTTTGCGTGTCGCCGATTCTTTCTACGGCGAGCGCGGCCTCGGGATAGTTGCAGTAGGAAGTAACGCCGACGATGCGGTCGCCGGCCCCGATCGCAAAAAGGACTTCGGTCACCGAAGGGGCGAGCGAGATTATGCGGCGCGGCTCGGCGTTCAAGCTGACCGCGCGACCCTTCTCGTCGGTAACCTCCCTTGCTTCGTGCGTCGGCGGATTCTTCGCGTCGCACGAAGCAAGCACCAGAGCAGCAAACGTGAGGGTGAGTAATAAGAGACGGTTCAAACGAAAAGCTCCTGGCCGACGGCTCTCGGGCAGGGTCGGCCAGGAGCTAATACATGCACTCCCGCATGCCCTGCCCTCTCGCGCGAAGAGCAGTCGGCTAATATCAGATTGCGGGCAGGTCTCCTGACTTAGCGCCGCTTCAAGGGATTGACCCTTGCTTCCTACGCCGGCGCCTTCCCACCCTCCGGGCAGTGGCTTCGCTTGCCGGCTTCGTTGCGCATCACAGTTGCGGGACAGTGCGGGATTCTCACCCGCTTCCCTATTAGCTCCGCAAAAGACGCGGAGCACCCGTAACGACTATCGATGTAAAAATATCTAACCCGAGAAACACGTACGCTAACACGCCCGCCAGGAGGCAGTCAAATTCTTGATACTCGGCGTTGTGCTAATGTAGGATATAGCCGCTTTACTCCAGGCTGCCTGCTGTGACAGGAGATCTCCGATGAAGCTTTGCCCCGTCTGCAAGAGGGAGATGAAAGATCAACTGCTCTTTTGTCCGTTTGACGGCGTAGCGCTTGTCGCCGGACCGTCGGATAAATTCATCGGACAATTGCTCGACGATAAGTACCAGATCGAGGAGAAGATCGGCGAAGGCGGTATGGGGCGAGTCTATAAAGCGCGCCACATACACATGGACAGCATCGTGGCCATCAAGATTCTCCACCCGCATCTTGCTTCTGACAAAACCAGTCTCGAACGATTCCGGCTCGAGGCCCGCGCGACCGCGCACATACGCCACCCGAACGCGGTCACCGTATCCGACTTCGGCGTCGAGCGAGACTCAGGGATTGCCTACCTGGTAATGGAATTTATCGAGGGCGTGGAGCTGAGGGCAAGGATAAAAGAGAAGAGTATTCTCGAGTTCGAAGAGTCATTTCTGATCGTGCAGGAGACTTGCTCGGCGCTCCAGGCCGCGCACGCCAAGGGTATTATCCACCGCGACCTCAAGCCCGATAACATATGGCTGTTCAGGGACGAGAACGGCACCGAGCATGTCAAGGTGTTAGATTTCGGCATCGCCAAGCTCAAGGCGAATACGAAGCACCTGACGCAGGCGGGGATGATCGTCGGCACGCCCTACTATATGTCGCCCGAGCAGTGTCGCGGCGAGGAGCTGGACACGCGGTCAGATTTATACAGTCTGGGGGTGATCATCTATGAGATGCTGACCGGGCAGGTCCCTTTCAAGGCCTCGACGCCGATTGGAGTGGCCTTCAAGCACGCGCAGGAGCCGCCCAGGCCGCCGCGGGATTTGCGCCCCGAGATCCCCGTGCTGATAGAGAAGGTCATAATGCGGGCGTTGCAGAAGGAGCGCGAGGACCGGCCCTCGACCGCCACAGAGTTGAGCCTTGAGTTTGAAACCGCGCTCTACCGCTCGGGCATAGAACTCAGGCACAGGACGCCGCCGGCGTCCTACCCGATAACAGGGTTCTCGACCGTCCCGCCCAGAACCGACAGTATGCGCGGCACCGAAACCCCCGACACCCCAAACGAAGCGTTCAGGACCCCGCCCGCTACTCCCAAGGAGACGCCGCAGCCGAGCTTTCAAACACCGGTTACGCCGCCGGATTTCGGGATAAAACAGGCCGCTCCCTCGCCGGGCTTGAATCTGCTTCACCAGGACCAGCCGCTTATAACATCGCCGGAAGCGGGCAGACCTTTGCAGAAGCTTCTTTATCTAGGGGTAGCGGGGGCGATACTAATAGCACTGGCCGTGGGCATCATCTTTATAAAACGTTCCGGCGGCACTAAGACGAATGAGAATACGAGCAATGCGGGGGCGGGCGATGTCGCCCTTGCGGCGCTGACCGCGCCGACCGGGATGGTTATAATCCCGGCCGGAAAATTCGTGAGGGGCAATCCGAGAGGCGGAGAAGACGAGAAGCCTGTGCAGGAGGAAGTCGTCAAGGACTTTTACATGGACAGGTACGAGGTTACCAACCGCCAGTATTATGATTTTGTCAAAGCGAGCAACTATAACAAGTGGCCCGCCGGGTGGACGGAAAACTGGAAGGCCGGGACCTTCGGGTCGGGAGAGGCATATAAACCCGTCGTGAATGTAAGCTGGAACGACGCGGAAGCCTACGCCAGATGGGCGCAGAAGCGTTTGCCTACAGAGGTCGAATGGGAGTACGCGGCGCGCGGCAGCGATGGCAGGCTCTACCCGTGGGGCAATACCTTCAATCGCAGGTATGCGAGGATCGAAGGCGAAGGGCCGGACGCCGTAGTCACTCATGTTAACGACAAGAGCCCTTTCGAGGTCTTCGGGCTTGCCGGCAACGTAAGCGAATGGACATCATCGGAAGGCGACGCCGGCAAGAAGGTGGTTCGGGGAGCTAGTTTCTTATCAAGCCCGGAGTACCTGAGAGTTACAATGCGAAGCGCGGCGCTGCCGGAGAGGTCATACGAGTTTATTGGCTTCCGCTGTGTCAAGGATATAGCTCAGTAAAGAGCTTGAGGCATATAACGCTCCGCTGCCCGCGCTTTTTAGCCAGCTTTTGTGCGAGGGCTAAGATACTGAGAATCCGAGCGACAGTTGACTTTCTGTTGACTCTTTCTTCGTTCGCTGCTTACCTGAGTCAGGAGTTGCAAAACCAGGTTTTATAATTAGAGCTTCATCCATTTCATTTCGCAGAGTCTCGGATGAGCCAACATGATAGAAATGGGAGCATACTCTCAACTCTAATCCAGGCCAGCATTCCTCAATATGAACATTTTTCCTGTAGCGGTTCTCTAGCCACATCGAAAGAGCAAAGCCGCATGGTAGATTCTTCGCGACTTTAGCCAGTCTTACCGCTTCGGTTTCACTCCAAGAGTTGTAGTAGTCAGTGTGTCTGCCAATGTAGGGAGGATCTGAAATACATGAAATCAGGTGGTCTCGCCTCCGAAAGAACCTGTTCCCACCTTGCAACTCGGAACTCCCAATCCCTCCCCCTCATTTGCTTTGCAGCCCAATTAACCTGATTTACGATTTTGGTTATGTATGCTTTGGTGAAGCGTTGCGGCTTATGGCCGAAAGGCACATTGAACTTTCCTTTACTATTGAAGCGCATTACACCATTGAAGCAAGACCGATTCAAGAATAAGAAATCAAATGATGACCCATAAGTATTGAAACGCTCTCGCACTTTATAGTAATAGTCTGCGCCCTGCTTTACGAGCTTCCTACCTTCCGAAACTAAGAATTCACGCACAGATTCAGACGTAAGCTCACCGCTTTGAATAGACTTGTAGAAAGCGATCAGGTGTTGGTTTGTATCACACAGTAAGGCCCGTTGCGGGGCCAAGTTGAGGGCTACTACACCTGAGCCTAAGAAGGGCTCAATCCAGCGAGCTTCAATAGTTGGAACCCACTCTAGGCTGCTAAAAATGAATGGGACAAGTTTCGTTTTAATACCCTGACACTTAATGGGTGGAGCTTTAGCATGTATGATTTGTAAGGGAAGTTGATTCATCCCTGCCCCTCAGTTATAGGACCTGATTCATCAGAAAGCCCAGTTTCAGTCGGAACTGTCTTAAAAGCGAAATAGGATTTCAGGTTATTGTACGGGGGCTTTGGTAACTCTGCCTTCCTCGCCATATCAGATGTCAGATAGTACATCCAATAATCATCGAAAACCTCTTCGCCTAAATCTGCAAATGGGCCAGTGCCGTTTACAAGGGCTGAGATTCTATTTACTGCTCCGATGTTTTTAGTGTTGCCGCTCCCTGGTCTATCAATGGCAATGCAGTATTTCGGCTGAACAAAGAAATGCAGTTCCTTAACTACTGATTGTATCTGTTCAAGCTCATCAATAGTATGAGTCATGAACTCATCCGGTCATACTTCAACTCTCGTATAAATAACACCTAAGACAAAATGGCCGGCATACTCGCTATAAGGAAAAGCGATATTCTTGCCTGAATGTCGCTCCCGAAAGTAACCAGTGAAGGCTCCCAAAGTCATGCCACTCGCTGTATTGGCATCAATGCGGTATGCGCTCTTTAAATCAAGCGCAAATTTACAGCCAACCTTATCAACAAAGGTTAAATCTGGATAGTAGTTTTGCTCAGGCGCAGGAATCACTTTCAGCTTGTACTTTTCAGCGAAAGCTAAGAAGTGCGGGAACAGCATCAATTCAATGACCTTAGATACGACCTTCGTGTCGCCTGAGATTGTATAGATGTTCTTGAAAACATCTATGAAGCCTTTAACCGTCCAATCCCCATCAGGCGTTGACATCACTTCGCTAATATTGAATCTTTCAGTCTCCTGTTGAAGCATATCAAGAAACTTTGCAGCAGCCTTTTTGCAATCCATACAGGCTCGGATTATAGATTCTAAGAAGCACTACCACAAGCAGAGCCATGGTGGACCCACCTGGAATGGCTAACGCTCAGTAAAGAGCTTGAAGCCCTTCTCGCAACTCAGCTTGCGAATCCTTCTTGGCTTGCCGATCAAGTTGTAGTATAAAGAACCCCTCATCGAAGGCTTGTTGGCATCCCGCTCGGAAACGCGCGAACGCGCTTGATCTCTTACCATTTAGAGATAAACGGTTCGACGAGAACTGGCAAAGGCATCGGAGTTTAGACAATGCGCTATCTTCTAAGTCTTTCAATGATCGCACTCCTCACTCTTAGCCCGTCCCTGTTTTCCTCTCACCGCATATGCCCAGCGTGATGTGGAAGAGAAAGTTCGCAAGCCCAAGCCAAAACCGAAGCCGAGCCCTAACGCCAAAACGGGCGGCAACTCAGGCACCTCTAACGCCAGCAACGCCGGCAATCGGCAGCCCAAGACGCAGCCCACAACCCCGACCGTCTCGCAGCCGCCGGCCCCGGCTGACGGCGAAGTAGCTTTAGAGACGAACCCGACGGCGGTGACCGTAATTGTAAAGGCGCGCGACGGGAAGGTCGTCGCCCAGGAGCAGGTCGTAAACGGCAAGTTCACCAAAAAGCTCGCGCCGGGGAAATACAATATCGAAGTTACAGCCGAAGGATACGCACAGGTTCAGAAAGAGGCGCTTATAAAATCTTCCGAAAAAGAGATGATCCCAATACTGCTGACCCCCAATACCGGCAGCATCGTGCTGGGGCCGCTCGCGCAAGGGGCGCTCATACTTCTCAACGGACAGGACCCTGCCAGCCAGAACATCAGGGTCCGAAAGCTGAGCGATCATGTCGAGCTGAAGAACGTAAAGGAAGGCATGCATTCCGTGCGAATCGAGCAGCCGGGCTATATACCCCTGGTCAAGGAAAAGATCGAGGTCCAGGGCGGCATGACGGTCCACCTGCGCACCGAAATGGAGGAGGCGGGCGCCGAGCTGCTGATTATTACCGAGCCGGGCACATCCGTCTATCTCGACGACGAGTATATCGGCGAAGCCTCGCGTGAAGGCAAGCTCAGGCGAACCAGTCTCTCGGCGGGCTCGCGCGAAATCAAGCTAACAAAGAACGGGTATGAGGAGTTCAAGAGCAAATACCAGTTCACTCCCGGCAAAGAGGTCTTAGTCGAGAAAGCGCTGGTGGCGCTCAAAGGAACGACTCCCACCACCCCCGCCGCTGCCGCCGCTCCCGTTGTCATAACCGAAGATTTTGGCAGTAACCTGAGCCGGTGGGCCACTACTTCATCGGCGGGGTGGGCAATAAAAGAGGGCCGGCTCGAAATCGCCAATATGCCTTCGCTCGGATACATGCGCAACAGCAGTTACAAAGACTTTACGCTGACTTTTCACTTGAAGCTTGTCAACGGCGCGGGGGCGGCATGGGCGGTTCGCGCGGCGAACTCAAAAGACTACTACCTCTTTTACCTTTCGGGCTCGAAGGGTCTGTTTCGTAAGCGGTTTCATACCTATATCGTTCGCAACAACACTTTCAACCCTCAAACTCCGGAAAGCGAAGACTCGGTCGAGGCAAAGCTGACAGCGGGCGGCGAGTACCTGATTATTGTTACGGTGACCCAAAACAGGATTGAGCATAAGATTTCGCCCGCCGGACCCGGCCAGGAGTATATTCTGGGAGTCTTCGAAAGACAGATCCGGTCTATTCCCCACCGGGACTATCGGGTTTCGAACCGTAGGGCCGGAGATATTTTCCGTGGACAATATAAACATAAGACCGCATGCACCCCCTGCCGCGAAGTAGTCAGGAAGCTGAAGTCTTAGAAACCCGGGGAACTCATCGTCAATATAAAACGCAATCAGCTCGGAGAGGGTTTATCCTCTCCGAGCTATTGCTAATCGACAGCTCACGTGAGATGAAGGCTTTATCGCCCGCCGCCGGCAAGCTTTCCGATCAGCGTAAACAGCGGCATGTACATGGCAATGACGATGGTGCCGATTGTGACGCCGAGGAACATAATCATCGCGGGCTCCATCAAACTCAGCAGGTTCGCGATGGCCGCGTCTACCTCTTGCTCGTAGAAGTCGGCGATCTTCGATAGCATCGCGTCGAGCGCGCCGGTCTGCTCGCCCACGCCGATCATCTGCGAAACCATTATCGGGAAGACCCCGCTGGACTTCAGCGGCTCGACGAAAGTCTGCCCCTGCTCGATGCCCGTGCGCACCTTTTGAATCGCTTCCGACACGATTACGTTGCCGGCCGTGCGAGCAGTAATGTCGAGCGATTCGAGGATCGGCACGCCCGAACTCAACAGCGTAGAGAGCGTCCGGCTGAACCGGGCCACGGCAATCTTTTTCAGTATCGAGCCGAAGATCGGCAGCTTGAGCAGCATGCCGTCAATCAAGTGCTCGCCCTTCTCGGTCTTGTACCACGCCTTGGCCCCCATGACGATAGCGCTCACGACCAGAGCGATAAGCCACCAGTACGCGGCCATGAAATGCGATATGGTGACGACGACTTCCGTCAACCAGGGCAGCCGCTCGCCCGGGCCTAGCAGCCCCTCGAATATGTTCTTGAAGGCCGGGATTACCACGATCATGATGATCGAGATGACGACTATCGAGATGACGATGACGGCTATCGGATAGATCAGCGCGCTCTTCACGTCGCTCTTCAACTTGACCATCTTTTCGAGGTAAGTCGAAAGTCTCTGCAGGATGATGTCGAGAATACCGCCCGTCTCGCCCGCCGCCACCATGTTCGTGTAAAGATTCTCGAACACGCGCTGGTGACGCGCCATGGCGTCGGCCAGCGTCATACCGGCCTCCACGTCGGCGCGGACCTGGAAGATCACCTTCTGAAAGAACTTGTTGTCCTGCTGCTGGCCGAGTATTTCAAGGCACTGGACAAGCGGAAGTCCGGCGTCCAACATGACCGAGAATTGCCGGGTGAAAAGCGCGAGGTCCTTATGCTTGACCTTCTCCCTGCCGATCTTCGGCAGCGCGATCTCTCGCCCCTTCTCTCTCGCGCTCGTCAATATGACCTGCTCGCGGCGCAGCATCGCCTCAAGCGCGGCGCGGTCCGCTGCTATTCGCTCGCCAACGACGATCTCGTTCAGGCGATTTCGACCTTTAAATACATAAGTCGGCATCTTGCTCTCCCACGTGTTTAAGACTGACTAATCCGAGGGGCAGCTATCGAAGATGAAGGCTTCAGAGAAGGGGTGAAGATGGAGATGTGCATATTTGCGAAAAGGCATTTGAAATTGAAATCGCAAATCTCAGATGCTCACCCTTTCACGTCTCATCCCTCATCCTCAATCCTTCATCCCTCCGCCTTCAGTCATCGTCCCACTCTTCCGAGCGGGGTCTGCGGTCGGGTGCCCTGCTGAGGGTATCCCGACGGGCGCGGGGTTGCCGGCGTCTGAAGCGCGGCGGCCCCGCGGTTTATAAGGTCCTGCAATTCGTCCGGGTTCGATGAGCGCGCCAGGGCGAGCTCTAGCGTTATCTGCTTTTTGAAGTAAAGGCTCGCGAGCGCCTGATTGAACGTCTGCATCCCGTATTTCTCCTGCCCGGTCTGCATCATCGAATAGACCTGGTGAATCTTGTCCTCGCGGATCAGGTTGCGGATGGCCGCGTTCGGCACCAGTATCTCCATGGCAAGCGCACGCCCCTGCCCGTTGGCCTTCGGCAACAGCGATTGAGTGACGATCCCTTCGAGCGCCATCGAAAGCTGCGTGCGAATCTGCGCTTGCTGGTGCGCCGGGAATATGTCGATTATGCGGTTGATGGAAGACGCGGCCGAGTTCGTGTGCAGGGTGGCGAACGTCAGGTGGCCCGTCTCGGCTATGCGCAGCGCCGTCTCCGTGGTTTCGAGGTCTCGCATTTCGCCGATGAGCACTACGTCGGGGTCCTGGCGGAGCGCGGACCTCAAGGCGTTTGCGAAAGAATGCGTATCCGCATGCACCTCGCGCTGGTTAACCAGGCAGGACTTGTGCATGTGCAGATACTCGATAGGGTCTTCGACCGTGATGATATGCTCGTGGCGCTCGCGGTTCACCTTGTCGAGCATCGCCGCCAGCGTAGTCAACTTGCCCGAGCCCGTCGGCCCCGTGACCAGTATGAGCCCGCGCGGCTTCTCGCAGAGCTTTTCGATGACTGTCGGCAGTCCCAGCTCCTCGAACGTGCGAATCTCGTAAGGGATCGAGCGGAAGACCGCGCCTACCGCGCCGCGCTGATTGAATATATTTGCTCGGAAGCGCGACAGCCCCTTGATGCCGAATGAAAAATCGAGCTCCAGCGTCTCTTCAAATCGGTGCTTCTGTGCGTCGGTCAGCACCGAGTAAGCTAGCTGCTTCGTCTCGCCCGGCGTCAACTCAGGGTACTCAAGCGCCCTCAGCACGCCATGCACGCGCACCATCGGCGACGAATTCGTCGTGATGTGCAGGTCGGAACCGCCATGCTCTATCATCTTTCTCAACAGCTCGCTTAATGCAACCTCTGCCATATAACCTCCAGCTATTTTGGATTTTAGATTTTGGATTTTGGATTACCGAACAGGCCCCCTAATCCGGAATCCAAAATCTAAAATCCAAAATCAGCTCACCGTTTCTCTCACAACCTCTTCGACAGTCGTCAACCCCTGCCTGATTTTTTCTAGACCGCTCAACCGCAGCGTGAGCATGCCTTCCTCAATCGCCTTGCGCCGCAACTCAAGCCCCGACGCGCCCACAAGTATTAACTCGCGCAGGTCCTCGGTCACTTCCATGACTTCGTAAAGACCTACGCGCCCTTTGTACCCCGTGCCGTTGCACGCGGAGCATCCCACTCCCTTGAATGTCTTTACGTCTTTCGTCTCGGTCGCCGCAAACCCGACGTCGATCAGCGCCTCCTGTGGAGTGTGGACCTCGGCCTTGCACTCTTTGCAGATCCTGCGGACGAGCCTCTGGGCCTGGATGAGGTTCACGGAGGTCGCGACCAGAAAAGGCTCGATGCCCATGTTCATCAACCGGCTGACGGTCGAGGGCGCGTCGTTTGTGTGCAGGGTTGAAAGGACCAGGTGGCCGGTCAGGGCCGCCTTGACGGCGATCTCCGCCGTCTCAAAATCGCGGACTTCGCCGACGAGTATGATGTTCGGGTCCTGGCGCAGGAACGACCGCAGCGCCGCCGCGAAGTTCAGACCGATAGACTCTTTCATCTGCACCTGGTTCACGCCGGGCAGATTGAACTCCACGGGGTCTTCGGCCGTCATGATGTTTGTGTCGGGAGTGTTGAGGCTCTGAAGCGCCGAATAGAGCGTCGAGGTCTTGCCCGAACCGGTAGGGCCGGTCACGAGCACCATTCCGTACGGCTTTGAGATATTACGCTTGAACTTTTGTAGGCTCTCCGACTCAAAGCCTAGCTGCGTCATGTCGAGCCGCAGGTTCTCTTTATCGAGCAGGCGCAGCACGAGCTTTTCGCCGAATATCGTCGGAAGCGTCGAGACGCGAAAGTCCAGATCGCGCGAGCGCCCGTCGAGTCGGACCCGTATCTTTATTCGCCCGTCTTGCGGCAAGCGCTTTTCGGCGATGTCAAGGCGGGCCATGATCTTTAGCCTTGAAGTCAGAGCATCGCGCATCTTCATGGGCGGATTCATGATGTTGTAGAGCACGCCGTCCAGGCGGAACCGCACGCGGAAATCTTTCTCGTAGGGCTCGATATGAATGTCGGAAGCCCCCCGCCGAAGCGCGTCGACGAGCACGACGTTGACCAGCTTTACCACGGGAGCGTCCTCGGCCATCCGCTCCAGGTTTTCGAGGTCTATCTCCTCCTCGGCGTTTTCCAGATCGACCTGATCGATCTCTTCGCCGAAATCGGGCGTGGAGGTCGTTTCGGCGACAAGGTCCTCCATGACCTTGGCCAGCTCCATCTCGCGCGACGTCCCGTAGTATTTTTTGACCGCGCTGTTGAAAGCCGTTTCGCTGACGACGACCGGCTCAACCGACAGCCCGGTCATGAATTTTATGTCGTCAATCGCGAAGACATTCGTCGGGTCGACCATCGCGAGCGTGAGCGTAGCGCCGACGCGCGAGAGCGGCAGGATCGAATACCGCTCGGCCGTCTCCTGCGGCACGAGCGTCACCGCCGCCGGGTCAACTTCAAAAAGGTCGAGGTTGACCGACGGGACGCCGTATTGTCGGCTGAGGACGGCCGTCACCTCTTCGTCGGAAAGCATGCCGAGCTTCACCAGCGTAGAGGCGAGCCTGCCCGCCGTTCACCCTCTGATAGTCGAGAGCTTCCTTGAGTTGTTGCGGTGTTATTAGATTCTCTTTGAGAAGTGATTCGCCCAGTTTCGCCGACATATTCTAAAACGCAACCCTTCCGCAACCGTCACGGCGCCAATCTTCGTCGCGCGGGGGGCAGCAATTGGCCCGACCTGTGTGCCGGGCAGTCAGATCAAACACGGCTTATCGATACAAGAAGACCATGAGGGCGCACAACCCGCCTGACCGTTCGAGTCGGCCGGCGACAAAGGGCTCTGCTGAGAGTAAACACCGGGGGGATGGTATGCGACAGAAAGAGAGTTAACTTCTTTGAAGGGCTATCGATCGGGCCAGTTTGGGAGCGGCCCTCGATGAGGATTCAGCCCATTCTTTGCTGCGGGAGACCTAAAACTCAATCAACCTTACAGACAGTACCCTTTTAACATTGAGCAGATGCAGTGTCAATAATAATTCCCCGCCCCTTCACAGCTTGTGTAGAAGTTGAACGACCAGGAACGAAAGGGCGGCGATCAGCGCCGATAGCGGGATGGTCAAGACCCATGCCCATACGACGGTCCTCGCCACGCCCCACCGCACGGCCGAAAGCCTCCGGGTCGCGCCCACCCCGACTATCGCGCCGGTGATCGTGTGGGTCGTGCTCACGGGGATGCCGCCGTACGTCGCCATGGCTATCGCGACCGCGCCGGCCGATTCGGCGGCGAACCCGCCCACCGGCTTGAGCTTCGTCAGGCGGGAGCCCATCGTGTGGACTATGCGCCAGCCGCCCGAAAGCGTCCCGATCGCAATCGCCGCGTGGCACGAAAGCACCACCCAGAGCGGGATTTCAGGCAGCCCTCCACCCGGCGCGGCCGCAAGCATGTTGCCCGAGACGAGCACGGCCGTGATTATGCCCATCGTCTTTTGCGCGTCGTTCCCGCCGTGGTTGAGGCTGTAGAGTCCCGCCGAGACGAGCTGCCCCTTGCGAAAAAACTTATCTACCCTGTCGGGCGACTTGTTGCGGAATATCCACATTATCGCGACCATGAAGCCGAAGCCGAGCAGCATGCCGATCATCGGCGAGAGAATAATAAAGGAGAGCGTCTTAATCCACCCCGCGGGCTTTAGTAGCCCCACCAGGCCGTTCCCGGTGAGAAGCTGCGCCGCTATGGCCGCGCCCGCCAGCCCGCCGACGAGCGCGTGCGAAGAGCTTGACGGCAGGCCATAGTACCACGTGATGACGTCCCAGATGATCGCCCCCAGCAGCCCGCACATCAGCACCCATAACTGCCACTGCCGCTCGATGCGCGTCATGTCGATGAGGTCGCCGCCTATCGTCTTGGCCACGAGGGTCCCGAATACGGCAAACGCCACGAAGTTGAAGAAGGCGGCCCACGCGACGGCTACGCCCGGCGATAAGCACGCGGGTCGATACGACCGTGGCTATGGAATTAGCCGCGTCGTGCCAGCCATTGGCGTAATCGAAAACATAAGCTACTGCGATGATGAGGACGATGAGGGCGACGGGAGTTATGTCTGCGTCCATTATTTGTTCTTGACCATCACGGCCTCGAGAGCTTCAGCCAGGTCTTTGCAGCGATCAATAGAGTTTTCGAGCGCCTCGTATATCGACATCCACTTGATTATCTCGACCGGGTCCTTCTCCTCTTTGAAAAGGGCGCGTATGGCGTCAAAGTAAAGCGAGTCCGCGCGCTTTTCCAAGCTGGCTGATCGTCCGGCAATGATCGCCAATGCCCTTCTCCTGCTCGATGAGCGCGAATACATCGGCAATCTCTACCGTGGAGCGGGCAAGCAGCCCGGCGACCTCGATTGAATCCGGCCTCGGCTGCTTGATCTCGTACATTTCCAGGCGGCGCGCGACGTCGTTGATCATGTCGATCACATCATCAAGCTCGGTCACGAGCAGAAATATGTCCTCGCGGTCGATGGGCGTGATGAAGGTTGCGTTGAGCTTCTGAGTTATCTTGGCCGACAGGTCATCGCACTCCAGCTCGATGCCCTTGATCTGTTCGGCATAAGCGGCATGGTTTTGGTAATCCTGAAACAGCTTTCCGAAAATCTCGCCGCCGCTCTTAACCCTGGACGCGAGATGGCTGAGAAGACCGAAGTACTTCTCTTCCCGCGGTATGAATCCCATATTTACCTCGCTTGATGTAACAAAATAGTGAATTTTCAAACCGACCGTGTGACAAAACTGTTACATCTTATTTATGCAGGGTAGGTCCGTCAACATAGATTTTCGATGGTGGGGTGATAAAAGCGGGCAGGTGTCAGGGCAAGCGAGAGAGAATAGGGGCCGGGCCTGCTGTTCACAGACCATTGACCGCGGCCCCTGATCGGTGACTAGACGGCTCTGTTTCGGATGCGCCACACAGGCATTTTGATCGTGGGGATCACGATTTTCGGCATCTTCAAGGGCGCCATCTTTATCTCAGGCATACGGATTACCGGAGCGAAGTTTTCCCAGCGAAACGTAGGCACGATCATCGGCGTTATAACGGCATGCGGGTCGAACGACTCCGAGTCCAACACCCACGAGGTCGTGCCATCTTTTTCAAGCTGCAAAGTAATGGTCCGCTCCTGGCGGTCGCGCACGACTTTTACCTCGACCGGACCTTCTTCCTTATCATTGATCGCTTCGTGAATGTCGAACGCGCCGTCGATGGACTTGCCCGCCACCGACGTGATCACGTCGCCGGCCTTGACGCCCGCTTTCGCCGCGGGCGAGTCGGCATGAACGAATAGAACGAGCGCGCCCCCCTTGCCCTTTACTCCGAAGTACTCGGCAAGCTGTTCATTCATCTCCCCGAGCTGCACGCCGAGTCGCGCGCGGCTGACTCTCCACATCCTCGCCGGGCGCGCCGGCCTTGCGGGCCTCGGCGTTATTTCAATCCTCGGCGTTATCTCGGCCCTCGGCGTCCTTGCAACCTGCGGGCGCGCGGGGAGGGCCGGTCGCACGAAAGCGACGCGCGAGCCGAGCTTCGCGTCCACGTCCATTTCGCGGCCGCCTCGTATAATCGTAAGCTTTACGTTCCGGCCCGCGGGAGTCTCCCTGAGAAGGCGTGAAAGCTCCGCCGCGCTCTCGACCGTCTCGCCGTCCCACTTGATAACGACATCATCAATCTTAAGCCCGGCCGATGCCGCGCCCGAATTCTCGACAACCGAGGTTATCAGCGCCCCGCGCTCCTGGCGGAGGCCGAGCCTCCTGGCAGATTCCGCGTCTACCTCATCAAGCTCGACGCCGAGAAAACCGCGGCCCGCGGTGTCCGCCCTGCGCGCGCGCGGCGCTTCTGCCTGCGCCGGCGTGACAGATTGATTCTCTAGCGCAAACCCTACGGGGGCGCTCGCGAGCATTACGGCCGAAAGCATCATAAGTGTTCGCTTCATGTAGATCGTCTCCTTCTTGATTGGCAGGTATCCAAGCTATTACTCGCGCGCCCGCGCGCAGAGTTTCAAAATATTATCCGGGGCTCGCGTCACTTGTCGCCGACCGAAGCGTCGTGGATGGTTATCACGCCGTTTACCTGCGTCATAACTATCGGCGTGCCGCCCGATCCGAACTGGGCGAGGAAGCTTGAGCGGCCAGCCCTGCGGACCGTTACGCTTGCGACCTTCGGGTTTACGAGTCCGTTGAAGGACCGCACCTCCATGTCGGCGTTTAAGCGGTCGAGGAAGCGTATGTTCATATTACCGTTTATATTCCTCGCGCGAACCCCGCGCTGGCCGAGCTGGCCGAGCGTGAAAGCCATGTTCCCGTTTATGTTCGCAAAGTCGGCAAATCCGGCCGCCCGCCCCATCGAAAGCTCACCATTTATATTCGCGAGCGTGATCGGGCCCTCGATGTCTCCAATCCGCGCGCTGCCGTTTACGTTTTTTACCAGAAGCGCGGACGGGCGCGGCACTTTTATGACTGCCCGGTGCCGCACGGTCACGTTACGGGCCTCCGGGTCTTCGGGCTCGTGCGCATAGACGCGGAAGGTATTCCCCTTTTGCTCGACTATGATCCTGCGATGCGCAAGGTCTTCCCTTGTCCTGGCGGAGCGGACCACGGTGACTTCGGCCATAGCGCCGTCGGCGGTCTGAATCTCCAGCGGCCCGTTTATGTTCGAGACTTCAACGCGGGCGCCGGGGGCGAGACGGTAGGTTTCGTGAAACTGCTCGCGCTCGGGCAGGTCGCTGCCCGCCCTCGTCTGCCCGTAACCGAGCGGCGCGCGCGCCGAAAATAGAAGAAGCATCGCGGCCGATAGCGCGACCATAAAGGTTTTTAGTTTCATAGAGAGACCCCTGCCGCTTATCAATCGATTTGGGCAGCTATTCTCAAGATTGATTGCCGGTCGCTTAGTCAGTGGCGGGAACGGGGGAAAGGTTTCAAGATTTTGGATTTCTCATATGCTTCTGCGGATTAAATAAGAGGTCTTTATAAAAAATGTGCGCCCGCTTCGCGTCCAGCCGCGCTCGTGCTGCCCGGTAAACGGGCTGAATCCGTTTATTTGCGAGTCGTCGTTATAGCCCACGTACAAAGAGGTTCCGGGGTTCGGGTTCCACCCGAAAAGGTATTGCCCGCGCACGCTCGACGCGAGCGAATCATAATCCACGCGCACCCTGACGAAGGTGAAACGGGTGAACTGATAGGTCCCGCGCAGCGTGTATATATTGTCGATAAAAACATCGCGGCCGGTGTCGTTTCGCCTGAAGCGGTTCCGGTTATAATTTATCGACAGACGAAGCTCCGATATTGGCTGGTAGGCGAATCCCGCGCCGAAATCGAGCGTATTGGCCGCGCCGGGGTCGAGCGCCGCGCCGGGGTCGGCAAGCGCCGCCGGACTGACGCGCGGGAAGCGCGGGCCCGCGCCGAAATCGAAATCGAAGACGTTCCAGCGATGCCCCACAAAGAAGTGGCCTGAATACGCCCTCGTAGGGTTACTCGATAATGACAACGCGACGAAGCGGCCGTGCAACGACCGCTCGGAATCGTCGCCGAAGAACGCGCCGCTTTTCGTCTCGTTGCGCCTCTGCCCGAACTCGTCTTCAAATATACGAGAGTAGAAATCCCCGAAATTTATGCCGAGCGAGGTCTGCCTGGCGAATTGAATATTCGAGTCCACAAAGGATTCGCGGTCCTGTAGCCGCCCCTGCCAATCCCAATTAAAGCTGTTGCCGAAAAACGTCCTCCACCCTATCAGCGTAGCCTTTGGCCTCGGGTCGATGCTGTAGCGAAAATACGACCCCTGATAATTCGTATTCGTGCGGCTGACGAATCCGACGTTGGCGCGATAATCCCGCGTGCGCCCCTGCCCTTCAATAGTGTAGCCGATGTTCCGCCCGGTAAAATCATAGTTCCAGTTGTAGGCAAACGCGTTTCCCGTCCTATAGACGCTCTCGCCAAGATCGGGGTCAAAGAAGAATCTGCGCGAAGTCGTGCCGAGCGCCTGAAAGGTGAACGTAGTCTGCTTGTCCAGGCGGAAATGGCCGTCGATGCCGCCCAGTTGGTTATGCTTTTCGATAAAGTTATAACTCGTCGCTATCAGCCCGAGGCTCGACTCGGTCCCGACGTCTCGCTTGATGCGGGCAACGCCGATGTAAGCATTCTTATCGACGAAGCGGGCGATGCTTTGAAATATCAGCGGGTCGGCCTTCTCTTCATCGCTAAAATCCCCCGGCGCGTTGTCGGTCGCCATCAGCACCCCGAACGACGTGCGCCCCTGCTTGCCGCTCAGCTTTACCGCAAAATCGGGGTCAATGATCGAGCGAGTGTGGACCGCCTGCAGGGGCGTTCGAAATATGTCCGCGCCTTCAAGAAAGAAGGGCCGCTTCTCTTCAAAGAAGATCGGGAACCTCTGGTTTGCGGTCACTACGGGCGCGTCGGCCTCGATCTGGGCGAAGTCGGGATTCGCGGCGAAATCGAGCGTTATCGTCGGCGTGATGCCGTACTTTAACGTCACGCCGGGGTCGGCCTTTATCGGCTTATTCACGAACCGGCCGGGGTCAAGCGTGCCGGGATTGTTGATGACCGCCGAGAGCGGGAGGGCCCGGACCCGCCGGCCCGTCTCGGATAGCGTAAGCGTCGGGATTATCTCAAGCGTGCTTTCGGTTGACAGCCCTTCGAGGCCGGTGATGTGGCCTGCTTGCGCATGCAGACTCGATTTGTTTCGGAAGAGCGGCATCCACGAGTTCTGCTCGTTATCGAGCCGCTTGATGCGACGGAACGCATGAAATCCCCACAGCTTGCCTTTGCCCGCTTCGTATCGCAGCGATTTGAACGGGACCGCTACCTCGACCATGTACCCGTTCTCGCTCAGCGAGCCTTTCGATTCCATCACGATATCGAGGCTGTAGTCTTCGCCCCCGCTCGCCGAGATTATTCCATCGGCCTGTATTCCATACGGGTTGAACACCAGCGCGTAGCCCTTCCGCCTGTCATTATAAGTATCGAGGAAGACGCTCACCGTGTCGTCTTCGAAAATCGCGTCGCGTTTGGCGAAGGTCGCGCGAACTTTGCCCGGCTCGTCGAAGGCGCGAAAGGCAATATACAGGTGAGTGCTGTCGTACCCGATCAGAAGTTCCGTCGGGTGTGAGGGCGGCGTATTATCGCCGGGCTGCGTCTGGTAGAAGTCCTTTAGCACGCGCGCCGATTTCCAGAACTCCTCGTCGATCTTTCCGTCGATGACAGGCTGACCGGTGAGGCGCGGAATCGTAACCGGCTGCGCCTTTTCCGCCGGGAGCGTGAGCGCCGTGCCCGATGTGGATGTCGTATCGCTCAGGGTCGGCTGGGCCGCCGCGCTTTCAAATGAGAGGACGGAAAAGAGCAGGACTGCAACCAGTCGGCCCGCGAGCCATGAAATCGAATTGAAGAGTGATTTAACCATTATCAGGGTTTAATACGTAACTCTAATCTTTCGCGTTACGGAAGCAACACGTTTTAGACGCGCCAGGCCGCCAGTTTGTTTCATAATGCACGCCAAAAAAGAGGCGGGCGATCATAAACGACCGCCCACCGTGCCATGAGCGTTCAACGATCAATTGTGGATTGAAGGCTATCACCGGCATAGAGGATTGCCCATAAATATGTCCCGAGTTACTTGAATACGGGGATGAATCACAGAAAAACGGCAATGAAGCGCGTAAGTGCGGTCTGTCTATAGAGTGCGGCAACAAGCCTACGAACCAAAAAAAAGACCGGGCGGTAAGCTTTACTTCCTGCGGCTTACCGCCCGGTCCCTGACCAGTCTATTATTCTGTCCGATACAGCCCTACCTCGCCGAGTTGACGCGGCTGATGCGAACGTGGCCGTTTACGCCGTTTACTTTTATCGGGTTTCCGCCCGCTCCGATCTTCGCTTTAAAGTTGTGACGATCCATCTTGCCGAAGACGGTCACGTCGGGGACTTCGGCATTGACCTGCCCGTTTATTCCGGTCACGTCCACATCGGCATTGACCTCGTCTGTAAAGCGAAGCTCTACTCCGCCGTTGACGCCGCTCACTTCAATGCCGCGCTCGCCGAGCCGCGATATAGTCATCGTGACCCTTCCGTTAATGCCCGAAATGTTTGAATGACCCGTTGCATGCGCGACATCGACTTTTCCGTTTATGCCCGAAAGGTTGACCGGCCCGTCGATCTCGCCGACCGTCGCGCGGCCGTTTACGCCGCTCACGGTCAAATCAACCTGGCGCGGCAGGCGAAGCACCACGCGGTGTCGAACGTTGCGGTTGCGCGCGGACCTGTCCTGCTCCTCTTCCTTCTCGCCCCTTACTATAAGAGTGTTACCACTATGCTCGACGATGATCTTGCGGTAGTTCAAGTCTTCGCGGTTGCGCGCGGACCTGACGACCTGCACCTCGGCCCGGCCGCCCGGCGCCGTCGTTATGTTGACCGTGCCGTTGATGCCCTTCACCTCGACGCGCGCGCCGGAGGAAAGCTCGTATGATTGATTGAACTCGTCACGCTCGGTGTACTGACCGTCGTCGGAGCCGTGACGCTCGCGCTCCTGGTGGACGGAATGTTCTCGCTCGCGTGGCTCGCGCTCGCGGCTCTGCTGCGTCGCGGAAAGCGTTTGCGGTACAGCGCCGAACCCTACAGCCAGCGCGATCAGTGATACCCAGATTCTTCTCTTCATCTTTCACCTCTCTCGATTGCGGTTTGGAAGTGTCGCGGTCCGCAATCTTAATTATTGTTCTCAGGCAGTAGGTGAGCTTTATACGAAAAAGGTTGCAGCCGCTACTTGCATTCTTTCAATTGCGCGGCCGTGGCCTTCCCAATCTTCACCGTCCCGCTGAAGGAATCGAGCGTCACTTGCGCGCCGCCTTTGCCGTACTTGCCGCTCACGCGGCGATTGATCGGGCCGCCCTGCATGGGGGAATCGACCTTTATGGGAAAATCGGTCTCTATGTCGCCGCTGTATGTTATGAGCGTCGCATTAAACCCCGGCACATCGGGTTGTATCGCCATCTCGATTTCGCCCGAAAGCGACTTCAGCCGGTAATTGCCGTCGGCGCGAATAGGGCCGGTGAACAGGACCGAACCGCTCGCCGACGTGGCCTCAACGTCCCCGCCGATGCCCGCCAGGATCACGACTCCCGTTGGCGGTGCTCAAATCGACGCGCCCCTTCACGCAGCGGATATCTATGTCGCCCGCGGCGGCGTTCGCCCTGACGTTTCCTTCCGCATTGCGCACCCGTATGCTGCCGTTGCTGGCGGCAACATCGACGACGCCGGTCACTCGCTGGGCGGTCACGCTGCCTTGAGTGCTCCGGGCAAAGAAATCGCCCTTCACATCCTGCGCGGCAATCGCCCCGCTGCGCGCGCGCACCCTGCCGGATTGGACCTGGCTCAGCGCGACGTTGCCGCTGCCGCTGACTACTACCGAGACGTTCGCGTCTATATTGGCGACCGTCACATCGCCCGTGTTGCTTTCGACGAAATCAATGATGGCGTAGCGCGGCACCTTGACATCGATGCTCAGGTCTTTGAGCGGGATGCGCCTCGGGCGCACCGGGACGTACAGCAAGATTTTTTGAGACTCGCCCTCGCCCGTAGCTTCGAGAGTCAATTGCTCCGAGCCCGTCTCGCTTCGGGCCGTAGCTTCAACCGTCGCCTTGTCCCATCCGGTTATGCTCACGCGGGCTTGCTTGGTCGTGACACCCACCCGCCCGCCCCTTGCCAGGTCCAGCACGATTGGCTTTGCGGGCACAATCGGGGTCTGCCCCCCTGCTTCGGGCGTGACTCCCGGCTGCGCGACCCGCGGCATTGGCTTCGGAGTCTGACTGGCGAGGGCCGCACGGGGGCCGTAGAGGCTTTAGGCTTTGGCTGCGGGGTCTGCTCTTTCTCTTGACCCAGCGTGGCGGGCGCGCCCGCCACCAGCACCATCATTATTAATATTGTCAGGGTTCTTCTGCTCATAAAACAGCTATATTAATCCCAGGCACATCAATCTCAAATGATGAACCGAATTAATAGAATAGAATTAAACGGGATTTTTGAGTCCAGCCGCCTCGAAGCCCGTCACCTAATCTTCATCCGCCGCCGAGTTCGTCCCGCGAGACATCTCTCTTAGAGTGTCAACCTTCTTCGAATAGGCCGCCAGCATGTACTGGAGCGCTATCGGGTCGTCGGGATTATTGCGAACCGCGCGGCGCGTCTCGGCAATCGCCTTGTCTATGCCATCAAGAGCCGCGTCGAACCTGGCCGCAATCGTCGGGTCCATCCGCGAGCGCTTCTTATTCACATCGCGCGACAATATCGCAATCGCGGCAATGTACTTCTGCTCGGCTTCGCGCACAAGCTCGGTCGGGCTCGGTTCAGACGAACCCTGCCTCTGGGCCGCACCGCGAGCTTTCTGCTCGCCGGACTTCGGTTCCACACGCGGCTGCTCGACCGCCGGTTCTTCGCGCTCAATCCGGGCTCCTGTACGGCCGGCGGCACTATAGATTTTTCGGGCGATTTCGGCTGCGCCGCCTGATCTCCGGCGGGCGGCGCCGGTGATACTGACTTGCGGAGGATTACCTCTGGCAATTTCGGACCGGTTGTCGCGCGTATTCAGATAGGTCATCACCGCCGCCGTCAAACCCACGGTCATCACGACCAGCACGGCCGCGAGCGCCGGGCTGAGGCGCGGCGTGGCAAACATCGTCGCGAGCGAGTCACGCCACCGGACGAGCAGACCCGGCGATGCCTGCGGAGACTCCTGCGGCCTCTCCTGTTTGATCCTCGACTCTATCGCCGCCCAGAGCTGGGGCGATACTTCGATGTCGCGCTCGTAGTGCGCATAGATTTCCTGCTCCGCCTTTACTTCCTTATAGAACTCGGCGCAGGCCGGGCAACCCGACAGGTGCGCTTCGACACGCGAGGCTTCTCGCTCGACGAGCGAGCCTTCGACGAATTCTTCTATGAGGGTGAGGCACAATTCACACTTCATAGCCAACTCCCAGGTACGGGCGTATGCGCCGCCGCATCTCGGCGCGCGCCCTATGCAGATCAGTCTTCAGCTTAGGGATCGAAAAGCCGGTTATCTCGGCAATCTCTTCGTAGCTCCTCTGTTGAAAAACTTTCAACGTAAAGACCGTCCTTTTGTCTTCGTCCAGCGCCCCCAGCGCTTGCTGTATGACGCTGTTCAGTTCCTTATCCAGAAGCTCCCTATCGGGCGGCAGCTTCTCGTCGCTAACTTCAATCACCCGGTCGTCATCAATCTCGACCCGATGATCCTCTCGCAGGCGCGACCTCAGGGATTCGCGGGCGACGTTCTTTGCTATACCGAAAAGCCACGTCGATAGCTTCGCGTCATCCCTCAAGGCGTTGAGGCTCTTATAAGCCCTCACGAATGTCTCCTGCGCAAGCTCTTCGGCCAGGTCGCGCTGACCCACCATGTCGTAAATGAAGCTAATAATGGGGCGCGCATAACGGTCGAAGATCAGCCGGAAAGCATCGTCATCGCCGCTGCGCACGCGCGATATTAATTCCTCTGAACTATTCATCAGAGCCCCGGCGCGTCCGCTCGGCTGGCCCACCAGTCTGATCGCCTCCATCATTGGCTTCATCCCCTGTGTTCAACCAGTTAGTGACGCGCGTGTCGAAAAGGTTTCAATTATTGCTCGGCGTTCCGCAAATATGTCTCTCGCAAAACATCCTGGATACGAGCGCCGCCTCACGCGCGTTTCATCTGGCCCCGCCCGACAGGCCGGGCAAGCCTGTCGAGCGGTCGCGATGTAAGCCCGAACAGTTCAGAAACCGAGCATAATCATAGCATTACCGTCTCGGTTCTCGAACCGCAAAAAAAAGAGGCCCCCCTGCAACCTTTTTGCGGCCCTGCTCACTTACTGCCGTGCCCGTAGTCTATCCGCGTTCCAGAAGGCGAGTTGAATCTCTGCACACGATAGAGATTATTGGAACGTAATAACACCGAAGACTGTATAACAAGTAATTCTTGAAAAGCGCTTACCACCATATCAATCGCCAGAGGCGACCGGGGAGTGCTTTGTCCGTAAATACGAAGTTGGGGGAGATAGAATGACTGCAACCGATCAACCGCTCATTAGTCTTGAAGGAGTCACGAAAGTATTCTTAACCGACGAGGTCGAAACGCACGCGCTTGCGGGCGTACACCTTGAAATAAAGAAGGGCGAGTATGTCTCTATTGCCGGCCCGTCGGGCTGCGGCAAATCGACGCTGCTGTCGATACTCGGGCTGCTCGACACGCCCACCGACGGCACCTACCTGCTCGGCGACAAGGCCGTCTCGGACCTCGCGCTTGCCGAGAGGGCGAGGATCAGGAACCGCGAGGTGGGCTTTATATTCCAGAGCTTCAACCTGATAGGCGACCTCAACGTCTATGAGAACGTAGAACTCCCGCTCACCTACCGCGGCATGAAAGCCCCGGACCGCAAGAAGCGCGTCATGGATGCGCTGGAGCGCGTAGGGATGGCGCACCGCGCAAAGCACCTGCCGAGCCAGCTATCGGGCGGGCAGCAGCAGAGAGTGGCCGTGGCGCGGGCCGTGGCCGGCGACCCGCTCATTCTGCTTGCCGACGAGCCGACGGGCAACCTCGACTCTACGAACGGCGAAGCGGTGATGGAGTTGCTCAGGGAGCTGCACCAGGCGGGCGCGACCATCTGCATGGTCACCCACGACCCGAGGTACGCGCGCATCGCGGATCGCCAGATTCACCTGTTCGACGGCCGCGTCGTCGAAGACGAGACAAATGAGAGTAACCGGCAGGCGTCGGTGGCCAGGGGTTAGAGAATCTGAGATTTGAGATTTCAGATTTGAAGAACTATACAACCGACCATCGACATGGAGGCTCCCCGTGGATACATTCTTCAAAGACATCAAGTACAACCTGCGCATGCTGCGTCGCAGCCCCGGCTTTACCCTCGTAGCCATCATCGCCATTGCGCTTGGCATCGGGGCGACCACGGCCATCTTTAGCGTCGCCTACGCGGTCGCGCTTCGCCCGCTCCCCTACAAGGAGCCGGACCGGCTGGTAAAGATATGGCTCGACATGCAAAAGCATGGCATACCGAAGAACTGGATCTCCGAGCCCGAGCTTCTTGATCTGAAAGAGCGCGCGCAGTCATTCGACGGGATAGCCGCATACTTCAGCGGCTCCGGCAGCGGAATGAACCTGACCGGCAACGGCAACCCCGAAAGGGTCACCGCGTCGTCAGCCAGCGCCGAGCTATTTCCCGTCCTCGGCGTCCAGCCGGCCATCGGCCGGACGTTTACTCAGGATGAAGATCAGCCCGGTAAAGACCGTGTGGTCGTACTTAGTCACGGTTTGTGGCAAAGGCGGTTTGCCTCAGACCCCGGCATCGTAAACACCGACATATCGCTAAACGGGGCGAATTACAACGTCCTCGGAGTCATGCCCGAAGGCTTTGCGTTCCCCGAAACGGTAGATTTGTGGTTGCCCCTCGCAATCGATAAAGCAAATCTCGGCAACCGCGGCTCGCACTATCTTCAGGTGCTCGCCCGGCTCAAACCCGGCGTGAGCTTCGAGCAGATGCAATCCGAGATGACGACCGTCGGCCAGAGGTCTGGCCGAGCAGTACCCGGATAATTACGAGGGCGGGCTGACGTTCCTCCTGATACCGCTTCAGACCGAAGTGGTGGGCAACATAAAACCGGTGATCGTCCTGCTCGTGGTCGCGGTCGGTCTGGTGCTTCTTATCGCGTGCTTCAACGTAGCCAACATGCTGCTTGCGCGCGCGACGGTACGCGAAAAAGAGATCGCCCTGCGCGCGGCGCTCGGCGCGGGTCGCGCCCGGCTCATCCGCCAGTTGCTTACTGAAAGCGTTTTGCTCGCGATCATCGGGGGCGCAATCGGAGTCGCGCTCGCGTTCATCGGCGTGAGGACGTTTGCGGCCTTCGGGCCCAGAGAGATACCCCGCATCAACGAGATCGGCGTCGACTCGACGGTGCTTGCCTTCAGCATTCTCATAATAGTTTTGACCGGCGTCCTCTTCGGCCTGGCGCCGGCGCTTCACATTTCGAAGCCTGACCTCAACAACGCCCTCAAAGAGGGCGGGCGCGGCTCGACGGGCCGCCGCCATTACCTGCGCAACGTCCTCGTAGTCGGCGAAGTCGCCTTCGCGCTCATGCTGCTGATCACCGCGGGCCTCACCATGCGGAGTTTTCAGCGGTTGATGGAGATCAACCTGGGCTTCCGCGCGGATAATGTTATGACGCTGAGGCTGACGCTGCCGCAATCGAAGTACTCGGACAACACAAAGGTTTCCGGCTTCTACCGCCAGTTGCTCGATAACGTAAAGGCCGCGCCGGGAGTGGAATCGGCGGGCATCATCTCTCAGCTTCCCCTGAGCGGCGCGTACTCTTCGGGGACGACCATGGTTGCCGATACGGCGGCGAGCGATAAGGTCCCGCGCAACGACATGGGATTGCCCTATCTCGAAGCCGACCGTCGCACCGTAAGCCCCGGATACTTCACAAGCCTCGGCACGCAGCTTATAGAAGGAAGATTGCTCGAAGAGCGCGACGACGCCAACGCGGCCAAGGTGGTGGTCGTCGACGAGAAGTTCGCCCGGACCTTCTGGCCCGGCGCAAGCGCGCTCGGCAAGCGAGTGATGATTTCCGCGACCTCGCCACAGGATATTACCTGGGGAGAGATAATCGGCGTCGTCAGCCACATACATCATTATGGGACGAACCGCGAGGGGCAGGAACAGGCGTACTTCCCCGAAGGGCGCGAGCAGATATATTTCCCCTACGCGCAGCGCCAGACCATGCCGCGCACGATGTTTTTGACCGTGCGCACGTCGGGCGATCCGAAAAGCACGCTCGGCTCGATCAGATCGCAGGTGCAGACGCTCGACCCGGATCTCCCCATCTATGAAGAAAAAACGATGGGTCAGCTTATTTCGGCGGCGGTCGCCCAGCCGAGGTTGAACCTCATCCTGATGGCCGTATTCGCCGGGGCGGCGCTTATCCTTGCGGCGGTCGGCATATACGGCGTGATGAGTTATTCGGTCACGCAGCGGACGCACGAGATCGGCATAAGAATGGCTCTGGGAGCCAGTTCCACGGACGTGCTAAGGATGGTCGTAGGGCAGGGCATGGTCCTGGCGACGGGCGGCATAGCCCTCGGGCTTGTGGGCGCATTCTGGGGGACGGGGCTTCTGTCGAGCCTGCTGTACGGCATAAGCGCGACCGACCCGATCACCTTTATTGTGATTTCGGCAATCCTGGCAGGAGTGGCTCTGGCAGCCTGTTTCATCCCTGCGCATCGCGCCACGCGCGTCGATCCGATGATCGCGCTCAGACACGAATAAGGAGCAGAAGTCAGAAGTCAGAAGTCAGAATGAGAAATGGATGTCGGCGCGAGGCGCTTCGCGCCGACATCCATTTCCGACTCCTGTCTTCTGACTTCTGACTTCTGATTACGGGAGATGTTATGGAAACTATCTGGCAAGACATCCGCTACGGCGCTCGCGTCTTGATGAAGAAGCCGGGTTTTACAATCGTGGCGGTGCTGGTGCTCGGGCTCGGCATAGGCGCGACGACCGTTATATTCAGCGCTTTTAACGCGGTGCTGCTTGAGGCGCTTCCCTACAAGGATGCCGACAGGCTCATCCTGATCTTTCACAGCTATCCTGCCATAAAGCTCGATCAGGCGTCGGTCTGCGTGCCCTGTTACGAGGAGTATCGTGACCTGACGAACTCCTTCGAGCAGGTATCGACGGCTACAGGATGGCCGGTCAACCACACGGGGACGGGCGAGCCCAAGAGACTCGTGGGGCAAAGGGTCACTCACAATTACTTCACGACGCTCGGCATCGACCCGGCCCAGGGGCGCTCTTTTCGCCCGGAAGACGACCAGCCCGGCAGCGATAAGGTGGTCATCCTCAGCCATGCCTTCTGGCAGGACAGGTTCGGCGGTGACCCGGCCCTGCTCAACAACACCATCACGCTGGACGGCGAAAGCTACACCGTCATCGGCATACTGCCCGAAAGCTTCAAGACGCCGCAGGCGGTAGAGCTGTGGAAGCCGATTGCATTCACGCAGGAGCAGCTTGCCCCGAACAATCACGGCAACGAGTTTCTGAATGTTATCGCCCGCATGAAGCCGGGCGTGTCAATCGAGCAGGCGCAGACGGAGATGAACGGGCTGGCCGATCAATTGCGCCCGCAGTTTTATGGCCCCGAGAGCACCTGGGGCATAAAGGTCAAAGGTCTGCGCGAGCAATTGCTAGGGGATTTCCGGCTTATGCTCGTGGTTCTGATGGTCGCGGTCGGCTGCGTGCTGCTCATTGCATGCGCGAACGTGGCGAATCTACTTCTGGCCCGCGCCACCTCGCGACAAAAAGAGATAGCGGTCCGCACCGCGCTCGGCGCGAGCCGCGCCCGCACCATAAGGCAGTTGCTAACGGAGAGCGCGCTGCTCGGCATATTGGGCGGGCTGGTCGGGCTCGCCGTCGCCTATCTCGGCCTTCGTCTGCTCGTGCTGGGGATTCCCCCCGACGTTGCCAACTCGCTGCTCGGGTGGCGAGAGATCGGGCTCAATTACAAGGTGCTCGCGTTCGCGCTCGGAGTGTCGGTGCTGACAGGTCTGCTCTTCGGCATCGCGCCCGCGCTTCAATCTTCAAAGAACGATCTGAATGAATCTTTGAAAGAGGGCGGGCGCAGCGGGAGCGAAGGGCCGCGGCGCAATAGAGTCCGCGGCGCTCTTGTAGTTTTTGAGGTCGCTATAGCTCTCGTGCTGCTGGTCGCGGCGGGGCTGCTGATAAGAAGTTTCATGAGACTCCAGGAGGTGAGCCCGGGGTTCAATCCCGGCAACGTCCTCACGATGAACCTATCGCTCCCGCAGTACAAGTACCAGAAGCCCCCCGAGAGGATCAGTTTTTACGAGCAGTCGCTTCAAAAGCTCAAGTCGCTGCCGGGCGTAGAATTCGCCGCGTACGGGTCGAATCTGCCGATGAGCGGGAACATATCGAGCGCGTCCTTCGCGGTCGAAGGCTACATGCCGCCGCCGGGCGAAAGCTCGCCCCACGGAGATATTCATACCGTAAGCGCGGACTACTTCAACGTGCTTCAGGTGCCGCTCATCCACGGGCGGTATTTTAGAGATAGCGACACGACCGGCTCGCTCCCGGTTGCGATCATCGACGAGAAGCTGGCCGAGCGGTACTGGCCCGGCGAGAATCCCGTGGGCAAGCGCATCGCCGCGAACTTCGACCGCGATGGCGACAAGCCGCGCTGGCGCGAGGTGGTCGGCGTTGTCGGGCACATAAAGCAGCGGGGGCTGGACGGGATAATAAAAGAGCAGTACTACTTCCCCCTGCTGCAAAGACCCATGTCAAATCTGGCGCTGGTCGTGCGGTCGAGCACCGACCCGGCGTCGCTCGCGGGCCCGGTGCGGGGCTCCATCAGTGAAATCGACCCGGAGATGCCCGTCTTCCGCGTTACCACGCTTGAGCAGTACGTATCGAACTCTATAGCGCAGAAGCGATTCCTTATGTTTCTCGTGGCCATATTCGCTTCGGTGGCGTTGCTGCTCGCGGCGGTCGGGCTGTACGGCGTGATGAGTTATTCGGTCACGCAGCGGACGCACGAGATCGGCATAAGAATGGCTCTGGGAGCCAGTTCCACAAAGCGTGCTCGGCATGATAGTGCGACAGGGAATGTTGCTGACGCTTTTCGGGCTCGTCATCGGGGTGATCGGCGCATACCTGTTGACACAGTTGTTGGCGCAGGTCTTGCCGGGAGTCCTGTTTGGCGTCGGGCCGAACGATCCTCTAACTTTTGTTGCCCTGTCACTGGTGCTCGCGCTGGTGACCCTGCTCGCGTGTTACATCCCGGCGCGGCGCGCAACGCGCGTTGATCCGATGATTGCATTGCGATACGAATAAGAACGAATTCTTAGAAGGCGGACCCGCGTTGCCTCCTCCCCGTTCGGGAGGGAGGCAACCCACATTTTCATCAGGGTCGAGGTGTTTTTATGGAGAGTCTTTTTCAGGATATCCGTTACGGCTTTCGCTCATTGCTCAAGAGCCGCGGATTTACCGCCGTCGCGGTCATAGCGCTCGCGCTGGGGATTGGCGCAACAACCGCGATCTTCAGCGTCGTAAACGCCGTGCTGCTGCGCTCGCTTCCCTTTGACGAGCCGGACCGTCTGGTCATGGTCTTTGAAAAGCACGTCCCGAGGAATCGAGAGACGAACGTCATCAACCCGGGCAATTTTCTCGACTGGCAGAAACAGAACACGTCATTTGAGCAACTCGCCAGCTATACGAACTGGCAAGTGAATCTGACCGGGACCGACAACCCGGAACAACTCCAGGTGCAGCACGTGTCGGGCAATTTCTTTTCGGTAATCGGCACGCCCGCGATGCTGGGCCGCACGATCGGCGAAGACGAAGCCCGATGGAACAACAGCCGTTTCGCCGTCATCAGCCATGCCCTATGGCAAAGCAGGTTCGGAGGTGACGGCGCGATTGTTGAGCGGCCCATCCAGCTCAACGGCGTTGAGCACCTTATCATCGGGGTGATGCCGCCCGACTTTCATTTCCAGAACAGGGAGACGGACATCTGGGTTCCCATGTCGTTCGAGCCCGGCCGCGATTTCCGCAAATCGACGGGCCGGTACATGAGCGCCGTCGCAAGGCTCAAGCCCGGCGTTTCGGTCGAGCAGGCAAAGGTTGATATGGAGACCATTGCCGCGCGACTCGAAGAAGGCTACCCGGAATTCAATAAAGGATGGAGCGCCAACGTAGTCGCACTCCACGAGCAGGTCGTAGGCAACGTTCGCCCGCTGTTCACAGTCTTGCTCGGCGCGGTTGTCTTCGTTCTCCTGATCGCGTGCGCGAACGTCGCGAATCTGCTTATGACCCGCGCCGCTACCCGCCACCGCGAAATGGCCGTTCGCTCCGCGCTCGGCGCGACGCGCAAGCGGCTCGTCCGGCAGGTGCTGACCGAAAGCCTTCTGCTCGGCGCCCTCGGGGGAATGCTCGGCCTCGCGCTCGCCGTCTGGGGCGTGGATTTGCTGGTCGCGCTCAGCCCACAGAACCTTCCGCGCATGGACGAGGTAGGCATACACGGCGACGTGCTGTTATTCACGGTGATGGTTACGGCGCTGACCGGAATAATCTTCGGGCTGGTCCCGGCGTTCCAGGCGTCGAAGCCTGACTTGAACGATTCGCTCAAAGAGGGCGGCCGCGGCGGATCGGGCGGCGTGCGCGCGGGCCGCATCCGAAACGCATTTGTCGTTCTTGAAGTAGCGCTCGCGCTCGTTCTGCTCGTCGGAGCGGGGCTGATGGTAAACAGCTTTATACGGCTTCAGAACGTAGATATGGGATTCAACCCTGACAACCTGCTCTCGATGCGCATGACGCTGCCGGGCGCCAAGTACCGCGAGCCCGAAAGAAGAGTGCAGTTCTTCAAGCAGGCGCAGGAAGGCATAGCGTCGATCCCCGGGGTGCAGGCCGTCGGCGGTATTCAGTTCACTCCGCTCACGCCGGCAAAATCCGCGACCTCGATGCACATCGAGGGAAGGCCCGTATTACAGGCGGGTGAAAAGCACAGGCACCGACGTGCGCATCATAACTCCGAGCTACTTCGACACCATGGGCATACCGCTTATCGAGGGGCGCAAGTTCGACGACCGTGATACGAGACAGTCCCCGCAAGTGTTGATCGTAAACCAGGCGTTCGCGCGCAGATACTTTCCAGGCGAGAGCGCGATCGGCAAGCGCGTGACTATTAGCTGGGACAGGGAGCCCGCCCCTGATGAGATCATCGGGGTAGTGGGCGACACCAAAGACATGTCGCTTGAGGCCGACCCGGCGCCCGCCATCTACTGGCCGCATGCGCGCCAGAGCGACACGGCGTTTATGACCTTCTTCGTGCGGACCGGCGATGACCCGATGAAGTATGCGGCCTCGGTTGAAAACGAAATCCGAAAGATAGACCCCGACCAGCCCGTGGCCGAAGTAAAAGCCATGGACGAGATAGTGTCGGCTTCCGTCGCCCGCCAGCGTTTCAACATGCTGTTGATGGGGATATTCGCGGGCGTGGCGCTGGTGCTGGCCTCGGTCGGCATATACGGCGTGATGAGTTATTCGGTCACGCAGCGGACGCACGAGATAGGCATAAGAATGGCTCTGGGAGCCAGTTCCACGAGCGTGCTCGGCATGGTGCTCAGGCAGGGGATGACTCTCGCGGCGTCAGGGATAGCCGTCGGGCTCGGAGCCGCGTTCCTTTTGACTTTTCAACTCAAGGCGATGCTGTCGGGCCTGCTTTTTAATGTGGCGACGACCGACCCGCTGACCTTTGCGGTTATTCCCGTTGTGCTCGCTGGAGTGGCCTTCCTGGCCTGTTATATCCCCGCGCGCCGGGCGACGAGAACAGACCCCATGGTCGCGCTCAGGCACGAGTAGCGTGAGTGCTGTTTGCCGCCGGTAACTGAGCCCCGCGGGGCGGGATGTAAAGATTCCGCCCCCGCGGGGCTTATGCCTTATCGCGGGGCACATCTATCTTTTTCCTCAAGGCCCCTCCTCTTATATAATCCCCCGTATGACAACGGCCTTGATATACAACCCTGCGTACATGCAGCACCGTACCGGCCAGCACCCGGAGAACCCCGAAAGGTTGCGGGTGATACTCTCGGCATTGAAATCGGATGATTGGCTATGGTCCCGCCTCGAACATCTGGACCCGCGGGCGGCGAGCGACGAGGAGATCACGCGCTGCCACAGCACTCGCTTGATAGAACATCTCAAAAGCCTTTGCGAGAGGGGCGCGCCATTCCTCGACCTTGATACGGTTATAAGCCCGGAATCATTCGAGGTGGCCAGGCTCGCGGCCGGCGCGGCGGTAACGGCGGTAGATCATGTATTCAAAGAAGCGAACAACAACGCCTTCTCGATAGTACGGCCGCCCGGCCATCACGCGACGATTGGCCGCTCAATGGGCTTCTGCCTCTTTAACAATGCCGCCATCGGCGCGCGCTATGCGCAATCGCGGTACGGGGCCGAGCGAGTGTTGATAATCGACTGGGACGTTCATCACGGCAACGGCACGCAGGATATATTTTACGAGGACCCGACGGTCGTCTACTTCTCTACTCACCAGTACCCCTATTATCCGGGGACCGGGGCGGCCACCGAGCGCGGCGAGGGCCGGGGCGCGGGCGCAACCATCAATATTCCGCTCAGCGAAGGCACGCCTGCCCGCACCCACCGTCAAATCTTCTCAGAGGCGTTAAAGGCCATTGTGGACAAGTATCCGCCCGATCTCATAATCATCTCCGCCGGGTTCGACTCTCGGCGCGGTGATCCGCTCGGCGGGCTGTTGCTAGAAGATAATGATTTTCGAGAGATGACCGACGAGGTCATGGAGATGGCCGACCGCCATTGCCAGGGCCGTGTCGTATCAGTGCTCGAAGGCGGGTATAACCTGGACACGCTCGGCGAGACCGTGCGCACTCATTTGACGAAGCTCTGTGCGTAAAGCTGTGAACGGGTTTTTTACACGGGTCAAATTGATAGCGCACGCTAATAATCCATCATCGCTCAAGCCGCAAAGATTTTTCTAATCATCATAAAGACCTTCCACACCCGCACGCAGTGGCCTGCCACTTGCTAAGGTATTACTCTCCATTCAATTGAATGTGGGCGAACACGCGAAAAATTTCGAACAAAGGGTAGCCGGTTCAGCCGGCTTGGGAGGGTTTATGCGAAAATTGGGTATTCTGTTGGGAATGGTTTGTATGCTTGGGATCGGTTCATTTGCCGTTAGCGGCCAGAGTGGGCAGGAAGTCTGCCTCGTAAATGAAACAGATGGCAGCAGACTTGTTTTCTTTCTTACCACCGGCGATTTCAAATATGTGGCCGGCGATGGATTTGCAACTTCAGGCACCGGGCAGGTCAAGACTGAAGGCTGCACGACAACGTTCAATGCTAATAACGCGGATGTAGCCATCGTCGCGGACGTTAATCTTTGTGACCGTTTCGGTAAGGCGGCTATTCAGATAATTGCGCAGGGGTTCGCCGGCGAGCGCTCTATCGCCGACTCGAATCTAAACGACAACGGTTGCGTTTCGGCGCCTCCTCCGACTGAGGGCGAGCCGATTGAGGAACCGCCTATGGGCGAATGGGTATGCATACAGGATGCGGACAGCATCTTCGTGTTTCATACTAGAACAGGCGACTACAAGTACAACAACTGCGCGGACGGCACAGCGGTTAGCGGGACCGGTCAGGTTACCACTGACGGATGTAAGTCTTCGCTCGAAGATATTCGCACGAACATCAGAGTTGTCGCGTCTGTTGACATATGCCTCAGCTCAGGCAAGGCTTCAGTAGAAACATTCCAGACGACCTCGACAAAGACCGGAAAGCGAGCGGCTGTTACTCCGGCGATGAACGATGTTGTTGCCGATTCTAACTTGCGGGACAACACCTGCTCCTGCTCGGCTAAGTAAAAGACTGGTCATCAGCGGAAGTCAAAAGGCTGGAGCACGCGCTCCAGCCTTTTTTCGTTGCCGATTGTGATGATAATAACGCGAGATCGAGCTATAGCCTATCGGAGCCCGCTTTGCGATACCACGCGACGGTGCGACGCAACCCCTCTTCAAAACCTATCTTCACCTTAAACCCGAGCTCGCGCTCCGCGGCCGAAATGGCGGCTTGCGAATCGCGGATGTCGCCCTTGCGGGATTCTTCGTGTGTGGGCTCGACCTCGCTCCCGATAATCTCTTTAAGACTCCCTAACAGTTGCATCAGCGAGAATCGCCCGCCGCAAGCCACGTTGAATGCCTTACCCGCCGCTCCTTCCGCCTGGGCCGCGAGCAGGTTTGCTTCGACCACGTTATCGATAAAAGTGAAGTCGCGAGATTGCAACCCGTCGCCATAAACCGTGGGGGACCTGCCCTCCAAAAGCGCGGTCACGAACCTGGGAATAACGGCCGCGTACTGTGACTCAGGGTCTTGCCGGGGACCGAATACGTTGAAGTATCTCAGCGACACGATCTCATATCCATAGACGAGCTTGAATATTGAGGCGTAGTGCTCGCCCGCGAGTTTTGTCAGCGCGTAGGGCGAGAGCGGGCGCGGGGTCATCCCCTCGTGCTTCGGAAGCTCTTCGGTGTCGCCGTAGACCGAAGAGCTGGACGCATAGACAACGCGGCGCACTCCGGCATCTTTCGCCGCGAGAAAGACGTTCAGCGTGCCCGTCAGGTTCACCTCGTGCGTCGTGATGGGGTCTGCCACCGAGCGCGGGACCGACCCGAGGGCCGCCTCGTGAAAGATCACCTCCGCGCCCTCGACCGCGCGGGCTACCACATCCTTGTCTCGCAGGTCGCCGCGCACAAACTCCACGTCGCCGGCAAGGGCCGAGATGTTCGATTCCTTGCCTGTTGAAAGGTTATCGAGCACGCGAACGCTATGACCATCATTCAGTAGCCGCTCACATATGTGGCTGCCGATGAAGCCTGCGCCGCCGGTCACCAGGTATAGTCTCTTCCCCATTACCCCTCTATTTTCTGATCAGGAAATTTCCGATGGCCAGCCCGTCAATGCCCGAACAATAAAACCCGCGCACGGCCTCGCGCGGCGTAGAGACGACCGGCTCGCCGAATAGATTGAATGACGTATTGAGCAGCACCGGGACACCGGTCGCATCGCCAAGTTTTGTCAGGAGCTTCCAAAACGAAGAGTTCGTCTTGCGGTCAACGGTGTGGACGCGGACCAGACCGTCGCCAAAAACGGCCGCCGGGATGATCTCGCGTGCCCGCTCGCGTATTCTGCTCACCCCTTGCATAAAGGTGGTCAACTGGCTCGGCTCGAAAAACTCTGCCGCGCGCTCGACCGGCACCGCGACCGAGAAGGGGCGAAACTCCTCGCGGTGCTTTATGTACACATTGAGGTTATCGCGCATGTCTTCGGTCGTAGGCGAAGCGAGTATGCTGCGACCGCCAAGCGTGCGCGGGCCGAACTCCATCGGGCCGCGAAACCAGGCGACGATCTTTTGCGCGGCGAGCATCCGCGCGACCTCCGCGACTACCTTGTCTTCGGTCATCAAGTATTCGTATACCAGCTTGCAGTTATCGAGCACGCTCTTGATCGCCTCGTCGTTGAACTGCGGGCCGAGAAAGCAATGGCGCATCTCGTAGACGCGCTCCGAATTATCAAGCACCTCGTGCCATACGTAAAGCGCGGCCCCTATGGAGCAGCCTGCGTTGCCCGCGGCCGGCTGCACGAACATGCGCTCGAACCCCGCCCGCCGTTCAAGGGCCGCGTTCGCAAGGCTGTTGAGCGCGACCCCGCCCGCGAGGCAGAGATTCCGCTCGCCGGCGCTTTCGCGGAAGCGAGTTGCGACTTCGCAAAGCACGTCCTCCACGTGCGATTGAAGGCTTGCCGCAAGGTCTCGATGTTTAGCGCCGATCTGCTCGTTTTTTGCGCGCGGCTTTAATCCTACCCGGTCGTAAAAGAGCGACGAAAGCGAGAGCGCGCCCCTCGGCGACAGGTCAAAGTACTCCTGATTGATCTCCGGCAGCCCTCGCGCGTCAACTTTTAGAATGTCGGCCAGGAGGTCTTTGAAAGCGGGATTGCCCGTAGGCGATAGCCACATGGTTTTGTGACAATCGCCGTTGCCGTCGAAGCCGAGCGCCTCGGTCACCGCGCTATAGACGAGGCCGATTGAGTTCGGGAACTGTGACTCGGAAACAACCCGTAGCCGGTTGCCGTCGCCTTTCATCAGCGCGACCGACGTCATGTCGCCGCGATTATCTACGGCCATGACGGCGGCGCGGTCGAACCCCGAGGTGTAAAAGGCGCTCGCGCCATGCGAGAGATGATGGCCGACGGCGACGAATTGACCGCGCGAGGAAAGCCGCTCCTCGACCATAGCCTTTGTGCGAAGGCGCTGTTTGAGGTCGTTAAGGCTGTCGACGAAGTAGGGCGGGAATTCCCCGATCGCGGAATGATCCGCCGCGGCAGTCGCGCGCGAAGAGTTGAATGCGATCTCGCGGTGAAAGAGCTTGTGCGGCTCTACGTAATAGGCAACGTAGTCGAGCTGGTTAAAGCTTATCCCTGCGCGCGACAGGCAATACTCGATGGCGCGCTCGGGCAAGCCGCCGGCGTAATTCATCCCGACGTGGCGTATGCGCGAGAGCTTCTCTTCTTCGATCGCGGCGACGACGCGCCCATCCTGAATCAGGGCGGCCGCGGCCTCCCGCTCCTGCCCTGAAATGCCGAGTATGTTCATCTATTAATTCCGTTCGGGTTTAAAAAATCGAGGATACATACTAATCACCCGCAACCCCGCATTTCAAGGCTGGAAGGATTTCAGGCGTGCTCCCTGGGGTTAAAGCCAACCTTCAAAGCTATCGCCAGAAGCAAAAGGACCGCGGCCGTGAGTATGAGCGCGAAGGCCGAGCCGAACGGCTGATCCAATTGCATGAACTGGTTCTGAATCAGGCTCCCTATCATAGCCGACTTCCCTCCCCCGAGCAGGTCCGGGGTAATAAACGCGCCGAGCGACGGGATAAAGACGAGCGCGACGCCCGCGATCACGCCCGGTCGCGATAGCGGGAGCGTAACCTTCGTGAAGGTCGAAAAGCTGTCGGCCCCCAGGTCTTTCGCCGCCTCGTGGAGCCTCGGATCAAGCCGTTCGAGCGCGACGTAAATCGGCAATATCATGAAGGGCAACTCACCATAGACCTGGCCGATGAGCACCGCAAGGTCCGTGTGTAGCAGCTTGAGCGAATCTGTAATTAACCCCGTGCTCTGAAGCATCGAGTTTATGACGCCTTCGCTGCGCAGCAGTACGATCCAGGCGTATGTCCTTATCAAAAAGCTTGTCCAGAACGGCGTGACGGTCAGGACGAGCAGGATTCCCTTCCATCTCGCCGGTGCGCGCAAGGCCAGGTAGTATGCGACCGGGTAGCTTACCAGAAGGCAGAGCGCGGTTGTCGCCGTCGCGATCCAGACGGTCCTCCAGTATGCGGCGACATAGACGGGGTCGAATGCGCGGAGGTAGTTTTCGGCCGTGAAATCATAGATAGTTTTCCCGTAAGGCCCGCGCGTCGCAAAACTGACGACCCCAACTATCACCAGGGGAAGAATCAAAAAGAGCAGCAGCCAGATAAAAGCGGGAGCGAACAGCCACCCGCGACGGCCGCCGGTTCTGTCAACGGTTTGAGTTCTTTGATCTATCTGTCACTTTCGCCAATCACTGAAACAGCGATGCGTTTTCCGGCTCCCAGGCGAGCCAGACCTTATCCCCTTCACGCCTTCGCCAGGAGGCTGCCGGGTTGCGATTCTGCTCGACGACGGTTATCTCCCGACGCGCCGTCGATGCTCACGCGCAACTGCGTGCTGTCGCCAAGGTACAGGGCCGACTCGATTCTACCGACGAGAGAGTCTTCAGATTCGGCCCCCAGCAGTATTATCTTCTCGGGCCTGATCAAGACGCGCACGCGCTGGCCCGCGCTCGCGGCCGCGCCGACCGCGCCCATTCGCTCCTCGCCGATTCTTACAATCGCCCTACTCTTCGATGATGGATTCCAGGACCCCCTCGATGATATTGGAAATGCCTATGAACCCGGCGACGAATTCCGTCGCCGGCCGCTCATATACCTCTTCGGCGCTCCCCACCTGCTCTACCCGGCCCGCGTTCATCACCACTATTCGGTCGCTCATGGTTAGCGCCTCTTCTTGATCGTGCGTGACGTATATGAAGCTTATGCCGAGCCGGCGTTGCAGGCTCTTAAGCTCGACCTGCATCTGCTTGCGGAGTTTCAGATCGAGCGCGGCGAGCGGCTCGTCCAGTAACAGCACGCGCGGTTCGAGCACAAGCGACCGGGCGAGCGCCACCCGCTGCTGCTGCCCGCCGGACAGCTCGCCTATAGATCGCGAGTCGAGTCCCGCGAGTCTCACCATACTTAACGCGTCGGCTACTCGTCGTTTTATCTCATCGCGCGGCGTGCGCCGTCGCTCAAGCCCGAATGCCACGTTGTCGAACAGGTTCAAGTGAGGAAAGAGCGCGTATTGCTGGAAGACCGTGGTAACATCGCGCTTGAACGGCGGGAGGTCCGTGACATCGGCGCCGCCTAGAAGAACTCGCCCTTCGTCCGGGGTTTCAAATCCGGCGATCATCCTGAGCAGAGTCGTCTTGCCGCAGCCCGACGGGCCGAGCAGGGTAAGGAATTCGCCCCGGCCGACTTCGAGCGACACCGATTCGACAGCCGTGACGCTGCCGAACCTCCTGGTGACGTTTTGTATCTCTACTTCATAAGAGTCCGTCATCGTCACAAAGCGTCAGCCGAGCAGGTCGAGAAAGCCCTGCTCATCGAGCACCTGAACATTAAGCTCGCGCGCGCGGTCGAGCTTCGAGCCGGGGTCTTCGCCCACTACCAGAAAACCGGTCTTCTTCGTGACCGACGAGGTGACCCGGCCGCCGCGCTGTTCGATCATCTGCCGCGCGTCGTCGCGAGTAAAGCGCGAGAGCTTCCCTGTAAGCACGAACTGTTTGCCTTCGAGGTTTCGCTTCGCGGACTTGCGCTGCTCTATGCGCCGCGTGTTGACGCCTGCTTTCACCAGCCGCGAGATCAGCTCGCGGTTGCGCGCCTCGCGAAACCACTCGGCGATAGAAGCGGCGACGATGGGGCCAATCTCGAAAATCGACGCGAGCCGCTCTTCGCTCGCATTCATCATCTCGTCAATCGAATCGAACTCGCCGGCGAGTATCTTCGCCGTGCGCTCCCCGACGTGGCGTATGCCCAGGCCGTATATGAGACGCGAAAGATCGTTGTTGCGGCTCTCTTCAATCTGCGCGAGCAGGTTGTTGACAGATTTTTCGCCCATCCTATCAAGAGCTATCAATTCATCGCGCCTGGCCTTCAAGTGGTATAAATCCGCGAAATCTCTCACCAGCGGGCCGAGCGTCTCCGCCACGCCTTCGGCCGAAAGCAGCGGCACGCCCTCGTCGTTTTTGATTGTGCGCTCGGATATGAGCTGATCGATCAGCGCCTCGCCAAGACCTTCGATGCGCATCGCGCGGCGCGAAGCGAACTGCTTCAGCCCGGCCTTGAGTTTCGCCGGGCAGGCCGAATTGACGCAGCGCCAGGCCACCTCTCCCTCAGTCCTGACGACCGGCTCGCGGCAAGCCGGGCACTCGGTCGGCATGCGAAACTCGCGCAGCTCACCCGACCGCCCCTTGCGGCGCGATTCGATGACCTTGACGACCTGCGGTATTATCTCCCCGCTCTTTTCGATCAATACGTAATCACCGATCATCACTCCGAGCCGGCGAATCTGGTCCTCGTTATGCAAGGACGCGCGCGATACGGTGGTCCCGGCCAGCAGCACCGGCTCCAGCTCGGCCACCGGCGTCAGCGTCCCGACTCTTCCCACTTGAACCGTCACGTCATGGAGCTTCGTAGTCGCCTGCCGGGCCGGGAATTTGTAAGCGACTGCCCAGCGGGGGGCTTTCGACGTGAATCCAAGCTCGTCTTGCAGCGCGACACTGTTGACCTTTACGACCGCGCCGTCAATCTCGTAACCGAGCGAATCGCGCCGCTCACCCCAATCATTACAAAAGGCAATGACCTCTTCTATGGACGCACAGAGCTGGCGGGCGGGGTTCACCTTGAAACTGGCTCTGGAAAGCCATTCCAGGGATTCCCAGTGGGTGGCGAAGGGCTTCCGGTCCTCGAATATCAGGTCGTAGCAGAATATGTCCAACCGCCGCTCGGCCGCCACCCGGGAGTCGAGAGACTTCATCGTGCCCGACGCGGCGTTGCGCGGGTTAGCGAATAGAGGCAGTCCCGCTTCGGCCCGCTCGGCATTTATTCGCCTGAACTCTTCGTTCGGCAGAAAGACTTCGCCTCGCACCTCGATCTCGCGGGGCGCGGAAGGCGGCGTTGACGATTCGACAAAGAGCGACGCCTGTGTTGCGCGGGCAGATTTGCGGCCGCGCGCCGCCCTGGTCGCGGAGTTCGCCTTTGCCTTCTCGGCCGTGCCAAACGCCTCCGGGTTAATCCTGAGCGGGAGCGAGCGAATCGTGCGGACGTTTTGTGTGACGTCTTCGCCGATGAATCCGTCGCCGCGCGTCGCGCCGCGCACAAGGTATTCTCCTTCGTAGATGGCCGCGATGCTCAGCCCGTCGATCTTCAGCTCTGCCACATATTCGACCCGGTCGCGCCCGACCCCGCGACAGACGCGGCGGTCCCATTCGCGAAGGTCGTCGATGGAGTAAGTGTTATCGAGCGATAGCATCGGGCGGCGATGAACGTATTTTTCAAACCCCTCGGAGGGCTGGCCCGATACGCGCTGGGTAGGAGAGTCGAGCGAGACGAGATCCGGGTGGGCCTGCTCAAGCTCGCGAAGCCTGACGAGCTTCTGGTCGTATTCGTAATCGCTTATCTCAGGGTCGCTTTGAGTGTAGTACCGCTCGTCGTGATAGCGTATTTCTTCTCTGAGGCGTGTTATCTCGTCTTGTGGTCGCTCTGTCTTTCTTGCCATGTCCGGTTGATTTGAAATCTCAAGAATGAAATTCGCGGTGCTTCAACCCCCGATCTTTTCCCTTACCCTGTACCCGCGCGACCCGGTCGCGGGCAATCGCGCCCCGGAAAACAGATGAACGTACGCATAGACCTGTCCCCGGTGATGCGACGCGTGCATAAGCGTGGTCAAAAGAATCTCGCCGATGGTCGTCTCCGTAGCGTCCGGGAAATAGACCTTCTTTGGCAGGTCATCATCCTTGAGTCTATAAAACGCCACCTCGCGGACGCGAGCCGTCTCTTCAAGGTATCCTTTTATCGCCCCCGTATCGGGGAGCACCTCGCGCGTGATCCATTCGAACGGCTCTTCCCAGAAGTTGCTCGTGATGCCGTTAAAGGCATACTCCATGCTACCGCCGATGTGACTTATCAATTCGCCGCAGGAATAGATCCGTATAAAGTTCTCGCTCTCGAAAGGCTTCCAGTAAAGCCGATCCTCCGGGATGAGATCGAGCACTTCCATCAGGTTGTTGTGTATCAGCTCGAACTCCGCCCCGATTATCTCGACTGTAGCCAATATGCCCCCGCGTCCGAGACGGCTTGCGCTCAAGCTATCTCAAACAGATCAAGTGTAAGCTCGTCCGCCCTCTTCTTACGCGCGGCAGGGACGGAGGCTTCGCGGCTTATGGGATGCAGATGCTCCGCGTCAATCCCCATCCGCCGCAGGTGCGAGGCGAAGTAGTGATCGCCATAAAGCGTATAGACCTTCCGCGCGCCGGACCCTTCCACATAACGCTCAAGATCGTCAAAGCCCGCGTGGTCCGACATCGGCAGCACCGTGTGCGCCCTGTAGCGGTGACGCGCTTTCGCGTCCATCCCCCATCCGCTCAGGTATATTGTATATGGATTGGTTATCGCCTCCATCCGCACGCCGCGTCGGGCGCCCGGCGGCATGAGGGCCACGAGCCCGTCCGTGTCTTCAAAATCGAGCGGGCGGTAATCGCCTTCAAACTCGATACCCATCTCGCGATAAATATCCACGATCGCCATTATCGAATCGTGTACGGCTACCGAGTAGCCGCCCTTTAAGAGTATCTTTAGCGCCTCCTGGCTCTTGCCTAACGAGTAGCCAAAAACGATTGGCTGCATGCCTTGAAGAAAGGCGGCATCAACCTTATCGTAGAGGTCCTGCCTGATCTCCTCTTCGTTTGGAAATATAAAATGCGGCTGCCCGAACGTGGTATCGATCAGCAGCGTGTCGCACTCGACGATCTCGGGCGGCTCGCACGATAGGCCGGTCCTCAACTTAAAATCGCCGGTGTAGATCAGCCGATGGCCTTTATACTCGATCAGGGTCTGCGCCGAGCCGAGGCAGTGGCCCGCCGGGTAGAACGTCAGAGTGTAATCGCCGAAATCGCGCTTCTCATAAAAACCGAGCAGTATGGAATCGGTCGGCTTTACGCGGTGCTCGAATATCTTCGCGGTCGCCGGCGTCGCGATTATCTCTCTGTGGCTTTGAATATGATCGGCATGCGCGTGCGAGATGACCGACCGCGCGCGGGGGCGCGTCGCGTCCATCCACAGGTCGATTTCGGGCAGATAAATCCCACGGTCATAGACTACTCTCAAGACATTCACCTCTTTTATTTGACGCTTAAATTATAGCATACGGCACATATGATAAAATGAGCCGGGGAGAAAACCATGACGGACAAAATCAGAGTTTATCAAAAACCGACGTGCAGCAAATGCAGGACGACTCTCGGCATACTGCGGGAGCGCGGGGTAGAGTTTGACGCCGTCAACTATTACGAGACGCCGCTCGGCGCGCGCGAGCTTCGCGAATTAATCGACAAGCTCGGCATCAGCCCGCGCGAGCTGATGCGAAAGGACGAGCAGGTGTATCGCGATCTACAGATAGGCAAGCGCGATTTGTCGGACGAGGAATTGATAGCGCTTATGATCGAAAACCCTGACCTGATTCAGAGGCCGATTGTCGTGCGCGGCGACCGCGCCGTTCTTTGCCGCCCGCCCGAAAACGTCGAGGAACTGCTTTGAGATTGGGGGATAGAACGCGGCAACGGCGGCATATCGGGGGTGGAGAAAAAAAAAGCAGCAAAATCACGAGCGGCCGCGTCTAATATGGTGAGAGGATAAAGATGAAAATCCTGGCTTTCTTTAGAAACCACAACCACTACTGGGGCGTTCCCCACCCGCGAATCGCCGACAATCGTTTGATTCAGACCTGCTATGAATGCGGCTCGGAGCGCGAAGTGAAGATCGAGCTTCGCCCTTCGGAGATTGAAAGAATTGCGCCGACCGCGCGGGACGGCCATATAGCCGCGTAAGATTGAGCATCGGCTCCGCGGCCCCCTACCTCGCGCCGTTTGAGGTAGTCGTGGAGCCCGTTGTCTCGCTCACAACCCCGCCCCGCTTCGCATAGGTCGCGCCGCAGGCCCGACAGGCCGCGTCCTCATCCTTATTCTGATCACGCGACAGGTCCAGTTTTATCCCGCACTCGCACATCCACCCGCTGATGCGGCCGGGGTTGCCGACTACGAGCGCGTAATCGGGTATGTCGCGCGTGACGACCGACCCCGCCCCTATGAAGGCGTAGCGGCCGATGGTGTGACCGCAGACGACCGTGGCATTCGCCCCTATCGACGCCCCCTTCTTGACTAGCGTCTTTCGGTATTCGTCTTTCCGCGAGACATGGCTGCGGGGATTTACCACGTTGGTAAAGACCATCGAGGGGCCGCAAAAAACATCGTCTTCAAGCTCAACCCCGGTATAAATCGACACGTTGTTCTGAATCTTGACGTTGTCGCCTATCCGCACGTCGGGCGAGATGACGACGTTCTGTCCGATGTTGCAGCGGCGTCCGATTCTCGAATTGCTCATGACGTGCGAGAAGTGCCAAATCTTCGTGCCTTCGCCTATCTCGCACGGCTCATCAACGTAACTCGATTCATGAATAAAAAAGTCTTTTTCCATTTTGTCACTTGTCCGCCGTCACGCAAGTTTCCATCGGCAGCCCGTTGCTCGCAAGCGACCGCTCCGCCGCATCAAGCACGCGCAACACGCGCAAACCGCTCTCGCCATCCGTCACCGGGCGGCGGCGCGTTTCGATGCATTCGATAAATTGCGCGCACTGGCGGGCGAGAGGCTCAGCCTGCTCAAGCGCTTCGGCCGCGCCCCCGTTCTTTCTCGCGACCGGTTCGCCGTTTACTATCTCGACCCCCTGGTCATAGACGACGAGCTTCTCTTCTTTGCGCACGTCGTCAAAGACAGCCATCTTCTTCGAGCCGATTACTACGAGTCGCTGCTCTTTGTAAGGATGCAGCCAGCTCACGAATATGTGAGCACGCACGCCGGTATGAAACTCCATGTTCGTCACCGTCACGTCGGCTATACGCGGTTGCAGGTATGTCCCCCCGGTCGCGGAGATGCTTGTCGGATACGAGCCGACGAGCCTCAGTATTATGGCTATGTCGTGCGGCGCGAAGCTCCAGAGAATGTTCTCTTCCCGGCGGACCTTGCCCAGGTTAAGACGGTTGGAATAGATGTATCTGAGTTCGCCCAGCGCGCCGGATTCGATCAACTCGCGAAGCCTCAGCACCGCCGGGTGATATTCGAGCAGATGGCCGACCATCAATATGCGGTCGTGCCTTTCAGCCATCGAGACCAGATGCTCGCCTTCATCGACATCCAGAGTTAGCGGCTTTTCTACTAAAACATCCTTGCCCGCATGGATTGCGGCCGATGCCAGCTCGTAGTGTGTTTCGGCCGGCGTCGCAATCACAACCCCGCGCACCTCGGGGTCGGAGAGCGCGGCCCTGTAATCGGCCGCGACTTCGATGCCGGAAAAGCGCTCCTTGATCATCGCGAGCGATTCGCTGCGCGTGTCGCACACCATGCGCAGCGAGCCAAGCTCGTGAAAATTTCTTACGTGGTTTATCCCCCAGTAACCCGCGCCAATAACGGCTATCTTTTTTCCAAATGGCTTGCTCATAGGACAAGGGACTCTACCAAAAGCCTCTCGACACAGACAAGGTAAAAGTCCCTGCCCCGTGATGCCTCTACTTTCGATTACCGGTTACCGAAAACTCATAGCCGCCGTCGGAAGAATCGGATTTCGAAAGCCGCAATATATACTCGCCCGGCTCCAAGTCCGACGCGGGGCTTATTCTGATTACCGTGTCGGAGATGCGCTCGATCTCTACGTCGTAAATGTCGCGCTCCCGGTGACCGTGCTTAGGGTTAAAGGGGCTGACAGAAGCCACCTGAACTTCCCTGTGCTTCTTCTTTCTTTCAAGACGCAGGATCTGCGCGTCGCGTTCGGGCAGGCCGAAGCCGCGGACATAAAAGCTCGGCTTTCGCTCGGGGATTTGCACGCTCGCCTGCGGGTCGTTGTAAATCTGCACAACGCGAATTCCCGAAATCCCCCAGGTGAGCATGGCCGCGCCCAGGCCCCTGTTGACCACGCCCGACGGCAGGGCCTCGTTGAGCCTTGCCCATCCCGTCTCACCCCTGCGGTATATGCCGGGCTCGGAGGGAAGACCTTCTATCGAGCGAGCCTGGCTCGCCTGCTTTTCCGGCGCGGCCGCGTCGGCGTCCGGCTGCGGCCTATTCTCTTTCAGACCGCGGTAATAATTTAGCAGTTGTCTTATAGTCTCTTTCGCGCCGGCGCCCACGGGCTGCCTTACGCTCTCGCCTGTTTTTACGACCGTAAACAACAGCTTGCCGTCCGGCGCGAGAGCGACGACGTTGCTGAAAGATATGATCACGTAGCGTGCCGGCTGCGAATCAGTACACCAGGCATTTCCGCTGCCGCCGCTCACGATGAGCCTCACCTGATAGCGATCAGCAGGCGCGCTCACAAATACGAGCTTGAAATCTAAAGGGGGATCACTTCTGCGAAGGGCTTCTATCATCGCCCGTGTCGCCGAAGGATCGCCCTCGACAAATACGTGGAGTGTCCCCGGCGGGAAATCATTCTGTGGCCGGGCCTGGGCTGCTGCCGGCGTAATGGCGAGCAGGAGGAAAAGCAATGCACACTTTCTTAGCATATAGCCTCCCTGTAAATCTTAAATGTAGTCTCTTGTCTGCTACTACGACCGGGCGACTAATCGGTTGCGTCGATTTTTTCCAATCAGGGGTTGGTGCGGTTCGGGTCATCGAAGCCGAACACGTCGCGGTAGGCGATGGCCGACGAGCTGATCATCCAGGGTATGGTGATCAGTATGCCGACGCCGCAGCCGATGAAACCGCCGACGCCGATACCGGCAAAGACCAGCCCGACTATCCACCACATCAGGGCGTCTTTTGAAAATATCTTTTGCCCCACCTCGTTGATGGCCTTTGCGACGTCGAGGTCGCGTTCGAGTATGAGCGGTATTGTCAGCCCCAGCATCATGGTCATAAACGGGGTGAGGACAAAATTCATAAGCGCCGCGATGGCGCTGTTGTTGCCGATCCCGGATATGCCGGCGCTGATTAAAAAGAAGATCAGGAAGGCCAGGAAAGATTGAAGGAATCGTCCGTCCCAGTTGAACAGGTCGGACATCTGCGGCCGCTCGCCCCGCATGGTTTTGAACGTCATGCGATACAGGCCCATAAGCAACGGGCCGGCCAGTACGCCGAGCGTGACGGCGCTCAGTAACCCGCCCAGGAGCGTCGCCATCGACATCAGCAGCCAGTTCTCTTTATAGAGCCTGCCATCCGACCGAGAGCCAGTCGCCAAGCTTGATCTCCGCGGGTGGTGGAGGCGGCGCGGGAGGGTAATACTGCGGCGACTGCGGCTGCGCATAGTTTATCGACGGCGGCATGTAATCGGTTGCCGGGGGCGCGGTCGGACCAGTGGGGATCGCCGAGACTGGCTCCGTGTGCCTGGGATCCGGCGCGTTCGACGCAATCCAGTCGCTCGCCTCGTCGCCGTCAAGGTGCATAGGAAACCCGCACCGGCGACAGAATTTCTCATCCTCCGGTAATTGCCTTCCACAATTTGGACACCAACTGGACATTTGTTACGCCTCGTCTTCAGTGTAACGATAAATGGTACGGCAATGTTGCGCGGAGCTTCAACCTGCGAGCGACCCCTTCACCCAACTATTGTCACGACCTTCGAGCCGGCGACCACGCGGCCTATATCATAATAAGCCTCGCCGCGCGAATCGAGATGCGTCTTTACCCGGCGCGCCTCCTCCGGCGACGTGACGATCACCATGCCTGCTCCATATTAAACGTGCGATACATCTCGCGCTCGGGCACATTCCCTATGCGCGCCATCAAATCAAAAACCGGCAGGATCGGCCACGAGCCTTTCTTTATCTCGACCGCCGTTCCCTCGGGCAATATGCGCGGAATGTTTTCGAGCAGGCCGCCGCCCGTTATGTGCGCGAGCCCCTTGATCGCGCCCGTATCGAGCAGCCCTTCGAGCGCGCCGAGATAGCTCCGATGCGGTTTTAATAATTCTTCGCCCACCGTGCATCCGAGCGCGTCGATATAAGTAGTGGTATCGTAACCCGCGACCTCGAAGAAGAGCTTTCGCGCGAGGCTGTAGCCGTTCGTATGCAGGCCGACCGAAGGCAGCGCGATCAGCACATCGCCCGGCTCTATGCGGCTGCCGTTTATCACGCGCGGCCGGTCGACTACGCCGACTATAAAGCCGGCGATGTCGTATTCGCCGTCCGAATAAAACCCGGGCATCTCGGCCGTCTCGCCCCCGATCAACGCGCAGCCGGAATCCCTGCACCCGCGCGCCAGACCTTCGATGACCGACGCTATCGTGTCGGGCACGAGCTTTCCCGCCGCGATGTAGTCGAGAAAGAATAGCGGCCGCGCGCCCTGCACCAGTATGTCGTTGACCGAGTGACAGACAAGGTCGTAGCCGACGGTGTTATGTATCCCGGTCATGAAGGCGATTCTAAGCTTCGTCCCGACCCCGTCGGCCGACGACACAAGGACCGGCTCGCTCATCGACTTGAAATCTGCTCGAAACATTCCGCCGAACGAGCCGATCTCGGTCAATACGTTCGGGGTGAAGGTGGAGCGGGCGAGCCGCCTGATTCGATCTACGGCTTCGTTTGCCGCGTCTATGTCGACGCCCGCGTCGCGGTAGCTTAATTCTTCTTTCATCTCTTATTCTTCGCGCTTTTTACCGGCGAGTTTTTTTAGCAAGCCGTCAATCTTTTCCTTCTCCGTCTTGCGGCTCGCCTCGTCAGGCTTAAAGCTCAAACGCAGGTGCGTGCCTTCGGCCGAGCCTTCAGGCAGATACTTGACCGGCAGGTTGAACTTCACCCGGTCGTCGTCGGACAGGACCACGACCGCGAGATCTCCCTCTATCCGGTCGATGAATACTTTTATTGATGAGTAGCCCATAGCAATAAATCAGTCCTCGCCCGCGGCGCGGGCGCGTTTTCGCCCGTCGCTTGCCATCCCGGCGCCGAACTCGCTGCCCGACCGGTAAAGGCTCGTAAGCGCCACCTGCTTTTCGGCGCTGATCTCGATCGTATTGCCGTCGCAAGCGGCGGTGATCGTGCCGTGAAGGTCCGTGCGATAAAGCGCGATGCTGTTTTTGCGCTCTTCGAGCAATTGCACGACCTCGCGGTGAGGATGGCCGTAATCGTTGCCCATTTTGCAACTGACCGTAAAGATCGAAGGGCGCACCGCGTTAAGTATGCCGGCCGTCGTCCCGTTGTGGCTCCCGTGGTGCGCGGCCTTGAGCAGGTCGGCGCGCAGTCTGTCGCCTCCCTCCAGAAGCATCTCTTCCCACGCCGAAGAAACCTTTTCTGTTTTATCTATTTCGGCGTCGCCGGTAAACAGGAACCGCTTGCTGCCAAAAGTAAGCCGCACGACTATGGACGTATTATTGACCTTCTCGTTTAGCTGGGGGCCGGGGTTGAGCACTTCGATGAGCGCATCGCCGATCTTTCGGCTGTCGCCCCGGCGTGGCATGGTGAAGGCGATGTTCTGTCGGTCTATCTCCTGAAGCATATTCGCGTACGTCGCCTTGCCGGTGTTGAGCCCCACGTCCCATATCTCTTTAACTTTGAACGCGCGCATCACGTCGATCATCTCGCCGATGTGGTCCGCGTGCGGGTGCGTGGCTATCGCCAGATCAATCTGATTGACGCCGTACTTTTTGAGCAGCGCGACGGTAGGGGTGCCGCGGTCGCCCGAGTCAATCAATATAGTCTCGCCCGTCGGGAGTTGTATAAGCTCGGCGTCGCCCTGCCCTATGTCGAGGAAGTGTACGAGGAGTTTGCCCGATACGGGCAAAGGCGTCGGCTCCTGTTTCGGGTCTTCGCCTTTGCGCGAGAAGTAGGCGATTGCGGCAAGCGTCACCGCCAGGACGGCGAGCGCGAGTATGGTTCTGGCGTTCTTGCTCATTCTCTTTTACGAGCTTACTAGCGGGGCCAGGTGGCGTCGTGGGCGAGCGCGCCCTCTTCCCTGTCGGTCTTTGTCCGCGCGGCCGAGGTTACCGGTATCGGATACTGCCCGCCGTAGCACGCCATGCAGTGGCGATTGCCGAACGGGTCGCCTACGGATCGAAGCAACCCCTCGTGGCTCAAATAGCCGAGGCTGTCCGCGCCTATGAATTCGGCGATCCCTTCAATCGACAGGTTCGCGCCTATGAGCTCTTCGCGAGTTGGCGTGTCGACTCCATAAAAGCATGGCTCGATGGTCGGCGGACAGCTTATGCGGACGTGGACTTCGCGCGCGCCCGCCTGCCGGACCATCTGAACGATCTTCTTCGAGGTGGTGCCGCGCACTATCGAGTCGTCGATCAAGACGACCCGCAGTCCCTCGATCAGGTCGCGCACCGGGTTGAGCTTAACCTTGACGCCGAAGTGGCGTATCGACTGCTTCGGCTCGATGAAGGTGCGGCCGACGTAATGATTGCGCATCAGCCCGAACCGGAACTTGAGACCCGATTCGGACGCGTATCCGATTGCCGCGGCCACGCCCGAGTCCGGCACCGGGACGACTATGTCGGCGTCGGCCGGGTGTTCGCGCGCCAGTTGCTGGCCCATCTTGTGACGGCTCTTGTTTACGGACCGGCCAAAGACTAAAGAGTCGGGGCGCGAAAAATAGACGTGCTCGAATATGCAATGAGCGGGCTTGGCCTTCGGGAGCGGGAACGAGGAGTGCAGCCCTTCGCGGTCGATGACCAGTATTTCGCCCGGCTGCACGTCGCGCAGGTAAGTCGCGTCGATCAGGTCGAACGCGCAGGTTTCGCTCGCCACGACGTAAGAGTCCCCGAGCTGGCCAAGGCATAGCGGGCGAAATCCCCGCGGGTCGCGGACCGCGATCATCGTATCCTTGGTCAAAAAGAGCATCGAATAGGCGCCTTCGATCTCGTGAAAAGTGTCGATTATTGCCCCGACGAGGTCGGCCGCCCGCGACCGCGCAATCTTGTGTAATACGACTTCGGTGTCCGAGGTGGAAGAGAATATGGCCCCGTCCAGTTCCAGCTCGCGTCTCACGTCGGATGCGTAAGGCAGGTTTCCGTTATGACAGAGGGCGATCTGCCCGCGATAACCATCGACCAGGAAGGGCTGGGCCTCGCGCAGCGAAACGCTTCCGGCCGTCGAGTACCGCACGTGCCCGATGGCCGAGCGCCCGGGCAGTCGCATAAGCTGCGGCTCGTCAAATATCTCGCTGACGTATCCCATCCCGCGCGCAGGGTGCAGCCGCTCGCCATCCGAAGAGACCATCCCGGCCGATTCCTGCCCCCGGTGTTGCAGGGCGTATAATCCGAGGTAGGTGAGCCTGGCGGCATCGTCATGGTTGAAGATACCAAATACGCCGCACTCTTCCTTTAACTTATCCAGCATATTGTGTTCTCCGAGGGAGACATTAATTCTAGCCGCATATCACCCCGCTATCAATCTGAAAGAGCCTCGGCCGCGCCAATCGATTCATAAACCGGCCCCGGCGAGGCCATCGCGGCCCGCGCGCGGCTGTAGAGCAAAGTGGCAAAATCGAGTTGCATTGGCATTTGCCGGTGATATAATCCGCCCGCCGCAGCGCTCCTCACCCATCGTCAGGTTGGTTAATATGCGATGGGTTTAGCGCGACGGATTGTCGAAGAAAAATGTTATACGCCCTGAATGAATTCTTCACCTCGAAAGGAGATTAGATATGCCAAATTACTGTCCGAGCTGCGCGGCTGCGCTAGAGCCCGACGCCAAGTTCTGTCCCGCATGCAGCGCCCCGGTCGCTCCGCCCGTCGCAAACGCGGTTTACGGGGGCCAGCAGGGTGCCGGCGGATACGGCGCACAGCCCGCGCGCGCCATGGGTCAATACTCGCAATCAATGAATTTCGATCCGTTCCTGGTGGCCGGCGCTCTCTCAATATTCTGGACCATGTGGTTTTTCATATCGTCCCTTTCGGGTCCTTCTTTTACGGGAGCCGTGAGGATGGGTGGCGGCGAGGGCTCCATGGCGATGGCCACTGATCACAAGCGCTTTCTACGTCCTCGCCTTCTCCGTCTTTGCGATGATCACCTACGGGGTATTCAACAGAAAGAAATGGACCGAGCCCGTCGCAAAGTTCGGGGGCGGCGTGGTCGCGGGCGTCTGGGCGCTGCTGACAATCATCATGCTGTTTATGTCGGAGGTGAAGATAACGAGCGTGATTATCCTGACCATCTTCGGCGTTCTTATCGGGGTGGGCATGATCGGATTACTGATCTGGTCGCTCATGAAAATCAAACACCAGTTTACCAACCCATAGGTTTTAAGCAGACGGTCGCACAAGTCGCCCGCCCGGAATAAGTGATCAGATGTTTGCCAGGCGTGGCGGGCGCGCGCCTGGCACGGGAGATTTACAGAGAATGAAGCGCTGCCCAAGATGCAATATCGACTTGAGCGACGATAAGAAGTTTTGCACATCTTGTGGCGGCGCGCTCAGCTTGATCACCCGGAAGATACCTCGATGCCCGTCGTGCGACTCGGAAATTGAGAGGACGTGGAAGTACTGCGAGGTCTGCGCCTACGACCTCGAAAGCATAACGACGTTCGACCCCGCGCCGGAGGTGATCGCTCACCCCGCGGCCGGGCGATCACCGGTGCGAGAGCGCCCGCCCGCCGTTTCGCATCAACAGGAATCGTCGGCGGAGGAGCCGGCCGCAAAAAGCGGCACCAGGATATTCGCCATGATTCTGGCCACACTACTGGTCCTCGGCGCGGCGGGCGGAGGCGCTTTCTATGTCCTTAAGGGCGCTTCTTCTGAACAGAAGCTTGAAGAGGCGATCAAGAAAGGCAACATCATCGCCCCGCCGGGCGAAAGCGCCTTCGACCATTACCAGAACCTCAAGCGCGGAGGCGCGAGCCGGGACGCGCTCGCGCCGTATGAAGAGCGCATCCTGCCCCAGCTTACCGCGCGGCCCATGCAGCTTATAGCGGAGATGGCAAACCCCATAAGCGAAGTCTCAAGCCCTACCGACCGCGAGCTGGCGGCGAAGGAGTGGCAGGAGGCGGGCCGCATGCTTGAGTTGGCGTGCGAGATTAAACCGGATGACGGAATGCTCGCGGCAAGGGCGGCCTATGCGGCCGGGCGCGCGGCATATCTTGCCGACCGCAAGGATGAAGCGATTGAACAATGGAGACTCGCCGCGGAGCGCGATAAGGGCTGGGGGCTGCCGTTAAACGCCATGGGGTTGATCTATACCGAACGGAGAGAATACCAGACGGCCCGCATTCACTTTAATGATTCTATAAAGCGCGAGCCGGGCATGGCTCAACCCTACAACAATCTGGGCACGTCCTATTTTTTGGACAAGAACTATCCCGCGCACCTCGACGAAGCTGAAACCCATTACCTGAAGGCCGTCGAGCGCGCTCCCCGATGGGCGAGGCCGCACAACTGGCTTGGCGACATTCACATGGCGCGCGGTAATTTCAGACGCGCCGAGGCCGAGTATCAGACCGCTATCACGCTCGCCAGGGATACTTCGACAAGCCTCAACGTTGAAGAGATACGAAAAAAGCTTGATAATGCCCGCGGCAGGCAGGCGCAACAGAGCAACGCGAATACAGCATCGCCTGTTCAGTGATAAGAAGGCGGTAACCGGTTAAAGAGATGACCATGGTTTGTGCGATTTGTGGGGCAGCGATTGATGGGGAGCACGACCTGTGCGCCGGTTGTGCCGCGCTCGCCGCGCGCGAATACCGCAAGCGAACGCTTCAGGTATTTGCGCTTGTCGGTGTATCGCTGCTCGCCGGGGCAGTCGCGCTGCTTTACTTCGTCATAGGCAATACGTCTTCCCCCATCGAAACCGCGCGAGCCGCCGCGCCTCCCGACTCGGCCCCGCCCCTTGCGGGCGCCGCGCGCCCCGCGCCATCGGCCGACACCCTGCCTTACCTGAATCAGGTGCAGCGGGCCTTAGATGAAGCGCTAACCCCGATCAAAACCGGCGGCCGCGCAGCCGTCAGAAGCCTCCACCACTCGCCGGAAAAGGCGGCGGCAATCGCATCCATCGAGTTCGAAGACTTCACCTATCGCGCCGATCAGGGGACGAGCGCTTTCACAGGCCGCGGCAGCGCGTTGATGAGATTTGAGAACGGCATGTGGATCATTAAGAGCCTACTTATTGGCCATGATATGCGCACCTTCGAGGTGCAGATCAGGCAATGAAGCAATATTATTTAGAACCAAAACGGAAAGGTAAAACCCATGGAACAATGCCCTAGCTGCTCCGCTCCCGTTAAGCCGGGCGCGAAATTCTGCCCACACTGTGCATACAATTTCGCGTCGCCGCCTCAGGCGCCGGGGCTCGCCGAAACGCAGATAGTCCAGGCGCAGGGCTGCCCTAATTGCGGGGCGGCGATCAAGCCCGGCGGACGATTCTGTATGAACTGCGCCGCGCCTCTTGGGGGACCGGCCTACGGCAATCAGGCATACGGCGGCCAGGCCCCGGCCGCGCGGCAGTACCCCAACCAGTACGGCGCGCAACCGTACCCGCCCGGCGCGGCGCGAAGCTCGAACGCAACGCCGATAATTATCGGCGCGGTCGTTCTGGTGCTGCTCATAGGCGGCGGGCTCGCCACGTACTTCCTTTTGCTGAAACCTTCCGACGGCAATACAAACAGGAGCGTCGCGTTGATGACTAATTCCAACAGCGGCGCATCGACCGGATTGACCAACAGCTCCTCGTTCAGCACCAACACGCAGATTCCGAGACCTGTCCCCACGCCGGTAACAATGGGGATGTCGCCCAGTGAGACCGTTCAAGAATTCACCAGGGCCGCCGAGCTGGGCGACGCCGATGGCATGCTCAAAGTCACGTCGAGCAAAGCCCCCGGCATGGATCGCATGAGGCTCGGGCTTAGAATTGGGGCGTCGGATATTGCCAAACAGTTTGCGAGCAAAGGCGGCATAGACGGCGTCGACGTGCTCGACGAACAGATCACCGGCGACACGGCCAAGGTCACCGCGACCACAAGGTACGGCAACGGGCAGTCGGCCACGGAAGTCATAGACCTGGTGCTCGAAGACGGCTCGTGGAAGATAGTGCTAAAGGCAAGTTAAACCGGGCGGAGTACTGGCAGAGGCTCACAGTTCTACCAGGATAACTATATCGGCGCGCTGGCGGGCGCTCGCGATAAAGCGGTCGAGTTCAAGCTCGATCTTTTCTGCCTTTAACAGATTCGTTATGTCGTTGCGTATCTGGTCCAGGGGAGGTGGGACCTGCCCGCGCTTGCGAATCTCCGGCACAAGCGCTTCGTCGTAGTGGCGTTTGACTTCGGTTTCCGAGACGAACACAAACGAGCGGAAGCGAAAATCAACGAAGCGGTCTATCTCTATTCTCTCCCTTATAAGCTCGTCAATCCTGTCGGGCGTCAACCCGACAGATTCTGCCCGCTGCCGGAACGCCGCTTCCCCGCCTCGAAAACTTTCGATCAACTGCTTGCGGTACTTATCGACATCTTCAGTCTTTACTTCGGCCCCCGGCAATCGTGCCGCTTCCTGCGCGATGATGCGCTGGTTGACGAGCGTGTCGAGCATCCTCCGCAGTATTTCGCTGCCAACCGGGCCGGCCGGGCTCGGAGCATTCGGGTCGAGCGCGATGTTCCATAGCAGATCGGTGCGAGTTATCGGCTCGTTGTTGATGAGAGCGACTATCTGGTCGACGACTACCTGGGCTCGCGCCCGTATAAGCCATGGTCGGGCGAAGCGGAGAATGTCATCAGGGTGACGCAAGAAACGAGCAAAACGATTGATCGCCGTAAAGTCATCCTTCGCCTCCTAAAACGTCTGGCCGATGGTGAAGTGTATTCGCGAGCCGCGAATCCCTTCCGGCTTGTTGGCGACGAGCCATCCGAAATCTAAGCGAACCGGCCCTATCGGCGTCTTGACCCGGAACCCGAACCCGAAAGTCTGCGTCATATCGCCCAGCCTGATGTCGCGCACGCGCTGGAAGACGTTCCCCGTGTCGGAAAATACCTGCCCCCCGAATATCTTCCATATCGGAAACCTCAGCTCGTTGTTGAGGACGATGACCGCGTTGCCGCCAAGCGGGCTCAATTCGAGTCGAGCGTTCCCATTCGAATCGCGAATTATTTCTCCATCGTTGTCGCGCTCGGGCACGAGTATGAAGGGCCCCGCCTCTTCAAAGCCGAACCCGCGCAGGTCGCGCGCGCCGCCGGCAAAGAACCGCTCCGAAATAGGCAGGGTCTGCGCCCCACCGAACGGGGAGGCAAGCCCCACGCGCGCGGAAAACGAATAGACCGTGTCGCGCACGCGCGGCGCGGGATAGTAGCGGTTATGCTCGACGAGCCCTTTTACGAAATGCTGATTTCCGCCGAGCGCCTTCGTCGCGAATGAGAAGTTGCCGAGTGTCTGCGAGCCGCGCGTCGGGTCGAACCGGTTGTCTCTCTTGTCGCTGGCGTAGCTCAGCGCGAGGCGGCCGAGCCTGATCGGCTGCGCGTTGCGCGCGAGCTCTTCGGGCGTAAAATCCGGCGGCAGGTCATAGACGCTTATGCGCTCGAAGTTGTAGCTCAAGTAAGCGATGGTGTCTTCCGATATGCGCTTCTCAGTCTGTATGGTGGCCGTATAGCGGTCGGTGCGAAAATTCTTTTCCGCGAGCCTCCGGGCAAAGAATGAGATGATCGTCGGGTAGTCCTTGCCGAACGGGCGGGGGTTTTGAAACGACAACTGGCCGAACAGCTCGTTCTGGCTCACGCGCAACTGCGTCGTCCCGGTGTAGAGCCTGCCGAAGAGGTTTGTGTGAGTAAGCTGGACCAGCCCGCGCGCGCCGTTCAAAAAATCGAGCCCGCGCACCGACAGCCGGCTCCGGTTTGACTGGTACCCGAACCCGAAAAGCAGGTCGCGCCGCTTGGCCTCGAATAGATTGACTATGACGTTGCGCTGCTCGACTCCGTTGGCCGTCTCGCCCACGGGCTCCGACGTTATCTGGACCGAGTTGAAGGCGTTCGTCTCATAAAGCAATCGCTCGGTCTCTTGCAGGTCTTCGATGCGCAGCCACTCGCCCTGCTTGAACATGTAAAAGTCGCCCTCAAGCCGGGTGACCTTTGTTATCGAGTTGCCGCGCGTGATGATATTGCTGATGCGGACGCGGTTGCCCTCATTTATGTTAAAGACCAGCCGGGCGCGGTCCTGGCCGTTGGCGTTGCCCAGCTCGACCAGCTCCGATACCACCTCTATGTTGGCGTACCCGCGGCCGCTGTATGCGGCCACGAGCCGGTCAGAAGTCTGGCTGACTTCGGCCGAGACGAGCGGGTCGCCCGGCTCGACAATAAACTCCCCGCGAAGATCATCTAGTAGTCAGCACGTTGTTGCCGCGCATGCCTATCTCTTCAATGTAGGTCCGCGGCCCCTGCTCCACGTCGAACGTTACTATGAGGCTATCGCCCGTGAGCGACACGCCCTGCCTGACCTCAACCTGCGCCCTGCGATAACCAAGCTCGCGCAGCCGCCTGATCACCAGGTTCGAGTCCTGCCTGAGCATCTCGTTGCTGGTGATGCCGCGGCCGAGTCCGAAGAAAGGTATCGGCACCGGCGATGCCTCCTTCGACTTCATATCCTGTTGCAGTGTCTCCGACGGGATAGCCTCCACGCCTTCGATCTCTATGTTGGTGAGCTTTAGCCGGCGGCCGGGATTGACGGCGTAATCGAGCCTCAAGACCGGGAGCGACAGGTCCGGCAGCGGGGGGCGCGTGACCTGCGCGAAAAAATATCCCTGCTGCTGCATGTAATCTTGCAGCCTTCGGCGGCCCTCTTCGAGTGTGAAATCGTCGAGCCCGCCTTGCTGATAAAACGGGAATATCTCGCGCTTCTTGTCGTCGCTTAATTCCTGGCCCTGCACTTCCACCTGGACCTTCGGGCCGGACTCGACCGTTATCGTCACATCCACGGTGTTGCTCTCGACGTTAGGTCTGACCGAGCTGTTGACGCGCGACGCGAGGAAGTCCTGCCCGAGGTAGGCCAGGCGTATGCGCTCCATCTGCGTCTGCACGTCGGCCTGCGTGAAAGGTTTGCCCGTGGTGAGCGCAGGCTCGATCTTCGACAGGTCAATCCGCGTCCCCTGCACCTCGACGTTGAATGCTCCTACCTTTGCCTGCTCCCCCGGCGTGATCGTATAGACGACGACTGCGCGGGTGCCGGTCTCGTCGAGCCGCACGTCGGAGCGCACCTGCGCCTGCAAGTATCCTCGCGACGAATAGAAAGCAAGCAACTCCGCGACGCCGCGCTGAACAGCCCCCGTCGAGTAGGCCTCTCCGGGATCAAGCTCGTTTATCCGCGCTCGCAGCTCGGCGTCGGGGAATACCGTAGTGCCCTCGAAGATAATGTTATCTATTCGCGCCTGAGGACGGACGATGAATCGGAGGATAACGCCGTTCGCGCCATCCGCCGTGCCCTCTACCCTTGCGCCCGATATCAGACCGGACTGGTGCAGTCGAACGAGCGCGTCGTGTATTCGCACCGGCGAATACTCCTGCCCCGCCGCGACTTCTATGAGCGACTGTATCTCGGATAGATCGCTGCCGGCCGCGCCTTCTATCACCACGTTGACGCGAGTCACGCGCCTGCCCAGAAACTCGCCAACCTGATTCGCGAGCGCTGGGCCCGTAAGCGAAAGCAGAAAAGATAGGGCGATTATTGCTCTGAGCCTTCCCATCTAGAAGCGCTTCCTCAATCGCACGTCAAAGCCGACCTCGCCGCGGTCGTTGCGATACCCGACTACCGAAAAGCGGTTGCTGAGTCGATATTCAACGAGCACGACCCGGTCCAGCCCGTTCGCCCCCGATGTGAGATTCTGCGAGTAGGTGACCGTCAGGTTCTTTGTTATCCTCTGGCCGACCGTGATCCTCGCGGTCGGGTCCGCGCCCCGCCCGACAAGCAGCGGGTCAATCGAGAACCTGCTCAGCCCGAACAGCCTCTGCGTGCGTCTCTCGATCTGCTCCGACAGCGAAGCCGACAGAAGCGACTGCGCGAGCCCGAGCCCGGTCTGCGTGACGGCCGCGCCAATCGTCTGATCCGCGCCCGAAACGCTCCCGGTGAGCACGAGCGAAACAATGTCGACTTCCGAAAGCGGCGGGTCCGACCTGAGCGTCGTTTCGAGCCGGTCGAGCGGGCCGGTGAAGGCCACGGTTATTCGATAACCGCTTATCTCGGCCTCCGATTGTATGTCGAGGACCGGGTCCGCCCTGCGGCGGCCGGGCAGCGTGATGACGGCCCGCGATATTTCGAAGCGACCGCTGCGGAATTCGAGGGTGCCGCGCGCTAGCTGGACGCGGCCCGAAATCACCGGCTCGTTGATGCGCCCGCGTATGGTCAAGAACCCGCTGCCGAGCGCATCGGCAAGGTTGTTTTTTACGACGAGCGTGTTGTCGGCCGTCACCCGCAGGTCGAGCGTGACCGGGGGCCCCGCCGCGGCCGCCCCTCCGCCGGCTGCGCCGCCCGCATCGAGGAAATCCGAGCTGAACGGCCCGCCCGAGGTCAGCAGCTCTTCGATAGTAATGTCCTGCGTGTAAGACGAGCGGCGGACCTGCACGTCGCCCGAAAGCACCTGCAAGCGGTTGTTGCCCTGCAAGACCAGTTGCGCGTCGAAGGTCGTCTGCACGTCGCGCGGAAACTCTATACCGACCTGATCGCCCGTAATCTCGAGTCGCCAGCGGTCGGGCGCAAGCCCCGCGAGCGCCGCTCCGCCTTGCACGGAGAGCGTGCCGCCGCCGGGCGTCGTCGCCGTGAAGTTCTCCAGGAGCGCCTGGTTCGACGTGAAGCGTATCTGCCCGTTCCCCCTCGCCACCGAGAGCGGGAAGTTGACCACGCGCAGCCCAACGTCTCTGAGCAAGACTACGCCGAGAAGCTGAGGCGAGGCGAACGACCCGACAATTGAAGCCTGCACGCGCGCGATGCCGGTCGCGAATACGTCTGTGGTAAACGATGAGAGCAGGCGCAGGTTGATCTCGCCGTTTACAGAGACCGCGCTACTGGCCTCGGCCTCGCGCGCAATCGTCCCTTCGATGGTAATGCTCGTCCCGTCGCCCACAAACGTCACCGGCTCAATTGTGACCCGCTGCGGCGTAGCGGTCACAACGATGTCGCCCTGGTTTGTGATCGTGTACTGCTGCCCTTCGACGAGCTCGCCCCCGAGTTGTAGTCTGGTTATCCGCGCGACGGCCTGCACGCGGTCGGCCGAGAAATCCCCCTCAGCGTTTAGCAGCGGCCCGCCCAGCGTAATCGACCCCGTCGCCCGGCCCGTTATCTCGGAGAGCTCCGGCGCGACCAGTCCCAGGTAAGGCCCTATGTCGGCATCCGTGAATTCGACGCTCGCGCTCACCGGGTAATTCTTACGGTCGCGCAGGTCGACGGTAGCGGTGAGCGTTCGCATCTGGTCAATCACATTGGCCGTCGCCTCGACCTTGAGAAGACCGTTGTCCGTGTAGGCGACGATTTTTGCGTCGCCTAATTCTCGCCCATCGAGCCTGACGTCCTTGCCCTGTATCGTCGCGTTCAGATTTACCTGCGACCAATCATCGACATCGCCCCAGCGCCCCTGGCCGGTAACGGTCAGATCAGCCCGGCCCGTAAGATTAATGCCGGGGCCTTCTTCGCCGCGCAACTGTCGGACAAGTACGCGAGATCGATGTTCTTGCCTTCGGCGTTGATCGAGTAAGCGTTTGTGTCGAGGTTAAAGGTCGCCTGACCGACAATCTCCGTCTCCGTATTCAGCGTCATTCGCAGGTCGCGAACGCTCAAGACGCTATTGGCAATCGTCACGCTGCCGGTGAAGCTCTGGACCGAGATAGGCTCTCCCTGTTCGTCTCTCCTCGCCAAACCTTTTGAAACGGCCGTCGCTCAAAGTCAATTGCGCCGTGCCCTCGATGGTGCGCGGGCCGGGCAGCCCCCTTAAATCTATCGTGCCGTTTATGACGCCGCCCAGATACCAGATCCGCAAACTCCGGCGCCGCCGCCTGTACTATCGTGGGCAGGCTGAAATTCTTGACCGTGGCCTGAATCGAGATGCCGTTCTCCTCGCGCAGCAAAGCCGTCATGTTGAAATCGGCGCGCGAATCGTCTTTCACAAGCGCGCCGTTTTCTATGCGCAGCAGCGCGGGCGAATAGTTTATGTCGCCTTCGAATGAGCCGATCAACTCGCGCGGGGAATTTTCGGGAAAGTCCGGGTCATCGACGCGCGATATGCTGGCGAGTCGGAGGTGGCCCGATACGCTCGGCGCGGAGACTCGGCCTTCGACCCGGCCCGTAAATTCGCCCTCGCCGCTGAGCGCGAATCCATACTTGCCTTTATCTCTTTGGGGATGAAACCGAACGCGTCGACGACGCGCTGCACCTCGGCCATGTCGTCGGACTTGAAGTTCACGTTTAAAGCGACCGCGCCGTTCCATGTGGCGGTGCCTGTCGCGGTTATCTCGCTTGCCGCCGAGCGAACAATCGCCTTCTCGATATTAAACCCGCGGCCCGTGGCGATGAGGCTCACCTGCCCCTGCGCCGGCTGGCTTTCGACCTCTGAGCCTATGGGCGAAACCGCCGCGTCGAAGGACGCGTCTATGCGACCTGTGGCCGCCTGGTAGTTCAAACCGGGAAAGCTGAGCCGCGCCGTGCCGGTTGTCGTGCCGCGCACTTCAACTTCGCGCTGCGCCGCGAGCATCGCCGCCTGATCGAGGTCTATCGAATTGAAAGCCACATCGACGTTCGACGCGCCCTCGCCCGAATATGCAATCTGCGCCTTTCCGGTTACCCTGCCGCCGAGCGTCTGGGCCGACAGGTCCGCGAGCGTCAGGCTTTGCGGGTCGGCCGAAAGGTCGGCGCTGAATCCCGTGACCGACAGCTTGCCGCTGCGCAACTGGTCGAGCGCGACTCGCGCGCGCACGTCGAAATCCGACTCGCGCCCTTCGATCTTTGCGTCCGTAAGTCTGATTGCGCCGATCGTGATGTCGCGACCGCTCACGCCCCCCGCCCGGGCGGTCGCCGTCGCGTTGTAACTCGCCCCGCTCCCCGAAACGTTCGTCTCTACGTTTATGCCCTCGACGCGAAACCCATCCGCCGCGATCTCGTCGGCCGTGATGCTGCCCCGCGCGCGATAGTCGCCGTTCGTGCCCTCGACCTTGCCGTCGAAGCTGACGCCTCCGCGCATCTGCATGTCGGGAGCAAATACGCGCGCGACCTGCTCTAGCCTCGCATCGACGCGCAAGCTCTCGGTCGCATACTTGAACGGCGAGAAGCTCTCTATCGCGGCTGTAGCGACGGCGCGGCCGAGGTCCGAGTTCATCTCGAACTCGTTGACCTTTGCCGCCTGGTCCGTAACGTCGGCGATCAGGCGCGTGCTTATATTGCCGATCTGCCTCCCCTGATACGTGGCCGTGCCGCCGTTGAATGCGGCCGTCAGCGTGTGGTCTATCCTGTCTTCGAGCGCATCAGCCGTTCGCGGGTTGAACGTGGCGTCTATGTTCGGGAGCGTGGCCGCGATCTTTTGTCTCAGGTCGGAATAGTTGACCTCGCCGCCTTTGAGCGTGACGAGCGCGGTGAGAAAAGTGATCTTGTTCGTCTCGGCCTTCTCGCGCGTCGGCGGCTCGCGCAGCCCTTCTATATTCGACCTGCCCTGCTCGTCGTACTCGACCCAGATCTTCGGGGCGCTGACATCTATAGAAGTGATATTAAAATTTCGGCGGAAGTAGGAAGTGACCGAAAACTTCGCGGTCATCTCCTCGACTCTCGCGAATGGCCGGGCGCTCTCGCCCGCGTAGAGCGTAATCCCGTTGAGGGTGACGACGTAACCGCGCAGGTCCAGGCGCGAGTTTTCGATCTCGGCGCGGATGCCGTAATCCGACAGCGCCGTTACTATCTGGTCTTTTAGAAAGGCGTCGAGACGGCCGCTCCTTATGTACCAGAAGACGGCTATGGCCAGTATCAGTATGAGGCTTAAAAAAATTGCCGCGCCGATCAGGATTTTCCTGCGCATAAACTATACGCCAGACGCCAGAGGTTTGATGATGGTTCGTAAATCCGTTCTGCCGGCGGACGACGTCCACTGCCATCCGCCACATTCGTCCCGGCGCGCCTTTACACTTTCGTGAGCAGGTGGCCGAGTTTTTCTTTGCGCGCTCGCAATACTTTCTCGTTAGTCTCGTTCGGTTCCATCTCTATAGGCTCGCGGTCGGTGATCTCGAGCCCGAAGCCTTCGATGGCCGCGCGCTTGACCGGGTGATTCGTGATGAGCCTCATCTTGCGCAGCCCGAGGTCGTGCAGTATCTGCGCGCCGATGCCGTAGTCGCGCGAGTCCATCTTTTGGAGGCCCACTACTTCCGCGTCGGCTTCGACCGCGTCCTTGTCGTATTCGTCCATCAGCCTGTAGGCGCGAAGCTGATTGACGAGCCCGACCCCGCGGCCCTCCTGTTTCAAATAGAGCATCACGCCGCGCCCCTCGTTGGCGATCATCTCAAGCGAGCGGTGCAATTGCCAGCCGGTATCGTCGCGGAGCGACCCGAAAACATCGCCCAGCACGCACTGCGAATGCACCCGCACGAGCGTGCTCTGGTCCGGGTTTATCTCTCCCATCACGAGCGCGAGGTGAACGTCCGTGCTTATATCATTAGTATAAGCAATCGCCTGGAACTCCCCATAGACCGTGGGGACGCGCGCCTCGACCGCGCGGTGAACAAGGACTTCGTTGGCCATACGGTACTTAACAAGGTCGGCCACGGAGATGATCTTTATGCCGTGCTGTCTTGAAAACTCCCGCAGCTCAGGCAACCGCGCCATCGTGCCGTCGTCATTCATTATCTCGCAGATGACTCCGGCGGGCATAAGCCCCGCAATCCGCGCCATGTCAACGACCGCTTCGGTCTGGCCCGGGCGAACGAGCACGCCGCCGTTCCGGGCGCGCAGAGGAAAGATGTGGCCCGGCCGCGCAAGGTCCGAGGGTCGGGCGCGAGGGTCGACCGCGACTTGAATAGTAGTCGCGCGGTCGGCCGCCGATATACCGGTCGTAACGCCCCGGCGCGCTTCAATCGAGACGCAGAAGGCCGTTCCGCGGCTCGCCGTATTGTCGGCATCCGACACCTGGAGCGGGATCTGAAGCTCTTCGAGGCGGTCTTCGGTCATCGATAGGCATATGAGGCCGCGGCCGTACCGGGCCATAAAATTTATCACTTCGGGCGTGACTTTCTCTGCCGCGCAGGCCAGATCGCCTTCGTTCTCGCGGTCCTCATCGTCAACTATTATCACCAGCCGCCCGGCGCGGAAATCTTCGATAGCCTCGTTTATCGTCGCAAATGGCATAAGCGTCCCTCTCGTGTGGATGAAGGGGTGAGGTATTGCCTGTGATATCGCTATCTCAAATCTGAAAAAGCAAATTTCAGATATCTCACCATTTCACCCCTTCATCCTCCTAGTATCCCTGGTCGTTCAAATACTCCAGCGTAAGCCGGCCCGGCGCGGCCGCGCTTTTCTGCTCGGTCTTCATCAACCGCTCTACATATTTCGCGAGCACGTCGACTTCGAGGTTGACCCGGCCGCCCGGCTTCAACCCGTCGAGCGTAGTCTCTCTCCACGTGTGCGGAATCACCGCGACCTCGAACCAGTCGTCGCCCATGGCGGCAACCGTCAGGCTTATGCCGTTGACGGCAATCGAGCCCTTCATTGCGATGTAACGGCCGAGGTCCGGAGGAAACTTAAATCTAAGCCTGTAGGCGTTCCCTTCGGGCTTCGCCGAAATAAGCTCGCCCGTCCCGTCAACATGTCCCTGAACCATATGTCCGCCAAGCCGCTCGCCTACGGCAAGCGCGCGCTCAAGGTTTACGCGAGCGCCGCCCCGCAACTGGCCGAGCGTCGTCCGCCGCAAGGTTTCCAGCGACGCGTCCGCGCCGAAATAGTCCGGCCCCATCTCAACGACCGTCAGGTCAACGCCGTCGATAGAAATAGAATCGCCGATCCGAGTCCCTTCCAGAACCTTCAGGGCGTCGAACATAAGGTAGGCCCCCTCGGCGCGACGCTCTATGCGGCGCACGCGTCCCACTTCCATTATCAAGCCTGTGAAGATTCCCATTTTTATCTATGCGCGTGGCGCGACTTATGTGGTGAAGCAACGGCGAGCTTTCTTTTCAACTCCAGACCATTTCCGCAAGTGAGATGCAAACCCTTCAAGCGTTCCGACTTAACGCCTTAGAAGTTTAACGATGGCTCCTTACAATTTCAAGCACGCGATCAATGACGGATTCAAGCGGCATCGCCGAGGTGTCGATGAGGATGGCGTCTTCGGCCTTGACGAGCGGGGTGGCGGCCCGCTCGCGGTCACGGCGGTCGCGCTCTTCTATCTCCTGTCGCACCTCGTCGAATGTAACGTGCCGGCCGCTCGCGCTCTCTTCATCCGAGCGGCGGCGCGCCCGTTCGTCAAGCGCCGCCTCCAGAAATATCTTCACCTGCGCGTCGGGGAATACTTTCGTGCCGATGTCGCGACCATCCATGACGACGCCTCTCTCGCGGCTCATCTCGCGCAGCTTCTCGATCACCGCATCGCGGACCATGGGGATCGTAGCCACTACCGAAGAAGCGCGGCTCGCGTCGGGCAGACGAATCTCGCGCGTGACGTCGCGGCCGTCAAGAAAGACCTTCAGGCGGTCCGGGTCGCCTTCGAGCCGTATCTCCGCGTCGCGAGCTATACGCGCGACCTGAGTAGAGTCTTCGAGCGATGTCAGGCTTTCGAGGGCCTTCAACCCGACGGCGCGATAGACCGCCCCCGAGTCGACATAAATATACCTGAGCCTGCGGGCTACCGCTTTCCCCACGGTGCTTTTGCCCACGCCCGACGGCCCATCTATGGCGACTACTATCCTCTTCATACTCCCGACAGCGCCTCACGAATGGCTCCCAGGGCCGCTTCCGAGTCGGCGCGCGATACGTCGTAGTGCGTAACCAGCCGCATCTCGCGCGCGCTTATGCCGTTGGCGAGAACGCCGCGCCGCTTGAGGCGGGCCGTAAGCTCGCCGGTGGAAACAGTCGTGCCGCCGATATCGAATATGACTATGTTGGTCTGTACCTTTTCGGGATCAATGCTCACGCCGGGCAGGCCGGCAAGCCCGCGAGCCAGCAGCCGAGCATTGGCGTGATCTTCTTCGAGACGACTGACCATCTTCTCAAGCGCAACGAGCCCCGCCGCCGCAATCACGCCGGCCTGTCGCATGCCGCCGCCAAAAGTCTTCCGCGCAATGATCGCCCGGTCGATGAATTCGCGAGGCCCGGCGACGATGGAGCCCACGGGCGCGCCCAGCCCCTTTGACAAACAGAACATGACGGAATCGAACGGGCGCGCAAGCTCGGCGGCATCACGTTTGAGCGCGACCGCCGCATTAAAGATACGGGCGCCGTCCAGATGGACGGGCAGCCCATGCTCGTGCGCCCGCTCGCATATCTCTTCGGCGCGCTCAAGCGGCATGACCGATCCGCCCGCCATGTTATGACTGTTTTCGAGCGTGACGAGCCCCGTCTGCGCGATGTAATAGGCGGTGCGCGGGCGGATGGCCGATTCAATCGAGGGCCAGTCGAGCAACCCGTCTTCGCCGCGAACCGGCCGGGCCAGCGTTCCGCTCAGCGCGGCCATGGCGGCCATCTCGTAATTGAATATGTGGCTCCGCTCCTCGGTGATGACTTCGCGTCCGGGCTCGGTGTGCAGCCGCACGCATATCTGGTTGCCCATGGTGCCTGAGGGGACGAACAGCGCCGCCTCTTTTCCGAGCATCGCCGCCGCGACTTCCTGGAGCCGGTTCACGGTCGGGTCTTCGAGATAGACGTCATCGCCGACTTCGGCGCGTGCCATCGCTTCGCGCATCTCCGGGGTCGGGCGCGTTACGGTGTCGCTACGAAAGTCCATATTATTCATCGCTAGCAATATACATCCTGTCCAGACAGGCGATAAAGCTCAACCGGGGTGTATGTTGATGAGTGAAGAAAGTGAGGCGGGTGATGAGTTCCGGAAGGGGCGGGCTGTTCACATTTCCGCCCCTTACGTGCTCCGGTTGATCGTGCATTCTTCTATAGACATCGCGCCCCTACGGGGCTCTTATAATTGAACTCTTCAGCGGCTTTGAATCCGGCGTTCAGGTGCGTTTTGCCGTCTGAATCATCTCTCTTCTCCTCGTTCGAATAAATCCCGCGGCGGGAGCGGATTTGAACGTCGGGTATGGAGCTGAAGACCTTGATCGAATGAAACGCCTTGTCGTCGGGCGGCCGCTCGGAATTATAGGCGATAAGATATTCGGTGTTGATCTCGGAGACCACTCGCGCGCTCACCTCCGTAAACAACTCCGGCGATTCGGGCGTCCACAGCGCGCCGCCCGTCTCTTCGGCCAGCCCGCGCAGAAGCGCTTCGGCCCCTTCGAGCTTGCGATAGTATGCGCGCAGACGGTCGATACGCTTGCGCCCCGCCGGGTCGAGCCTTTCATACCAAGAGAGCTTGTTGAAGGCCAGGGGCTTTATGTCGCGAAGCAGCATCGTGGTATGGCTCGCGATATAGACCGTCGCGCGCGCGTGGTGGAGAGCCGTGAGCGCCTGTTCAAAACCCGGGCCTTCATAAGAGTCTATGCCGTCCGTGCATATGACTACGCTGCGCCGCCCCTCTACGTCGGGCAAAACTTTCTCGGCCGCGAAAAGCAGGGCGCTGTAAAAGGCGGACTTCAATCCGGGCCGGAACTCCCAGTTCAGCGCATGGCGCAGCTTATCTCGGTCGCCCGTCCACGGCGTCAGCAGACGAGGCTTATCGGCATAAGAGATCACGGCCGCGCGGTCTTCTTCGTCGAGCGTCTTTAAGAGCTTCATCGCGAGGTCGCGATTCAGGCTGGTGTTCTTGAACTGGCTCGACCCGCCCGCGTCGAGCACGAATAAGATATTGGTGGGCGAACGCATGACGGAATTGACCTTCTGCCGCTTGCCGTCTTCCGACACGAAGAAATCATCAGGCTTCAGCCTCGGCGGGAGCTTGCCGTTCGTGCTCCGGATGCTGACGGGCAGAAGGACTTCTTCAACGCGCAGCCGCACCGTATCTTTATCCTCTTTATCCTGCTGGCTCGAAGGCGTCTTCTTTTCCTGTTTGACTCTGCCGCTCTGCGCCTCAAGCGGCGATGCGGATGAGAGGATTAACAAGAGCGTGAGCGCGAAACATGTGAGCTGGTTTAACACCTTCATGGATCACCCGGATGCAAGCTATTGATCGATCAGATGAAATATACGAAGACCTCGTTTGATAGCAACCTTCCCCTGTCGGTCAGGGCCAACCTGCTCTCGGAAATCTCTACGAGGCCGGCTTCTTCTAGGCGCGCGAGCTCGTCCGCAAACTTCTCGCGCACATCCAGTCCGTACTCTCGACAAAAAGCGTCAAGCTCAATTCCCTCGACCAGCCTGAGCCCCATAAAAAGCGCCTCCGAAGCGCGCTCGCCCGAGGTCAACTCGCGGCGCTCGGCCCTCGGCCGCCCCGTCTCGTTGACCTCGGCTATGTAGCTTTCGGTCTTGAGAGTGTTGGACCACCGGGCGCGACCGTCATATGAATGCGCCCCGCAGCCCATTCCATAGAACGCGGCTCCGGTCCAGTATTTCATATTATGTTTCGACCGGAGCGAAAAAGGTTTCGCCCCCGTCGGCGCGAGCGCGAAATTCGATATCTCGTACTGCTCATACCCGGCTTCGGCGGTCACGCGGCAGATCGCCCTGTACATCTCCGCCGCAAGATCGTCGTCGGGCTGCTCGACCTTCCGGCGTTTGAGCTGGGCGTAAAGCTGCGTGCCCTCTTTCACCTCCAGCAGGTAAAGCGACAGGTGTTCGGGTCTGAGCTTTAGCGCCGCGTCGAGGTTTGACCTCCAATCAGAGAGCGTCTGTCCGGGCAGTCCCGCAATAAGGTCGAGACTTATATTTTGAAGACCCGCCTCGCGCAACTGCCCGACGGTGCGGATGGCGTCGGCCGCCGTATGCGTGCGGCTCAAGGATGAAAGCTCGCGGTCGATGAAAGACTGCGCGCCAACGCTCGCCCGGTTGACGCCGGCCCGTACCCACGCCTCGATCTTTTCGCGGGTGAACGTAGCCGGGTTGATCTCGATAGTTATCTCGGCCGCGTCGGTCACGGCGAATGCCTGGCGGCAGGCGTCTATGAGCGAGGCAATATGCGCGGGCTCTACAATCGAAGGCGTCCCCCCGCCGAAGAATATTGTATCGACCGGGGTCCTTGCTTCGCCCGAAAGCGGTTCTCCGGAGCTAAGGAGTCTCCTGCGCGACGGCACGAGAGTAGCGCGCGGCGAGGTCATCGAAATAATCCGTCGTGTTGAAATTGCAATAGGTACACTTTCGCTCGCAGAAAGGGATGTGTATATAGATGCCCGCGCTGTTTACCACCCCCGGATTATACCACGCGCTCCGGCCGCGGGGTCGCGCCTAGCCGTTCCCTTCCCGGTGCCCTTCGGTCTCAAACGGGGCAAGCGTATCGCCCGGCGCGAGCGGGGTCTGCCCGGGTTTCTGATCGTCGTGCGTGACGAGCGCATCGAGGAAGAAAAGATAAGTTTCGACTATGTCACGGTGGTCGGGGCTGCCGCTCGTGTGGACCGTGTAATAGGACTGGGTGAGGCTCGCGGCCACGGCTTCAAGGTGCTGCTTTCGCTCATCCAACATATGAATCCTCCGGGCTCCATGGTCACAGCGTCAGGTTTTATCGTCGCCAAGAATCTTGCTTAATGCAAGATCGCTCATTGCCTCGGGCCCTCTGGCAACTATTACCCGGTTAATGGTATTCTTCCCCGTCAGTTTGGCGGCCCACTGTACCCTTAATAAAAAAAATGAGAATCGTAGGAGTTGAGTGATGAGTAATTACCTTGAGGATATGTCGGGTCAAAGGATCGTAGTAACGGGCGGGGCGGGCTTCGTAGGCTCGAATATCGCCAAGCGGCTTTTGAAGGGCAACGCCTCGGTCGTCGTGCTCGACGATTTCTATACCGGCTCGATGGACAACCTTCCCGAGGTCGCGGGGAACCTCGAAATCGTGCGGGGCAGCGTCGTCGACTTCGAGCTGGTGCGCGACGTGATGAAAGGCGCGGACATCGTCATACACGAAGCCGCGCGCAACATCATTGTTTCGACCCGCAACCCGCGCGAGGATTACGAGGTGAATATCGGCGGCACGCTCAACGTGCTGCTGGCGGCAAAAGAGTTAAACACCCGCCGGGTCGTCTATGCCTCTTCCGCGTCGGTTTATGGAAACCCCCGCCACCTGCCTATAAACGAAGACGACGCGACGAACATGCTGAGCCCTTACGCGGTGTCAAAGTTCGCGGGCGAAAACTACTGCAAAGCGTTTTATGAAAGCTACGGCCTTTCGGCATCGGTCGTGCGCTATTCAAACGTTTATGGCGTCATGCAGCGGCCCGACAATCCCTACTGCGGGGTCGTAGCGAAGTTCTTCGAATCGGCCATGTCCGGCACACCGCCTCGCATACACGGTGACGGCGAGCAGACGCGCGACTTCACATACATAGACGACGTGGTGGAGGCGACGCTGCTGGCGGGGCTTTCGCCCAAGGCCGAGGGGCAGGTCTATAACGTCGGGACCGGCCGCGAAACGACTGTCAATCAACTCGCGCGCATGATAATCGACATAGTCGGCGCCAAAGTCGAGCCGGTCTATATAGACCGCCGCGACATCGATAACATACGCCGCCGCGTGGTCAATATCGAGAAGATTCGCCGCGAGCTGCGATGGGCGCCTTCGATGACTACGGAGCAAGGGCTTCGCCGCACTTATGAATGGTTGAGGGAATGCAAGAAAGAAGATTAGAGATAGCGACGCTCGACACGAAGGAGCGGGCGCGGCCGCGCGTGCTGTGCGTGGCGCCCGCGTGGAACGAAGGCGAGCGCATCGCCCGCGTAGTCACGGCGGTGCCGCGCGACGCGGTAGAGACGACCGTCGTCGTCGATGACGGCTCGACCGACGACACGGCCGACCACGCCGGGATGGCGGGGGCGGCCGTCATCCGCGCCGGGCGCAACAAAGGTGTGGGCGCGGCGATTCGCAGCGGGATCGATTACGCCATCGAGCACGGCTACGACATTGTGGTCGTGGTGTCGGGCGGCGGCAAGACCCCGCCCGAGCAGATACCCCGGTTGCTCGACCCGATAATCAACGGCGACGCCGACCTGGTCCAGGGGTCGCGCTACACCGACGGCGGCGAGTACAAGCGCATGCCGTTCAAGCGGAAGCTGGGCACGCGCGGATATACGATGCTCTTCTCGCTCTTCTGCCTGCGCAAGGTGACGGACGCGTCGAGCGGCTTCCGAGCCTTCCGCGTGTCGCTGCTCGACGACAAGCGCATAGACCTCTGGCAAGACTGGCTCGACCGCTACGAGCTGGAGCCTTACCTGCTCTTCAAGGCGTTGCGCCTGGGCCACAAGGTCGTCGAAGTCCCGGTCACGATTGAATACCCGAAGACCGACGGCATCGCCTACACCAAGATGCGCGCGATAGTCGACTGGTGGAAGATATTCCGGCCGGTGCTCTTTCTCGGTTTAGGTATAAAGAAGTAGCAGCTTGCCCCTCCGGCGCACTGCAACATGCCTGCCTCCCCGCTACCTTGTGCCCCCGGCACACGAGGGAGAACAATTGTTCTTTCTTTAGCGCGGCCTGTAAGCTCTTCTCACTCCATGTTCTATGATTGACCGCGAAGCCGTGATCGCCTTTATACGTAAGCCGGCCGTTTTGTCGCTCGCAGCTATAGTGGTAACCGGAGCAGAGGAATCCGCACCCGGCATTGCTTTTAGAGGTTTCAGATGATGCGGCGTGTGATCTCGCAAAATCAGACAGCGGCCGTCGGAGCGGTTGACTATTCTATAGTCGCGGGAACGAGGCTGGTGCTCGCCTCGTCGGCTCTCGTCATCATATTCCTCGACCCCTCGGAGCCCGACAGACTTGTCGACTTAACATACGCCGCGCTTATCTCGTACACGGTCTACAGCGCCACTCTCTATTTTCTGGCGGCGAGTCGAAAGCCTGTGATCCGCAAAATCAGGAAGTGGGAGCACTGGGCCGACGTAGCCTGGTATCTGCCGCTGATCGCGCTCAGCAGCGGCACCAACAGCATCTTTTTCTTCTTCTTCTTCTTCCCGCTGCTTGTGGCCTCTTTCCGCTGGGGCTTCCGCGAGGGGCTCACGAATAACGGTCATCTCTTCCGCACTCTTCACCATCATCGGTTATCTGACCGCGCCGGCCGGGCCGGAGTTCGAGCTAAACCGGCTCCTGCTGCGGCCCATATACCTCACGTCGATCGGGTATATGATGGCGTATTGGGGCGGGCGCGAAACTATGCTGAAGCGCCGGCTGCGCCTGCTAAAAGAGGCTTCCTCGCTATCGAATCCGCGCTTCGGTATTCAGCACACGATAGGCAGCATACTTGAGAGGTTGCGCGCCTTCTACGACGCGGACGCCTGCTCGCTTATTCTCCGCGACGCGGAGGTGGGCGAGTACATCCTGCACCGGGTCGATAGGCGCAATTCGGAAGCGGGGCCGCGCGTCGAGCAGGTGCCGGCGGAAATGGCCCGGCAGCTAATGGCGATGCCGGAAAACTATTCGGCAATCTGCGACCCCGGGGAAAAGAGTTGGCGAGGCACTTGCCCGGCTTACTTCGCCTATGACGTGACGACCGGCGCCCAGGCGACTGATGGTCAAGCCGCCTGCCTGTCGCTCGCGAATCTGTTCGACGCCGCCTCGCTGCTCACGGTTCCACTCCGCTACCACCAGCAGGTAGCGGGTCGAGTCTTTATAACGACGCGCAGGAGGCGGGCCTTTAGCGGGCTCGGATGCCGAGTTCCTCATACACCTGTTCGAGCAGGTCATGCCCGTCATCGAGAACATACGGCTGGTTGACCGCCTGGCTTCGGACGCGGCCGAACACGAGCGCCAGAGAATCGCCCGCGACATTCACGACAGCGTCATTCAGCCCTACATTGGCCTACAGATTGGGCTGAGCGCGATTGACCAGAAGCTTGGCAGCGGCAAGACCGATGTGAGTTTTGATGTAAAGCACTTGATCAAGCTGACGGACCTCGGGATAGACGACCTGCGAAACTACGTGCGTGGGCTGAAGCAGAGTGGGGGGAATCAAGGCGGCCTCCTGCCTTCAATCCGGCGATTCGCGTCGAAGTTTTCCGCCGCCACAGCGATAGAGGTAAGCGTGGAGTCGAAATCGGAAATATTGTTAAATGACAGGCTCTCTGCCGAGGTCTTCCAGATGGTCGCCGAAGCCTTGAGCAACATCAGGCGGCACACCAGGTCAAGGCGGGCCGATATGACGATAGAGTGCGTGGATGGAGGGCTTGTCGTGAAGATAAAAGATGAAGGAAGCGATGGGTCAGCCCCGGCCGACTTCAGCCCCGTGTCGATAACCGACCGGGCGCGGGCGCTTGGCGGGCAGGTACGGGTAGAACACGGACAGGACGGGGGGAGCACGGTCGTCATTGAAATCCCGCTTTAGCAGCGAAGCCGGGCAGCTCGGATCGCATTTTTGTAAATGTGGTTCGTAAATCTGTCATTATAAGTATGGGAGACAGCTTTTAATATGTGTGATCCCGCGAAAGAGGTCATCAGGGTATTGATCATAGACGATCACGCAATCGTGCGGGCGGGACTTAATATGCTCATAAACAGCCAGCCGCACATGCAGGCCGTAGGTGAAGCCGGAAACCGTCCCGACGCCATCTCAGCCGCGTCGCGACTTCATCCCGATATCGTGCTGCTCGACCTCGACCTGGATGGGGGAGAGCAGCCTCGACTTCCTGCGCGAGATCATCGATTGTTCGCCCGACTTCGCGGATCATCATACTAACAGGGGTGAAGAACCCTGAGGCGCATCGCCGCGCGGTCAGGCTCGGGCGCCATGGGGCTGGTAATGAAGGAGAAGGCCGCTGACGTCCTCATAAAAGCGATCGAAAAGGTCTTTAACGGAGAGGTCTGGCTGGACCGTTCGGTCACAGCCAGCGTGTTGACGGAGATATCTCAAATTCGATTCACCCGGGTAGAGGTGATCCCGAGGCTGCAAAGATCGCCAGTATCACAGAGCGCGAGCACGATATTATCAAGCTCGTCTGCGAAGGGCTCAAGAATAAGCAGATTGGCGAGCGGCTATTTATCAGCGAGGCGACCGTTCGCAACCACCTCACATCAATACTCGGCAAGCTTGACCTTTCAGACCGCTTCGAGCTGGCCTTGTATGCCTACCGCCATCAGTTAGGCCACCCGCCCGAGTGATCATCCGTAGGAGTATAGTCCTATAAAGAATGTGACCCTTGTCCGATGCGCGGGTTACAGAATTACTGTATCCTCATAGCTTTGCCGGAACTATCTTCTGGCCCTGAATGCGGATTAGAGAGAAGTGAAAATGGATACTTGCCCCTGGCCCGCCGACTGCTCGACCGATACGGAACTGCCTCGTGAGCGTCGTAAGAAGCTTCGCATCCGCGAGCCATTCCTCGCGAAAGTGCGCGGGGCGAACAAGAGCGGCAAAGATTTCGAGATCGAAACGAATATTGAAAACCTCAGCTCGGAGGGTCTTTACGTGCGCTTTGAGCATCAAGTCGATGAAGGAGCGCGCTTATTCATAATAATCCGATTGCCGGCCGACCGGACAGGCGCGATCTCCGGGCCGATAGTGGCAACGCGCGGCCTGGTTAAGCGGTGTGAGTCTATTGTTGATGGCACATACGGTCTTGCGGTCAACTTCACGAGCTACAGGTTCATATGAAATTCGAGTTTCGCACTGAGGAAGAAGAAAATTAATAGCTACCTAACAGATTTAATCAGATCAAAATCAAAGCTAATTACGTCGAGGTGATTTAGAGAAGCCCGATCAAGCTTGCTTACTGACCGTTTTCGCAGAGATTGATTATGATTGAAAAAGAGAATCACTATAGCAAGACGAGACTTGGGACATCTGGTTCTTATATGGTCTCCGCCCTTAATAAAACCCGTCAACTGAATTAGGGTGGATTTGGTTTACCCGGAGCTTGCCCCACATGCTTCAAAACATCGCCCGGTCAAGACCGGCGAACCAAGGAGTTAATCCATGACTAGGAAGAAAGCCCCCACGAATAATTACTCACGTTTGTCATGGCGCTGGCAATGGCCATGCCTTTCCTCACGAGTACCAGCACCAGGGCATTTGCGCCGGTTACTGGCGCCATCTTCACAACTGATTCGGCCTGTGCGGGCACTAATGTAAACATTTTCCAATCGAAGGATGATGTTTACCTTGATGGCGGCCCCGCACATCCCGGCGCGGCAGGATTGCCCGACGGCTCCTACTACGTCAAGGTGACTGAGCCCGGTCGGCACGCTGCTAGGTTCAAGCACAACCGCTGATCGTCTCGGTTGTCCGGCGGTGAATTTGCCCAGCTGCTACCAGTTATCTGCTATCCTCGTGAAAGCAAGCGATGCGTCACCGGGCTACGATTCAACAAGCAACCCTGGCGGCGAGTATAAAGTCTGGGTCAGCATGGATCCGACCTTCCCGAACGCCGACAGCAAAACAGATAACTTTAAGGTGAAAGAAGGAGATGTAAGCGCCTCCGCAAGGAACCCTGGTTGTCATTAAGTATTACGACGCAAACGCGGATGGCGTGCTCGACCCGGGAGATACTCCTTTGACGGGCTGGCAGGTGAGAATTCAAGACGGCTTCGACATACTTCGCTTCACCCCGGTTAACATCACGGTAGAGGCGGATACCTACACCATTACCGAGTGCAGCCCCGATGCCTTGAACTGGCGTAATACGACCCTCACGAGCCAGATTGTCGAAGTAGTTGACGGATCGACGACCACGGTTGAATTCGGCAACGTGTGTCTCGGAGCCGGCGGCGGCAAGACTTTTGGCTTCTGGTCTAACAAGAACGGCGGCAAAACCATCACGGACAACAATCTCTTGCCCGGTGTGCTGGCGCGGTGCTTGCGCAAAGCCAACGGCTCCCTGCTGGGGATCGTCAACCTCGGCAACTTCCAGAAGTTCTTGCTCGAAGCGAACGCTACCAATATGGCCAATATGCTTTCGGCGCAGTTGGCGGCCATGCACCTTAACGTGGCCTCGGGTGGCGTGAACGGCAACGCGCTGATTTACGCGCCGGGCACTAACAGCGCGAATGCCTTCGGCTTTGCTACCGTCAACAGCATCATAGCCGAAGCGAACACCTTACTGTGCGCGGGCGGCGCGGCCAGTCTCGTGATACTCAGCGGCAACCCGCTGCGTCCCAGGGCCGAAGCGCTCAAGAACGCGCTGGACAATGGAAATAATAATCTGAACTTTGTCCAGGCGACCCCCTGTGATGTGCCTGTCAGCTTCACGTGCTCTACCAACTAAGTATGTCGCGAGGTATCGCTAGTTATTAAGAGACGAGAAGTTCAAGAGCCTGTATTAAACGGCCAGCCTTCATCGGTTGAAGGCTGGCCGCTCTTTTGATCGAATGTTTGCCTCAAAGCGAGGATCATCTATGGAATACGCCTTTACTTGTAAACGGTAAGAGGCTGACTTACTCCGCTATTTCCCGCGGCATCGTATGCTTTGCATTGCAAAGTATGAGCGCCCGCCCTTTCCTTCTTCGTATTCCACCTGGTAGTAAACGGCGAAGTCGTCGAGCTGACAACGAGCCTTCCGTTTACGTATAGCTCTACTCTTGTTACCGCGACATTATCTGATGAGTTGACGAGGACAGATACATTTCCCGATACTGTGGCGCCCGCGGATGGCGATGTAATAGTAACAGTCGGCGGTAACGTATCAGACAGATTACTCACCGTAACTGAGATTGAAGCGCTTGATGTATTGCCCGCGGCATCTTGCGCGGTGGCCGTTAGATTATGAGTGCCGTTAGCCAACAGAGTCGTATTCCAGGAGAAGTTATACGGCGCAGTATTATCTGCTCCAAGCAGGACTCCATCAACCATGAGGTTTACTGACGTTATACCTACGTTGTCGCTGGCTCCCACCTGGACTGACACTGCCCCTGAAACACTGGCGCCTGCTCCGGGTGAGGAGAAAACAACATTTGGCGGAGTAGTGTTGACCGCGCGTACCGCCTGAAGCCAGGCTCACAGCGCGAGCAGCATTGACCCGGCCCCACCCATAGCTGGAGTCCCAACCTGTCTAGTCCCAAATCGTCGCCTGCCTGCTTCAATATATCCTGCGCCTGAGACGGTGTCAGACCCGGGTTGGCGGACAATACTAGCGCGACCACTCCCGCGACTATAGGCGAAGAGTATGACGTACCTCCCACAGCGTTATAGCCGCCACCCCTTATGGTAGTGAATGCGGAGCCCGGCGCAGCCAGATCCACATTGTTGCCCGTATTGGAATATGATTCGAGTACATCGTTATGAGTTTGTGGCGCTTACCGTTAGAATATACGGATTGTCAGGCGAAGAATCGAAAGTGCTATAGTTGCCCGCGGATGCGACAACTACGCCTCCACTATTTTGGAAACTCCTGGCGGCAGAGGTTACCGTAGAGCTGCCTGTGACGATGTAGCTTATATTTGCGACGCGAGCTCCATGATTAGCTGCCCAGCTAAGACCACTGGCGATACTGGAAAAAGTAGCATTGCCGCTGGTGTCGGAAACTCGTATAGGCATTATCTTACATCCCCAGGCGACTGAAGCAACACCTGTGGCGTTATTCCCGGCCGCGGCCGCCGTTCCCGGCTACGGCTGTTCCATGTCCGGCAACATCTCTTGAGTCGGAATTATTATTATAGCTGTTCCAGCCAGGCACCATCTTCGTTGCCAGGTCAGGGTGAGTTCCATCAACCCCTGTGTCGCAGATTGCGATTGTGATATTGGCGCTCCCGATATTCTGTGACCAGGCATTTGGACCGCCAATTTTTCTAAGCTCCCATTGCCAGTTTGCATACCATGGGTCATTCGGGGTCAGTCTCTGCCGGCGCAAGGATTCGGTCTAACTCCGCGAATTCTACCTCCGGCCTCGCGCGGAAAGCGTTGAGGTATGCGTGCTCGTCGGCGGACTCGGGCAGTTCGAGTATATGGACGTCTCAGCTGAGAAATCCTCTTGGATGATTTGACGCCCCCTGCCGCCAATAGGTTATCGACCTGTCTGTCAGAAACCCCGGCTCGAAATCCTACGAGGATTCGACCGGGCACAAACGAAGGCTCCCCCTGTAAAGTCGCGCCAATCTCTTGCGCGTGCGTTGTCAGAACGCTGATCTGTATCAGGGCCTATCGACAGGGATGCCAGCAGGGACAGGGCGAGAACCACCTTCGCAACTTTCTTCACGCTCACCTCGTTTTCGGGGCTGTAGTATTGGTGTGAAGGCCGGAGGGGCAGTTCAGGCCTGGGCGGGGCTATATGATTTTCTGGAGGGCCTGGTGGCGGGCTTGTAATCCTGAAAGGAAGTCCTGATATCGCCTGTCGAACAGGATGCCTTTCGGGTCGCTCACCCTTGGGATTGGCGAGCGCGTCGAAGAAGAATGACAAATACCCTCGACGACGCGCTCTTTCAGTCTTTATAGAGCGGAGGCTAGGGCGCGGGGGTGAAACAATTCCTTGTGGGAGGATTGGTCATCGACCGCGCGAGCTCGCTTCGGAACTGTCCAAATCCCCGCCTGACATCACCCATGTTTGTACTCGCGCTCTGGGTGATCTTGCCGATTGACTCCCCGGCCTTGAGTCGCGCCAGGATCTCGTCGAGCGTGAGTTCTTCATCGTCGAGGCGGTCGGCCAGAAGCACCGCGGCGACGAACTGGCCGAATGAAACATCCGTATCCGGGTCTTCAAACTTCGCTCTTAAAGCTTCGGCCGTCTCGTACCCTTCAACGGTCGTGTGCGCCGCAAGAATACAGAAGACGACGTTGCGGCCAAGCTCTTTGTCGGCTTCGTCGGCCGTTTTTTCAACCTTCCGGGCCTCCTTGTCGAGCTTCTTCTGTTCCTGCTTGTCCTTGTTCTTGTTTTTGTCGCTCTTCCCCTGTGCGTAGGCGGACTGCGCGGTTACCGATAAAAGGGCGACAACTAGAATTGCCAGAAATGATTTTACTTTTTGCATTTCATACCTCCTCATGATCTTTTACGTCAGTGAGACTCGCGTATTTAAATACGCTTTTTATTATTAGTAGATTATTCAATTCGGTGAGGAAGTCTAATCTAGCAGGGCAGGTTCAGTTTCATTCATTTCACGCGCCGTGTCAATACTATTATCCAATCGCGGCCGTCTCGTATGATCTGCCTCCCGCCGCTGCTTCACGAGGCCCGGAGGGCGCGCTAACAGCAGAAAAATATCAAAAATCGACGAAACGGACTTGAAGGTTTTGCCCGCAGCATATATGCTCCCTGCCACATCACGCGACAGAAAGACTCTTTGAGCTCTTCTCTGCTCTGCAGGTTTAAAGTAAAGCAAGTCGGTGCCGGAGGGTATTGGGTCGGCGCCTTTTGATCGAGCAAACCAGGCGGATTGGTTTGTAATTATTATCGCCATCAATGGCGAGACATGTAATTTAGTTGGGAGGATATAGATGTTTTCTAGATCGAAACGCTTGTTCCTGATCTCCGCGCTTGTTGCGGTAATGGCTTTAGCTCTTGCGGCTCAGGCTTACATGCAAAGCGAAATAACGCAGGTAGAACCGCTCGACCAGGCCCCGGCCGTCGAGGCGGGCGAGCCAACGGACGAGACGCCCGAGCTATGGTTCGTAGAGCTAATGAACGCGCCGGGGGCCGACGGGACAAGCTCCGCGGCTCTGCGTAACGAAAAGAACGCTTTTCGCTCAGCGGCGAGAGCCGCCGGGCTGCGCTACACCGAGCGTTATGCATTCGATACTCTATGGAATGGTCTCTCGATTCGCATAGATCGTTCTCAGCTCGCGGCGCTGAGCCGCATACCTGGAGTGAAGGCGCTCTACCCGGTTATATCACACTCGTTACCCGAGCCGGTCGAGCCAGACAGCGGCGCCGAGCTATTTACGGCGCTTGCCCAGACCGGTGCCAATATCGCTCAAAATGATCTTGGGCTTTCAGGCGCGGGCGTTCGCGTCGGCATAATCGATTCGGGCCTCGATATTGACCACCCGGCATTCAGGGGGGCGGGCAAAGCGGGGGGACCGCGTTCCCGACTCCTCGCGTAGTCGCCGGGTTCGATTTCGTAGGCGACAATTACAACGCGAGCGGGACCGCGGCGCAACAGATACCCGTCCCCGACGCGTCTCCGGATGACTGCGGCGGCCACGGCACCCACGTCGCCGGCATCGTAGGCGCGAACGGTCAGGTGAAGGGCGTTGCCCCGAACGTGCTCTTTCGGCGCATACAGAGTATTCGGGTGCGCGGGCACGACCAGCTCGGACATCATGATAGCCGCGATGGAGCGGGCGCTGGCCGACGACATGCAGGTCGTCAATATGAGCATCGGCTCGGCCTTACAGTGGCCCCAGTTTCCGACGGCGCAAGCCGCCGACCGGCTGGTCAACAAGGGAGTCGTCGTCGTCTGCGCCGCCGGCAACGAGGCAAGCTTCGGCGTCTATGGGTCGGCCGCGCCCGGCGTCGGCAAGAAGGTCATATCGGTCGCCTCGTTTAATAATACCCACAACAACTCTCCCTTCTTTACGATCTCTTCCGACAACAGGGTGAATATTTATAACCCGGCCCTCAACGGGGCTGCCGCCATCCCGTCGTCGGGCAGCTTCCCGATGGCGCGCACCGGCACCGTCGCCTCGGTTGACGACGCCTGCAACCCGCTCCCGGCCGGGAGCCTCACGGGCAAGGTCGCGTTGATTCGCCGCGGCACATGCAACTTTAACGTGAAAGTGCTCAATGCCCAGAACGCCGGTGCCATCGCCGTGGTGATATACAACAACGTGGCTGGCGGTATTAGCCCGAATATTGCCAATGTTCCGCCTATTACCATTCCGGTCGTAGGCATCACGGCCGCCGACGGCGCGGTTATAGACAGCCGCCTGGCATCGGGGCCGGTCACCATCACCTGGACGAATCAATTCGTCAGCGCGCCTTTATCGGCAACGACCGCGGGGCTCATATCCTCGTTCAGCTCATTCGGGCTTGCGCCGGACCTCAGCATCAAACCCGACATAGGAGCGCCGGGCGGGACCATTCGCTCCACGGTTCCGATTGAGCAAGGGAGCACCGGGCTCAACAGCGGGACCTCGATGGCTTCGCCGCACGTGGCGGGGGCGGTCGCGCTGCTGCTCGAAGCCCGCCCGCATACCTCGGCGCAGGCCGTGCGCGACATACTTCAAAACAGCGCCGACCCGAGAGCCTGGTCCGGTAATCCCGCCCTGGGCTTCACCGAGGTTGTCCACCGCCAGGGCGCGGGGATGCTCGATATTCCCGGCGCGATTCTCGCGCTGACAAAAGTCGGGCCTGGAAAGCTCGCGCTTGGCGAAAGCGAATTCGGACCGGTCACGCGGACGATTACCGTCGAAAACGAAGGCCCGGCCGATATTACTTATGACCTATCGCACGCGCCCGCGCTCGCCACGAGCGGTACGTTTAGCATCGGCTTCTTCAGCGCGCCGTCGTCGGTCGCCTTCTCCTCGACGAGCGTAGTAGTCCCGGCGGGCGGCACGGCCACCTTCGATGTGACGATCGCGCCAAATGCAGGGCTGGCGGATCGGGCCGTGTATGGCGGCTACGTGGTGCTTACGCCGCAGGGAGGCGGGCCGGTTTACCGCGTGCCCTTCTCCGGGGTCAAGGGCGATTATCAATCGATACAGGTGCTCACCCCGACGGCGAATAATTTCCCGAGGATGGGCAGGCAGAATGTGAATGGCACGTTCACGCTTCTTGCTCCGGGAACCGGCGGCACGTGGACGCTGCAAAATGCCCAGGAGATTCCGTTCCTGCTGACGCATTTCGATCATCAATCCCGAAGGGTGCGGATGGAGATATTCGACGCCAACACGGGCAAAGCATGGCACCGCGCGTTGGAGCTCGAATACTTCGGTAGAAACTCTTCCGCCACGGGCTTCTTCGCCCTGCCGTGGGACGGCACGACTGTGAATGGCAAGAAGGTTAACGTGGTGCCCAACGGGCAGTACGTGATCGTTATGAAGGTCTTTAAGGCGCTGGGCGACGATTCTAACCCCGCGCACGTCGAGACGTTCACCTCACCCGTAATCACAATCGCTCGCCCCTAGCGGCGCGGTTGTAGAATAAGTGGTCGCCGGTGGCTGACCGCGCCAACGCTCATCGATCAAAGCGTTGGCGCGGCAGTCACCGGCATTTTTGCGAAAGCTGACCCGCCAATTATTTACACCCGACACTGCTTGTGTAAATCCGCGCGACGGGGTTGGTGAATTTGAGAAACGCGCTCAGGGCGTGCTATCGTAAACCTTCGGCATAAACAACGCTTCCGATCACCCCATTTTCGAAAGGCCGGCTTGAGGAACCCCTGTGAGCAACGCTGAGGCGCGCGAAGCCCTTCAGAGATACTTTGGCTTTCCCGATTTTCGAGAAGGCCAGGCCGAGGTCGTCGAGGCGGTCCTCGGCGGCCGCAGCGCGGTCGTCGTCATGCCTACGGGCGGCGGCAAGTCTCTGTGCTTCCAGCTACCGGCGATGATGATGGAAGGGGTGACGCTCGTCGTCTCGCCTCTTATCGCGCTTATGAAAGACCAGGTTGACCAGCTTGCCGCGCGGAAAATACCGACCACTTTCATCAACAGCTCGCTCAGTTTTTCGGAGACCAACCGCCGCCTCGGCGAGATAAGGCGCGGCCAGCACAAGCTCGTTTATGTCGCGCCGGAGCGTTTCCGCAGCCAGGCATTTTTAGACGCGATCGGCGATGTAAAAGTTAAGCTATTCGCCGTTGACGAAGCCCATTGCATATCGCACTGGGGGCATGACTTCAGGCCCGATTACCTGCGGCTCAACCAGGCCATCGAAGCGCTCGGCGACCCGCAGGTTATCGCGCTCACCGCCACGGCGACTCCGCAGGTGAGGGCCGACATATGCGAGCAGCTCAAGCTCGTCGAGCCCTTCGTCTCGGTCTCCGGGTTCGACCGGCCGAACCTGTCCATACGCGTGCTGCACACCTCGTCGGAAAAACAGAAGCTCGCCGTGCTAAAAAACCTGATCACCACCGCAACCGGCTCCGGCATCATCTATGCCGCGACCCGAAAAGCGGTCGAGCAGATAACCGCGAAGATGAAGCTCGCGGGGCTCGCGGTCGAGTGCTATCACGGCGGCATGGAGGAGGGCGAGCGAACGCGGACGCAGGAAGCATTCATGCGAAGCGAGCTTCAGGCCATAGTGGCGACGAACGCTTTCGGCATGGGGATAGACAAGCCTGATATAAGGTTCGTGGCCCACTTTCACCTGCCGGGCTCGATAGAGGCTTACTACCAGGAGATAGGCCGCGCCGGGCGCGACGGACTGCCGGCCGAGTGCCTCTTGATGTTCAACTACGCGGACACGCGCACGCACCAGTTTTTTATCGAGGGGAGTCACCCGCCGCCGGAGCTGATCGGCCGCGTCTATGAAGAGATAACTTCGTTCGGCGCGGAAAAGATAGAACTGTCTGCGCGCGAGATTGCCGCCCGCATAGGCGTGAAGAACGAAATGTCGATCTATTCCGCGCTGGTGCTGCTCGAAAAGGCCGGGCACATCGAGCGCGGGCGGGCGGGCGAGGCGAACTTTCTGGCGTGGCTCAGGAAGCCGGTCGATGAGGCGCTCGAAGCCGTTGGCGACGAGACCACGGAAGGCGCGGTTATGCGCGACCTGATCTTCACGCGCGGGCTGAGCGAGCGCGAGCATATAGAGATAGAGATGAGCGCCATAGGAGGCGCCCTCGGGCTTGCGGACGGGCAGATCCGCCGCGCGCTCGAAGGGCTCGCGGCGCGCGGGCTCATCGCGTTTCGCAACGCGTTTCAGGGGCGCGGCATAAGGCTGCTTGATGAAAAACCCGCCGCGGCGATTCGCATAGACGAGCGGGAGCTAGCGCGGCGCGCGGCGGCCGAACAGGCGAAGCTGCGGCGGATCATAGATTATTGCTACTTCAAATCGTGCCTGCGCAGTTTCATACTCAAGTATTTCGGCGACCGCAAGGCGCTCGGCGTATGCGGGACGTGCTCGGGCTGCGCGCCCCAGGAAGCCGACTACATGAAGGTCGCGGCCGAGCGCAGCGTCCGAGCAGGCACGCTCACGATCAAGGGGCGCGGCGCAAAGATGGGCGGGGCGACGCGGCTCGAACAGTTCATAATAGAGAGCGCCCCCACAGGAGAGGCTCTCAGAGCCGATCTCAGGCGACAGGCCGCGCGCACACGGGCCGCGGACGAGACGAGGGACGACTCCCGCACAGCCGCGCGCGGGCGACAGCTTAACGAAACGGAAGTGACTGTAGTGAAGAAGATTCTCAGTTGCGTTGCGCGAGTTGAGAAGGAGTACGGCCGGAATAAATTCGGCAAGGGGACGATCGCGGCGATCTTGCGCGGCTCGGTTTCAAAACAGGTAAAGGAAAACAATCTTGATAAACTCTCCACCTACGGACTGCTCGGCTACATGTCTCAGGGCGACATCACCGACTACATAAAGGCGCTGATAGAAGCAGAGTGCATAATGGTAGAGAAAGGGCTTTATCCGACGGTCGGGCTAACGGAGTTCGGGCGCGAGGTAATGCTCGGCCGCCGAGAGGTGAGACTACAACGAAGCGAATAGTGAATAGACGCCCGGAGGCGCTTATCCCCTCCCGTCACTGCTCACTATTCCGGAGTGATTAATGGAACAGACAAGACCCGCAACGGGTGTTTTAGAGATCAACGAAAAGGGGTTCGGCTTTCTAAGGCAGCTTGAGAACAACCTGATGCCTGGGCCTAAGGATGTCTTCGTGCCGCGCTCGCTCGTGCAGCAGTTCTCGCTTCGCGAGGGCACGTTCATCGAAGGCGAGGCCGCGCCGCCGGCAAACGCGCGCGGCAGGGCGCAGACCGATCAACTCGTAGAGATCAGGAGCGCCAACGGGCTTTCGCCTTCGGATTACCGGCGCACGCCTGAGTTCTCGAAGCTCACGAGCGTTGACCCGACCGAGCGATTGGAGCTTTCGGCCGGCAGCAATAACTTATCGATGCGCGTGCTCGACCTCATCGCGCCCATAGGCAAGGGGCAGCGCGGGTTGATCGTCGCGCCGCCCAAGACCGGGAAGACGACGCTTATCGAAGAGATCGCCGAAGCGGTCGCGGACAATCACCCGGAGATGCACCTGGTAGTGCTGCTGATCGACGAGCGACCCGAAGAGGTGACGCACCTGAAGCGCAGGGTGAGAGGGACGGTCATCGCTTCTTCCGCCGACCAGAACTCCGACCTTCACCTCCAGGTCGCGCGGCTCGTCCACGAGGCGGCCAAGCGCGCGGTCGAATGCGGCCAGGAGGTCGTGCTGCTGCTCGACTCGATAACGCGGCTGGCGCGCGCCTCGAACCGCGAGACGAGTCGCCGCGGAAGGACCATGTCGGGCGGGGTAGATTCGCGGGCGCTCGAATTCCCGCGGCGATTCTTCGGCGCGGCCCGCAAGACCGAAGAGGGCGGCAGCCTCACGATCATCGCCACCGCGCTGGTCGATACCGGAAGCCAGATGGATGACGTGATCTTTCAAGAGTTCAAGGGCACGGGCAATCTTGAAATCATGCTCGACCGCAAGCTCTCCGAGCGGCGGATATTTCCCGCCATCGACATATCGAATTCGGGGACGCGAAAGGAAGAGAAACTTTTCGACCCCGAGACGATGCCGCGGATAAACCTGCTCAGGCGCGCGCTCGCGGGAAAGAAAGTCGGTCGATGCCATGGAGTTGTTGCTCAAGGGGCTGAGCGGCTCGAAAGAGAACCGCGAATTCCTCGACCGGTTGAAATAGAGTGATTCTCAAAATGACAAGAGAGCCAACCCGGCAGGATCGATCCTGCCGAACCGGCTCTCTGGCTTTACCCTATACCCTTTTGCTCGATAAGTCTCTTTTCGCCCTCGCCTGCTAGCGCAGGGGCAATATTACGCTCGGTTTATCAATCTTGATGTTTATGTCTTTGTCTCCATCGCCTCCGCCGAAAGCCCGGCCGAAGACGCCGGTGAAATAGAGCACCGCCAGCAGCACGATGACTAGCAATACGACCACAAGCGCGGTCGTAGCTCCCCCCCCACTATCGGTCACTATGACATCCCTATCCGCCATTGCAATTTCCTCCTGGTTTACCTGGCCGCGGCCAGTCTAAATAATCGAGCTAATCGAATCGTGCAACCTTAATGCCAGCGGGAATTGATGAATTAAGCGGCGATGGGCGGCCGTCTCTCATACATAACTGCGCCCCCCTATGTACGAGGTCGCTACAGATGCGGGGTTCGGGCGCGCCCAACTTTTTTTTAAGGCGACCGCTGTAGTAGGATTGTAAATCGGTCTCGCGACCAAATACTTGCTTATACCCGGGAGCGCATATGGATCAAACATATATCAGGGACGTGTCGAAGCATGTAGGGGAGGAAGTAACGATCAAGGGCTGGCTCTATAACATCCGGTCGAGCGGGAAGCTCATGTTCCCGCAGATACGCGACGGCTCCGGCTTGATTCAGGGGGTCGTCTCCAAGCGCGACGTGAGCGAGAAGGTCTGGGGCGACTTTGAAACCCTCACGCAAGAGTCTTCGATAATTGTCCGCGGCGCGATTCGCGAGCACCCGAAGAAGCCGGGCGTCTTTGAGATGGACGTCAAAGACGTAGAGGTCGTGCACGTGGCCGAGGCTTACCCGATATCGCCCAAGGAACACGGCGTGGAGTTCTTGATGGACAAGCGCCATCTCTGGCTGCGCTCGCGGCGGCAGCACGCGATACTTTCGGTGCGCGCCGAGGTCATACGCGCCGTGCGCGATTATTTCGACTCGAATGGATTCCTGTTGATGGACACGCCGATATTCACGCCGGCCGCGTGCGAAGGGACTACGACGCTTTTTGAGGTCGATTATTTCCAGGACGCGAAGGCCTATCTGACCCAGTCGGGGCAGCTTTATAACGAAGCGACGGCGGCGGCGTTCGGCAAGGTATATTGTTTCGGCCCGACCTTCAGGGCTGAAAAATCGAAGACGCGCCGCCATCTGACTGAGTTCTGGATGGTCGAGCCGGAAGTCGCTTACGCCGACCTCGACGACATAATGGACCTGGCCGAAGACTTCCTGACCTTCATAGTCGGGCGCGTGCTGGAGAACCGGCGCGCGGAGCTTACCGAGCTTGAGCGCGACATAACAAAGCTCGAAAGAATCCAAAAGCCGTTCCCCCGCCTGCATTATGACGACGCCGTGCGAATGCTCCAGGAGGCGCACGAGCGAGGGGAGATGGAGACGCGCTTTGAATGGGGCGGGGATTTCGGCGCGCCCGACGAGACATATATTTCCAGCCAGTACGACCGGCCCGTCATGGTTCACCACTATCCGGCGGCGGTGAAGGCTTTCTATATGAAGCCGGACGCGGAGAGTCCGGAGCACGCGCTTTCGGTTAACGTTCTTGCGCCCGAAGGCTACGGCGAGGTGATCGGCGGCGGCCAGCGCGCCGAAGATTTGAGCTTTCTGCTCGAAAAGATTCACGAGCACGGGCTGCCCGAGGAAGCGTTCGACTGGTATCTGGACCTGCGGAAATACGGCACGTTCCCGCACAGCGGGTTCGGCATGGGCATAGAACGCTGCACCTCGTGGTTGTGCGGCATCGAGCACATACGGGAGACGATTCCCTTCCCTCGAATGCTTTACCGATTGAAGCCATAATTTGACCGATCCAGAGGATGGTATTAAATGAAGAGACTTTTATCAACTGTTCTGCTCACTCTAATCACGCTGTCCGCGGCTTTAGCGCAGAGCGCCAGTCCGGGCGCGGTAAAACTCGAAGGGCAGATTGTCTGCTGTGAAGATTGCTGGCTGGAAGCAGACCGCAAGACGACCGCATACGGCACCCGCGAGGACCTTGAGAAGGCGGCCGGGTGCGTGGCGAGCGGCGACCCTACGCTGATTGCCGTGGCAAACGCCGAGGGTGGGTTTACTCTCTACGAGCTTCACTCCGGAAAGTACAAACGACCGGGCAAGAACTGGCTTGAGTTCATCGGCAAGCGCGTGGAGGTTACGGGCGAAACGGGCAAGAAGAAGGAGAAGCCCTTTATCAAAGTCGACGCGCTGCGGGTGCTTGCCGAGCCGATTGCGGCAACAGAGCCCGAGGTCAACGTGATTGGCACGGAGGCGGAGCTTGCGCTCAAGGACCTGTTCGGGGTCGAGCAGCGATTGAGCGCTTTTCGCGGGCGCATCACGGTTTTAAACTTCTGGGCCACCTACTGCGTCCCTTGCCGCAAAGAGATGCCCGATCTGGCCGCGATACAGAACCAGTACGCGGCGCTGGGGGTTCAGGTCATAGGCGCGGCGGCTGACACAACCGAAGATAAGCAGAAGGTCTTGCAGTTCATCAAGGAGACGAAGCTGAACTTTCCGGTGTGGCTTGGCGCGAGCGCCGATGACATGCGGCGATTCGGGCTCGGCTCCGCGCTTCCTGGGACCGTCATCATCGGGCGTGACGGCCGTATAGCCGCCACTTACAGAGGCATCATCAAGCTGGCCGACCTGAAGAAGCAGCTTGACGGCCTGCTCGGCGCGGCCGAGGCGGAATCTAAGGAATTGATCGCCGCAAAGCGAGCCCCCGCGAAGGCGTCGAGCGTCCCCAGTTGACCGCTCTGACCGGGAGAGGGCCGCGCCGTGAGCGGGGCTGGACAAGAAGATGGCAGGAAGTGGACTTACGGAGTGCGCGTCATCCCGGACATACTGGACCGCGCTAAGTGGCGCAATACTTTGACTTACAGACTGCACTCGCGTCTGACCGTGGGCGTGGAGATAAATCCTTTAGCGAAAGACGCGCGCCCGCTTGCCAACCTGCTGGTGGTAACCGAAACGGAGTCGCGGCCGGCAATAATCCTCGGCACAAGCTCTGACAGAATCGGAACGCCCGAAGGCCAGTCCTTCTACGTAACGGCTAGCAAGAGCCTGAAGCGCGAAACCAGGCTGCCGATTGCGCCCTATATCGGGGTCGCCTACAGCACATATGAAGACAGGTTTCTCGCCATCGGGGGGTTAAACATCAATTTCACCGAGCGGCTGAGCAGTCTTATCATCTTCGACGGCGTAAAGGTCCACCCGACCCTCAGCTATACGCTCGGCACGCGGCACGTATTGAGCTTCCTGCTGGCCCAGGGCAAGAAAGCCGGCCTCAGTTACAGCGTAACGTTCTAAGGGTGAAGCGGCATGCGGCGGGGGCTTAAGGAGCACGGCCCGGCGCCCGTTACGGTTTCTATTCCTCGGGGCCGGTTTCGAGTCGCTGCAATACCACCATATAGCGCCGGCGACAAGAGCGACGAAAAGAATGATAGTCACAAAGCAGCCGATGCCGAGTTTTACGCCTGCCTTCAGTATCCCGAACATGATTTGAAACTACCCCATCCGTGGTTCGATTCTCAACCGCAACCCATCTCTTACAAAACTATTGCGACTCTTGCCCATATCTATACGGCGGAGCCGAGTGTTGGTACTATTAGATTGTGGCAGTAATCAACGAACAAGTGGGTATGGGGAAACCATAAGAAGCGCCTGAAAAGCCTAGCCAACAGGGACACGCCTGGCGTTCCATACTCAGATTTTCCAGAACATATCGAACTAATAAGAGCCCCGGCGAACGGGGTAATGGAGTGGGAAAGCAGATGATGTTAAAACGTTTTCTTGCCTCAAGCTCGAACAGATTCTTCACTAAGAAAGTGCTCACCAAGAAGATCGTTACGACCGCGGCGCTGTCGCTTTTGATGGCTTTCGGGACGCTCGCTTTTACGTCTTCCGAAGGCAAGCGACTGCTCAGCGTGGTGATGCCCGCGCCGGCCGATACGGCCGAGACGACAGCCGTCTATGAGCCGATGCCGAAGGGGCTGAGCCGCCAGCGGGCGGACTTCAAAAAGGCGGTAGACATACTGGCCGAAGCGGCCGAAGCGAACCCGCAGCTTTCCGACTACTACAAGCGCGTGGTAAAGCGCGTGAGCGGCGAGACCGTAAAGAGTGAGAGCGGATCGGGCGTCCGCGTGATAAAGAGACTCAACCCGCCCTCAGGCGCAAAGACGGCCGTGGCCGATACGCCGGCCGCTTACCAGAGCCAGCCCGAGGGGCTGAAGGATTATATGACCGAGGGGATGGTCGCGGATGCCAAACCGGCGACCCCCGCGGAGTCTAACGAACCACCCGTATCCGAGCCGCTTTCGGCCAGCTTGCCGGAGACAGACATAGCGGAATCGCTCGCGCTGACGGTCGGCGACATGGTCTTTGAGACGAACCCGTCGGTTGAAAAGTGGGTGAGCCACTATGCGGTCAGCACGGGCGGACGCCGCACGATGAGCATAGGCATAGAGCGTAGCAATCAGTTTCTCGACATGGCCCGCAGAGAGTTTCGCCGCGCGGGCGTTCCCGAAGACCTTGTGTGGCTGGCGCTCGTAGAGAGCGTCTGGAACCCGCGCGCCGTATCGCCCGCGGCCGCCGGCGGCATCTGGCAGTTCATTCCGAAGACGGCCAAGGAGTACGGGCTAAAGGTCGAGAGCGGTAACGACGAGCGCGGCGACCCCGCAAAGCAGACCCGCGTGGCCGCGGCTTACCTGCGAGACCTCTACACGATATTCGGCGACTGGGCGCTTGCGATGGCCGCCTATAATTGCGGCGAGCCGCGCGTGATGAAGGCCGTCGTAGAGAACGGGCGGGCGAACTACTGGGAGATATGCGAAAAGCGCCTGCTGCCGGAAGAGACGCGCAATTACGTTCCGAAGATACTGGCGGCAATCAAGGTCGTCAGCCGCGCCGAGATCATAGGCTTGATCTCGGACCAGAGCTAGTCAAGATTTCGATTGTCCATTGTTAGTCCACCTTCCTTAATCAATCCACTATCAGGGCCGCTCTCGGGCGGCCCGTTTTTTTTGCCCATCGCGGGTCGCGGGTGCGGCGACGGCCTGCCTTGCCTGGAGGGTTGTGGAATGGGAGAATGGATGGTCAAAGCGCCCGGGCTGTATAGGGGACTCAGTATGAGCAAGAGAGCTAAAATCATAGGCGTGCCGATGGACCTTGGCGCGGGCCGTCGCGGCGTTGACATGGGGCCTTCCGCTATAAGGATCGGCGGGCTTAATCAAGCCGTCGCGTTGTTAGGCTATGACGTAACCGATACCGGTAACGTCAACGTCCACCCGCCGGAAGCGATTGCGCCGATAAACCCGCGCGCGCGCTATTTGAAAGAGATTGCCGAGGCATCAGTCGAGCTTGCCGAAAAAGTTGAAAGCTCCCTTGAAGAGGGGGCGATCCCCATCATACTCGGCGGCGATCACTCCATCGCGATTGGCAGCGTGTCAGGGGTCGCGGCTTACTTTCGCAAACAGGGGAAGAAGATCGGGGTAATCTGGCTCGACGCGCACACCGACATAAACACGCCGCACATCACCCCCTCGGGCAATATTCACGGCATGCCGCTCGCCGCGATCCTCGGCCACGGGCCGGAGGAGCTGACCCACATAGCCGGGTTTGCGCCAAAGGTGCTGCCCGAAAACGTGGCGATAATCGGCGCGCGCAGCATCGACCCCGGCGAGCGCGAGATGATCAAGAATCTCAACATACGCGTATTCACTATGAGCGAGCTTGACGAGCGCGGCATGGCCGATGTCATAAAGGACGCCATAGAGATTGCCACGCGAGACACGGCCGGGATACACGCGACGATGGATATGGATTTTATCGACCCGTTTTACGCGCCGGGCGTCGGGACGCCGGAGCCGGGCGGGGCCACCTTTCGCGAGGCGCACCTGGCTATGGAAAAGATGGCGGCATCGGGCCGCATCGTCTCGGTCGAGGTCAGCGAAGTCAATCCGCTTTACGATCAGACAAACGCGACCGGGCAGCTCGCGGTCGGGATGGTCCTGTCGGCGCTTGGAAAAAGAATAATCTGAATCAGTCTTCTGAATAAGTCTGGGGGATACTTGGGAAAGAAACTCAGGGTCGGCGTAGTTTTCGGCGGGCGTTCGGGCGAGCACGAAGTCAGCCTTCGGTCTGCCGAATCTATTATTAACGCAATCGATAAAAAGAAGTACGATGTCGTGCCCATCGGGATAAGCAAAGAGGGGCGCTGGCTTCAGTCCGCAAACGCCGCCGCGCTGCTGCCACAGGCGGTGATGAGCAGCGATGATCAACGACAGGTGGCCATCATAGGCGACCCGACCCGCACCGGCCTCACAAAACTTGGCGGCGAAGACGGGCAGCTTTCGAGCGAGCCCATCGATGTCATCTTTCCGGTGCTTCACGGCACCTACGGCGAAGACGGCACCACTTCAAGGGCTGCTCGATATGGCGGGCGTGCCTTATGTCGGCTGCGGCGTGCTTGCTTCCGCCGCGGGCATGGACAAGATCGTCATGAAGCAACTGTTCAAGCAGTCGGGCCTTCTGGTCGGAGATTACGAATGGTTCACCCGCGGCGCGTGGGAAGAAGACCCCGATGGGGTGATCAGCAAAGATAGCCCGCTCGCTCGGCTACCCGGTATTTGTAAAGCCCGCGAACCTCGGCTCGTCGGTCGGCATCTCGAAGGCGGCGGACAAGAGAGAGCTGCGCGACGCAATTGACGATGCCGCGCGGTACGACCGCAGGGTTATAGTCGAGCGCGCTATTGTCGGGCGCGAGATAGAGGTGAGCGTGCTCGGAAACGACCACCCGGTCGCAAGCCTGCCGGGTGAGATAATTGCCGGGCACGATTTTTACGATTATGAAGACAAGTACATCGACACTACGTCGCGCACGGAGGTGCCGGCGAAATTGCCCAAACGTGTCCTCGAACGGCTTCAGCGCGACGCGGTGGTGGCGTTCCAGTCCATCGACGGGGCGGGGCTTGCGCGCGTCGACTTCTTCGTCGAGCGCGGCACAAATCGGGTCATCATAAATGAGATAAATACCATGCCCGGCTTTACCTCGATCAGCATGTATCCGAAGATGTGGGAGGCGAGCGGCATCTCTTATAGCGAGTTGATCGACCGGCTCATCGAGCTTGCCATCGAGCGCCACGGCGACAAATCGCGCAACCTGACCAGCTACCAGCCGCGCAATAAGTAATTTTAATAAAGAGGCGCGGCTCCAAAATAATCTCCAGGCTTTTACTTCAAAGCAGCCTGCCGCTTATCGCGGCGATCATCTCCTTGACGGCGCGCTCGATGCCGACGAGCGCCGCCCGCGCCACTATGTTGTGCCCGATGTTTAGTTCCTCGATCGGATATATCTCCGCTATCGCTGCTACGTTGCGATAAGTCAGCCCGTGGCCCGCGGCAACTCTTAAATTGAGTTCGCTCGCCCTGGCGGCGCACTCCGAAATTCGCGCAAGCTCCGCCTCGACCTCGCCGCTACCGGCCTTCGCCGTCGGATCGGTAAGCTCCGCATAGCGCGCCGTGCATATCTCTATCTGTTGGGCGCCGACTCGGCCCGAAGCCTCTATTTGACCGAGGTCCGGGTCGATAAAGAGGCTCACCATCATGCCCGCTTCAGAGATACGCTCGACCGCGCGGGCAATCTCTTGCTCGCGAGACGAAACATCAAGGCCGCCCTCGGTCGTCACCTCGTCGGGCCGTTCGGGCACCAGGGTTACGGTGTCGGGTTTGACATCGCTTGCGATGGCTATCATCTCGTCGGTCGCCGCCATCTCAAGATTCAGGTGTGTCTTTACGACCGCGCGCAAAACGCGCAGGTCTTCATCCTGTATGTGCCGCCGGTCGCCGCGCAGATGAATGGTGATGCCGCTCGCTCCCGCCAGGTCGGCGAGCGATGCCGCCGTAACAAGGCTCGGCTCGAAAGTCCGGCGCGCCTGGCGTATGGTCGCTATATGATCTATGTTGACGTTTAGTCTGATGTGCCCGCTCCTAACCCACCGATTGCCGTCCATATGAAAGCTCCCGCCCGTCACCAGGCTTCGGCTTTAAAGTACAGATGTGCGGCGGGCAAATCAACTCTGCGGGATTGAATAAGTGACCGTGGCGTGCGCGACGGGTTCCGTCTCGCCTTCGGAAAAGAGCAGCACTTCCCCGACCGCGAGCCTCTTGCCGAGTTTCAACAGCCTCGCCTCGGCTATGCAGTCCGCCCTCTTCGGCTTTCTGAGGAAGTGTATGTTCAGGCTTGAGGTGACGGCCAGGGCGACGGGCCCGATCACAGAGAGCAAGGCCATATACATGGCCGTGTCGGCGAGCGCCATAAGAGTCGGTCCCGAGACCGTGCCGCCGGGTCGCAGGTGATGATTGTCGACGCGCCGCCTCACGCGGGCGGTCATGTCCCCGACCTCTTCCACGCGAAGCTCGCCCTTCTGCATGTCGGGGAAATGAGTATAGAGGAACTGCTCAAGCTCTTCGGCCGACATCTTTGGCATCCTTGCCTCCCACACTTCAGGCCCGCCGTATCCGGCTCTCTACTTGTCGTCGCGGAGTTTGAATTCCACCTCTAGTCTCGTCGCAAAACTTACAGGCTTGCCGTTTTTCATCGCCGGCTTGAACTTCAGCTTCTTAGCGGCACTGGTACTTCCTTTTATGATTCACATTCAACGGGGGTTGCCGGCGTTATTGGCCGCGCCTTCGACACCGGCGCTCGGGGGAGAGTGATCGTAGCGGCCCGATGCGTCATTCATCCGTATGCGAACCAGGTCGGCAAACATATTCAACGAGTCGCTGAAGAAGCTGATCTTGCTCCCCTCGCAATCGTTCCAGATCACGGGCACCTCAAGGAGTTTAAGACCCTGCTTTTTTGCGATGTATAGTATCTCAGGGTCGAACCCGAAGCGGTCAATGCTCTGGAGTTTAAAGACCGGCTGCGCCTGCTCGCGCCTGAAGGCTTTGAAGCCGCACTGGGTGTCCTTGAAATTCAGCCCCGTTATTGTCTTCATCAGCAGGTTGAATACGCGCCCGCCGAAATCCCTCAGCACAGGCTGGCGTTTGCCGATCAGCTTCCGGTCGAGCGCCCGCGAGCCAAAAGTCACGTCGGCCTTGCGCTCGGCTATTGGCGTTATGAGCTTCGGCGCTTCGGTAATCGGCGAGGACAGGTCGGCGTCGGTAAAAAGGACGACCTCGCCCTGGGCTTCCGTAAGCCCCCGCTTGACGCTATAGCCTTTGCCGCGGTTCGGGTCGTTCTTCAAAGCGCGCAACAGGTGTCCGGCCGCGGCGAAGCTCTCGACGCGCTCTTCAACCACTCGCGAGGTCTGGTCTGTCAACCCGTCATCGACCACGATCACTTCCGCCGCGTAGTTGACCGACGATAGAAAGGTGAGAACGGCATCCAGGCTGCGCCCTATGCGCCTCTCTTCATTGTACGCAGGGATGACTATAGATAGGAAGAAAGTCATAATCGCTTAAAGTCGTCACCGGTAAATTAGGGCTCTTGTGCTTCAATATAACACGAATCCGCTATTGTGCGTATCGAGGGCTTGGTTGTCCAGCAAATGGGGGGCAAGAGCGCGGGCCTCGCCTGACCTGCACACGACTTTTTGGCGCGCGAGTCATAATCGAATTGACCCGGCCCCGGTTTGTAGCTAGAATGGAGCCGGTGGGCGATCAAGGGGAGCGGGTTTCATTATAGCGCAGAAGTGATCGCTCAGATCATTTCAGTTCGGGTTCCATCAACCAAAACCAAGGGCGGCAGCTCATGACGCCCGTTGCCTCGCGAGAACTTGGTGATCTTCTTTTGAGGCAATCCAGAATGCCGAGGGCAAACCGTATGAGAGGAAGAATAGCGTGTCTTTTCGTTATCTCGCTCCTGGTTTTGTCTTTCACTCCGCTTTCGATGGTCAATGCCCGGCAAGACGTCAGACCGGCATCGCAGTCGCCCATTGCTGAACCAGCCAAATCGACCGATACCGCCTCAAACGCCAAGCCTGAAAGCACTGACAAGACAAATCAGGTAAAGACAGCCGACCAGAAAATTGCGCCGCTCACGAAGCCCGACGATAAAGTCCAGCTCGAAACTGCCATCGTCAACGTGACCATCAGCGTCACCGACAGCTATGGTCGCTTCGTCACCGGCCTTACCAAGGACCACTTTGAAGTCTTTGACGACAAGGTCAAACAATCCATCGCCCATTTCTCGGACGATGACGCCCCGGTCTCGCTCGGGATTGTCTATGACGTATCGGGCTCGATGAAGGAGCGGCTGATCCGCTCGATTCGCGCGCTCAAGCGATTCATCGAGACCTCGCATGACGACGACGATTTCTTCCTTATAGGCTTTAACGACCGCGCGAAGCTCGTTCAGGACTTCACTACCTCCGGCGACCAGATCGTCAGCCATCTGATGTTCGTCCAGCCGAAGGGCTCGACCGCGCTTTATGACGCGTCATATCTTGCGGTCGAAAAAGTCCAGCAGGGCCGCCATAAGAAAAAGGCGCTCCTCATAATCTCCGACGGCCAGGATAACCACAGCCGCTATACCTATAAGGAGCTGAGGAACCGCGTGAAGGAGGCCGACGTCCAGGTCTATGCCATTGGCATCACCGACCCGGCGACCGACACGCTCGCAGGCTTCGGCCGCGGCGTGCTCGAAGAGATGACCCGCATGACGGGTGGTCGCGCTTTCTTCCCCAACGCTTATAACGAGCCTGAGCTTGTAGAAATCTGCACGCGAATAGCGCTTGAGCTGCGCCATCAGTACTCGATAGGGTTTTACCCTTCGGATTACCAGAGCGCGGCCAAATGGCACAAGGTTCAAGTCAAAGTCAGCCCGCCGCGCGGGCTCGGCCGGCTTCAACTCAGCTACAGAGAAGGCTATCAGTCCTTCACCAAATGAAAACTGCACGCGGCGGCGGGCATAAGACCCGCCGCCCCCCGTTTGAGGCTGCAAGCCTCCTCTCCGCCCACGTTCTTTCGGCAACGGGTAACGCCCGGCGCGCATCCCAATAGCTGGGGTCGGATTTACTGACTTCAAATTCCTGGCATCTCGGATAACGGCGGAGTAGAATTTTCATATGAGATTTCGAGCTTCTAAAACCCTTCTAGCAGTATTCATGGCTTTCGGTCTTCTGTCGGGCGGCCTCATCGCAAGCGCCGACCAGGAACAGCGCACGAGACCCGAGCTTCAAAAACCTCCGCAGCCGCAGCCGCAACAGCCGCAAAAACCGCAGCCGAATAAACGTGACGATGACGATGACGGTTTTAAACTGGAATCGGACCTCGTGATGCTGGACGTGACGGTCGTCAACCCGTCGAACCGGCCGGTGATGGATCTCAAGAAGGAAGACTTCACCGTGCTCGAAGACAAGGTCCAGCAGGAAGTCGGCTTCTTCAGTCGCGACCAGGTCCCGGTGTCGGTCGTGCTGGCAATCGACACGTCAGGCTCTATGCGCGCAAAGCTCGATACGGTCATCAAGGCCTCGGTCAATCTCGTAAAGGAGAGCCGGCCGGCCGACGAGATCGCCGTCATCGAGTTTAAAGATCAGCCCGAGCTGCTCGAAGAGTTCACCACCGACATAAACGATGTGATCGACACGCTGCAAAGCTTCGTCGCGTCGCGCCAGACCGCGATGCTCGACGCGCTCTACCTGGGCGCGGACTACGCAAATAAGGAAGGCAAGAACCGCCGCAAAGCCATCGTTATAGTCACGGACGGGTTGGACAAGGACAGCTATTACAAGTTCGACGAAGTGGTTGACCACCTGCGCGAGGCCGATGTGCAGGTCTATCTGATAGGATTCACGGGCGACCTCGAAAAAGGCGGCAGCATCTTTAAGAAGAGCGAGAAAGATAAGGCCGACGCCCTCCTAAATAAGCTCGCCGACGAGACCGGCGGCAAGGCATTCTTTCCGCGCGAGCTGTCGGAGGTGCACATGATCGCTCAGCAGATTTCAAACGACCTGCGCACGCAGTATTCAATAGGCTATTACCCGACGAATACGAAGAAGGACGGCACGTTCCGCAGCGTCAGGGTCCAGGTCAACTCGGGCAACCGGAAGCTGATCGCCCGCACCCGCACCGGTTACATCGCTACGCCGCAGGGCGCTGTCAGCAAGTAAGCGCGAAGCTAGAATCATCTTTGCCTCTTAAGGCCGCCCGAAATAACGGGCGGCCTTTCGTTTTTCCCACGTGTGCCTGGCCGCGCGCCGGGGCGTCATTCTTGCCCTTATATGATTCGTCTTCTATCATTAATTATCTATGTTTGCCGCGATCAATATTCTTGTTGTCATCCTGCTAGTTCTGGCTAATGGTTTTTTCGTCGCTTCGGAATTCGCCCTGGTCGGCGTTCGCAAGTCCCGAATAGAGACGCTGGCGGCCAGTGGTAACCGCCGGGCGAAGCGATTGCTCGGGCAGGTCAACAACCTCAATGCCTACATATCGGCCACGCAACTCGGAATAACTCTGGCCTCGCTCGCGCTCGGCTGGCTTGGCGAGCCGGCAATCGCCCATATGCTAGAGGGGCCGCTCGAAGGCCGGGTCTCCGAAACGGTGATGCACACCATCTCGTTCGCCATCGCCTTCACCATCATCACCTTTCTCCATATAGTCCTGGGCGAGCTTGCCCCAAAGACGCTCGCGCTTGAAAGGGCTGAAAAGACCGCGCTCGCGATCGCCTTGCCACTGGAGATTTTTTACAGAGTATTCTCCTGGCCCATACGCGTGCTCGATTGGGCCGGCACTCGCACGGTCAGATTATTCGGGCTGCATCCTTCCGGCGAGCACGGTTCAATATACACTGAGGAAGAGCTGCGCAACCTTATTGACGCATCGCATAAGAGCGGCCATCTTGAAGACGCGCAGCAAAAATTGATCAACAGCGTTTTTGAGTTTTCCGACGCCGAGGTCCGCGAAGCCATGGTGCCGCGCACAATAGTCTACGCGCTGCCGGTGAGTGCGAGCCTCGAAGAGGTTAAGAAAGCATTTAAGGAGCTGGGGTACTCCAGGCTCCCCGTCTATCGCGATCACATGGATAACATCGCCGGCGTTCTGAACAGGAGGGACCTCGAACCGTTCCTTGAATTGCCGCAGGCTCATGAGTTCAATCTTGAAAAGATTTTGCGCGCGCCTATTTTCGTAGTCGCCACCGCCCGGCTAGGCGCCGCGCTCAAGCTTATGCAGTCGAGCAGGACGCATCTCGCTTTCGTTACGGATGAGTACGGGGGCATTGAAGGGATCGTTACGCTGGAAGACCTGCTTGAAGAGATAGTCGGCGAGATTGACGACGAATATGATGAGGAGGTCCGCAGCCAGATCATCGAGCGCGACGGGGCGTACCTGCTCGACGGGATGCTCGCGGTCCGCGATGCGAACCGGCAGCTTAAGATAAACATTCCTGAGGACGATGCCTACACCACTGTGGCCGGGTTTATGCTCGCGCGCGCGGGCCGCCTCTTACGCGTAGGCGACCTGGTCGACTTTGACGGCGCGCAGTTTACGGTTGAGAAGATGGACCGCCGAAGGATTCAAAGGATACGCTATGTGCCGGCTAAAGAGGACAGCCAGGCGATGGCCTCAGTTATTGTCCCGCTTATTTGCAGCACGTTCCTTGAATCCGTAGGGATGGGCGCTGCAATTGTGTAGTCTGTCTCGGGAGCCGGTCACTCTTAAGGTTTCGCCGGCATCTGTGTGACAAAGTAGGTGATTATGCTTATGAAGATAAGCGACAGCGCGACGATCACCATCACGACTTTTGGGAAGCGTTCCGCGGTCGAAGATTCGCCCAGTTCCTCCATGCCTGAAGGCAGCCTCAACTCGCCGGTTTCGAGCCGCAGAATGCCTGAGCCGTTCCCGGCTTCGTCGGCCATTGCTTCGTAGTCGCGCGCAGTATAGATGGCCGTCGTTTCGGGATTGTCTTTATGGGCCCGCAGCCGCCACTTGTGCCTCACGCGCTTATTCTTTATAGCCACTTGATCCTCCTGAAGTAGAAGTAAATGGCGAGCCCGATGATCAGCATCGCGGTGAGCGCCCCCACGTACCCGAACCTCCATTTCAGCTCGGGCATGAAGTCGAAATTCATGCCGTAGATGCCCGCAACGAGCGTGGCCGACATGAGTATTGTAGAGATCGAGGTCAGCCGCTTCATAACCATGTTCATCCGGTTTCCCGATACCGATAGGTACGCGTCCATGGTCGATCCGATCATATCTCGCAGCGTGTCGATGGTGTCGGCAGTCCGTATCAGGTGGTCGAAGACGTCCTGGAAATAGACCTGGGTCTCGCGAGAAAAGATCGGCTGCTCTCGCCTCAGCAGCGTGTTGAACACGTCGCGCAGCGGGGTGACCGAGCGCCGCAAAAAGAGCAGCTCCTTCTTGATGCGAAATATCTCTTCTATCGCTTCCGGCTTGAACTCAACGAATATCTGGTCCTCTAGCAGATCCATCCTGTCCGACAGCGAGTCGAGCAGCGGCATGTAATCGTCGACTATCGTGTCTATTAGAATGTAGGCGAGCAGCCCCGTCCCGCGCTCGGCAAGGTCGGTCCACTCCGACCACAAACGCTCGGCCACCTTGATGGCCCTGATGGGCTGACTGTGCACGGTAACGACGTAGTTTTTACCGAGAAAGATGTTCAGCTCTTTCAACTCTAGTTGCTGGCCGAGTATCAGCTCGGCTTCATATAGAACGAGGAAGTAGTACCCCTGGTACTCTTCGACCTTCGGGCGCTGGTGCTCGTTGCGGCAATCCTCGATTGAAAGGGGATGAAAATTGAACTCTTCGGCGAGCCTGCTGAAGTCTTCACTCGTCGGGTCCGCGACGTCGACCCAGACGACCGTGGCTTCGGCGGCGCAGGCTTCGCTTATGGCCGCCGGGTCGCTGACTTCGGAGAACTGTTTAGTTTTTTTATCAAGTACTATTGTCCTGATCATACCATCTGCCCGAGCGCTCACGCGCAAGCAAGCGAAATCTCTCACGCTTCGGCGCGCCAGTCAATCGCATAATCCCCGCTGCCGCCCAGGGTTGTTAATATCCTCGTCGATAGTCTAATCTTCCATCGATGGGAAAGGCGCTGCTCACGGCGACGGGCATTCTCATAATCACGCTTGTCGCGTACGACGCGCACATCAACATCCTTCACTCACGCGGCCGAAACGGACCTCTTGGCGACGCCCTGTTTCGAACGGTATGGAGATTGTCGGTCAAGCTGGCCTTCAGGTTTTCTAAGCGTCGCAGGCACGCATTTCTCAACATGATCGGCCCGATGCTGATGCCTTCGCTGCTGGTCCTGTATATAACACTTCTAATTATTGCCTTCGCCCTGATCTACTACCCGCGAATGCCTGACGAGTTTGCGATGGAACTCCTCCCGGAGGATTCACGCTGGCTCAGATCGGTTTATTACAGCGGCGTAACGCTTACGACGCTCGGCTACGGCGATATAGTGGCGCGCACGGACGCGATGAGAATCCTTTCGTTCGTGGAATCGGCCACCGGGTTGGGGGTCATCTCGCTCGGCATCGCATACCTGGTGACGGTCTATCGCGCGCTTGAGCGCAAGAATATATCGACCCTGGTCTTCTACCATGAGTCGGGAGGCGAGCCCGATGTGGCGAATATCATCTCCAACCATTTCGCGTCGAACCGGTTCCTATCTATGGCAGAGAGCCTGCGCGAAGCCTCACGCGGTCTGTACGACATGCTTGAATCTCACCGGGAGCATCCGATCATACACTACTTCCACCCGATAGAAGTCTACAAAGGGCTGCCGCGCTTGCTCTTTTTGTTGCTGGAGACTTGCGCGGTCATAAGGTCGGGGCTGGACGGTCGCGAGTACAGGGAGTTGACCGAGCACCCCGAAGTCACGATCCTGGAGTCGAGCACCAGGCAGGTCCTGGTCCAGTTCATGCTCTTCCTCTCCTGTGAAGATGACGATAAAGACCACATGGCCGACGCGCCGGCGCGATGGCGCGCGCGTTACCAGTTCACTATTTCAAGTCTGCAAGCGGTCGGGATAAAGACAAACGCAAACCACGAGTCAGGGCTTGATCTTTATATGTCCTATCGCGCCGAATGGGAGCTCCCTCTATTTCTCATCTCGCGGCGGCTCGGTTACGACTGGGACGAAGTATCCGGAGACAATCAGATGAATCTGCCATGAAAGGCAAATCTTTTTTATTTAGCATGGAAGAAATCAATCGCGCCCGCCGTCTAAAGGTAGAAATCAAGCAGATCAAACTTTTACCGATAGAGGAGACGCCATGAAAACAGCAATCGCCACGCTGGCCGCCGTTGCGGCAATCTTTTTCGCATCCGTAGAGACCGCCCATCAGGCCGCGCCGTCGGCGCTTCGCCAACCCGCGTTTACGACCGTCGCCGGGTCGCCCATTCGCGTGGGGCCGATGGCCGGCGAGCCCGCGGTGGGTGACTGCAATGGTGATGGAAACCTCGACATAGTCCTGGCGTGCGGCACGTGTTGCGGCTCGCAGCCAAGCCCTGACAGCGGGCACGTGGTCGTGCTGGCCGGAGACGGGCGGGGGGGATTTGCCCCGGCCAAGGGCTCTCCGATCAAGGTCGCGCCGTCGGCCCGCAAGATAGCGCTCGGAGATGTAAACCGCGACCGTAAGCTCGACATACTGGTCGCCCAGCACGACAGCTATGACATCACGGTGCTGCTGGGCGACGGGCGCGGCGAGTTCAAGACTGCGCCCGCATCGCCGGTGGCGGCCGCGAGCGGGGGACGCCCGCACACGCACGACATTACGACCGCGGACGTGAACGGCGACGGCAACCTCGACGCGCTGACGACCAACGCAAACGACAATAGCATATCAATACTGCTCGGCGACGGCACCGGCCGTTTCTCTCCCGCCGAAGGCTCGCCGGTGCGCGCGGGGCGGCACCCCTACGACGTCGTTTCTATCAACGATGTGAACGCGGACGGCAAGATGGATTTGATAACGCCAAACATTCATGCCAACGGCGTGACCGTTATGCTGGGCGATGGGCGCGGTAAGTTTTCGGCCTCGACCGGCTCTCCCTTCCCTCTCGGGCCGAGGCCCGGCTATGTCGCGGTAGACGACATCAATGGAGATGGCAAACCCGACATAGTGGCGGCGCACGACGACGACCCGCTGGTGGCCGTGCTTTTCGGCGATGGCCGCGGGGGATTTCAGCCCGCGCCCTATTCGCCCATACGCACATCGCACGCGGTGTGGGGGACGGCAATCGGGGATGTGAATCGCGATAGCAGAAAAGACATTATCCTGGCGAGCCCGAGCGGGCACGGCGTCATCGTGCTGCTCGGCGACGGCAAGGGCGGGTTCGAGCCCGCGGCGAGCGCTTTGATGCCGGCCGGCAGGCTTACTAATTACGTCGCGCTCGGCGATTTCAACAAAGATGGCCGCCCCGATATAGTCGCGAGCAATTACGCAAGCGGCGACATAGCGGTCTTTTTGAACTCCACGCGATAAACAAGGCGATAAGAGACGTTGCACAAGAAGTCTGACTGCTAGTCTGAAGTCGGGAGCCCCGTAGGGGCGAGATGTTTATAGAAGCAATCGTGGATAAGACGTGAGCTCCGTCAGGAGCGGTATGTTTACATTGCGCCCCTACGGGGCTCGGAAATATGTTAGTGCGTTTTCTATAAATATATCGTCCCTACGGGACTCTCATTCTTACACTTTTTGTGCAAAGCCGCGGTAAGACTAAAAAGAGCGCGAAGGAATATAGGTCCTTCGCGCTCTTTTTGCTTTGATATTACGTGACCCGGTTCGACCGGGGAAAAAAACAAAACTCTCTAAGGCTTAATATACGAAACCTTATTGCGAGAGGGCAGCCCGGTCGAAGTCTCAATCGTAATTTCTGCCACCTCATTAGAAGAGACTTTCTTCAAACCCTTCTTAGCCGTCAGTTTTCCAGTCGGGTTGGCGCTGTCGTTTTTGGTTTTCTGCTCTTTGCCGTTGACGATTATCTTCGTACCGGCGTCGAACAACGAGCCCTCCACCGTGAGCTTCTTACCCGAAGAAGATACGTTCGTGATCGTTGGCAAGATCGGCGCGTTTATGGATTGCAGCGCGGGCATCGCCATGATGATGCCAGCGCCGGAATCGCGGTTGAACGCCCGGTGTGCCTATATCAATGGCCGTCGAAGTGAGCGCGGTCCTGACCTGTGCGGCGGTGAGGTTCTTGTTGGCCGACATGAGCAGTGCGGCTATGGCCGCCGCGTGCGGAGCGGCCGCCGAAGTTCCGAAGAATATGCTGAAGCCCGGCGTCGCCGTCGAGACCCCGTCGGCGGCCGAGAAATCCGGCTTCTGTCTGACCATCCCGCCGGTCGCAAGGAAATTTCCCGGCGTGATAGCGGTGCCGTTGCCGTTATAGAAGAGACGGCGGCTGCCATCCGAGCTGAACAACTCGACATTCTCGCCGCCGCCAAAAACGCCCCCCGGCCCGAGCGCCGACGCGGCGTTGACCGCTCCCACCGCGAATGCATTTGCAGCGGTGCAATGGCCGAAAGCAGCGCCCTCGGTGCTTGCGCCCAACCGGCCTCCGAACATGTGTATCGACAAAAAGCGATCCACACCTTCGAACTTGACCAACGCGATGGATTCGCCCGGCAATGCCTCGACCACCTCGATCGGGTCGTCGTCCCCATCCTGCACGTCTTCCGACACGGCGACAACTTCGTTGCCCGTGGGATCGACGACGAACAGGTCGTAATCATTTGCCGACGCGCCAAGCGCGTCCGACCACTGGAAGACCACTAACGAATCCCCGCCCGATATTCTGTTGAGGTCGACTCCCCCACCGAAATCATGTAGATCGGGCGCGGGGACCAGCCCTTTGAAATCGCCTTCCCAGGTCAACGAGGTTTCCCTGGTCTTATTGCCCTGGTTTCCGACCGACGAAAAATATAATGCCCCGTCCGCGGTCACTTGCTTGACCGCCTGAGTGGGGAGGCCGCCGCCTACAATCGACGGGACGGTGGAATCCTCCCCGTCCTGAAAGACCGTCTCGGCCAGATATATTATGTCGTCGACAATTATGTCGCAGTCATAGACGAAGCGAAGATCGCGAATGTTCTGGGCGAACTGGGCCATGCCGCCGGCCGCCGTGGCAAAAAACAACTGGGCGTTCGGGGCGAGATCGTGAATGATCTCCATCATCGCGCACCCTTCGGAGCCTTCTCCCTCTTGCCCCGGCACTACGGTTATGTTCGACGGCAGATCGCCCGCCGCCTGTAACCCCGTTATCGATTCAACGCCGTCCGAGATGACGCCGATCTTTATGCCCGTCCCCCCGTGACCGTAAAATCCGCGAGCTTCAAGAACACGATGCGCCAGCGCGCCTTCCGACACGTTGATGGCCGCGGGCGTGATGCCCTGCTGAGCTGACATACCGGCGCTTGTGATCATCGCCCGAAGCTGCGCGCGAAATGCTTCGGCGCTCGCATCCCGAGACGAGCCGGTTGTCGATTGAGGGCCGATCCTGCCCGTCGAATGGGTGATGTACTGTGCGGCGTTCCTGATGCTTTTTACGTCCGCGAGCGAGGCAACCTCTTCGACCCTGTTCAAATCGACGCGAGCGCGAATGTGACCGTCAATCGCGTTGATGATCTCGACCCCGCGCTCTTTGAGTTCGTTCCTGAGTGTTCGGCTGATGTCCTGACCATCCTGGACTGTCGCTCGAATATCGACGAGCGCCTTGCCTTCGCTCACCAGCACGGACTGTGTCCTCAGAGAGCCCACCCCGGCAGCGGCGGCAAGCCCCCGCCGCGCGCGCGACGCCTGCAGCAGTCGCGATTCGATCTTGCGCTGGTCGGTCGTGCGGGAAGCCTTCGCTTCCGTGAGCGCCTTCATCTGACGAAGCGCGTTAGCCGATAACTTACCGCCGCGCTCGCCGGCCTGCTCTTTGGGCGCGCTCGCCTGTCCCGGTGAAAGCGGGATAAAAACCGAAAGCGTCAGCATAAAGGTCGCGGTAATTATCGCGGCGAGCCGCCGACCTATTTCGCGGCCTTTCGAGCCGGCTATTGCAGGCTCGCTATTATTCAAACTTCTCATACAACCTCCTGAGGTGTTCGCTATTCGCCTGTTGGTCTAAAACATTTGCCGATAACGCCCTGGCAACTATTCCGCGCGAGTCAGGTCGAAGGTTTTGATTTACCAGTCGAAGTCTGTCTTTAGACGGGAGAGGGACCACTCCTGACTGGGAGCATAGATTATACCATCACAACGGCACGGCTCAACTGTCGTAATGAATAAACAATATAATCCTATACAGATGGCCCTCACTCAGGGACCCTCAACCTGGAACGGGAGGAATCTCGATGCGCAGGTCGGGCTCGGTATGAACAAAAGTTATCTGGAAGGTCCCCAAAAAGTAATCCGCGGACGCCGGCCCTTCCAAAGCTTTGCCGGCAAGCTCTTCAAGCGCGGCGCGGCTCTTTTCCGTGAGGCGAATATCAATATCTTCGAGCGAAAGATTGAGCCGCGTAATGTTCTTCAGCTCGATCTCGAAACTCAAGTTTATCGAGAGATTTGAAAAGAGCTTGCTATCAACCACCCAGCCGCCGCTTGAGTTTATGGCACGAATTACGAGCGAAATAATCTGCTGGCGATCAGCCCGCGTGGAAGCGTTGATCCTTATGAATAAGGGGCCGGGGGGCAACGATCAACTCCTGGCAAAGACCTCGTGGGTCTCTCCGAGGTCGCGGGCCGACGGGGTCACAATAGTCTTGTTGTTTATATAGATTTTTTCGCGGCTGGCGATGGCGCGGCGCACATCCTCTTCACAGACGAAGTCATATACGCGGCCGTTCGATGCGGCTTTATTGGGCGTTGCGGCAGGTTGTGTAGGCGGTGGCTGCGGCGCGGGCTGCGCCTGGGGCGGCGGCGCCGGTTGCGGCGGATTCGGTTCGCGCCGAGGCTGGTGAACGTGTCGCTCGGACAGGAAACGGTTGACAAGCGCAGCAATCGACGCGCGGTCGACTGTGGCCCCTCCCGCGGACGCGGTTGCGGCCGGGCGCTCGGCCTCCGCTGCTCGATTGACAGGTCGCGTCTCAAACGCAATCCGCTTGATGTCCATAAGGTGGCGCGGCGAAATATTGTCCGAAGTAACATTGCCGCCCCACGAGCCACAACCGAGCGTCATCGACGGCTCAAGGTCCGTAGTAAACCCGATGGCCCCGAGCGTCGAAGGACTGTTGACTATCACGCGCGACACGGGCATTCGTATCCCGTATTCGCGCGCGGCGTCACGACTCGATGTATGGACCGAAGCCGTATGCCCCATGCCGCCATAACGAAGAATCTCGGCGCAGCGCTCGCTACCCTGTTCGAGACTGTCAACAACATAGTAGGCGAGAATGGGAGAGAGTTTCTCCATCGAGAGCGGAAAGTCGCGGCCCACCCCCGTAAGCTCGCACATGAGCGCGCGCGTCCCGTCGGGGATAGAGATGCCGGCCATGTCGGCTATGACCCTGGGGCTCTTGCCTACGATCTTGGGGTTGAGCGTGTTGGTCGAACGTAACGACCACGCGCTGGAGCGCGTCTTGCTGCTCCTTACTCAGAAAGAAGGCCCCTTCCGCGTTGAACCGTTCGCGGGCCTCCGAATCGACCACCCGCTCGACGACCACTGCCTGCTCGGACGAGCATATGGTGCCGTTATCGAAACATTTTCCGGTGAGTATATCCTTGACGGCCTTGGTGACGTTTGCGCTGCGCTCGATCATCGCGGGCACATTGCCGGGGCCGACACCGAACGCGGGCTTGCCCGACGAATATGCCGCCCGCACAAGCCCGATGCCGCCGGTCGCTAGAATCAGGGCCGTCCGCCGGTGCTTCATCAACTCCTGCGTCCCTTCGATAGTCGCGACCGTCATGCATCCGATCGCGCCCGTGGGAAGCCCCGCGGCTTCGCCCGCCGCGCGCATGCCGCGAGCCACTTCGTTGATGCAGTTTGCGGCCGAAGGGTGCGGGCTCAAGACGACCGAGTCCCGCGCTTTGATCGCGATCAGTATCTTAAATATCGCGGTCGATGTCGGGTTGGTCGAGGGAATGATCGCGGCGACGACTCCGCGCGGGCTCGCAACCTCTATGATACTTTCCGTCTGGCGGATGACGCCGACCGTGCGCAAGGGCTTGATGAAATTATAGACCTGCTCGGCCGAGAAGCGGTTCTTCGTAGCCTTGTCGGCCGGCACGCCGAAGCCGGTTTCAAGGTGGGCCATCTCGCCCCATCTATAGCTCTCGTCAAAGGCGACGCGCGCCATGCGGCCGACTATCTCATCGACCTTCTCCTGCGAAAAGGTCGCGAGTATCTTCTGCGCCTCAAAGGCGCGGTCGGCAAGTTCGCGCGCCTGTTCCTTCGACTGAGTGTCCTTATCGCTGCTCATATACTAATAACGAAAAACTGCTCTTATTTCGCTTTGTCTTTGTTCGGGGACTGGATCGAGCGCTTGTTGTCGTCGGCCGCGCCCGCCGTCAACTGCCCGCGCGAGCCGCCTCCGAGCTGTTGCGCGCCGTCGCCGCCCAGACCGTTCGCCTCAAGCACCTGCTCGAGCTCGCGGTGCGGACGAGGTATGACGTGAACGCTCACAAGCTCTCCGACTCGGCGAGCCGCCGCCGCCCCCGCGTCGGTCGCGGCCTTGACCGCCCCGACATCCCCGCGGACGAAGACCGTCACGTAGCCGCCGCCAATATACTCGCGGCCGACCAGTATTACGTTCGCGGCCTTGACCATCGCGTCAGCCGCTTCGACCGCGCCTACGAACCCCTTTGTCTCGATCATTCCGAGCGCTTCCATAGCCATGCAAAGATTTCCTCCAGAAATGTACCTGAGCGTTGAGCGCGAGAAGTTGGTGAGAATCGCGTGTCCCAGGAGCAACTCAAACTAACAAAACGATGACCGCAGCGTCAAGAAAAGGACGTATAAACGGTCAAAGGGTCACCGGCGAGACCGTGAAAGGCAGAGTCCCGCATGGGCGCGACGTTTATTCAAGGTCTCTGAATAGCCCCGTAGGGGCGAAATGTGAACATCCCGCTCCTTACGCAGCTCTATTGCTATATGCGACAATTTCTATACTCCTCTCGCCCCTACGGGGCTCACCTTTGCTTCAGCCTCTTGATTCTTTTCAGACACCTTAAATAAATATCGCGCCCATACGCGGCTCAACCTATTTGAACTTCGGGAGGACCTCTTTCTGGTAGAAGCTGATGAAGCCCTCCTGGTCCGGGCCGACCTGGTGTATGTAAACCTGATCATACCCGGCCTCTATGTACTCGTTGATCTTTTCTATGTGGCGTTCGGGGTCTGGACCGCACACCAGCATCTCGGCGACCTGCTCTTCTTTGACCAGCTCAGAAGCCTGCTCGAAGAATTTCGGCGTCGCCAGTTCTTGCGCAAGCTGCCCCGGAAGCGCGGCGTTTGGCCACCACTCCAAAGCGGTGCGGCGAGCCTTCGCTTCATCCGCCGCGTAGCAGACCGTCATCTGACCCAGGCGTGGCTTCCCGCTCCCGCCCGCGCCGTCGAATTTCTCGATCAGTTTTTTATCGGGCGATACGGTGATGAGCCCGTCCCCTATGCGGCCCGCCGCGTCTGCCGATACGGGGCCGCTCGCGGCTACGTAGATCGGCGGCGGCTCGTCGGGCAGCGTATAGATGCGAGCGTTCTCGACGTAATAATAGACGCCGCGGTAGGTCTTCTCGTCGCCTTCCCAGAGCAGGCGTATCACTTCGACCGCTTCTTCGAGCATATCGAGCCGCTCTTCATAAGGAGGCCAGTGGTCGCCCAGTATGTGCTCGTTGAGGTTTTCTCCGGTGCCGACGCCGAGGAAGAAGCGCCCCCCCATCATCGCCGCCGAGGTTGCGGCTGCTTGCGCGATTATCGCCGGGTGGATTCGTATGGTCGGACAGGTCACGCCCGTCCCGAGCCTGAGCCGTTCGGTCGCGTGCGCTATGGCGCCGATGACGTTCCACACGAAAGGGCTCTGGCCCTGGCGGTCGATCCAGGGGTGAAAGTGATCCGATATTAGCGCGAAGGTGAAACCCGCCTGCTCGGCCATGCGGGCGTGTCGGACCAGGTCGTTCGGTCTGTGCTCTTCGCTCGAAAGCGCGTAGCCTATTTCAGCCATGAATGCTTGAGCCTCACAATGTAAGATTCACGATGTAAGCATCCACGCTTTTTATGATTCTAATAGCCCCACTCGCGCTTCCGCCAGGTCAATTCCGCCAGCCTCCCTCGAATGGCCAATGTCTTGACACCCCATTGGGCTTAATCTAAGATTCAGTTCGATCTAATTCTTCACCCACTACACTAAGAAAAGATGCCGACACTTGGCGAAGAACTCAGGCGAAGGAGAGAAGAGCGAGGTATATCGCTCAATGACATATCCGAGTCAACAAGGATAGGCACGCGCTTTTTAAAAGCTATAGAGACGGACAATTTCTCCATCCTCCCCGGCGGGATATTCACGCGCTCATTCATTCGCGCCTACGCAAAGCAGGTAGGCATGAACGAAGACGAGGCCGTGGGCCTATACCAGCAGCAGGCGCTCGGGCAAGCGGTCACCCCGCAAGCACAGCCCCAGTCGGTCCCGACGCCGGAGCGCTCCTATCAGCCGCCGCCGCCCGTGGCACAGGAGCGCGCGCGCCGGCCCGAGCCGATGACCTATCGCGGGGGCGGGCCGAGCATCAGCTGGCCAACTATAATCATCACCGCCGGTATTCTGCTAATAGTCGGCATGAGCATATTCGCCCTGGTGCGGCACCTGAACCGCGCGAGCGAAGAAGGAGCGCCGGCCGCCGCGCGAGACCCCGCCGGCCGCGCCAAAGCCGGCCGCGCAGACCGAGCAGCCCGCGCAGCCAACAACCCGTTCAGCCCGGACAACCCTTCGTCGTTCGGCTCGAAGCCGTCAACGGCGAGTGCTGGCTGCAATACGATGTTAACGGCCAGAAAGGCCCGCCCATCAGCTTGAAACAGGGCGAGTCGCGAGAGCTTCCTCCGGCGAGCGGCAGCGTAAAACTCAACCTCGGCAACCGCCAGGCGTTGCGCGTGACGATCAACAACCGCGAGGCGGTTTTCCCGCCGGAAGTGCCAAAGACGAAAGCGAAACTTACCTTCACCCCGGATAATATACAGACCTTCCTGCAATGACCCGCGCCCGCATTTCGGCGTCGTTGCGCCCCATTGGCTGCTGATGTAGTATCGAATCTGACGCAGGCAGCGCCTCGGCGCACCTATAAATTCTGAGAGGAAGACCCGACATGACCGCATCTATGAACAGACCGCTCGCCGAAGTCGACCCGGAGATCGCCGCGGCTGTAGCCGACGAGGAACGGCGACTCGCCTATAACCTGGAGATGATCGCTTCCGAAAACTTCGTCTCCGAGGCGGTGCTGGAAGCCATGGGCTCGGTGATGACGAACAAGTACGCCGAGGGCTATCCGGGCAAGCGGTACTATGGCGGCTGCGAATTCGTTGACGTGGTCGAAAACATCGCCCGCGACCGGGCCCGGCAGATATTCGGCTGCGAGCATGTAAATGTCCAGCCGCACTCCGGCTCGCAGGCGAACATGGCCGTCTATCTTGCGGTGCTCAAGTACGGCGACACGATACTGGGGATGAACCTGGCCCACGGCGGCCACCTGACGCACGGGCACCCGCTCAACTTCTCGGGCCGCAGTTATAAAATCGTCCCCTACGGCGTGAAATCCGAAGACGAGCAGATCGATTATGACGAGCTTGAGCGGCTCGCCCACGAGCACAAGCCTAAGCTCATACTCTGCGGCGCGTCGGCCTATTCGCGAACAATCGACTTCGAGCGAATCAGCAAGATCGCCCGCGACGTGGGCGCATACTCTATGGCCGACATCGCGCACATCGCCGGGCTCGTCGCCGCGGGGCTCCACCCCAGCCCCGTACCTCATATGGATTTCGTGACCACGACGACGCACAAGACGCTCCGCGGACCGCGGGCCGGGATGGTCATGTGCCGCAACGATTTTCAGAAAGAGATCGACCGCGCCGTCTTCCCTACGATACAGGGCGGGCCGCTGATGCACGTCATCGCCGCAAAGGCCGTATGCTTCAAAGAGGCTCTGGAAGCCGATTACAAGGATTATCAGCGACAGGTAATAGCGAACGCGCAAGCGCTGGCGGCGGAACTCGCGAGCGCGGGATTCCGGATCGTCTCGGGCGGGACCGACAACCATCTGATGCTGGTCAACGTCTTTGTCAGGGGGCTGACCGGGGCGCAGGCCGAGAAGGCGCTTGAGAGCGCGGCCATCACCGTCAACAAGAACGCCATCCCGTTCGACACCCAGCCGCCGATGAAAGCATCGGGGGTCCGCATAGGCACGCCGGCCCTGACGACGAGGGGCATGAAAGAAGGCGAGATGCGGCAGATCGCGGGCTTTATAAGCGAGGTGCTTTCCGACCCGGAAGGCGAAACCGTCCGGGGTAGCGTGCGCGAGCGGGTGAAAGAGCTTTGCGAGCAGTTCCCGATTTATGAGAAGCGACTGGTCCGCAGCCGCGCGCAGTCGAGCTAGAGGAACGAAGTAACGATAAGGGATGGCCCGCGCGTCCACGGCCCCGGCAGTCTATGTATGATTGAAGTCTTTGGTCCCGACGGGCTGATAGCCCGATACCACCCGAATTATGAATACCGACCCGGCCAGGTAGAGATGGCGCGGGCCGTTGACGAAACGCTCTCGGGCGGCGGCGTCGCGATGATCGAAGCCGGCACCGGGACGGGTAAGACGCTCGCCTACCTCATACCCGCGCTCGCTACGGGCCGCCGCGTAATCGTCTCGACTGCCACAAAGGCGCTGCAAGAGCAGCTCTATAAGAAAGACATACCTTTTCTTCAGGAGATCATCCCGCGAAAGTTTCGCGCCATCTGCATGAAGGGGCGCTCGAATTACGTTTGCCTTCATAAACTGAAGATGGCCGACGAGATGCCCATACTCGACGGGATGGAAGAAGTTCGACTACTTTGACGAAGTGCGCCGGTGGGCCGCCGGGACCGAGACCGGCGACCGCGCCGAGCTTACAGAGCTTCCCGAAAACCTCTCCTTTTGGCCGCAGATCGACGCGCGCGCGGAAAACTGCCTCGGCCAGAAGTGCCCGCAGTTCGACAGTTGCTTTATCACCCGCATGCGGCAAGAAGCGCTCGAAGCCGATGTCGTGATAGTAAATCACCACCTCTTCTTTGCCGACCTGGCCTTGCGGGGCGGAGATTTCGGACAGGTGCTGCCCGATTACTCGACGATCATATTCGATGAGGCACACGAGCTTGAGGACGTAGCCGCCTCCTACTTCGGGACCTCCGTTTCCAGCTATCGCATAAACGAGCTGATACAGGATGCCCAGAAGCTGGTCATAACCGATGCCGATCAATCGATGGAATTGACAAAAGCGCTCGCGCGTCTCGCGCAACGCGCCGACGGCTTTTGGCTAGGCTTCCGCGGTCGCCAGTATGATTCGCCGGGCGAGGGGCGAAAGGTGCTCAGCGAATCGTACTTCGTCAGTCAGGATGACGAAGGGAATCTCCAGCCGACCGCCGCCGGCGAGGCGTACATCGCGCTCGGCAACGCGCTAAACCGATTGACCGCGGCGCTCGGCGTTTTGAGAAACCCGCCGCTCGAAGCAGAAAACATAATTCGCCGCGCCGAGGTTTTAAAGTTCGACCTCGAATTCATAGTTGCCGCCGATGATCCGAGCTTTGTCTACTGGTATGAGCGGCGCGGCCGCGGCATATTTGTTCACGCGACGCCGATAGATGTTTCGGGAATACTCGAAGAGAGACTCTTTTCTACAATCCACAGCGCCGTGCTCACATCGGCGACCATGACCGCGGGCACGAGCTTCGACTTTATAAAGGGCCGACTTGGGATCGGCCAGGCGCGCGAGCTTATAGTCGAGTCGCACTTCGATTTCGAGAGCCAGGCGGTGCTATACCTGCCGCGCAACATGCCCGACCCGCGCAGCCGCGATTTCCTCGACGCGTCGGTCGAAGAAATAATACAGATACTGGAGGCAACGCGAGGACGCGCCTTCGTGCTATTCACAAGCGTCACATCTATGCGCGATACATACGAACGGGTGAGGGATGAAGTGCCCTTCCCCGTGTTCATACAGGGGGAGGGGGCGAAGGCGGGGCTGCTCGAAAAGTTTCGCCGGACCGAGGGCGCCGTGCTGTTCGCCACTTCTAGTTTCTGGCAGGGCGTAGACGTGCAGGGCGAAGCGCTCTCCTGCGTGATCATCTCAAAGCTCCCCTTCGCGGTCCCGACCGACCCGGTCATTGCCGCGCGGCAGCGGTCAATCGACGACCAGGGCGGGAACTCTTTTTATGAGTACTCCGTCCCGCAGGCGGCGATCATATTGAAACAGGGTCTCGGACGGCTCATTCGCTCGTCGTTCGGACCGCGGAGTGCTCTCCATACTCGACCCGCGGCTCAAGACGAAATCCTACGGAAAAGTCTTCTTTAAGAGCATACCGCCCTGTCGCGTGACTTCGCATATAGAAGAGGCCGCCGACATCTTCGATGCCTAGCGTCCGGACTGGCGCGGAGTCATGTGCTCTCGTTTAATAATTCCGCGATTCTTGTTGCCAGGCGGACCAGTATCTCATCCTGTTCGGTATGCTTCAGTTTTGATAGGGGCTTTGTAGGACTGTTGATAGATTGAAACTCGGCCAGGCCTTTGTGCCTATCAAAAAGGCAGGGTTTCAGTATTATAGGGATAACCGTTGCGCCCTCATTTTCAGCCGCCTTTAATAGAGGCGGAAGTTCGTTGGTGCGGATAAACTCTGAGGCCAGGAAGTCTGTACTGACCAGCAGTATTGCCACCTTTGTCGCCGATAGCGCCTTTTCGATCTCGTCGCGCCATTTCATGCCTGCTCTGATTTGGGTATCATCCCAGAGATTCACCCTGTCGCCCAGATTCTCCAACGCCCTCAAATGAGTCTGCACTTTCTTAAGCCATCCTTCATCTTTGTGCGAATAGCTTACGAATACTTTATCGCGTTTGGCTTTTTCCGGTTGACGGGGACTCTCTCTTTTTGTGATTTCCCAGTCGTCGCCGATGCGTAGCGATTCGTTGATCACCTCATCAATCAAGGTGCGGACATTGACCATCTCATAAGTGATGCCACATTCAACCTCTCGCCTTCCTTTTTCAAGACGGCGCTTCAAATCCTGGTAACGAAAAAAGAATGGATCATCGCGAGTCTTGCAGACCTCGCAATTGCAGGGTATCAGTTTCTCTACTTTCATTCTTTCATACTGAGCGTTTATCTGATCGAGACGTTCGGTGAGGATGGTCATGAGGTCACGCCTATTCCTGCCCGCTATGCGTATTTTGATGGTCCGGGCGTCGTAAGTTTCGATGATTTCGGCTTTGGTGTCTTCACGTTCCAGAACTACACCGCGCCGCCATACATGATTATGATTGCTGATGTAACGGTGCAGTTGAATGGTCAATTGGGACATGATGCCCTTCGGCATAAAGAAATCGTATTCATAACGCAAAAAGAGATTATCCGATTCTGACCAGGGATAGTTCGGCTGAATAGACGGCAGCCGTTCGGGCACAATGTATTCGCCCGTATCATCGATTTCATAGGTCAGGAAAAACTTCTGCATCAATCTCAGCAATTCATCACGGATAAACTCGTACTGATCTTCCTGCCAGATTGTTTTAGCATCTTGTTTATCGAATCGTCCGCTTCTCTTGTTGAGCAAGTCGTGATCGAGGATCTGGTAAACGGCATTTGTAGCCCAGTTCGGTTTCAGGAAGATCGTTTTGTTCAACAGGTCATCATCCTGAAAATGGAGAAAGACCCCGATATCGTGAAAATACTGGCTCAACACGAGGGCATCTTGCGGTCTGGTGATACCATTGGCATTGCAGATCGTCATATAGTCCTGCAAAGTAATCGTATTGCGCTGGTCATTCTCGATGGCTTCACGTATTACAGACCATTTGGCCGGGATGGGACTCCCGATATGAGGCAGTTGGGAAGCATAGTACCTGACCGCCGTTCTTAATCTGTTCAGGCGGGTTTTATCCTCTTCGGCAAGATCAACGTCCAGCACCTCCGAAATATTGTTAAATCTATTCTGCATTGCCGAAATATCCAGATTGCGTTTGCGTTGATGTTTTTCGTTCAGGACGATTAATAACGGGCTTTCACCGCTAAACATTTCAATAATATGAAGCCAGTAATTAAAGTCGGTGTCTTCGTTGCGGCTGTCGGCAACTAACGCATAGAGTGACCGTTTGGACAGAAAGAATCTGTGCGTGGCTTTGTATATCTCCTGCCCGCCGAAATCCCAGAGATTCAAGCGAAATGCTTTCTTTCCTAATTGCTTTGGGTTTTTAAATCCTGCTAGAGCCTCTTCCTGGAGCGGGAAATAGTATTGCCTGACATCAATGCCCCTGGTCGTGTCCCCTTCATCGGGCATAGCACAATTGGGGTCCGCTATCTTCCAGGCCATCGAAGTCTTGCCTGCTCCGGGCTCTCCGACGATCAGCATTTTGGCCTCGAATAGATAATCTTCTTCCTGTTCTCTTATTTGCTCGAAGTAATTCTTTACTGCACCCTTTCCTTGCCGGACGATTTCAGGCGGAGGGCTCTTTAATGGATTATTAAAGAAAGTAATAAATCCATCCTGATAACCATACTCTCCCACTTAATTTGCATATCAAAATCAGTGATCCAGGCGGGCAGTTCAGTAATAGGATTCTCTTGCAACTCCAACCTTTTTAAGTTCCTCAGTTCTTTAAGCGGAGAAATATCGGTGAGCTTATTCTTAGATAAACTCAACCTAATCAAATGCTCCAGATTTTTAAGCGGAGAAATATCGCTGAGCAGATTATCCTGTAAATCCAACCTTCTTAATTTCTTCAAATCTCCCGGCAGGGAAATGCCGCTGAGGTTATTATTGCCAAGACTCAATTCTAATAATCCTCCTAACTCCTTAAGAAAAGTCAGATTCTGAACTCTATTCCCAATTAACCATAGGGTCTCTAAGTTCTTTAGATTCCCGAGCAGGCTAACATCCTCGAGTTTATTACTTCCCAAATTCAAATATACTAGCCTTGTTAGATCTTTAAGCGGAGAAATATCACTGAGTTGATTGCCGATTAGATCTAACTTCGTCAATTGCTCAAGCTCTCTAAGCGAAGAAATATCAGTGAGCTGATTGTTTGATAAGTTTAACTTCGTCAATTGCTCTAGCTCTTTAAGGGGAGAAAAGTCGGTGAGCTGATTCTCTGATAAGTCTAACGTCCGTCAATTGCTCTAGCTCTCTAAGCGAAGATATATCGGTGAGTGATTTCTTGATAAGTCTAACTTCGTCAATTGACCTAGACTCTTTAAGCGAAGGGATTTCGCTAAGCTGGTTATTATCTAAGGCCAAATACTCTAAATAATTTAGATTCTTCAAGAGGGATAGTATGCGATTGATGTTAATGAGGTCGCAGTGATACAAAGATAAGTGAGTAACGTACCCCGACTGGTTCAACGAATAGCCCGGGTCGTACTCTAATTCATCTACTTCTAGTTCTCTCAAACTTACGGATAGTTCTTGTTGAATTCGTTTGATAATGTCCAAGTCTGTCATGGCTTCACCTTTTCTCTATTCTCTTTCTTTTCGAAATATGATTACAGGATTCTATGAATACCAGAATTCCCACAAATACTGGACGGTATGCCGCCCGCCCAACGCGCCACTTACCCAGGCGCTTATGGCACGTGGAATGTTGAGAAGTGCGCCATTGCGAGTCCTGATTCATTAGTGATCTTTGGAGATAGGTCTGAGTCCCAGATAACCATCAACCCGCCTGGTGCATATATCACAAGACCGGAGAATGGTTCAACATGACCGACATGATGAGCTACTCGGCACTATCCTTCCGATTGAATCGGTAAAGAGAGTGGGGCCGAGTTGACGGGCAGGGTGTTTCTGTAGAACCCATACAACTCACCTCAATCCTCTTGATGCCAGATGTCATCGCTGCTACACTGCCGCTGCTTCAGGAGGCACCACTCCGTTGCCAATGAGTGATTGAAACCGGCGATCCACAGGGAGGCAAAGAATATATGAAGCTTCAAGATATAATCGACAATGATGGGAGCATAAGCTACGACAATCTAAGAATCGACAGCGAGCTTACGCGAGAGATTCAGACGCGCCTTATAGCGAGCGGTTTAAAGCTGACGGGCGGGGCGGACGGAAAGTACGGCCCCTCGACTCGCGATTCGTTATCTAATTTCGCGGCCGCGCGCGGGCTGACAAGGGGCGTCGTTGACGCAGGCGTAGCGCAGGCGCTGCTCAGTGCGACAGCACCCGCGGTCAATAGCTCGCGACTCACCGACGCGGATTTCTCCGATTGCGCCCTGGCGCTCGGCTGTTCGGTCGCGGCGATACGCGCGGTGGTCGAGGTCGAGAGCAGCGGCGCGGGGTTTCTGGCCGACGGCAGGCCGAAGATACTCTTTGAAGCGCATCTATTTTCGCGCTTCACCGGCCACAAGTACGACAGCAGCAATCCAAAGATCAGCTCGCTGAAGTGGAACCGCGCGCTCTACAGCAAGACGGGCGCGGGCGAGTACGCGAGGCTAGAGCAGGCGATGACGCTCGACCGCACCGCCGCGCTAAAATCTGCTTCATGGGGTCTGTTCCAGATACTCGGCTCAAATTATCAGGCGGCAGGTTTCGATAGCGTGGACGATTTCGTGGCCGCGATGAAAGAGTCCGAGGGCAAGCAACTGAAGGCGTTCTCGAACTTCGTCAAGCACGAGGGGCATGGACGGTTTTCTTCGGAAACTTCAATGGGCAAATTTTGCCGCGCGTTATAACGGGCCCGCGTATAAAAAGAATCTTTATGACCAGAAACTAGCCAACTCTTATAAACGATTCGCCGCCGCCGGCTGATCCCCTTACCGGAGGGCATATGACGGCCCAAGCAGTGAGTGAACCCTGGCCCGCAAAAACGATAGATGAAGTGATAGCGCGGCTCGACGATATAATCGAGCAAGCGCGGCGCGGCCCCAGCCGCCTCGGCTATTTCGCGACGCTATATCGAAACGTAACCGTCGAGGTAAAGCGCGGCATATTATCGGGCCGGTTCCAGGACGGGCCGCTGATGGAGCGGCTCGACGTAAACTTCGCCAACCGGTATCTTCGGGCATTCGACAGCTACAGTAGCGGCGAGCCCGCGAGCAAGTGCTGGGTCTTTGCCTTCACTTGCGCGCCCGAGTGGCCGCCACTTGTCTTGCAGCATTTGCTCCTGGGAATGAACGCGCATATAAACCTTGACCTTGGGGCCGCCGCCGCAGAGACCTGCCCCGGCGATGAGCTTGCTCTGCTCAAGCCCGACTTCTATGAGATAAACGCCGTCCTCGCGGCGATGACGGCCGGCGTGCAGTGGCAGCTTTCGCGGATTAACCCGTGGATGAGGCTGATTGGTCGGGTAAGCGGAAGGCTCGACGACCGCATAATGAACTGGAGCATCGATAAGGCGCGCGATTACGCGTGGAGGGCGGCCGAACGTCTGGCTCAGCTTGATCCGGAAGAGAGGGAGCGGCTGATCGAAAAGATGGATGGCGAGGTTGACGAGCTTGCGCACCTCATCCGTCGCCCCGGGTATCTTTTAAGCTTTGTCGCATTCGGCGCGCGGTTCTGGGAAGTCCGCGACACCGGACGAATCCTCGACATCCTGGCCTGAAAACTCTACCTGATACAAACCTGCAAAAGAATAGGGCGGGAGACACACCGAATCTCGACGTGTCTCCCGCCCTTATGATTTCCGCTCACCACATCGACAGCGTTGATCTGTGCCAGTCGTTATTTCTTCGCGAGCACCACGGGCGACTGCTCGGCCTGGCGAATCTTTTCGAAAAAGCCTCGCACCCTCGGATACTCGCCCGCGGGGATGGTAGCGGAGTTGACTCTGAACTTGCGCGTGAAATGAAGGTGCCCCTCCTTCACTTCATAACTCGTCGAGTAGCTGCCGAACTGAGCCTCCAGCTTTACGGCGTCGGGCAATTCATCGATTTCAAACCCGTCTGGCAACTTCACCTTTACCGTCTCGCTATACGCGTGCGGCTCAAGAATCACCGGGTTTTTACGCAGCGGCTCGGTCAGGAATAACGATTCGCGGCGCGATACTATGGCGGGCTTGAAGACGAGCAGTCGCCCCTGCATGGTCTGGCCGTAGCGGGCGGCGGTAAATTCTACTTCGAGCGCGAAGCGGCCTTCGGCGCTGTTGTCTTCGGGCGATACTTTGGAGACGGCCGCGCCCGTGGCTCCGCGAGTAATCCACCCTTCTATCATCTCCTGATAATCGGCGCGAGAGAGCCCGCGCAGCCGCCTGCGCTCGGATACAGCCGATTGGCCTACGTGCTGCTCTCTGACGGTCGCCACGATAGAGCCATCCGCCGATAGAACTACATTGGCGTTGCGCTCCAGACTGTTGGCCTCGGGAGGAGTGACGGGCATCCTCAGCAGCGAGCCATCGCTTGCCGCGATGACCAGCGCGAGGCTCCCCTGCTCGTGGTCAGGCAGATCGCCCACCGGAGTGTTGTCGTCCGTCGGGTCGAATACGAGCAATCGGCCGAGCTTCGGGTGAGTCACCACGGTCGGGGCCTGCGTCTCGTCTTTGACCTTCACCGCGATGATGCAATGATTGAACTGTTGGGGCGAGGGCCATTCCTCACGCACGTAGCTCGGGTCGCCGGAATAGATGCTGACAAGGTGCGACTCTATGCCGATTGCCTTGAGCATTGCCCGCATAAGGTTCGCCTTGTCTTTGCAGTCGCCGTATGACTTTGTAAAGACGTTAACCGACGAGTGCGGGCGGTACCCGCCCCCACGGCCTATACCGGTCTGTATAGAGATGTAATTGACGCCTTGCACGTATCGGCCGATGGCGCGGATGCGGTCGAGTTCGGTCTTTGAATTCGAGGTAAGCTCGCGGGCCTTTGACGCGATGGGTCCGCTTATTATCGCCTGCGTATTGCTCAGCTCCCAGAGCCACTGCGACACCTCGCCCCAGTTGGCGAACGTCTTGCCGATGCCCGCCTTTGTGCCCGGCGGCGGGAAATAACTTATGGCGAGCCGCGGCGCGATATTGGTGACGGCCGGGTCGGCCGGCTCGTCGTATATGAAGGGCAGATCTCGCATCTCCCATGTGTAGCTCGACCCGTTGACGACAGGCTCTACTTTTGAGTGGTTGAATATGACGCCCTCGGCGCGCCAGCCCGCCGGGAGCATGAGCGTACACCTGGAAGCGAGAACCGGCAGCCGCCCTTGAAACTGCCAATCGAATTGCGTAAAGACCGAGCGGTCTTCCATCGTCCACTCGTACCCGAAGACGGCCCCGGGCTCTACGTGGTCGCGCGCCGAGATTATTTTCGCGCGCACTTCGTTAAACACGTCGCTGGGGTCGGCCATGTCGACCACGGCGTCCTTGCCATACTTTCGCACCTCTTCGGAAGGGCGGATCACCCAGGCTCGCAGGTCGCGCACCTTGCCGGTGTCGGTAAGATAGAGGACCCGTGCGACAGCCTCGTCGCGCCCTTCGTTCGACAACACCCGCACGACGTGACGCTGAGTGGTTATGACCGTGCCGTTCTCTTCGACCTTCATCGTCCCTTCGTCGAGAAGCACGATGGCCGGAACGTATTTGCCCTGACCCGCCGTCTCTTTCGCGGCCGCCTGGCGCATCCAGGGTGGCGCTTCCTCGGCGCGCGCCGCGCCGCCGAGCAGCACGAGGGCTACGCAAGCGGCAATCGACCATAACCCGAGGCGTGCGCCGCGCACCAATTTTATGCCCGGCTTGATACTATGCCCGAACCTGTTCATACCACATCCTTCTCGCCCGACGATTCAATGGCCCTTACTGGGCGGCCTGTTTCAAAGTGATAGTATGATTATCGCTTTCATGGAGCGCATCGAACAACCGCTTGACGTCCCCGTAGCTGGTCACCGGGAAAACCAGCCCGCTCATCCTTAGCTTCCGGTTGATCTTTAAAGCCTCGGCCTTGTTGACCACGCCGATCTTCATCTCGTATCGCAACACCTCGCCCGCCGATATGGGCGGCGGCTGCTCGGCATTATCAAGAGCGTATCCGGCCGGCAGCTTTATCTCGATCTCATCCTGCTCCAGCCACGGATAGTGGAAATATACAGTGTTCTTGCGCTCCTTCGAAGGGAAGAGCGCGCCTATGCCTCTCTGGAAAAAGGCCGGCTGCAAAAATAGCCGCTTGCCCGTGCGTTGCGCGTATCCGGGGATGCGGACGTGGTAGGAATAGACGAACGGCTTCACCTTATCGGTCACGTTCTCGATGCGGATGTTCGAGACCTCGGACGTGCTCAAGCGTTTTTTTAGCTGCTCGACGAGATTGGCCTCGCGCTGCTGCGGCGAATCTTCGTCGTTCTGCTCTTTCATGGCGGCGGCCGCCTGCCCGGTGAACTCCACGCGGACATCGCCTTCGAGTGTGCCGTCTTCGGAAAGCGCAAGTGTCGCCGTGCGCTTATGAGCCGATTTTTCCGGCGTCGATAACGGCGTCCTTACAAACTCCGGCGCTTTTGCGTCGCAGATGAGCGCCTCGATTCCCTCTTCCTGCCAGCGAAGCATGCCGAAGGGTACGTATGTCGAGCCGGGGTCGAAAAACCGCCAGGTATCGCCCACATGGACGGCGATGCTCATTTCGCCGAGGAAGTAACCGTCCGTAAAACTCGCGTCAAAGAATATGTCGCTGCGGTCGCTGACCTTCGCGACGCGGGCCTCAAACCCCGCGGCGGTGGCGAGCGCGGCGAAAAGGAAGTTGATGTCGCCCCCCGTTCCCATCTTGCGCTTGAGCGTCTGGGCGGCATTGTCGTTGGGCTTCATCTTCTCAAGATCGGCTTCGGTAAGCCCCGATGCGTCGTCATAGATGTCCTTGATCTCGGTCCGGCAGAATTCAAATAGTCTTTCGAGCTTCTGCTCCGGGGTCGAGGCGTCGCCTATGATCGTCGCGGCCGCTGAGGCGATCTCGGCGTTCGGCTTCATTTTGCCCTTCGTCGCATCGAAAACCTCTTTCGCATGGTCACGCCAGAATTTTTGCGGCTCGATCTTTGAGTCCCTCGTGTAGTAGATGAGCGTCCAGGCGCGGACCTGGTCCTCGGGCGGCATGTACGGCTCTTCGCGGAAAGCCGGCATGTTGTTCATCGTCATGCTATGAAACCCGTCCTTCTCTTTGGCAAAAGCCGCGCCCGGACCGTTGAAGGTCTGCGCGCGCATGCCGAGCGTGTCGAACGAGTAGGGCTTTACGAAGTACTTCACGGTCTGGACGGGAATGTCGCGCTGGAACTGTAGCCGCACATAGTTGGCCATCGTGTAAGGCCGGACCTCGCGCCACCGGTATTCGATGACGACGCCCGCCTCGACCGCGGGCATCGCGAAGGTCTTGGCCTTGATCTTCAGCCCGCTCACCTTGACGATCTCGCGGTCAAAAATAGCATCCTTCTTAAGCTCGACTATCGTGCCATCGGGTTTGATCGTGCGCCCGGCCACGTCCTGAATCTTGTAGCGGCCGAAGTAGGGTATATCAATCTTACTCTGCGATTCTTTGCCTCTATCCGTAAAGACCTTTATGCGGATGTAATGCGAAAAGATCAGATCGCGGTCGGCGTCGTTGAGCCGCACTTCCCAGAAGATGGCCTCGGCGTCGGCATCTTTTTCGACAACGGGCGATTTCATGGAAAGGAGTTGCGGATCGACGGGCTTCCAGTCCTCGCCCGCGAGCGCCGGCGAAGAGATCGCCACGAGGCAGGCGAGCGTGAATAGTAATGTGGCGCAGCTTTGGCGCAATCTCATTTTGTGACCTCCGAAATAGGCCTGAACGGTAAAGTACCGGACCCGATTTTCAATTATCTTGAAGTATCTTCTAAAGGACTGACCTGGGAACCGTGGCAAAAGATTATACAAAGCCGCGCCGCGCACGTAAATTATTATTTCTATCACCCGTTAAAGAAAAAGCCGGGACCTGAGTGTCCCGGCTTCTGAGGTAAATACAAATTAATCCGAACGCTAACTTTGAAATACGCTTTCTACGGACACTACGCGCACCTGTTTCGGATTGAAGTTGAGCTTGAAACGCTCGATCACTTTATCTTCCTCAAGTATCGCGGCGGGCGGCGGAGAGGTATAGCTTATCGGCGACGGCTCGCCCGAAAGCGCAGCTTTTTTAAAGGCTTCAGCGTCTTTTGTCACGACCACGATCTGCACGTCGCGCGCCTGAAGATAAGTCTTTATAGCCCGGTTAACGTCCTCAAGCGTGAGCCTGGCCAGCCTGTCGCGGACGTAGTCGGTAAAGGTCGGTATCCCGTAATAGCGGCTGTCCATCGCGTAGCCGAGTTGCGCGTCCTGGTCCTTCGTCAACACGTTGACGAACTTTGTAAGGAACTGGCGAGTGGCCTCGAAGTCTTCCTTCGACATGCCTTCTCGCACCAGCTTATCGATCTCATACATGGCGGCGCGCAGCGCGAACATGCTGTTCTTCGGCTCCACCGGGCGTATCCACACCTGGAAGATCTGCTGCTGCCGGGCGATGTTGGCGTCCGGGTGGAACTGGAACATCCCGCGCGGGAAATACTCGATATAGGCGTAATCGCCGTAATTGAGCCCGCGTATCTGCCTGAGCCGCTGGTAAAGATAGCTGTTGCTCGAACGATGCTGCCCGAAGTAGGACTGCATGACGAGAAGCGCCGGCCAGTCCGGGTGCGCGCGGGTGATCTGCAGGGGGAAGCCGAGCGAGATGGCCGTCCCCGGCGTGTCCTTCTCGACAACAGTCATCTGAAGGCCCTCGATCTTTGCGGGCGCGGCGAGTTTTACCTGCGCCGTAGAGCCCGCTGCGAGCTTCGCCGCAAAATCGGCCGTCAGCTTCTCTTCAAAGCCTTTCGGGAAGCCGCCGGCAAGCCCCGTCACGAGGTTGGCCATCGTATAGTTGTCGCGGTAGAACTTCTTCACGTCTTCGAGCTGGAGTTTTTGAAGAGATTCGATGGTGCCAACGCTGTGGTGTCCGTACTGGTGTCCTTCGTAAATCTCGTTATAGAGGATCTCCTTCCCAAGCTCCTCGTCGTTGTTCTGACGCAGGTTCACTTTCAGAAAGTTGATGGCGTCTTCGCGGAGGCGGTTGAAATCGTCCTCGCGCCAGCCCGGGTTGAGCAGCATGTCCTTGATCAGCTCGTAATACTTATTCAGGTTGTCGAGGTGAGTGGTCCCGTAAAAGGCGGTCATCTCTTTATCGACTTGCGAGCTGAACCGCGTGGCCATGGGGTACATGGCGTCGACTATTTGCGCGTAGGTAAGGCGCTGGCTGCCGCCGTCGGATATCATCGCGGCCGTCAGCGCGGCCACCCCCTCCTTGCCTTTCGGGTCCGACGCGGCGCCGGTGTTGAAAAGCAGGCGAAAACTGACCAGCGGCGACGCGCTGGGCAAGAGTACCGTTGCCATCTTTGATGAGACCTTTCTGGTTTGCGCCGGCAAAGGCGCCGACAAAAACACCATGATCGATAAGACGATCGCAACTGTCATTAACCGTTTACTACTTTGCCGCATCATCACTTCTCCCCTTGTGCGCCAGCGTAACAACCGTGCGCCGCTTGTCGGTCAGGTACTTGCCGGCCATCTGCTGTATGTCCTCGGGCGAGACCGCCGTGTACAGGTCGAATAGTTTGTTGATAGTCTCCGGCGTCCGCGTGAGCGCGATGTACGGCGCGACGCCAGCCGCGATGGCCTCCGAGTTATTCAAGCTCAGCGCGAAGCTGTATTTGAGGTTCGACTTGACCGCTTCAAGCTTCTCCCTGGTAACCTTCGCGGTCTTAAATGAATCGAACGTCTTGAGTATCTCGCTTCTGACATAGTCGATATCCTTCGGGTCTTTCACGCGCGCGGCCGCGACCACCAGATAAGGATCGACGTGGTCGTCGGAATCATAAAACAGCACGTCGACCTTCTGCTCTTTGATCACCAGCTTCTGGTAGAGATCCGACGTGGGCGAAAAGCCGAGGCTGCCGATCAGGTCGAGCGATACCTTATCCTTGTTTTCGGTCGAGAAGGCGGGAGACTTGTAGGCGACGGCGACCCACGGCAGAGTCGGCGACGGCCAATCGACGTCCGCCTTGCGCTCGGCGGTCTGCTCGGGCTCCGCGGGAATCTGCGGCGCGTACGTGCCGCGCGTCCATGTGCCCCAGTACTTGCTCACGAGCGACATCACGTTATCGTGTTTAACATCCCCCGCGACTACTATGGTCGTGTATTCCGGTCGGTAGTATCGCTTGAAGAACTCCAGGCTGTAGTCGTACATCGTGGGCATGTTCTCTACGTCGCGCAGAAAACCCATGGTCGTATGCTCGTAGGTGTGCTTCTCGAAGGCCGTGGCGCGCAAGGTTTCATAGAGCTTGCTGATAGGGTTCGAGGCGTTCTTGTTGTACTCGCCCAGAACGGCGCGCGTCTCGGTCTTGAAGAGGTCTTCGGGCACTTTGAGATTCTGGAAGCGGTCGGCCTCAAGCATCAACATCTGGTCGAGGTCTTCTTTAGAAAAGACGATGTGATAGACCGTGCGGTCGTCGCTCGTATAGGCATTGGTGTCCGCGCCCGAGCGCTTGAGCAGTTCGTTGTATTGCTCGGCCGAGTACTTGTCGGTCCCGCGAAACATGAGATGCTCGAACAGGTGCGCAAAGCCCGAGCGGCCGGGCTCTATCTCGTTGCGCGAGCCGGTGTTGACGACTATGTAGAGCGCGACGATGTTCGGATAGTCGGTCGGTATCGTAACGACCCTCAGCCCGTTCGGCAAATCGCCCATCGAGTACTTGTAAGGGAAAATCTTGTTCTGTCCTGACACACTTAATGGCATAAGCATTCCTAGTAAAAGAGACATTGCTACTATTTTCTTCATGGTGAAACTCCTCTGATTTTACATACTAAATTATCCGGGTTGAGGCGGGCTTTTCGCAAGTCGGCAGAGGTGTCCCGGAGGCGGGCTTTGCTTAAAGAATGCGTGTATAGAAGTCCGGCGGGGGCTCAACTAGAGAGAGCTATAACGATAATAACGGCCAGCGGGAAGGATAGAATGAGCGCGAGAATCAACCACGATTGCCAGTGCGCGAAGTTCAGCGTATATCCATACCCCGTAAACTTTTCTACCCATATTCGCGGGTCGTTGGGGTTGCTGTAATGGATGCCGTTCCACCCTTCCATCCCTTTTAATAACCCCGCGCGCTTGAGCCTGCGCGCGCCCATGACCATTCGATACATCCCAACCGCGACCCCTCCAAAGACTAATCCGACCACCAGGACCACGAACGGTAACGGGCTTGTGGGCGCGGTGAGCGGCAGGATTATCGCAATGGCGGCGAGCGCAATCGCCGTCGTCAACTCGACTACGCGAATGAAGTCCCTCGTTAAACGGGTGAGGCTCGCGGCAGCCTGGGGAGATACATCCGCGTGATCTTTGCTGGCGCGAGTCAAGCTGCTCGATGCTATCGCTTCCATCATCAGGCATATCATCAGCCCCAGCCCGATTGGGGCGAATACCCAGAACGCGGTTTTGGTCGCCCACCCGTCGGGCGCTCCGGTTATGCCCCAGTGAATCACCCATCGGTCGGGTATCTTTTCCCAGCTCAGCAGCAAGAAGAGGGCGCTTGAAAGAAGTATCAAGAAAGGGAGGGCTCGAATCCAACCTCGACTCCGCTCCGCGGTGTCAACAGGGTCGCCGGGCAGTGACGTTAGCAGTACCATATCATCCTCGCTGTACAGCGCGCCCTATGACGGCATTAATCACGAGAGTCTGACGCGAGATTCAAACCCGGATTGGTCCCGCGTCGCCAGATGAATCCGTCGAGCACATAATGGGTAACCTGCGGCAAGGCGAGCAGCGGGATGATAAACATCTTTAGCGATTCGATATCGACCCGCCCGCCGAAAAGCCACGGGCGCTCGCCCCACACGCCCCGGTCCCAAAACATCTCTTCGACAAAGGCAACGCCCCAGAGTATGAGAAGAAAGAGGGCCGGCCCGCGCGCGAAAAGGCGGAAGGCGCCCGGCTCACGCTTTTGCCCCAATCCGCGGCGACCATACCAGTAGATCAACGCCATATAGGGCACGCCGTGAATGATCACGTTCGTCACCGTAAACGCATAATCCGAATTGAACCCTACGATGCCGACGTACCAGCAGACCGCCGTCAACAAAACGACAATGTCTTTGCCCGGATTCGCCTCGCGCTTTACGATAAAACGATAAAGCGAGCGCGATACGTAGGCGAGCATCACCGCCCAGTAGATCGGCTCTGCCACGCTTTCAACCAGGGCGGGCAGCGCGGCGAAATCACCCGCGATAAACCATGAGAAATGACGGGGCATGTTCGCGTGCCAGTATATTAGCGGATAGAGGGTCGCCCCATAGACGGCCGCAACATCGACGAGCTTTCCAACCCTTCCCTTCTCTCCGGCGCGCGCGCGGTAAAGGGCGACCCATCCGTATTGCTGTCTGACGAAGTGGAAGACCGCCAGGTAGGCGAGGCCGCGCCAGAATAAAAGATCGCCTTCAGAATAGAGCGCAACGCCTACCAAGTAGCCCAGGATCGGCGCGAGAAGATAAAGCAAGGGCCGGCGCTTAAATTCGTCCGCGTCGAGATAAACCCGGAAGCCCGTCGCATAGACGTGCGCGACATCTATGAGCAGGATGGCCGGCACCCATGCCCAATCTGGCGTGTCATCATAGAGCACGCCGGTTTGAGCCCCCACCGCGAGCATTATCAGCGAAAGAAGAAAGCTGCCAAAGAAGACGCCGATGTCGGCACGTGCTGAAAAGAGCCAGTAGCCGCGCACGCGAGGCGGCGCGGTGTCAGTCTGTTTTATCGCTTGAGATGCCGATGCCATGATTTAACCGGTCGAACCTGATTGACAATAAGACTCTATTGTCGAATTGCGGTCGGGTTCAAGTCAGGGGCGCGATCTTTTGCCCTCTTGCCGCGAGCACTTCTTCGGCCGCGCGCACGCCGTGATAAAAAGCTTCTTCAAAAAGAGCGATGCCGCTCAAATCCGAATGCGCGAAATGTACTGCGCGAAAAGGCTCGGCTGCCTTGCGGCGCGACTGGCCCCAGATAAAGCCGGGCGTGGGCCTGATCATCGCGTGTCCCCATCGGCAGACGTCGAGCCGCTCGACAAGCTCGCGAATATCCGGGTGCGCGAGCTTCAGGTCCGTGAGACAGACGTCGGCCCACGCGGCCCAATCCGCCGAAAGCAGTCGGGAGCGCGCCTCGCGCGGATTCGCATCGCACAGCGGGTAGTAATAGGTGAAGACCGTGGGGCCGCGATCAAGACCGCGCTGGTGCGTGGCGACGACGTATCCGAGTGATGGGCTTTCGTAAAGCACATTGTCCCAGGCAAGCGGAAAGCCTCGGTCGCGCGGCCTCTCTTTCAAAAAGAGGTTTGCCACCATCCATGAACCATAATCAAAATCGGCCACGTGCGCCGGCGCGCTCTCGCGATAATCTGAAATCAAGTGGCGCGATAAGAACTGTGGCGAGGCGAAGATGACCTGATCTGCATGAATACCCATTGCGCTGCGCCCTTCGTATTCTATAGCGACTACATCGACCCCGCTCTTCCCGCCGGATTCAGTGGGCTCTACCCGCGCGGCCGCATAGCCGAGGCGCACTTTCGATTTCGCCCTGTCGTACAGGTGCGAAACCAGCCGGCCATTCCCTTCCGGCCACGTCATCAGCGGCTGCGCCTGCTCGCCGGGCCTGCTCACCCGTGAAGCAAAATAGAATAGCCCCGCCCACGCGCTCGTTTGATCCGCGGTCAGCCCGTAATCGTCGCGACAGGAATAATCTATTAGCCATCTGAGCCGCGGCGAATCATACCCGCGCCTCGCGAGCCACTCGGTCATTGAAATCTTATCAAGCTCCGTCGCGACGGGGTCGTCGGAAGCCGCGGCAATCGGTATTGTGAAAGCGCGTCGCCCTCGGCCGTCCCGCCACGCGACCCAGGCGTCAACCTCGGAATAGAATCTCGCGAGTTGGGCTTGATCTTCGGCCGACGCCCCGGCCCTCAGGTATAGCCCCTCGTACCACACGCCCTTGTAGAAGAGACGTTCCTCGGGGTCGCGGCACAGGTACTGTTCCGCGACTATCGGCTCGCCGTTTTCGTCGCGCCCTTCGAGTATGCTCATCTCGCGGAGCAAAGCGATAAGCGGGGTGTTATCTTTCATCGGGACCGGAAGGTAGTGCGCACCCCAGGGATAGGAGACGAGCGGGGATGAGCCGCTGCGCGAAGTGCCGCCCGGCGATTTCTCAAGCTCAAGCAGAATGAAATCTTCGAACCCCGCGCCGAGCAGCCGCCATGCGGCCGAGAGCCCCGCGACCCCGCCCCCCACTATGACTACTCCCGCGCGCTGCCACTCGTCACCGGAAGGGGTGATGCTTAAGGGAGCGCGCAATCGATGCCCCGCGGCGTCGGATGCGCCGACAATCTCTCCCGCCGGGAGCGGCGGCTCGCTCGTCGAGCGACACGCGGCGAGCGCGGCCGGGAGGCCGAGAAAGGCCGCAAGTATTTCGCGCCGCGTCAGGTTCTTTGATGAATGCGAAGGAGGAGGCATCAGCAGGAATTATTGCTCAAACTGTCGCCATTCGGATTCGTAATAGCGGACGAGCTGCTGGTTGTCGAGCCGGTTGATTTCGGCAGGGACCGGGCCAATGTCCGCCGGCAGCACGAAGAGTGATGACATCGATTCATCATTGAGGAACCGCAGTCCCTCGGGCGCTTTCGCCGGCGCGTCAAAAGGCCGTCTGCCTTGCCAGCGCGAACCCCCATATATCAAATGACGGGACGGCCGCGTGGTATGGGCGAACGAAAAAGCCCGCCGCTTCCATAGTTCTTATGATGCACCAGAAAGATGTGCGCGCGTAAAGCGGGGACGTGCATTGTATCGCTACCGCCGCTTCGGGCCGCAACCGCGACTTCAATAGCTTGTAGAAGCGCGTGGTGTAAAGCTTGCCGAGCGCGAACGTATTCGGGTCGGGAAAATCTATTATCACCAGGTCGAATGGCTCGACATCGTTTTCGAGCCATATCATCGCGTCTTCGTTTATGACCTGGACGCGCGGGTCGGAAAGCGAGTGCTGGTTGAGCGCGGCGAGCGGCGCGAAATCCTTCGCGAGCCGCGTCATCTCCGGGTCGAGGTTGACGAGCGTGATGGAATCAACAGACTCATGGCGAAGCACCTCTCGCACGGCAAGCCCGTCCCCGCCGCCAAGCACCAGCACGCGCCCGGTCGCGCCGCCCAGCGACATTGCCGGGTGGACCAGCGCCTCGTGATAGCGGTATTCGTCCATAGAATTGAACTGCAGATGGCCGTTTAGAATAGAGCTGATAGCCGGTCTTGCCTTTTGTGACGATGATTCGCTGATAGGGCGAAGATTTTGAATAGACGATGCTGTCGTTAAAATTCTCTTCCTCAAAAAGCAGCGTTAGCGAGTCGGCTTTTATGACCCCGATGAATAGAAGCGACATCGCGATAACGGCGCGGGCGCGAAGCCCCGACACGTCGCCTTGAATCAGCGGGCGCATAAACCAGGTCGCCCACAACCCCACCGCCGCGTTGATTATCCCGAACAAAAGCGATGTCCGCACCAGCCCCAGTCTCGGCACCAGAAAGAGCGGGAACATCAGCGAGGCCACGAGCGCGCCGATGTAATCGAAAGTCAGCACGCGCGACACGAGGTCTTTGAAATTCAGATTGTCCTTGAGTATTCGCATCAACAGCGGCAGCTCAAGCCCGACGAGCGCCCCGATGGCGAAGACCAGCCCGTAGAGTATCAGCGGAAAGTAACTGAGCCGCGCGGCGCTCAAGAAGAGCAGCGGGGCCGACACCCCGCCCAGCAGCGCCACGCCAAGCTCTATCTCGATGAACCGCCGCGCGAGGCCCTTCTCGATAAAGCCCGACAGCCACGCCCCCACGCCCATCGCCGACAGGTAGAGACCGATGATGAGCGAGAACTGTGTGACGGAATCGCCGAGTACGTAACTCGCCAGCGTGCCGGCCAGCAGCTCATAAACCAGGCCGCAAGTCGCTATGACCAGCACGTTGAGGAAGAATACGGGTGTGCGGATCATCAACTACCCCCCGACCGCGGCCGAAACAACAAGCGCGATGCCGAGGATGATTGAAGCGATCACTATGGCAAGGGCCACGTTGTGGTCCTCTTCGATCTCTTTGCGGATCGAAAACGGCGTCGCCTTTACGATGAGCCAGAAGGCGAGCGCAAAGAGCAACAGGCCCAGGATCGTAAAGACCAGCGTCGATAGCACGAAGTCGGGCAGTTGATCTCTGGGGATCAGAAGTCCAAACAGAAGACCTGTCGGCATTATTTCCCTCCTCTATATCCTGAGTGCCAGAAGAAGTAGGAGCGGCCGCCGCCCTGCCTGTAATCGGCGGGGGCGCGCTGCCGCTCGGGGTCGCCAATCTCTTTCCCGCTGAACGCAAAGATCGCGTACAGCAGTATGAAAATTATTCCGATTATCAAATATATTCTGCTCAGCATGGTCTTACCTCGATCCCGCCGGTTTCACTCAGAGCTGTACGGGCTGTAGTCGCTGTCGGCCCAGCGCCGCTTCTCGAATCCGAACTGGTATATGGCGACCAGCATCGGTAACAGAGAGATGATGACGATTGCCAGTATCAGGTATAGAATTCGCGGCACGCCCTGCTCTACCGTGATCTTCAGCGCCTGCGGCTGCTGCCATTTCTCCCACGTCACGTCGAGCGCGAGCGTATAGCGGCCCGCCGGCAGCGACGAGATGTGGGTCGATTCGCTGCGCCCGCCTTCGGCCCAAGATTCGCCGCCGTCCACGCCGTGATAGTACTCGACCAGGAGTGTAAACCCCTGCGCCAGGTTCGTCGAATCGTCGATCAAATCACCCTCTACTTGAACCCACGAGTTATCGACGTTGGCCTCGGCCGTGACCTTTACGTTTTGCCAGGCCCTCAATTCGAGCGGCTGGTCGCTAAAGATTATTTGAGACTCTTCCGCGCTATTGAGCGGCGGCAACTGGAAGGTTTGCTCAAAGACTTTTCGGCGCGGCGAGATCGCCATGATCGCAATCCCCACGGCGATCATACCTAGCACAAGCAAGACCCAGTATTTATATATGCGTTTGTGAAGGAACGGCTGGTTGGGCGCTACCTTCCCCGGTCGGGGCAGCGGCGTTTTCAGTTGAAAGGCGCTTTCCACTTCTTGCGGCTTCAAATAGGTGCCGAGCGACCAGTTTATCTCACCCGAGCGGCTCGTCTTTCCCCGCCCCTCGATCTGGTCGTGTACAAAAAGCGATTCTTCTTTCGAGAGCATCCGCGGCGGGTGTATGAAGTCCGCCATGCGCGCTTGCTCGCCTTCGGTGACCTTCCAATAAAATTCGCCCTGAACGTATTCGACCTTGCCCGTCGCGTCTTGATAAAGCTTGTAGCTTTCGCTGCGAAACTCCGCCTTGTCGCCTTTGGTATAGCTATTCTTGTTCTTCCGGTGCTCATAGACTTCGCCGGGCGGAACTGTCTGCACAAAGCTCCAGTTGTCGTCGCTCCGCACGATCCAGCGAAAACCTACGGAGGGGTTATAAAGCAGGTACTCTTCCCAAAAATAGCGCACGCCTTCGAATTCGACGCTTCGCTGCATAAAGCCGATTACCGTAAAGGGAACTCCGTCGAATACCCCCTCAGCGCCGATTGGAATTATGGGAATGACCCTGCCCGGGGCGAGCGCTTTTAAATACTTCAGCCGCCCCTGATTTACGTCGAGCAGCGAACCGCAACTCGGGCAGGTGACGCGCTCGGTATGATCCGGCGCGCGAAGCTCAAGCGGGCCCGCGCATTTCGGGCAGGAGAGTTGCACGGCGGCGACCCGGCGGGCCTCGCGCTCGGCGGGGGCCGCGCCCGCGAGCCCGAGGTCCGAGAGCGTCACTTCTCGCCCGACATAGACCTGCGGCGGCGTGTCCGAATAATCTATCGTGGCGAAAGACCCGCCCGGCCCTGACAGGTCGGCGTACTCGAAGCTTTCGCCCGGCACGAGCCTGTAGGGTATTTCTCCCCTGGCACCGAGCGCGCGCGCAACGCCCTTCTCGACGACCCGGAGCGGGATTGATGAAGAGAGCGCGGCGACCGGCTCGCCCAGGTCGAGCGCGTCAAAGGGCGGGATTAATGATTGCCCCGGCATTCGCTGCGCAAACGTCATGTAGAATCTGCCCTGTGCTTCGGCGAGCCATCCCCAACGCCCGTCCTCAAACGCCGCGTACCACTCGTCCCATACGCCTCCGGCTTCGTGTCCGAGTTGCGCGCGGCCGGTAAGCTCGAACGGGACATTTTGATATACGCCCTTGAGCCCCACGTCGAGAGGCGAGCCGGTCTCTACAAGCTCCGCAACCTTGCCCAGGTCTTCTACGCGCCGGTCGCCGCGCGCCACCGCCGAATGGCAAAAATCGCATATCGTTACGATGGACGAGCCTATCTTAAAAGTTATAGGCGCGCCGCAGGCGGGGCAGGAAATCTCTACGGGGCTCAACGCTATCTGACCTCCGGCTCAGTTGCCACGAGAAAATGGTTCATCGTCTGAGGCGATTTATCGGCCTGCCCGCGCGTCACCTGTCGCACGCTCACGCGCGTCGCGCCGAGCGAGCGCGCGAGCCGCTCCTGCCATGGCCACTCGGGGCGCGCGCGGCAGCAGTAAAGGTTAAACGTGGCGATTCCTGTCTCAGGGTAGGTGTGGCATGCCAGGTGAGATTCGGTAAGCAAAAACAGACCGGTTACACCGCCCGGCCCCGGAAACTTGTGCCAGGCCGGACTGCCGATCACCTGAAGCTCAAGGTCTTTAATAATCTCCGCGCAGACTCGGTCGACCGCTTCGGTCTGCGCAAGAAGATCGGCTGAACAGCCTTCGGCATCAACTATCCACTCGCTTCCTACGTTCATTCTGGCAGTGTCCTCATTGAAAGTCGGCGACACGACGACTCACACTTTCTATGCATGACGCAGCGTGAGTAGGTGACAGGTTACAGTCGAGGGGCGAGCGGGCGCAAGCGCGCGGCGCATCTTTATCTCTCGGGCGCTCCGCTTTATCGGGCGATCCTGTGGGACGGACGGCCGATGTGTATGTGAGCCCCGGTGGCCGAGCCCGGTATGGCGTGACGGAACGCCAGAAACGGTATTCCCATGCTGCGAAGATAAGCGATTAGCGCCTGCCCTTCGGCGCTGTCGGGATGAACCGCCACGTCGACCGAGTTGCGATGATCAAAACCCAGCCGGTCATGAACCGATGTCTGGCCGTATGCGCTCACCGGCAGCGAGCGGCCGAAGCGAGAGGCGAAGAAAGATTGTACTTTTGAGGCGTCGCTAATCGACCACCGGCCCGCGCCGCTGTAACGGATGAGCGCGGCCGTCGCCTGGTACGCGTTTACTCGCGGCTTCGGCATTCTGGCAAGCTGCTCCTCGGCCTTGACCTCGGCCACGAGCGTGTCGGTCCCTTTCATCTCCTTGCGCGTCACTTCAGCTTTTGTGCGGGCCGTCGCGAGTATTTGCTCGCCCGCGTCAAGGTCGCGCTTCGATATGATCTTCTGCTCGAAAAGCGCCTTGCGCCGCTCGAATAATTCCTGAGCCTCCTTGACATCGCGCTCTTGAAGCACGAGCAGTCGCTCAAGCGATTTCTTATACTCCTCGGCGGCCTTGATCAGCTCGCCCCGCGCTTCGGATTCGCGCTTTTCAAGCGTGGCAAGAGATTCGCGCGGAGGCTTCTTCTTCTGCGCATGAATGTTTGCGCAGGTAAGCCCGAGCGTCAGAATTATAAGCAGTGTAAGTCGCCTGCCGATCAATATCTTTTACCTCTCCTCACTTGCCCTTACGTTCGAGCGGCTCAGCCGGTTGCGCCGCCCGCGCAATCTTTTTGCCGTCATACCGCTCGGCCAGCCGCCACCGCTGGACCATTACAACATGCCCGTCGGGTTTGAGCCGCACGCTGACTTCATCCTTGCGCGTCGCGCGCCCGTCGCTGCCGCGCATCAGCAACTCCACGACTTCGCCGTATCGTATCGCGCCCGAAAATGTCCTGAAGCCTACTATGTCGCCTACGCGCACGGTCCTGATCATACTCACCCATCATTCTACTATCGCGAGTGGCCTATTGCTACAACTTCGCCCCGGACTTCTAACGGCGAAAACTCTCCGGGTCAAAATCATTCAAGAACCATTCGAGGATAGGCCGGTGCCCCAGCGCCCCATACCAGCCGTATCTTTTCATCTCTTCATACGCCTGCTGCTTGCTCCACCCGTACTCCAGCACGCGATAGACCGCGACCAGAAAACCTGTCCGGTGACGCCCTCCGCGGCAGTGCGTGTAGATCAATCCTCCGGTCTTTGCGGTCGCGATGACCTGGAGCCACTCTTTCACCTTCAAAGGGTCGGGCGCGTGGCGGTCGGAGAATGGTATATGCACCCACTCCTTTACGCCCGAGCCGAGCGCGAGGTCGCGATCAAGCTCCGTCTGGTGCTCTATCAGGCTGACAACCCTCTGGATGCCGAGCTTGTCGCGGAGCGATTCATAACCTCGCCGGTCCGGAAGCGCCCCGCGGTAGAGCCAGCCATCGACCTTACCGAAGTTTCGTATGGGTATCTCAAATTCGTTTGATTTGCTTAGCGACTTCGCCCACCGAATAATCCACATTAAATCGCCGCGATGCAGTCGACTTCGATTAACATCCCGCCGAGAAGCGCGGTGCCGACGGTCGTGCGAACCGGAAAGTCGGACTTGAAGTAACGCGTGTAGATTTCGTTCATCTTCGCGAAGTTCGTAAGGTCCGCCAGGTATACGTTTACCTTGACCACGTCGCCGAGCGTCGCCCCGGCCCCTTCGAGTATCGCCTTCACGTTTTCAAAAGTCTGCACGGCGTGTTGTTCGAAACCCCCTTCTATGAGCTTGCGCGTGACGGGGTCGAAAGGCCCCTGCCCCGCGACATAGACCGTATTGCCCGCTACCACGGCTTGCGAGTAAGGGCCGATGGGTTTGGGAGCGCGGTCGGTCGAGATGATTTTTTTCGACGCCTTTCCCTTAGACTGCGAGCTGCTTGCCCTGGAAGCGGCTCCCAGGGCCGGTTTCGTGACAACTGCCGCGCCGACGGCGGTCGCGCCCGTCCCCTTTATAAACTTTCGTCGCGTCATTGATCGAATCCTCCATAAAGTTAATACTGGCCCCCGAACTTTTTACACAGGTCATTAAAGACGACCTCCGCCAGGCGGCGCGCCTCTTCCTCGAATCTATTCTCCCGATAGGCGGGCACGAACGAGCGGTGCCTGAAAAGGTTGCGGAGCCAGGAGCCGATATAAAGCGCCCTGAAGCGCCATTTGCCGTGCTCGGTGTACTGCGCCGTGTGCGCAAGCTCGTGCGCTATGTGTGCCAGCCCGGCCGCCGAATTGGGGTCATACGTGCCGGGCTTGAAGTAGATCACTGCCCTGTCCGTATATGCCGATGCGCTCAGAGGCACATACCACGGGACGCCCTCGCGGATGCAGACCCTCTTCAAATCGAGCCCCGGAAAATACGAGCCGAGCATCTCTATGGCATGGTCGGGCAGCGCGACGTCTGTCGGCCGCCTTTTTTGGTTATTCAGTATCATCGCCGCATCAGCAACGTTCCCATTTATCCAGGTACTTAACGAGAACGTCAATCGAAAAGACGTGGCGTGTTCCGTCTTCGTCGCGCCGGAATACGACTTCGGACCACCCGCGCATCCCCACCGGCCTGTAACGCGCGCCGCCGAGTATGAGCTTGCGGCCCGATATTGCGCGCATGAGCACCCGCTCGTAGCGAGAGCGCGCCAGCACGCTTTCGGGGAAGAGGTTGTCCCACGCGCAGAGCCTGCCGACGTCCTCGTATTCAGGCGGGCGGTCGTCCAGATCGAGCAGCGAAGGCGCGCGGCCGCTGATGACCGATTCTATCAGCTTGAAGGTGAACGGGTCTGACATCCGGGCGATGGGCCGCCAGAACCTTTTGAATATACTCTCCGCTATCTCGCGGAGGCTCGCGACCGAGTGCTCGCTCGCTCGCTCATTATCGCAGCCGCCGTCAAGCTCCCAGCGCGAATCGTCAACGCACGAGGAAAAGGGGTTGGCCGGGTAGCAGTCAAAGCGGCCGAGCCATCCCTTCCGCGTCGTATGAGGCATGGGGCGGTAGCCGCGAATGACCGGCACGCCCTTCTCTTTGAGCGCGGCTAACTCGAACGAGGGCCATCTCATCACGTCGCGCACGATGCCGGTGATGAGCGTGGCGGTCGCTATCATAAGCGACGAGCTTGGCGTGAAGTCCACGGTTATCTCCACGCGGTCGCCGCGCGGGCGCACGCCCACGCCGGTCGAGCGGCGGTTGGTCGCAAGCAGCATCACAGGGATAGGCAGTATGTAGGAGAGCAACAGCGCGAGCTTTTCAATCGTCCGGTTCGCGCCCTGCCGGGCCGCCGGTATCTCGAATGAGATATTGTAATGGGCGCTGAACCCTACGAGCCGGGCGTCGTTTCCGGTGCGGCGCTCCCATTCGTCCAGCTCGGCCCGGACGAAGAGAATCGCCTCCCAAAGCGACCTCCCGGCGCGCGCCGCGCACCCGCGCTCAATCTCGATGACCGGGGTCGCCACCTCTATGACCCCGGTATCAAAATAGACCGCGCCGCCCGTCGGGAGGTGATAAGAAGTCCCCTGCCTGTGCATCAAGGGTCTGCTCATAAAAGCACGCGGGTCGCCGAATGCCTCTTCCGGCGTCACCGGCTCGCCGTTTATGACGAGCGAAAACTCCGACTCCATCCCGATCGCGGCAAGCTCCAACAGAGCCGCGCGCTCGACCGCGGGTGATGATTTATCGCCAAGAGGCGACTGTTTTACTTTGTCGATCACTGCCAACCCACTTCCCTGTGCTCGCACTCACAAACGCCCGCGGTCGCTACTCCTCGCCCGGCGCGTCGCGCGGGACCACCGTGACATAGCCAATATCCAGATGGATGTGGTCGTCCGCATAGCCGACGTTGTGCCCATAGGGCCGCGTCCATACGCCGGGCAGCGCCCTTGCCGCGATTGAATTGAACCGCTCGATCTTCTCCTGCTCGTCCAGGTACTCGTCGCCTATCTGATAAATGTTCGCCGCCGTGCCCCAGTTATGGGGGGAGGCATACCTTGAAATTGCGTGGCCGGGCGAGCGGTATCCCCCGTTTGCGGCGATGCGCACGATCGTATTCACCTCTTGCCGGAACAGCTCAAGGTGGAGCGCCAGAAGCGTCACCGCGCAGGGTATGTAGCGGGGAAACCTCCGGAGCACCTCGGCCTCGCGCACATCCGTGTCGATGAACTCCCAGAGCGCGAAGTGCGGCGCAAGCTCGGTCTCCTGCGCCGTCTGCCTCGAATCCACCTCGTAGAAGAATCGCGGGAGCCTTCGCGCGCGGCCCTGCCGGTCCTCCAGTATCTCGCCGGGGCGCAACACGGCGCGGTACTTTTCGTCCAGGGTCAGTCCATCGACGATCCTCAACGGGAGCGCGCGGTCGCTACTCATTGCGAGCCCCCGCGTGTTCCTGTTCGATCAGTTCCGTGTATATGGCCTTCGATATTCCGGCCAGAGTCTCCTGCCTCCCCGAACTGGTCTCCTCGCCCCATTCGGTGAGGATGGCGACGACGTAGGGCTTTCGTTTAGGTATCAAGACGACACCTGCGTCGTGCGCGACGGTCGAAATCTCCCCCGTCTTGTGCGCGATGCGGGCCACGTCGCGCACGCGCGCGGGGAGCCCGGCCGGGATGCCGCCGTTGAACTCCTGCTGGTTGAGTATGCTCAGCATCTTTTGCGAGGAATCGTGCGTAAAGCCCCGCTCATCCTGTATCGCGCGGAAGAGGCTGAGGAGGCCGTTGGCGGTGACGGTGTTGTTTATGCCCGCTTCAAAAGCCTTGTCGTCTTCGACGCCGCGCTTGAGCTTTATGCCGTCCGGCTTTATCTCCTGGGCGAGACGCCCGGCCCGCTCGACGCCCACTAAATCGAGCAGCAGGTTCGTCGCTAGGTTGCTGCTGGTGACGATCATATGAAAGGCGAGCTCCTGCACGTTCATCGTGCGGCCGAGCGAAGCGTGGACTTTTGAGTTGGCGTCGCGCGTCGTCGGGATGCGATAGGGCTCGCCGTTGACCACGCTCAAAAAGCGATTGCGGACATGCACGCGCGAGCTTAATTGAAAAACTCCGTCGTTGACGGCGCGGAATACCGAGGCCAGCACTGCGACCTTTATGGTACTTGCGGCATGAAACCAGCGGTCGCCGTGATAACTCCAGGATGTTTCGGTCTCGTAATCGTAGAAGGCGGCCGCTACTGCTTCGGCACCGGCTTCCTTGCCTATCTGCGCTATTTGTCGTTGCAAGCTCTGGCGCTCTGCCTCCCAAATTCAATTCAATGCCGTCCCCGCATCTATTCTACAGCGCGGGGCGGCGGAAAGGTAAGCAAGCGGTGCGATGTTTATAGAAACGGGTTGAATCTAATGCCAATCCGCACAGGGGCGGCATGTAAAAAGATCGCGCTCCTGCGCCAATTTCGGCGGCACGCCGGCCTTCCTAAATGAGATCAGGCCGTTTCGTCATTTTATCAGGCCGCTTCGTCACAGTTATGTTTGTAAAGAATCTTTCTTACATAAGAATGACAGGCTGTAGTTTCAGCGTGTTGTCTTGTGTGAGGCGGCGAGGCAACGCCAGACCGCCTGCCAGAACGGGCCGGCGGCGGCAATGGGCTTTCGAGCCTTTTGTCCCGCGCGCGCCCGCCGATAGTCTAGGCCATTCAGATCACTCGTTTTTAAGCGGCTAGAACGCGCGTCTTTGTGCTATTTTGTGAATACGGGGTGCGTGTAACGGCCTCTCCCGCAGAGATAAAGATGGAATCAAACAGACTCTTAGACCGCCGCTGGGTCCGCGTCCTGCTGATTATTTTGATATGGACGATCTTCGGGCTATTTTTGTGGAGCCAGACCACGCTTGCCTACAGCCGGCGCGAACAGCCCGTAAGCTGGCTCAAGATTCTCATAGCCGAGATGTCGTTCGCATACGTATGGGCGGCGCTTACGCCGCTGACGCTGTGGCTCGCGCATCGATTCCCGCTCGAACGCACGAACTGGCTGCGCGGCGTAGGGATTCACGTGCTCGCCTCTCTGATAATAGGGTTCGCCACGCGCTTGCTTCGCGACCTTATGTTCATATACTACGTCCTTGAGATGGACATGTGGATACCCTTGTCGAGGCTGATCCTCAACGTCTATTTCTTTTTCGACTACGGCGCGATGATCTACTGGCTGATACTACTGATCAGCTACGCGATGAATTATTACCGGCGCGCGCGCGAAGGCGAGATACTGGCCTCGCGCCTGGAGGCGCAACTTGCGCAGGCACAGCTTCAGGCGCTGAAGATGCAGCTCCACCCGCATTTCCTCTTCAATACGCTCCATTCCATATCGGCGCTCGTTCATAAGAACCCGGACTCCGCCGAAAAGATGATCGCAAAGCTGGGCGATTTTCTTCGCCTCACGCTCGACAACGCCGGCACGCAGGAGGTTTCGCTTCAACAGGAGATCGAGTTCTTGAGGTGCTACCTCGAAATCGAGCGCATACGCTTTCGCGACCGGCTGACGGTCGATTTAAAGATCGACCCCCAGGCGCTCAGCGCGAGGCTGCCGAACCTGATTCTGCAACCGATTGTCGAAAACGCGATAAAACATGGGATCGCGCCGCGAAAAGACGCGGGCCGGATCGAGATCGAGGCGAAACGCTTCGACGAATACCTCCACATCATGGTGACCGACAACGGGCCCGGCATCCCCATGAACGGCGGCACGGGCGGGATAGTTAAGCAGGGTGTAGGGCTCGCGAACACTGAAGCAAGGCTCAGACAGCTCTACGGGGATTCTCACCGGCTTGACCTTATGAATACCTCCAGGGGCGGGCTGACGGTAATCCTGGAGATACCTTTTAACAAGGATTGAGCGCGCCGGAAATACGAAATCATACAAAATCGAACCTCCTCGAACGTTCCTTCGTTAAAGAGCCAGGGGAGCGTTCACATGACAGGCTCAAAGTGTATTCGTACTCTGATAGTTGATGACGAATCTCTTGCGCGCGAGCGAATCCGCGACATGCTGGCAGAAGATCAGGAGATACAGATAATCGAAGAATGCGCGAGCGGCGAAGAAGCGCTCGAAGCCATACAGAAACATCTGCCGGACCTGATATTTCTTGACGTCGAGATGCCGGGCATGGATGGGTTCTCGGTGATTGAGGAGCTCGACGCCGAAAGCATGCCCGCCATTGTTTTCGTCACCGCTTACGACCAGTATGCGGTCCGCGCGTTTGATGTTTATGCGCTCGACTATTTGCTAAAACCATTCGACAGGGAGCGATTCGAGAAGGCGCTCGAACGGGCGAAAGCCCACATCGTGACCGAAAAGAGCGAGAACGTAAGCCGCCGAATACTCGACGCCCTGGAACAGATAAAGAGCAAGCCCACACACCTGGAACGACTCGTCATAAAGATGAACGGGCACATCTTTTTTGTCCGGGCCGAAGAGATCGACTGGCTCGAAGCCGAGGGCAATTATGTCCGACTGCACACGGGTAAAGAGTCCTACCTGCTACGCGACACGATCAGCGCTCTGGAATCGCAGCTAGACCCGCGGCGATTCGTCCGCGTCCACCGCTCCGCCATAGTCAACATAGACCGCATACAAGAGCTTCAGCCGTGGTTCCACGGCGAATACCGCATAATACTGCGCGAAGGCGTACAGCTCACGCTGTCGCGCAGCTACAAGGAAAAACTGCACGAGATACTGGGACGGCCGCTGTAAACTGCGGCGGCTCGTCATCTCTTTTGCGTCACTCGTCCCAACCCGCGCCTTATTCATCCCAAACCTGTTCTCGCGCACAAGACATTAAACTAAACTTGCGCCGTATCACTTCACCACTTCGGGGCGGAATAGAGAAAAAATAATGGCCGCCATCCGTGCCATCCGGATAGGTCGGCCACGGGGGGGGCAACCATGAAGCGATTGGTTCAGGTCGTAGTCTGCTCTTTTTTGCTGACCGGCAACGCGGTTAATGGGCAGGTATCGAGCGCCGGGTTCATTCTGCTGCTCGGGAATATAGGCGGCGCGAAAGGTTTATTAACCGCCGAAGCAGAGCGCGCGAGACTGCTTGCGCCCCCCGCGCCCGCGATCATCAACGCCGCGTATGCGATCTCGAAGTTCAACCCGGAAGTCGTAAAAGAGTTCGGCAAGATATGGAGGCAATCCGGCAACGGCGCAGGACAGACCGAAGGCGTGGTCCTGATCCTGAGGATGGTGGACGGCACATACACCGCGAGGTCTCAGGGGACGACCAACGAGTTTAAGAGATTCACCTTCAAATGGCACCCGGCCGCAATCGCGCTCGTCCACACACACCCCAACACGTCGGACCCCAGGCCCCAGCCCGATGACATCAGGGTCGCGATAAAGTACGGCATACCGGTCTTCACCGTCACGTCTCGGGGGATGTGGGTTTACGACCCTTCGACGAGAAGGACGAGCATGGTCGTCGGCGGCGTTGATTGGCTTGACGCTCGGAAGTGGGAGGGCGCTATTGCCAAAAGGATTGAATGAAGATTCGGGCGAGCGGGACGCAAAACTCTGAAGCGGCCCGTCATGAATTTCGGCCCGCTCGTCACAACCGTCGATTGATTCATCCCAAATCTATTACGGCCCTGGCGAAGCTACACCTAAACTTGCTCAACGATTCCGTATTGCGAACAGCCCGTTGCTCTTGGTCTCGGCCAGAAGGGATTGCAGTGTCAAGACCCGGGCCGCGGCCGAAAGCACAAGCACACTTCAGGAGGCACAGATGAGTGTTTTCAAATTGAGCAAGAAAGCGAGGAGAGTAATGGACGCGCTAAAGGTGAGCGTCCTTGTATTCTCTCTTCTGCTGTCGCAAGGCGCGACGGCCGCTTTCGCCCAGAATGAAACCGGATCATTACGGGGGACCGTAACCGACCCGCAAGGGGCGGTCGTATCCGGCGCAACAGTCCTGGCGAAATCGGTTGACACCGGCGCTGAGCGACGTACTACGACAACAGACGAAGGCACCTACACACTTTCAAACATGAAGCCGGGGCTCTATGACGTGACGATCGAAGCCTCCGGCTTTTCCGCTAATACAAAGAGGGCGCAGATTACGGTCGGCACCCCGCTGGCCCTTGATTTCGACCTCTCGGCGCAGGCCGCGTCCGAGCAGGTCACCGTCATAGCCGGCGAGAGCGGCGTCGCGGTCAACACCGAGACGCAGATGCTTTCGAGCGTAGTCTCCGAGCGTCAGATTGTCGAATTGCCGACGCTCACCCGCAACCCGTATGCGCTCGTCCAGATCGCGGGCAACGTATCGCCCGGCGACGAGAGCGACCCGGACGGCGCGGCCGGCCGAGGCGCGGGGTTTGCCATCAACGGACAGCGCTCGGCGAGCACGAACATACTGCTCGACGGGACGGACAATAACGATCAGTTCACCGCCACCGTGGGCCAGAGCGTCCCGCTCGACGCCGTACAGGAGTTTCAGGTCATCACCGGAAACTTTTCGGCCGAGTTCGGGCGAGCCACGGGCGGCGTGGTAAACGTGGCGACCAAGTCGGGTACGAACGATTTCCACGGGACCATATACGAGTTCAATCGCATCTCGGCGCTTGCGGCCACCGGGTTCAACGACAACGCCATCGGGGCCGAGAAGGGCGTATTCACCCGCAATCAGTTCGGCTATTCGGTAGGCGGTCCCGTCATAAGGGACAAGGTCTTCTTCTTCAACAGCACGGAATGGATTCGGGTGCGCAGCACAACGCCTTTCAGCTCGCTCGTCCCCACGCCGGAATTCCTGGCCCGGACATCGGCGACCACGCGCGACTTCTTTAGCGCCTACCAGCTCGGCACGCCGATAAACGGGCGCACCTTCCGTCGTAGCGACATCACCGGCGCGAACGCCACGGGGCCTTTCGCGAACCTGCCGGCGAGCCTACCCATATTTGGCGAAGTCATCCGCCAGCTCCCGGCAGATGCCGGCGGCGGACTGCCTCAGAATACTTACCTGCTCTTAGGCCGAGGCGACTGGAACATAAGCGACAAGACACAGCTTTATGGCCGGTACGCGCTACAGGGGCAGGACTTTTTCGCGGGCACGGTCGGCTTCAGCCCCTACGCGGGATTCGACACCGGCGGCACGGCGCGAAACGACAACATACTCCTGTCGGTTACCCACACGATCAACCCGCGATGGGTCTCTCAATCGAAGGTGGCCTACAGCCGCCAGAACTCGCAGTCGCCCCTGGGCGAGCAGGCCCCCGGCCCGACCCTCTATCTGAGGGCGGCCTCGACGAGCGTGAACGGCGTGCCGATTGCGCTGCCGGGGTACCTGCCGTTCTCGCCCGGACTCGCGATCCCATCGGGCGGCCCGCAGAACCTCATACAGTTGAACGAGGATTTGAACTACTCTCGCGGGGCGCACACGTTTCGATTCGGCGGGCAGTACGTTTATATCCAGTCGAACCGCACGTTCGGCGCGTTCCTCAACTCTGTCCAGACGCTGGGCAGCAATCTTGGCAACGCGCTCGATAACCTGATCACCGGAAACCTGCTCAGCTTCCAGGGGGCGATTGACCCGCAGGGCAAGTTCCCCGGCGAGGAAGTCACACTTCCGGCCGGGCCGCCCAGCTTCAGCCGCTCGAACCGCTACCACGAGTGGGCGGCCTACTTCAACGATTCCTGGAAGGTGCGCCCGACCTTCACGCTAAACCTTGGGCTGCGCTACGAGTACTACGGCGTGCAGCACAACAACAAGGAAGAGCTCGACGCAAACTTCTATCTTGGGTCCGGCGCTACGATCCAGGAGCGAATCGCAAACGGCCAGGTCTTCAGGGCCCCTGACTCTCCGATCGGCGCGCTCTGGAAACCGGATAAGAATAACTTCGCGCCGCGAGTCGGTTTTGCTTGGGACATATTCGGCGACGGCAACACCAGCCTCCGCGGCGGCTACGGCATGGCCTACGAGCGCAACTTCGGAAACGTGACCTTCAACGTCATACAGAACCCGCCCAACTACGCGGTGGTTTCGCTGACGGCCGGGTCCGACGTCAACGAGTTGTTCATCACCCGCAGCAACGCGGGGCCGCTCGCGGGCACCGGCAGCAAGGTGCTCCCGCGCACGAGCCTCCGCATGGTCAACCCGGACATAGTCAACGCCTACGCCCACTTCTGGAGCCTGGCGGTCGAGCGCAGGATGTTTCGCGGAGTGGTATCGGCAGAGTATTCCGGCTCGGCGGGTCGCGACCTTTACGACCTGACGGACCCGAACCGTCCCGGCATGGGCAACGTGTACCTCGGCATTCCATGCGACCCGACAAACATCGCGAGCTGCTCGGCGCGATTGAACACTCAGTACTCGAACCTCAACACGCGCGGGAATCTTGGATTCTCGAACTACAACGGCCTGACGCTCGGGTACGAGAGCCCGCTGCTCGAAAACATCGGGCTCCAGTTGACGGCGCGATACACCTGGTCGCACGCCATTGACAATCTCAGCTCTACGTTCAGCGATTCACTGAACAACAACAACCTCGGCCTGCTCGATCCGTTCAATCCTGAGCTTGATCGCGGCGACGCCGACTTCGACATAAGGCACCGGTTCGTATCGAGCTTCGTATGGCAGATTCCGGCTTACAAGAGCCAGGAAGGTCTGCTCGGGAAGGTGCTCGGCGGGTGGAGCGTAAACGGTATATTCAGCGCGCACACCGGCACGCCGTTTACCGTCTTCGACTGCACGAACGCAGTATTCGCTGTCTGCCCTCGGGCTTCTCTGACCGGGCAGCAGATTTCGAGAGGCTCGGACAATCCGGCGGCCGATCCCTCGACCCCGAACCTCTTCCAGTATCTGCCCATCACCGGGCTGACTCCGGGGTTCTTCCTCAACCCGAATACCGGCAACTCGGAGTTCGGCCCCTTCCCGTCGAATATGACGGGGCGCAACGCCTTCCGCGGGCCGGGCTTCTGGAACCTCGATACGGGCATCTATAAGAACTTCCGCATCAGCGAGACCAAGTCGCTGCAACTGCGCGGCGAGTTCTTTAACATCTTCAACCACTCGAACCTGTATGTTGTCACCACCCAGACCGACATAAGCGCGCAGGAGTTCATCCCCGCGGTGCGCGGGCTGAGGAATGACGGATCACAGGACCGCCGCAACGTTCAGCTTGCGGTTAAGTTTATCTTCTAGGCTTCACGTTCGATTGATCTTCCTCGTGAACCTCCGGGAGCCTTCGGGCTCCCATTTTTTTCCTCGCTTCATAGCCGATGCGCACGCGGGGCCTTTCTTGACAATGTCTTGAGCAGTCACATACTATTTTTTTGATTTGATGTTTGTATATTTTTGATTATGGGAGTCGAGATTTGAAGATTCTACTGGCGGCATCGGAAGTTGTGCCCTATGCAAAGACTGGCGGGCTTGCCGACGTGGCAGGCGCCCTGCCGAAAGCACTCGCAAAACTCGGCCACGACGTATCGGTAGTGATGCCTCGCTATAACGTCGAGAAGATCACGAGCCGCGGCCAAAAACTAAATGGCACATTACAGGTGCCTTTCAATTTCAGCACGATTCAAACTGACGTTTATGTCGATCGCTCGGGTGAAGTGCCCGTCTATTTTATAGACAACCCTCAGTATTATTCCCGCGGCAAGCTCTACGAGCAGGCAGACGATGTCGAGCGGTTCGCCTTCTTCAGCCGCGCGATCCTGGAGCTTGCGAAGGCGCTTGGCGGAGGATTCGACCTGTTCCACCTCAACGACTGGATGACGGGTCTCGTGCCCGCATACATGAAGACCGTTTACGCCGGCGACCCGCAGGTCGCAAGCACCAAGACCCTGTTTACTATTCACAATATGGCCTTCCCCGGCCTCTTTTTGCCGGGGGACCTCGCGAAATTCGGCCTGCCCGAGTGGCTCTATCGCACCGAAGGTGGGGTAGAGTTCTACGGTGCGGCGAGTACCCTCAAGGCGGGTCTGGTTTTCTCCGACGCCATCTCGACCGTGAGCCCGAAATACGCGCGAGAGATACAGACGCCCGAGTTTGGCGAGCGGTTCGACGGGTTGCTCCGCGCGCGCGCCGGGGACCTGTTCGGCATATTGAACGGCGTCGATTACGACGAGTGGAACCCGGCGACCGACAAGTTTATAGCCGCGAATTTCTCGCCCGAAAATCTCGCGGGCAAGCGCGAGTGCAAGCGCAGTCTGCTCAGCGCTTTTCAGCTCCCCGAAAACCTCGACCGTCCGCTAATAGGCTGCATATCGCGCCTCTCGGACCAGAAAGGCTTTGACCTGATACTCGATGTGGCGGCCCGCATGCTTGATCGCAATGTCGCCTTCGTGCTGCTCGGGTCGGGCGCTGAAGTCTACGAGCGGGCTTTCCAGTCTCTGCGCGACTCGCGCGCGGATCGCGTCGGCGTCTACCTCGGTTTTTCAAACGAACTGGCGCACAAGATAGAGGCCGGGGCGGACATGTTCTTGATGCCGTCGCGTTTCGAGCCTTGCGGGCTCAATCAAATGTACTCTCTAAAGTATGGGACGGTCCCGATAGTCCGGGCCGCCGGCGGGCTAGACGACACTATACAGAACTTCGACCGCAGCGCGCGCGAGGGCAACGGGTTCAAGTTTTATGATTATGACTCAAGGCAGTTGCTCGAAAAGATATACGAGGCGCTGATGGTCTATGACAACCGCGAGCTCTGGCGGTCGCTTATGCTCAACGGGATGCACTCCGATTTTTCGTGGGACGCCTCAGCGCGTAAGTACGTCGAGTTATACGAAAGGCTGGTGCAGCGCGGCGCATCGGCAACGGTCTAATTCAGGACTTAGCGATGAGGGCTGAGCACTGAGCAGAACACGTTTCTTACTCAGTCCTCCGCTCCTCCGCTGCTCAGTCCTTTTAACTGGAGGATGTAATGAGTGAATTTGTGAACGAAGTTAGCGATAAAAGTTTTGAGCAGGATGTTTTGAAGGCCGAGCAGCCGGTGCTCGTAGAACTTCTGGGCCGAGTGGTGCGGGCCGTGCAAGGCGCTCGCGCCGACGGTCGAAAAGGTAGCCCAGGAGTATCAAGGCAAAGCCAGGGTCGTAAAACTGGACGTCGACAGTAATAATCAAACGGCGCAGCGTTATGGCATAAAAGGTATTCCCACGCTGATTCTTTTCAAGGACGGCAACGAGGCAGACCGTGTCGTCGGGGCAACCTCGAAAGAGAACATAGCTCGCATGATAGACCGCCATCTGGGAGCGTAGCGGTTCTTTTAAGCATTCCAAACCTCGAAGACACACCGCAATGACAGGCGCACACTCGATCTATCGGCGTGTGCGCCTGTAAATCTGTTCCACCCTTCACACGGCTTCTCACGTGGGCGCGCGCCCGCGGTCCTGGCCGCCGGTGTGAGCGCGCGGGGAGCGTCCCGCGGAGGGGCCGGAGGTTCTCGCGAAATGAAAAACATCGTAGTGATCGGCGCACAGTGGGGCGACGAGGGGAAGGGCAAAGTAGTCAACATACTGGCCCCTCACTTTGACATGGTCGCGCGCTATCAGGGCGGGCATAACGCCGGCCACACGGTACGCGTCGGCGAACGCAAGTTCGTCCTCCACCTCATCCCCTCCGGGATACTCCACGAAGAATGCACCTGCGTGATAGGAAACGGCGTCGTGATCGACCCGGCCGCGTTCAACTCCGAAACCGAAGAACTCCGCCAGATGGGGACGGAAGTGGAAGGGCGTCTCTTTATTTCAAACCGCGCACACCTGATATTGCCTCACCACGCGGCCATCGACCGCGCGCGTGAAAACCGGCTCGGGGCCGACAGCGTGGGGACGACCCTGCGCGGGATCGGGCCGGTTTATGAAGAGAAAGCGGCGCGGTCGGGCGTGCGCGCGGGCGACCTCTTTTACATCGACATGTTGCGCGAGCGGGTGCGGTTGAATATCGAAACCGCGAACAGCACGCTCGCCTCGCTCGGGGCGGACAGACTCGACGTAGAGCGCACGATGGATGCTTTCCTCGACCAGGCGGTAAAGCTCAAGCCGTTCATCCGCGACACCGCGGTTATGATTAATGATGCCGTCCGCGACGGCAAATCAATTCTGCTCGAAGGCGCGCAGGGCACCATGCTCGACCTGGACCACGGTACCTATCCGTTCGTCACCTCTTCTAGCTCGACGGCGGGGGGCGCAGCCACGGGTCTCGGCCTGGCCCCGAGGCATATAAGCGGGGCGCTCGGCATCGCGAAAGCTTACACCACGCGCGTGGGCGGCGGCCCTTTTCCCACCGAGCTTTTAAATGAAAAGGGGACATACCTGCAAAAGCGCGGCAACGAATACGGCTCCTCGACCGGCCGACCACGCCGCACCGGCTGGTTTGATGCGGTCGTGGTGCGCTATTCGGTAATGCTCAACGGACTCGACGCGCTCACTCTAACTAAACTCGACGTGCTCGACGAGTTCGACGAAATCAGCATATGCGTGGCCTACCGCCGGGGCGACGAGCAGGTTGAAGACATGCCTTACGGCGCAACCGGGCTCGCCGAGTGCGAACCCGTTTATGAAACGATGCCCGGGTGGAAGACCACGACAAGCGCAATAACGGATTTCGAGCAGTTGCCAGCGCCGGCCAGGAACTACATAAATCGCATCGAGGAACTTTGCGGCGCGCCGGTCGCGATGGTTTCAACGGGCCCCGAGCGCGGCGAGACGATCATAAGGTCAGATTCGGCAGTAGACGAATGGATGCGATAGAAGCAGGCTCGTATTTATTCAGACAGAGTTCGATTTGATCAAATCCTGCCGAAGTAGAGCGAGTAGGCCATCTTTGCCATGCTCCACACCCGCCCAAAATCCAACCGCCCGGTCTTCGCGTCCCTGAGCGATTCGAGCGCCATCTGTCTCAGGCGCGACGATTCGCGCTTGAAAAGAAAATCGCGCACGTAAGGCCGGGCCACGTCGAAGAAGTTGAAGTCCGGATTCATCACTATGCTGATGCCTTCAAGCGTCATGATGGCGCGGATGAGGTAAGTGAATCGCGCGGGCGTGGTGATCGGGTGCTCATAGACAATAGGCGCGAAGTCATACGTGAGGTCTTTGAAGCGGACCTCGCTCAGCTTTAGATTGAGCTTGCGGGTGAAGACTTCGGCGACGAGCCCCCTCAAGGTGACCATGTCGGCCTGGGGCGCGAGGAATCCGAGACTTACCAGGTCGTTGACTATCGCGTTCACGTCGCGGTTATAAAGATGAAAGAATGCCTCGATCATCTGACGTTTCAACTCATCGGATATGCGCCCGACCATCCCGAAATCGAATATGGCGAGCCGCCCGTCGCGCATTACAAGCAGGTTTCCCGGATGCGGGTCCGCATGAAAAAAGCCGTCCTCAAGAAGCTGCTTGAAGTACGCGCGATAAAGTAGCTCGTTTATCCGCCGGGGGTCGTGCCCGTTTGCGCGCAGCTCATCGAGGTCCGTGACCTTCACCCCTTCGATAAACTCCATGACCATGACGCGCCCGGTCGAAAGCTCTTTATAAACGCGGGGGACGTAAACGGATCGCCACTCTTTGAAATTCAGGCTGAACTCTTCGGCGTTCGCGGCCTCGCGCCTGTAGTCCATCTCCTCGTGGATGACGCGGTCGAATTCATCAACCGCCCCGAGCCATTCCGCGCCCGGAAAGAGATTCGGGTACCTGTCGAGCATGCCGCCGATCCACCTTAGCGAATCCAGGTCAGAGCTTATAGTCTCTTCGAGCGCGGGCCGCTGCACCTTGACGGCCACATCTTCGCCGGAAACGAGCCGCGCGTGATAGACCTGTCCGAGGCTCGCCGCGGCAATCGGCTCATCATCGATAACCGAAAATACTTCCCCCAGCGGACAGGCCATCTCCGCTTCAAGAATCTCTAGCGCCTGGCGGTTAGAGAAGGCGGGCACGCGGTCCTGCAACTGGCTAAGCTCCTTTATGTATTCGAGCGGCAGCAGGTCGGCGCGCGTCGCAAGCATCTGCCCCATTTTGATAAATGTCGGGCCGAGCCGCACAAGCCGGTCGCGCAGTCTCGCGGCCTGCAAACGCCTCCTCGCTTCGCGGCTCGATTCGCGGCGGTTTATCCAGCCCTTTGAATCGAGGAAAACGTACAGGGCAAAAGTAGAAAGCGCCCACAACATGTATAGGCGGCGCGATAGTCTTCTCAAGCGGCTTATTTGCATCTATTCAATTCTAACGTCATCCGCGGGCGCGGCTCAAATTTCGAGCACGCCACGGGGGCGCGTCCTGTACGAGTTAACCCAATTGATTCAACTATTTAACTATTAGTTAATTGTTGCGATTGTATTAAGATTATTAATTTTTCGCGCTAGAAAGCATTTGCTATCATCGGGGCCAGAGTAAGGGTCAAAGTCCGATTGATTGTTTTATCAGGTGCCGGAACTAGCGGCACAAGCCAGGAGCAGGCAATGATAACCGAAGAGTTGGACGTAACAATCGAAGATGAGAATTTCGACGAGGATCAAACGCCAGACTCGGATGACGGCTATCAAGAATTCGAAGAGGCGGAAGACGTCGACAGAACGGATCTATTAAAACTCTACCTGCGCGAAGCGAGCCGCACGCCCATGCTGGATGCGGCCAGAGAGGTAAGCGCGGCCAAGAGGATCGAGCGCGCGAGAAAAACTTTGATGAAGCGCCTTTCGCGCTCGCCCATTATTGCCGAGTATTGCATCCATCTGAGGAGGGCTATTGCGGTCGGCGATGAGACCGCCGCCGACATAATCGAAGGGCTCACGGCGGCAGGCGGCGATCAGAAGGCGCTGCCTGCATCCGAGATCGCCGACGGCGCGCTCGGCCGTGTCGAATCGGCTCATTCGGAACTGATAAAGAAGCGGGGAGGGAGAAAGTCGCAGGGGGCGCGGGCGAAAGCCAGAAAGTCCATTTCAAACAGCCGCAACGCGCGCGCGCTAATCACGCTTTCGCGCGCAATAAGGGCGATTCATTTCACGCCTGCGGCGGAGCGCGGGATGGTGTCGATGTTGGAAAGCGCGGCCGCGACCATACGCCGGGGGGCGAAGGGGCAGGCGTCGCACGGGAATGACAAGTCCGATTTGCGCGAGGGGTTCGACCTGCATACGAGGGTTTCGAGCCTGATCGAGAGCGATATTTTGAGCGCGGCCGCACTCTACAAGTCCGCCGCGCAGTCAGTCTCCGCGATGGCCGAGCTAAGCGACGCGAAGCAGCGTATGACGGAGGCAAATCTGAGGCTTGTCATCTCGGTCGCCCGCCAATTTACGAAGCGCGGACTTCCCTTCCTCGACCTGATACAGGAAGGTAATGTCGGGTTGATGCGCGCGGTCGAGAAATTCGATTGGCGCCGTGGGTTTCGCTTTTCGACATACGCGATGTGGTGGATACGCCAGTCGATGGCGCGCGCGCTCGACACCCAGAGCCGGACCGTGCGGTTGCCGGCTTCGGAGCTAACGCTGATCAACAAGGTCGCGCGCGCGTCACGCATGATCGGCAAAGAGAATTTCACCGACGCGACGAGCGATCAGATTGCCGAGCGGCTCGACGTCGCGAGCGAGCGCATAAGCGAGGCGATGGGCTACGCGCAGTACTCGGTTACGCTCGACGCTCCGGCCAACGATAACGGAGAGACCGCGGTCAATTTCATCGACGATGGTGACGCGGCCAACCCCTTCATGGCCGCGCTGAACTGGTCGCGGCGCAACGCCATACAGAAGGCGCTCGCGCACCTTACTCCGCGCGAGGCCAAGATTTTGAGGATGCATTACGGGCTCGATTCCGGAAGCGAGCCGCGCACGCTGGAAGAGATAGGACAGGACCTCGCGGTCACCCGCGAGCGGGTGCGGCAAATAGAGGCCGGCGCGTTCGCCAAGCTGCGCCAGATGGATGACGAAAACTGGCTGCGCGAGTTTTTAACGGTTGCCTAATAAATACTTCATGCAGTTGAGCGGATAGTCGGAAAGGCTGATATAGCAATCCCCGCAAGGCAATGAGTCGAACGGCTCACCTCGGCGGGGATTTTTTTTCGCCAGGCCGCGGCATTCATGAACCAATCTTGCGTATGGCATCGCGCAGCTTCGCATGGCGCTGAAGCAATCGCAGGTATCTTGATTCGTCCGCGCTCATCTTCGCGCGTATGATTTGAACTACGTCTCGCTTCTCGGTATCCGTCCATTCCGCGAGATCGGGGATGAGCGCCAGGACCAGCGCGAGGTTGTCGAAAGCGTATCTCTCTGACTCTTTCCATTTCGAGGGGTCGGCCTCAAGCGCCCGCGCCACCTTTTCTCTTGATGCGCTCCGAATCTTTAAAGAATCACCACCAAACCGTTTCCCCATCTTGTGTTGTACGGCGAGCCCAAGATTGCGTATATGAAACCCGTCCCAATAGCCGCTCGTCGAGCCGGATACTTCATAAACGATATTGCCGCGGGAGAGCCGTCGGAGCATGCGAGCCGAGGACCTGTATCCGGGCAACCGGGCCATCTTCCTCTCTTCTGCTTCGACCAGCTTTGCAAGCTCAGGGCGCGCGGGCCTGAAACCAAGCTTGCGATAAAACCAGAAGGCCCCCGACTCGATGGCCTCGTCGTTATTAAAGCCGATCTGATAAGGGTCGACCGAAAAACAGGTCACGCCCGATACCTGGTGGAGCAGTCGAAGCACTTGCGCATATACCCACGCAGATTCTCCGTCGCGAAACGTGTAGAAAAGATTAAAGCCGATCTCCATCCGGTCAAAGAGCGAGATACCTTCTATATAGTTAATCGGCACTCCGTTTTTTAGAGTAAAGCCGGCGTGATATGCGCGAAGCGGCAACCGGCGCCGCGGCGGCAACCCCCACAGGTAAAGCTCGACCCCGCGCCCGACGGCTCGCGTGCACTACGCTATCCGGATCGCCGTGGGTAATGCCGTACAACTCGCGGTAGCGGACGGTTACCGCATCGCGCAGCATATCGATCATCTCCTGCCCCCGGATGCGTGAGAGTCTCTTCAATGGTATCGGCGGCGCATTAATCTCTTTTTCGAGTGAAACATCGCTTCGCCGTATGAGCGGGCCGGTGTGATAATAAACCTTCTCTGGTGGCCGGACTAAATTTGTGCGAGTGCCTTTAGAATTATTGAGGGCATATTGAATCTTTAACTCCAGGCTCTCGTAAAGGTCCGCTTTCTCTCTATCAGAGATCGGCATTTGATCGAAGCGGCGCAGCAACCAGTGAAGGTCTCTATCCGGGCGCGCACCCGCCGCGCGAAGCCAGTCGAGATATGGGATGTTTGCTTCGACAAGCGTATCCTCATAAAGCAGCGGCAAGAACCGTTGCAACACGCGGGCAAGCCGCTCTCTCTTTTCGTACTTCTCCCAGTCTATGGAAACGCTGTCGGGATAGCGATCCGCGAGCCATCGGACGATCGCGTAACTGAACTCTCCGGACATTATTGTCCCCGCAATGCCCGAATACTCTATATAGTCGAACGCAATCATATCTACGCCCGATTGACCGAGTTGCACGACGCGATGAGCGAAGGATGAAAGAAGTTTCTCAACCTCGCGCAATACTTCCCGGCTGTGAGGGTGCGCCCGCAAGAAGAGGAGTGCTTCGTGAAACCGAATGAGCTGATCCGCATCCGAGAATTTGGCCCGCGCGATTGCGGAGAGAAGCTTTTTGACGAGCGCTTTGCTCTTTGGGTCAAAGCGATGTTTGGCTTCTTCGAGCCGGGTTAGTTTATGGTCAAGAGCGACAGGGGCCATTTTGTGCGTTTCTTTTTTCTCAGGGGTTCCCGTTGTGCAAAGCTATTTCAGCATCAGGATTCTAATATCACCTGGGCCATCGCAAGGTCGCGCGAGTGAGTAAGCGACAGGTGTGAGCGCGTTGCGCCAAGCTCGCGAAATCGCTCAAGCGCGCGGCCTCGCAGCTCAAGCCGTGGGCTGCCCTCCGGCTCGCGTACAATCTCTATGTCCTTCCATCCCACGCCTTCCGCCCAGCCCGTCCCGAGCGCCTTCATGGCGGCCTCTTTCGCCGCAAAGCGCGCGGCATAGCTTTCGAGTCTCGTCTGCCGCCGCTCGCAGTATTCGATCTCGGCCGGCGTGAAGACCCGACGCCGGAAACGCTCGCCTCGCCGCGCGAAGACCTCTCCGATGCGCGAGATTTCTACCAGATCGATCCCGGTCGCTATGATCATCTAGACTTCGACCTCGGAAAGTTCCTGCGCCAGATAGGTCTCCGGAAAGATCGCGCGCGCTTCGGCCAGAAGCGGCGAGGGGTCCGGGTAGCGCGTGCTGAAATGAGTTATGAGCAGCCGGCGCGCGCCGGCTTCGAGCGCAACGCGCGCCGCGCCGGCCGCCGTGGAGTGGCCGTATTCGCGCGCTTCCTCCTTAAGCTCCTCTAGGTAAGTCGCTTCGTGTATGAGCAGGTCAACGCCGCGCGCAAGCTCTACGGCCGCATTGCACGGGCGCGTGTCGGTGCAATAGGCGACAGATTTTCCGGGCCTCGGCTCCCCAAGCACGTCCGCGGGGCGCACCACGCGGCCGCCCGGAAGCGCCACTTCATTGCCCGACTGCAAGCGGCCGTAGAGCGGGCCTTCAGGAACGCCAAGCTCCCGCGCTTTTTCAAGGTTGAAGCGCCCGGGGCGCGGCCGCTCGTCGAGGCGATAGCCGAGCGCGAATATCCGGTGATCGAGCGGAAGCGCCGTCACGACGAACTGCTCGGCCTCATACACGGCCGTCGGCTCCTCAAAATAATCATACTCGGTGAGCGCGAGCGGATAGTTTATGAATAGAATCTTCAGCCTGGCTAGCGTATCCAGGTATTCGCGAATCCCCGTGGGGCCGGCCATGGCGAGCCTGCGCGCCCGGCGGTCAAGACCCATAGTCGAAAGCAGACCGCTCGCGCCGTTGAAGTGATCGCCGTGAAGATGGGTGATGAAAATAGCGTCGAGGCGGCTGGGGTTCAGCCCCGCCCGCGGGATCTGCATCTGTGTCCCTTCGCCGCAATCAAACAGCAGCCACTCGGCCTCGCGCACGACGGCCAGCGCGCTGACGTTGCGCCTTAGAGTTGGCTTTCCTGAACTCGTACCAAGCGGTATTACCTTCATCCGATACTTACAATACCACACCGGTGAGCGGCCATAATACCCGCCTTGCAAAAGAGGCTGACAGCCATAGTGGCATCTGGTAAACTCTCCGATGCATACAATATAGGTCCTGGAGCAATTGTCACATGAGATTTATCAGGCATATTTCAGCGCCGATCCTCGCGCTCTTCCTGGCGGTTGCGGCCCTGGCGCAAACCACTCGTTCGCAGCTAGAGCCGGGGCAATCGCCGGCTGATGCGCCGCCGGCTCCGAAAATGGTTATCGACTCTCTCAGTCATGACTTTGGCGAAGTAAAAGCGGGCGTACCCCTGGTTCACGTCTTCAAGCTGAAGAACATGGGCAAAGGCGATCTGCTTATCAAAAACGTAAGCCCTGGCTGAGGATGCACAAAAGGCGACTACGACAAAGTCGTGCCTCCTGGTAAGGAGGGAAAGATCGAACTGAGAATAGACAATACGCAGGGCTACGTCGGAGAGATAGTCAAGTCAGCCAGCGTGACGACCAACGATCCGCAACAGGCCAGCTTCGGCCTCGTACTTCGCGCCCGGTTTAAGATGGAGCCCGCGCCGACGCCGACTCACACATCGGCCCCGATGGTCCCTGTAAAACAGGTCGGACCCTTTGTCATAGAGCCGGTCAACCGCTGGGTGACAAGCGTCCTGGCGGGCACCAGCTCGGCGAGCCGGCTTTACCTCTACAACCCCGAAGCAAAGCCAGTCCGCATAAAAAAGGTCATACCCGGCGGGACTAAATTTACGGCTACGCTTCACCCCATTCAGGACGGCAAGAGGTATGAGCTGCATGTCGCGACTAACTCCGCGCTCAAGCCGGGACAGTACCGCCAATCGGTGCGACTAATAACCGACAGCCCGAAGCAGCCCGAGATGACCGTCGAGCTTGAGGCCACGATCTTCCCGCGCATATTCGCGATGCCGACTTCGATCATTATGCCTACGCTGCCCGCTTCGTCCGATCTCTCTTCGATCAACTGGCCGGCAATTTACGTCCGCAAGGTGCGCAAAGGCGGGCTAAAGATCAACTCGTACAAATCGACGCTTCCCTTCCTTCAGCTTGAGCTTGTCACCGAAAAAGAAGGCGAAGTCTATATGATAAAACTCAAGCTGGACCAGTCGAAGATAAAAGCGGGCGAGCATCAGGGCAAGGTTCGCATTGAAACGAACGACCCTGAAACGCCTGTGCTCGAAGTCCCGATCAAGGCGACTTTCAACTAATACTCCGTCTGGCAAAAGATCATAGGGTATAGCGAGAAAAGCGAAGGGCCGGAACAGTGTTCCGGCCCTTCGCTTTTTATGATTATGGCGGCGGCGGCGGCCAGGATAATCTCAGGCGAGCTCTTGCAAATAAGCGCGCACCCGGCCTTCGATATCTCTCGTACGATAGAGGTCGGATATTACGGCGAGGCTATCGGCCCCGGCCTCGATCACAGCGCGCGCGCGGTCAAGGGTGATGCCACCGATTGCGACAAGCGGCACAGATACTCGCGGTCTTACCTCGGCCAACCCCTCGAGCCCGACCACCGGGTCGGGGTTCTCTTTGGTACCGGTCTGAAACACGGGACCGATGGCTACATAATCGACCGGCTCGAAACTGGCTTCCATGGCCTGTTTCAAGCTGTGAGTGGAGTAGCCTATGATCGCGCTGTCGCCCAGCAGCAACCGCGCCTTACTCGGGGGCAGATCCTCCTGCCCGAGGTGAACGCCATCTGCTTTGACGGCGATGGCGATGTTGACCCGGTCGTTTATTATTATCTGCACGCCCAGACTCCTTGCCGCTTGAACGGCGCTGAGCGCTTCGGCGTAAAACTCTCGCGGCGAGGCATGCTTTTCGCGCAACTGCACAAGGGTCGCGCCCGACGCCGCCAGCCTCCGGACCTGCTCCGCGTGCGAGAGTCCCGATTGCCGGGTGTCGGTTATTGGATAAAGCCTGGGGAGTGAGGCGAGCATTTGCGATTATTCGGGGACGCCCAGTGACGCCTCTTGCGCCCGCCCCTTGCCGGCGGGTCGAGGGGCGATAAATCGCTCCATGAATTTTGTTGACAGGCGTCCTGCCACGAAATCAGGGTCGGAGAGGATGCGCTGGTGCAATTGGACTGATGTCTCGATGCCCTCGACGATGAAAGCCTCAAGCGCGCGCTTCATACGCGCTATCGCCATCTCGCGTGTGCGATGGTGAACTATGAGCTTCGCGATTAACGAATCGTAATGCGGCGGCACGAACCAGCCGGGGTAGGCCGCTGTATCGACTCGCACGCCCGGCCCCCCGGGGAGATTCATCGCGGTGATTAACCCCGGCGACGGGGCGTAGGTCAGAGGCGATTCGGCATTGATGCGGCACTCGATGGCGTGGCCGCTAAAGACTATATCCTCCTGGCCGAACTCCAATCGCTCGCCCGCCGCGACCAGTATCTGCTCGCGCACGAGGTCGGTGTTGGTGACCATCTCGGTCACCGGGTGCTCGACCTGTATGCGAGTGTTCATCTCCATGAAGTAAAAGTTCGAGTTCTCGTCAAGCAAGAATTCCATCGTGCCGGCGCTGACGTAGCCTATCTCGCGGCAGGCTCGCATGGCCACCTCGCCCATCTGCTGTCTGAGTTCCGACGTAAGCGCGGGCGAAGGCGACTCTTCGATCAGCTTCTGGTGGCGGCGCTGTATCGAGCATTCGCGCTCGCCAAGATGCACGACGTTTCCGTGCACATCGCCGAGGACCTGTATCTCTATATGGCGCGCGACCTCGATATATTTTTCTATGTAGACCGCGGGGTTATTGAAGGCGAGCTGCGCCTCGTGCTGGGCCGCCGGTAAATCGGCGAGCAATTCTCCGCGATCGCGGACTATGCGCATGCCGCGCCCGCCGCCCCCGGCCGAAGCCTTTATGATGACGGGATAGCCGATCTGTTCGGCTATCTCCAACCGCCTGATCTTCGTCCTCGATTATGCCGTCGAACCCGGGCGTGATCGGCACCCCTGCCTGCTTCATCGCGGCGCGCGCCTGGGCCTTATCGCCCATCAGGCGAATGCTGTCGGGGGTTGGGCCAATGAATTTTATATTGCATGCTTCGCACACCTCGGCGAAGTAAGCATTTTCGGCCAGAAATCCGTAGCCGGGGTGAATGGCATCGACATTGCTGATTTCGGCGGCCGAGATGACCGAGGGGATGTTCAGGTAACTCTTAGACGACGGGGGCGGCCCGATGCAGATCGCCTCGTCGGCGAAGCGCACATGCAGGGAGTCCCGGTCCGCTTCCGAGTGAATCGCGACGGTCTTTATGCCCAGCTCTTTGCAGGCCCATATTATGCGTGTCGCTATCTCCCCGCGGTTCGCTATGAGAATCTTCTTGAACATATGATATGGTCGGGAGTCAGGAGTCAGAATTCAGAAGACAGAATGAAAATGAAGTCAGCGCGAAACGCTTTTTCTTTTATTCTGACTCCTGACTTCTAGGTTTTTATCCCGAACAGCGGCTGGCCATACTCGACCGCCTGCCCGTTCTGGGGGTAGATTTCCGCGATCACGCCGCTTATCTCGGCCTGTATCTCGTTCATAAGCTTCATCGCTTCGATGATACAGACGACCGTTTCCGGCTCGATGCGGTCGCCGACGTTTACGAATGGCGGGCTTGACGGCGAAGGCGAGCGATAAAACGTCCCTACGATGGGCGACTTGATGACGTGGAGTTGTGGCGCGGGCTCAGGCTGTGCGGGTGGCGGCGTCTCTTGTTTTCCGGGCTCGTGCATGACGGGCGCGCCGGCGGGTATCGCCTGAGAGATTATGACCGGGGCGGGCGCAGGCTGAAAAAGTTGTGGCGCCGCCTCCTGGAAGCGGCAGATTCGCAAGCGAAACCCCTGGCGCTCGATCTCGAACTCCGCAAACCCTTTCTCACTGATAAGCTCGATCAGTTCTTTGAGTTCTTTCAAATTCATGCCGGCCTCACGATTTAGTCTCTCTCTTCTGGCCTCAAGCCTGTGGCCCGCCTCTCGAACCACCGGCCGGAGACCAGAAACTATACCGCGCCACCAAAACAAACGAAAGCCTCAACCATACACGGCTGAGGCTCTCGCAAGCACCAGTGAAGCGAGCGCAACTACTTGCTCTCTTCCTTCTTAGCCCGCCGCGCTTTAGGCTTGGCTTCGCCCTGACCCTGTTTCTTGCCCCCGCTCTTGCCGGCCGCGGCCGATTTCTTTGCGGGCTGTTCCTGGGGGACGCCCTCTTTAAGCTCAGCCTTCTTGCGACGACCGAAGAGGCGGCGGCCCTTCTTCTCTTCTTTATTATCTTCTTTGACCGGAGCCTTCTGATCGCTGCCGATCAGTTCGATCAGCGCCATCTCCGCGCCGTCGCCGCGCCGCGCGCCGAGCTTCAGGATTCGGGTGTACCCTCCGGGTCTGTCCGCAAAACGCGTCGCGATGTCACCGAACAGCTTTTCCAGCGCCGCGATCCCGCCGGTTCGCGGGGCGCGCGGGCGCTTGTAGCCGCCGTCTGGTATGCGATTGGTGTTGCCGGTGTAAAAGTACGCGGCGGCAAGGCGTCGCGCATGCAGCGCGGCCTCCGGAGCATCCGCCTGAAGCGCACGCTTGCCCAGCGTGATGGCGCGCTCGGCAAAAGGCCGAAGCTCTTTGGCTTTCGGAAGCGTTGTTATTAGCCGCTCGTTGACGATGAGCGACGAGCAGAGGTTGCGCAGCAGCGCGCGCCGGTGCTCGCTGGTGCGCCCCAGTTTTCTATGAGCCACTTTATGTCGCATATCAAGCCTCTTATAAATCAAGGTCGGGTCGCGAATATTGCTCGATGAGTTGACTCATCAGGCAATGCCCGCGACCCGGTATTTTTTTCAGGCCCCCGCCTCTTCGATCACGCGGCCCTGCTCGTCGAATCTCATCCCGAGGTGCAGCCCCATCGAATGAAGAATCTCTTTTATCTCGTTAAGAGATTTACGGCCGAAGTTCTTGGTCTTGAGCATCTCGGCCTCGGTCTTCTGCACCAGCTCGCGTATCGTGCGGATGTCGGCGTTCTTAAGACAGTTGTAGGACCGGACCGAAAGTTCGAGCTCGTCGACCGAGCGGTCGAGGTTCTCGTTGAACGTCATGCGGCCGCCCTCTTCGGACTCTGACTCGGCGAGCTCCGGCTCCTCCTCGAAGTTGATAAAGATCTGCATGTGATCCTTGATCAGCTTCGCGGCCAGCCCCACCGCGTTTTCGGGTTTGACCGAGCCGTTAGTCCAGACCTCGACCGTCAACTTGTCGTAATCGGTGTCCTGACCAAGCCTTGCGGAATCGACCGCGTAGTTGACTTTCTTGACCGGCGAGTGGACCGAATCAATCGGGATGTAGCCGACCGCGAGGTCCTCGTCATAGTTACGCTCGGCCGAAACGTACCCGCGGCCGCGTTTGAGTCGCATCTCTATGGAGAGCGACCCGCCCTCCGAGATCGTCGCGATGTGAACATTAGGGTCGAGGATTTCGACCTCGCCGTCGGTCTCTATTTCGCCCGACAGCATTTCGCCCGGCACGCCCCGCTCGACGCGAAGCGTCTTCGGCCCCGCCCCGTGGAGCTTAAACGGTATGCGCTTGAGGTTGAGGATTATGTCGGTCGCGTCTTCGACGACTCCGGGTATAGAAGAGAACTCGTGCAAGACGCCCTCGATCTTGACGGCCGTTATGGCCGCGCCTTCGACGGACGAAAGCAGAGCGCGGCGCAGGCAGTTGCCTATCGTGGTGCCGAACCCGCGCTCGAAAGGCTGGGCGTAGAATTTGCCGTAGCGGCCCGTGAGAGTTTCGGTCTCAGAGGCGAGGCGCTTCGGCTTCTGGAAAGCGGTCAAGAATTGAGTTTCAGATCCGTTCATTGCTTCCTCTCAAATAAGGTTAGAGGTGACAGGTTACAGATGACAGAGTGGGGAGCATACGGTCCCCGCGCCCTGTAACCTGCTCCTTGGAACCTTCAACGGCTACTTCGAATAAAGCTCGACGATAAGTTGTTCATTTATGTTCTGGCCTATATCTTCGCGCCTCGGCAGTGCGCTCACGCGGCCGCGCATGCCATCCTGCGATAGGATTTCGAGCCAGCCCGGCCGGCCGCGGCCCGAAGCTGTCTGCCAGGCGCTTTCGATGTGACCGTTGGAGCGACTGCCTTCGGCCACCGAAACCTCGTCGCCGATTTTGACCTGAAAGCTCGGTATATCGACTTTCTTTCCATTGACAAGGATGTGGCCGTGATTGACGAGCTGGCGCGCCTGCGGGCGCGAGGTGGCGAGGCCAAGGCGATAAACCACATTATCGAGACGGCGCTCAAGCAGCGCGAGCAGGTTCTCGCCCGTCACGCCTTTCATGCGAACGGCGCGCTCGAAGTAGAGCCGGAACTGGCGCTCCAGCATCCCGTATATTCGCTTGACCTTCTGCTTTTCGCGGAGCTGTTCGCCGTAGCCGACTAGCTTCGCGCGGCGAACGTTACGGCCGTGCTGGCCGGGCGGCTGGGTGCCGCGTTTCTCGATTGGGCAGCTCGGCTTATAGCAGCGCTCGCCCTTTAAAAAAAGCTTCAGACCTTCCCGGCGGCACAAGCGGCACACCGGCCCACGATATCTAGCCAACTCTTATCCCTCCATCTACTATCGCCGCAGATCAAAAGTTGATGTGCGGCAAGCAAAAGTTTACAGGCATGCGATCCGCGGATTGCTCTCCGCTATCATCGATTGAATGCCCTTCTTCCTTTAAAGCGCAAGATTACGCTTGAGCCTTTAATGAGACCGGGCCGAGGCGGTGCGTCATCTACCTGGGCCCGAAAAGAATAGTTATACTCTGCGGCGTTTGGGCGGCCGGCATCCATTGTGCGGGATCGGCGTCACGTCGCGAATGACCGACACGTTGATGCCCGACGACTGGATCGCCCTGACGGCGGACTCGCGCCCCGAACCGGGCCCTTTGACGCGGACCTCGGCCGAATGCATGCCGACATCGCGCGCGGCCTGGGCGGCGCGGCTCGCGGCCTGCTGGGCCGCAAACGGGGTCCCCTTGCGAGAGCCGTGAAAGCCGAGAGCCCCGGACGAAGACTGGCTGATGAGATTGCCTTCCAGGTCGGTGATCGAAACAAGCGTGTTATTAAAGCTTGCCTGTATGTGGACTATCCCCTGTGGCACGGAACGCCGCTCTTTGCGTTTGAAGGTCTTCTTCTTTCCGCCTTTTGCTTGTGCTTTTGCCATAATCCTTCCGAGTGCTGAAGAACGAAGGACCGAGCGTTTATCCTTTTACTCGGCCCTCATCGCTCAGGTCTTACTTCTTGCCGGGTGCTTTCTTCTTGGCGATGGTGGCGCGGCGCGGTCCCTTCCGGGTGCGCGCGTTTGTGTGCGTGCGCTGGCCGCGGACGGGAAGCCCGCGACGATGGCGCAGGCCGCGGTAGCAGCCTATGTCCATCAACCGCTTGATATCCATCTGGATCTGCTTGCGAAGATCGCCTTCGACCATCCCCTGCTGATCAATTACGCCGCGGATGCGATTGACTTCCTCTTCGCTCAACTCGCGAACCCGCTTGTCAATGCTAACCCCGGCCTCTTCGAGTATCTTGTTGGCGCGCGAACGCCCGATCCCATAAATGTATGTAAGACCGATCTCGGCCCTCTTATTCGCCGGCAGGTTTACACCTGATATGCGTGCCATCGCTCCTCCGTAAGCTGCTTACCCTTGACGCTGTTTATGCTTCGGGTTGGTGCAGATCACCCGAACCACGCCTCGGCGGTGGATGATCTTGCAGTTATCACACATTTTCTTTACTGATGCCCTGACTTTCATCTCACTCTTCCTTCCCGTGACATAAGCGATAGGATAAGAAAATCTCGCGCACAAGAAACAGTTATTTTAACATTCGATCTCTCATGGCGCAACCGCGCGTCAGCCCTGCGCCGCGTGATCGAGCGCGGTTAAGACCTGCGGACCGTCCGCGGTGATCGCCACCGTGTGCTCGAAGTGGGCCGAGGGCCTCCCGTCCAGCGTAATCACGGTCCAGCCATCAGCCAGAACCTTTACGTCGTGACGCCCGAGGTTGATCATCGGCTCGATGGCAATTACCCAGCCTTCGCGCAGGATCGGGCCGGTCCCGGGCCTGCCGTAGTTCGGGATCTGCGGCTCTTCGTGCATGGCGCGACCTATCCCGTGACCGCAGTAGTTTCTTACGACCGAATACCCCTGCGGTTCCACATATGCCTGCACGGCGTTACATACATCCCCGAGCCGGTTGCCGACGCGGCACTTCTCTATCGCCTGTTGAAGCGATTCGCGGGTGACGTCCATCAACCGCGTAACTTCGTCATTCACATGGCCGACCGGAACAGTGACGGCCGAATCGCCCACGTACCCCAGGTATGTGGCCCCGCAATCTATCCCGATAATGTCGCCCTCGCGGAGCTTGCGGTTGCCCGGAATCCCGTGGACCACCTCGTCATTGACCGACGCGCATATCGAAGCCGGGTAGCCGTGATACCCCTTGAAGGTAGGGACGGCGCCTGCCTCGCGGATCATTCGCTCGGCCTCAAAATCGAGTTCCTGCGTCGTGATGCCGGGCTCGACCATAGAGGAGAGTCGCCTCAAAACCCGCGCCACGATCTGACCGGCATGGCGCATCTTTTCGATTTCGGCCTTTGATTTTCGGATGATCATAAAATCCACCCGCGCCCCGGCGAGTCATCAGCTTTGCAAATCTTCATTCGCCAGCCGGCGCTCGCCTTCCGCCGCGCCCTGCCTTCTGATTACGGAAGCGATGCGGTCGGCCACATCGTCCGGCGTCCCGGTGCCGTTGACATTCAAGAGTCGGCCCGACTCTGCGTAGTAATCGAGAATAGGCCGGGTCTTTTCGTCGTAAAGCGCGAGCCGCTGCCTGATGGCGTCTTCCGTATCGTCTGAGCGGACAAATAACGGCGAGCCATCCAGATCGCAGACGTCCCGCTCCCGCGGCGGCTTGAAGTCGACGTGATACGTCGCTCCGCAAGCCGAGCAGGTCCGCCGCCCCGTCAGCCGTTTAAAGAGCATGTCGCGTGGGACTCCTATTTCAATTGGGACGAGGCGGGCGCCGCGCTCCTGGGCGATTTGCTCAAGCAACCGCGCCTGCGGGAGCGTCCTCGGGAAACCGTCGAGAACGCAGCCGCCTTCGCAATCGCTGCGGCAGAGCCGCTCGCGCACGACTTCCGCCAATATGTCGTCGGAAACAAGCTGTCCCGCGGCCTGTACCTCGCGCACCTGACGCCCCAGCGGCGTATCATCCTGCGCGATCTCGCGCAGCATGTCTCCGGTCGCGATTATTCGGAGGTTTAATCGGTCGGCCAGCGCCTTGGCCTGCGTCCCCTTGCCCGCACCTTGTGGCCCCATCAAGACAATGATTTCCGGCATAAGCCCTCGCTAGAAGCTGCGGCGGCCCCGCAACCTGCGCCCGCGCGGCCCGAGGAACCCGTCGTAGTGGCGCATTATGAGCTGGGATTCGATCTGGTTCATCGTGTCCATCGCCACGCCTATTACGATCAGCAGACTCGTCCCGCCGAAGAAGAAATCTACGCCGATGCCGGTGGCCATCCACGCCGTGATCGGGTTTCCCCTAAGCATCTCATCAAGCGATGGCCCTATGAACGGCAGGTACTGGAACTGGAAGCCCGATAGCAGGAACTGCGGCAGCAACGCCACGACCGCCAGGTAGAGCGCGCCCACGGTCGTAAGCCGCGTCAGGATTTCGTTCAGGTAATCGGCCGTGCGCTTGCCGGGTCGTATGCCGGGAATGAACGCGCCGTTCTTGCGCAGATTGTTCGCCACTTCGTCCGTGTTGAAGATGATCGACACGTAGAAGAAGGTGAAGAATATGATCGCGGCCGAGTAAATCAGATAATGGAGCGGATGGCCCTGCCCGCTCACCTCGCTCGCCAGGCGCACGAGCCAGCCCTGCCATCCTTCGGTCGCATTCGGGTCGTTGACGACAAAGGTCAGAATCGTCTGCGGGAAGGCGAGGATGGAAGACGCGAAGATCACCGGGATGACGCCGCCCATGTTGACCTTCAGCGGCATGTGGGTCTGCTGCTGCGGCACGGTCTGGCGACCGACCAGACGGCGCGCGTGATTGATCGGGATCTTGCGGAAGCCTCGCTCGACGAAGACTATCGCGGCGATGATGAATATCATCACCACCACGAGCAGGATGACGCCAAGCGCCTGCGCGGTTCCCCCGCTGGCAAGCTTTTCGTAAACCGTCTGGGCCGCCGACGGCAGTCTCAGCACTATGCCCGCGAATATTATCAAGCTTATGCCGTTGCCCACGCCCCGCTCGGTTATCTGCTCTCCGAGCCACATTATGAAGGTCGTGCCGGTCGTAAGCGTCAGCATCGTCATCGCGACGAAGGCGATGCCCCGGTTCGGGACGAGCGGGCTCGCGCCGACGTACTGGTTCTGCAACCATACCGCGATGCCGAAGGATTGGACGGCGCACAGAACGACGGCCAGGTAGCGCGTGTACTGGTTTATCTTGCGGCGGCCGAGTTCGCCCTCTTCCTGAAGCGCTTTCAAGCGAGCGCTGACGACCGTCATCAACTGCAGGATGATCGAAGCGGTTATGTAGGGAGTGATCCCAAGCGCGAAGATCGAGACGACCTTAAAGTTCCCCCCCGAAAAAAGGTCCATGACGCCGGCGAGGCTCTGGTGCAGCGCGCCAGTCTCCCACAAATTCCCCAGCACCGTGCGGTCAAGCCCCGGCGAGTCAACGTGCGACCCGATTCGGTAGATCGCAAGCATGGAGAGGGTGAACAGCACGCGCTTCCTCAGATCAGGAATGGAAAAGACGTTGCGAATACTGTTGAAGAAATTCTCGATCATCAGCTTGAAACCCCTTTACTACAATGACACAACCCGGGCGGGCAAAAGCGGGGCCTGAAAAACCGCTTTTGCCCCGCGCCATTTAATCTATCATTGTTCCGTCTGCGGCGCAGCCTCGCCGGCCGATTCGTCGGCCGAGGCCGCTCCCTCAACAAGGGTGGCCCGTCCGCCCGCGCCTTCTATCTTCTCACGCGCGCCGCGGCTGAAGCGATGCGCGGTTACGTTGAGCGCCTTCGTAAGCTCGCCGCCGCCGAGCACAACCACGCCGTAAAAGCGCGTCAGGTGACTCTTCTTTATCATCCCGCGCTCGCTCATAAGCTCCGGCGTAATATCTTCGCCGGCCTCGAACCTCTTCTCAAGCTCTGACAGCTTCACTTCGAGCCACTGCTTCTTGAAGATGTTGGTGAACCCGCGCTTCGGGAGTCTCCGCTGCAGCGGCATCTGCCCGCCTTCAAACCCAGGGCGGCTCGAATAACCGGATCGCGATTTCTGCCCCTTGTGGCCGCGCCCCGCCGTCTTGCCCAGCCCCGAGCCGGGACCGCGCCCCACCCGCTTCTTGTTACGATTCGCGCCTTTCGGCGCCCCGATGCTGTGTATGCCTATTGCCATGATTGACTCCGAATGGCGGACTCGGACGCCGCTTTGAGATTTCAACCAAAGAGTCAAATCTCAAAGCGGCGTCCGACACCCGACATCTATTCGATAATCCTCAACAAGTGCGGAACCTTTTTGACCATGCCGCGAATCGAGGGGGTGTCGGGGCGCTCAACTACCTGGTTGAGTTTCGTAAGCCCGAGACTACGCACTATAGTCTTGTGCGCCTTCGGTGTCGCGATGGTTGAGCGGTACCACTGTATCTTTATCTTCTGGCCGGTTGCTTCCGTATTGGCCGACATTGTTAAGACTCCTCCGCGTTCAGAAGGATCGATCTGAGATTTGAAACCTCAAATTCGTCCTTCGAGTTATGCCGTCTGTGCTTCTTCGATGGCCTGACGGCGCAGCCGCGCGACGACCGCCGGGTCCTTAAGATCGCGCAGCCCCTCGAAAGTCGCCCTTATTACGTTATGAGGGTTCGATGTGCCGATAGACTTTGTGACCACATCGCGCACGCCCACCAGTTGCATGACGGCGCGGACCGCTCCGCCCGCGATCACGCCCGTGCCTTCAGGCGCGGGCTTGAGCATTACTCGCCCCGACCCGAACAGGCCGATGATCTGATGAGGTATAGTATGGCCCGCCAGCGGCACCCGTATGAGATTCTTCTTGGCCGCTTCTATCCCCTTTTTGATGGCGAGCGGGACTTCGCGCGCCTTGCCTGAGCCGAAGCCCACGATGCCATTCTCGTTGCCGACCACCACCAGCGCGGCAAATGACAGGTTCTTACCGCCCTTAACCACCTTGGTCACTCGGTTGATTGATATGACTTGATCCTTCAGATCAAGACCGTTCGCATCTATACGTTCCATAATCTCAGAACTCCAGGCCGGCTTCGCGCGCGGCTTCGGCGAGGCTGCGCACGCGACCATGATATATGTAACCGCCGCGGTCAAAGACGACGCGGTTTATTCCCTTCGCTTTGGCGCGCTCGGCAATCGACTTGCCGATCTCGCGGGCCGCCGCGATGTTGCCGCCGGTGCGGCCACGCCATTCGGACTCGGTCGTAGAAGCCGCCACGAGCGTCACGCCTTTAGAATCGTCGATGACCTGGGCGTAGATGTGATTGACGCTGCGAAATATGGCCAGGCGCGGGCGCTCTTCGCTCCCCTGTATTTTTCTCCTGATCCGCTTATGGACCGCTTCTCGAATATCTTCGCTTGTCTTTCTTGCCATCTCGTTTCACCTTCGATCGCTGATTGGGCCAGTAGCCTCACTTCAGCAACCCTCTTAGTTGAGAACCGGGGACCGAGTCGGACGCTTACAGATGAGCGCTCCGCTCCCCTTCGCTCAGTCCCGTTACTTCCCGGTCTTGCCCGGTTTGAGCTTTAGCACTTCGTTGGTGTAGCGCACGCCCTTGCCTTTGTACGGATCGGGCCTGCGCAGGCTGCGCATGTCGGCCGCGACCTGCCCGATCTGCTGGCGGTCGATGCCCGTAAGCGTGAGCGTCGTTTGATACTGCTGGATCGGCTTATTGACGCGCTCGATCTTTACGTCGATCCCGTTAGGCAGCGGGAATTCAATCGGGTGCGAATAGCCGAGGTTGAATATCACGCGGCGGCTCTGAAGCTCAGCCTTGTAACCAACGCCGACTATATCGAGCTGACGCGTGAACCCTTCGGTTACGCCCGTGACCGCATTCTGTATGAGCGCGCGGGCGAGCCCGTGCACCGCGGCGTGGTCGTCCGACTCGCGCTCGGCGAGCAACTGGCCGTCCTCCTGCCTCAACTTTACGCCCTCGGGCAGTTGGGTCGTAAGCGTCCCCTTCGGCCCCTTCACCTCGACGGCGCCGTCATTAATGTTTACGGTTACGCCTTTAGGAATAGCTATCGGCTTCTTACCTATTCTCGACATCGAATCAACTCCGGGCGGCACGTTTAGAGTGCCGCGACTTTAATAGACCCGGCAGAGTATCTCGCCCCCCACACGTTCGCGTCGGGCGCGCCTATCGGTCATAAGGCCGCGCGAGGTCGAAAGAATATTTATGCCCAGCCCGCCGAGCACTTTCGGCACCGTCTGGCTGCCGACGTAAACGCGGCAGCCGGGCTTCGACACGCGCTCGAGCGCGGTGATCACCTGCTCGCCCTTCTGGCCGTAGCGCAGGTAAACGCGAATGTTGCGCCGGGGCCCTTCGCCGATCACCTTAAAATTGTTTATGAACCCTTCTTCTTTGAGGATGCGCGCTATCTCGATCTTCAGCTTCGACAGCGGCACATCGACCTTCTGGTGCTTCGCCGCGTACGCGTTGCGTATGCGAGTCAGCATGTCCGCGATTGGATCTGTCATTGCTTCTCCTAGTACGGGACCGAGGGACCGGGCATCGACTTCGACTCACTCAGTCCTCCGCCCCTCATCGCTCAGTCCTCGATTTCACCAGCTCGACTTTGTTACGCCCGGGACGTGCCCTTCAAGCGAAAGGTCGCGGAAACAGATTCGGCACAGCGCGAACTTGCGCAGGTATCCGCGGCCGCGGCCGCAGCGGCGGCAGCGGTTGTGGACGCGCGAAGTGAATACGTTGAAATTCAAGCCTTCCGACTTCGCGCGCTTAATCGCCTTCTTTCCCGCCGAACCATATTGCTCTTTCACGCGGGCCTTGGCGTTCTCCAAAGCGCGCTTCAGCTCATTGGCTTTGTGCATTGATGATAATCTTGCCATCGTTCCTCTGTGTTCGAGGGCCGGCGAGCGGTAATCTCGTCACCGGCCGCTGACCCCTGACAACTATTTCATGAACGGCATTCCGAACTGGCGAAGGAGGGCGCGGCCCTCTTCATCCGTGCGTGCCGTCGTTACTATCGATATGTTCATGCCCCGCGTCCGGTCAACTTTGTTGAAATCGATCTCGGGGAAAATCAACTGGTCCTTGATGCCTATCGTATAATTGCCCCGCCCGTCGAACGCGCGCGGGCTGACCCCGCGAAAATCTCGCACGCGCGGGAGCACCGCGTTGATGAAGCGGTCCAGGAACTCGTACATACGCTCGCCGCGCAGCGTCACCGCCACGCCGACCGGCATGCCCGCGCGCAGCTTGAACGCCGCGATCGATTTCTTGGCCTTGGTGATCACCGGCTTCTGGCCCGAGATGGTCGAAAGCTCCATCGCCGCCTGATCGAAGACCTTCGGGTTCGTCTGCGCCTCGCGGCCCACGCCCATGTTTAGGATAACCTTCTCGATCTTCGGCACGGCCATGATGTTTTTGTAGCTAAACTCTTTCATCAGCGCCGGAATCATTTCGCTCTTGTATCGTTCCGCTAACCTATTCGCCATTCCGTCTTCCCTTTCTACTGATGCGCCGTGGGGAGCTGCCTTCAGTAGCCAGAACCATTCGCCCCACGTCGTTACTGTTTCTCGATAGCCGCGCCGCACTTTTTGCACGCGCGGTGCCGCTTGCCGTCTTCGAGCACCTGGTGCGCGGCGCGCGTGCCCTTGCCGCAATGCGGGCAGACGAGCATCACGTTCGACACGTCTATCGGGGCCTCGCGCTCAAGTATTCCCCCTTGCACGCCCCGCCTCGTGTTCGCCTTGCTGTGCCGCTTGATGACGTTGACGCCTTCCACAATGACCTTGTGCTTACGCGGAAGGACTTCTATGATGCGGCCGGATTTGCCGCGGTCCTTGCCCGTTATCACAATCACCCGGTCGTTCTTTCTTACGTTGATCTCTACGTTCATAATCCCTCGTCTGACTTCCGACCACCGGCCCTAGATCACCTCGGGCGCGAGGCTCACTATCTTCATAAACCGCTTATCGCGCAGCTCGCGCGCGATGGGCCCGAAGACGCGCGTGCCGACGGGCTCGTTGTCGGGCTTAATAATCACGGCCGCGTTCTGGTCGAAGCGGATATAGGTGCCGTCCCTGCGGCGCGTCTCTTTGCGCACGCGGACTATGACGGCGCGCACCACCTGCCCCTTCTTGACCGCTCCGTCGGGCGCGGCTTCCTTGACCGATGCCGTGATGATGTCACCAAGTCCGGCCCTTGACCCCGTGGAGCCGCCCAGCGGCAGGATCATCGAAATGCGCTTGGCCCCGGAGTTATCCGCGACCTCAAGGATTGACCTCATTTGAACCATAACTGTCCTCCAGCGAACAGGGGCGGGGTGAGACAATCGCTCCCCTGCCGCCTATGACCTGTCCCCCGCTACCTATCTTGCTCTTTGAACAATCTCGATCACGCGCCAGCGCTTACGAGCCGAAAGCGGCCGGGTCTCGATAATACGGACCGTATCGCCTATGCGCGCGCCAAGCTCGTCGTGCGCCATGAACTTCGACCGGCGGCGTATATACCTCTTGTACTTCTGGTGTCGGACCTGGCGCTCCACGCGCACGACGACCGTCTTCTCCATCTTGTCGCTCGTCACGAGCCCGACCTTCTCCTGCCGCCTCCGCTTGGCCGGCGTCGCCGCGTCGGTTTCGCCGCCCACGCCTATGGCCGAGGCTACTTTTCCAATTGTCGAGCCGATGGCCCGAGCCGCGTCAATCAGCAGGCCGCCTTCCTCGCTGGTCTCCGTGGCGTTCTCATTCGTATTCTCGTTCTTATTATCTTCCATACTCACCCTTCAAAAGCGTATGCCCTGGCCTTAGCTTTGCGCCGCGTTAATCTCGCGCTCGCGCATCAGGGTCTTGACCCGCGCCAGGTCCTTGCGCGATTCGCGCAACTGTTTTACTACGTCGGTGTTCCCGAGCGACAGCTTGAACCGCATGCGAAAAATCTGCTCTTTCAGCTCGTTCACCCTGCCGCGCAGGTCTTCATCCGAAAGCTCTCTCATCTCATCGGCCTTCATACCAACCCTCCTGACTCCTGATCCTTGCGCGTGATGAACTTGGTCTTGATCGGCAACTTCTGCGCGGCGAGCCTCATTGCTTCGGCCGCCGTCTTTTCGTTGACGCCTTCCATCTCAAACAGCACCCTGCCGGGCTTGACGACCGCGACCCAGCCTTCCGGCGCGCCCTTGCCCTTGCCCATGCGGGTTTCCGCCGGCTTTTTGGTGATCGGCTTATCCGGGAAGACTCTTATCCAAATCTTGCCGCCGCGCTTGATGAAGCGAGTCATGGCGACGCGCGAAGCCTCGATCTGCTTGCCGGTGATCCAGGCGGGCTCGAGCGCCTTGAGCCCATACTCGCCAAACGATATTTCCGCCCCCCGAGTGGCGACGCCGCTCATGCGGCCCCGCTGCTGTTTGCGGTACTTCATTCGCTTTGGAATCTTATATTCAGCCATAATTTCACCACTGCTCGGTGGCCGGCGGCGGCCGGTCAGTTCTTCGCGAAGAGAAGTCCTCCTCGCCGCCTACTGACCGCTGCCCCCAGACCACTGCTATTGAGGTCGCCTTGGGGCTGCGCGGCGGATGCTCAACTCGTCGCCGCGGTATATCCAGACCTTGACGCCGATGACACCGAAGGTCGTATAAGCCTGCGCGAACCCGTAATCGATGTCGGCCCTGAGCGTGTGAAGCGGCAACCGCCCCTGCAGGTACCATTCGCTGCGCGCGATCTCAGCCCCGTTCAACCGCCCGGAGACGCGCACTTTGATGCCCTGCGCGCCGAACCGCTGCGCGTTCTCGACCGCTCGTCGCATGGCGCGGCGGAAAGCGATTCGCTTTTCGAGTTGCTGCGCGATCTGTTCGGCCTGCAACTGCGCGTTCAGCTCCGGCTTATGTATCTCCTGGATGTTGACATAGACCTCGCGGCCCGTGCGCTCTTTGATCTCTTGCTTCAGCTTGTCGATCTCCGCGCCCTTGCGACCGATGATGATGCCGGGCCGCGAAGTGTGGATGATGATCTTGAGCTTGTTAGCCGCCCGCTCGACGTCGATGTTGGAGACGCCCGCGCCGGCAAAGCGCCTCTTCAACTCCTTCTTGAGCTTCAGGTCCTCGTGCAAGAGGTCCGCGTAATCGCGCTTGGCAATCCAGTTCGAATGCCACCCGCGATTGAACCCCAGCCTGAAGCCATACGGATGTACTTTCTGACCCATATTAATCTTCCTTTTCCGTTTCCACCTCGATGGTGATATGGCTTTGCCACCTTCGCTCGCGGTAGGCGCGGCCCATCGGCGCGGGCCTGACGCGGCGGCGCCACTTGGTCGGACCGAGGTTGACGGCGGCCATAGATACCTTGAGCCGGTCAACATCGATCGTGACGTTAAGCTGATCGGCCTTCTGCGTCGCGTTGGCAATGGCCGACCGTAGCGTTATCTCAATCGGGCCCGCCGCGCGCTTGTTGGTCGCGCGCAGCATCGCAAGCGCCTCGTTGACGTTGCGACCGCGAATGAGGTCAATGACCAGCCGGGCCTTCTGCGGCGAGCCCTTGATGTATTTTGCGACTGCGCGTGCCTTCATCGCTTACTTCCCTTTCTTTACGGTCTTGTCGCTCTTCTCGGGGTGCCCCTTGAAAGTCCGCGTGGGCGAGAACTCCCCGAGCTTGTGCCCGACCATGTTCTCCTGAACGTAAACCGGGATGAACTTCTTGCCGTTATGCACGGCGATGGTATGACCCACCATCTCGGGCACAATCGTCGAGCGGCGCGACCAGGTCTTTTCGACCCGCTTCTCGTTCGCCGAATTCATCCGCGATATCTTATTCATCAGGTGTTCATCAATGAACGGCCCTTTTCTAATTGATCTTGCCATAACCCTTCCGAGTGCTGAGTACTGTGGAGCCGAGCGGGAGATGTTTCTCGCCCGACCCTCACGGCTCAGTCTTTACTTTTTAGCTCTGCGCACGATGAACTTGTCGGTGCGCTTGTTGTTACGAGTCTTATAGCCGCGCGTCGGCTGGCCCCAGGGAGTGACAGGGTTTCGCCCCCCGGAAGTCTTGCCCTCGCCGCCGCCATGCGGATGGTCAACCGGGTTCATCGCCACGCCGCGCACTTTCGGGCGGCGGCCCAGCCAGCGCGTGCGCCCGGCCTTGCCCAGGCTCACGTTGCTGTGCTCTATGTTTCCGATCTGGCCCACCGTGGCGTAGCACTCGATATTGACGCGGCGGATTTCGCCGCTCGGCAGCCGGAGCTGCGCCCAGTCGCCTTCCTTGGCCACAAGCTGCGCCGCGCCGCCCGCCGCGCGGACTATCTGCGCCCCCTTGCCCGGTCTCAATTCGATGTTATGAATTGTCGTGCCCAGGGGTATGAAGCGAAGCGGCAAGGCGTTTCCGGGGATGATGTCGGACTCCGGGCCCGAGATTATAGACTGTCCAACCTTGAGCCCGACCGGCGCGATGATATAACGCTTCTCCCCGTCGAGGTAGCTGAGCAGCGCGATATGGGCCGAGCGGTTCGGGTCATACTCAATCGTCTCTACCTTGGCCGGAATGCCGGTCTTGTCGCGCTTGAAATCTATTATGCGGTAATGGCGCTTTGCGCCGCCGCCGCGCCGGCGAACCGTTATGTGGCCGTGATGGTTGCGCCCGGATATACGCTTCTTGGGCGCAAGCAGCGGCTCGTATGGCGTGTCCGTCGTTATCTCTTCGCGGGTGAGATAGGTCTGGTAGCGCCGCGCGGGTGACGTAGGTGTTAGCTTTCTGATTCCCATCGCTTTTCCATTTTGGATTTTAGATTTTGGATTTTGGATTAAGGAAAGGAGGTCGCGCTCCAATCCAGAATCTAAAATCCGCAATCAAAAATCAGATTGCGTCTTCGTACATAATCGGCCTCTCGCCCGCCTTAAGCGTGACGTAGGCTTTCTTCCAGCCCGGTCTGCGGCCCGTCTCGCGGCGCGTCGGTATGCGCTTCATCTTGCCGCGGAAGTTGGCGACTCGCACCCCGTCAACCTTCACGCCGAAGATCTGCTCGACGGCGCGCTTGATCTCGGGCTTGCTCGCGCGGGCGTCAACTTTGAGCGTAAGTATCTGCCGCTCGTTGCCGGCGCGACCCATCGACTCGGGCTCGTCCTTCATCGTGAGCGCCTTCTCTGTTATGACCGGCCCTTTTATTACATCCCAGATAGTCTGCATTAGCCGCCTCCTATTTACTGCCGAGCTGCTTTTCGAGCTGGGCCGCCGCCTCGCGCGTAAATGCAACCTGCTCGTGCGTGAGCAGGTTGTATATGTTCACGTCGGTCGGCGCAATGTAAGTAACGTTGGGCAGGTTGCGCGACGACAACGCCAGGTTGTTGTTATCGAGCGAATCGACTATCAGCGTGCGCCTGCTCAACCCGAGACCCGCCAGCGCCGCGACAAAGTCCTTGGTCTTGTGCGACTGAAGCTCGAAGTTTTCGACGATAATGATGCCGCCCTCGCGCAGCCGCTCGGAGAGCACCGACCGGATCGCCCCGCGACGCATCTTTTTCGGTATGCGGTAGGACCAGTCGCGCGGCTGAGGGCCGTGGACGTTTCCGCCGCCCTTCCACAGCGGGCTTCGAAGGCTCGCTATGCGCGCCCGCCCGGTGCCCTTCTGCTTCCAGAGCTTCTTGCCCGACCCGCTCGTGTCGCCGCGCGTCTTGGTGGCCGATGTGCCGGCGCGCTGATTGGCCAGGTAGCTCTTGACCGCTTCGTAAATGAGCGACTTGTTGAGCGGCGCGCCGAACACTTCGTCCGACAGCTCCAGCTCGCCCACCTCTTCGTTCTTAAGGTTCTTTACCTTCACAACAGGCATGTTTCTGCTCCATCAGGAGTCAGGAGTCGGAAGTCAGGAGTCAGAATAAAGGCGTAAGCGCTTTGCGCCGACTTCCTTTTCCATTCTGTCTTCTGGCTTCGGTCATCTGACTTCTCACTATTGCGCCTTCTTAATCAACACGTATGCGCCGTTCGGGCCGGGCACCGCCCCGCGCACCATCAGCAGATTGTTTTCGATGTTGACCGCTACGACGCGAAGGTTCTTTATGGTCTTTCGCTCGACGCCCATGTGGCCCGCCATGCGCGTGCCTTTATAGACGCGGGACGGATATGCCGATGCGCCGATGCCTCCGGGCGCGCGGTGAAACATCGAACCGTGCGTGGCGCGCCCGCCCGCAAACCCGTGGCGTTTGATGAACCCCGCGAAACCGCGCCCTTTCGACTTGCCGACAATCTCCACGAGGTCATTGGCGTTAAACATATCGACGAGTATCTTATCGCCGACATTGGTCGCCTCCTCGCCCGTATCTACACGGATCTCGCGCAGCACGCGCGTGGGCGGCACGCCCGCGCGCTTGAAGTGACCTTCGGTAGGTTTATTAACGCGGCGGGGCGGCTTCTCTTCGACCAACCCCAACTGGACCGCGTCATAGCCATCACTGTTGACGGTCTTCTTTTGAACGACCACGCAGGGGCCGGCCTTTAGGACCGTCACCGGCGTAACCGTTCCGTCCGACGCAAAAATCTGCGTCATTCCGAGCTTCTTACCAATTATTCCGTTGACCATAATAACTCTCGGGTTACAGGTTACAGGTTACAGGTTGCAGGCCAATGGGCTTCGACCGCCGCGCGGTCAATTCCCCGACCTGTCGCCTAAGCCCTGTCGCCTATTTGTGGTCTTTGCCGAAGGCTTTTATCTCGACATCAACGCCGGCAGGCAGATCGAGCTTCATGAGCGCATCGACCGTCTGCGGCGTCGGGTCAAGTATGTCCATGAGCCGCTTATGAGTGCGAATCTCAAATTGCTCGCGCGATTTCTTATCCACGTGCGGGCTCCGCAGCACGGTGTACTTGTTCTTGACCGTGGGCAGCGGTATCGGGCCAGCGACGCGCGCGCCCGTGCGCTTGGCCGTGTCAACTATCTCAGCCGTTGACTGGTCAAGCACTCGGTAATCATATGCCTTCAGCCTGATTCTAATCTTTTCGTTAAGCATCTTTACTTTCTCAGTCCGGAGCGCCTTGTGCGCATCCGATCAACTATTCGATGATGTCGGAGACCGTGCCCGCCCCTACCGTCCGCCCACCCTCTCGGATCGCGAACCTCAACCCCTTCTCCATCGCTATCGGCGCGATCAACTCTATCTCTAACTGCGAGTTGTCTCCCGGCATCACCATCTCCACTCCCTCCGGCAACTGCGCCACTCCCGTTACGTCCGTCGTCCGAAAATAAAACTGCGGCCGGTACCCGCTGAAGAACGGCGTGTGCCTCCCTCCCTCTTCCTTCGTCAGCACGTACACCTCCGCCTTGAACTTCGTGTGCGGATTGATCGATCCCGGCTTGGCTATCACCTGCCCTCGCTCTATCTCCTTGCGCTCCACTCCCCTCAACAACAGCCCTACGTTATCTCCCGCCATCCCTGAATCGAGCAGCTTCTTGAACATCTCCACGCCCGTCACCACCGTCTTGCGTGTCGCCTTGATCCCGATGATCTCCACCTCTTCGCCTACCTTCACCTGCCCTCGCTCTATCCTCCCAGTCGCCACCGTCCCTCGCCCTGAGATCGAGAATATGTCCTCGACCGGCATCAAAAACGGCTTGTCCACCTCTCTTGCCGGCTGCGGTATGTAGGTATCGACCTGCTCCATCAACTCGTCTATGCTCTTCTCCCACGCCCCGTCCCCGTTTAGCGCTCCCAAAGCCGACCCTCGCACCACCGGTATGTCGTCGCCGGGAAACCCGTAGCTCGACAACAACTCTCTGACCTCCAGCTCCACCAGGTCCAATAGCTCCGGGTCATCGACCGCGTCCACCTTGTTCATAAAGACGACCATCGCCGGCACCCCAACCTGCCGCGCCAGCAGTATGTGCTCTCGGGTCTGCGGCATCGGGCCGTCCGTTGCCGCAACAACGAGTATCGCCCCGTCCATCTGCGCCGCCCCCGTGATCATGTTCTTGATGTAGTCGGCGTGGCCCGGACAATCCACGTGGGCGTAGTGGCGGTTAGCCGTCTCGTACTCGACGTGGGCCGTGGCTATCGTGATGCCGCGCGCCTTCTCCTCCGGAGCGTTATCGATGGAGTCGAAGGAGCGGAACTGGATCTTGGGGTTGTGCCGGGCGAGCACCTTCGTGATGGCTGCGGTAAGCGTAGTCTTGCCGTGGTCGATGTGCCCGATTGTTCCCACGTTGACGTGTGGCTTGCTTCGGTCAAATTTCTCTTTTCCCATTTTATTCTAGCTCCTTTTCCGCGAGCGCCCTCCGGGGCGCCCACCTGAGATGGAAAATTATTACCTCGCGGTGCCCTGCACCTTAGCTATGATCTCTTCGCGCACGCTGCGCGGCGCTTCCTCATAACGATGGAAGTGCATCGTATATGTCGCGCGGCCCTGGGTCATCGAGCGCAGGTCTGTCGAGTAGCCGAACATCTCCGACAGAGGCACAAGCGACGTAATGACCGAAGTCCCCGGCCGCGAGTCGATGCTCTCGATGCGGCCGCGGCGCGAGTTTATGTCGCCCGTAATCGAACCCATGTATTCTTCGGGCGCGACGATCTCAACCTTCATAATCGGCTCAAGCAGCACGGCGCTGGCCTTTGCGGCCGCGTCCTTGAACGCCATCGAGCCCGCAATCTTGAATGCCATCTCCGAGGAATCGACGTCGTGGAAGCTGCCATAGTGCAGCGTGGCTTTTACGTTGACCATCTCGTAGCCGGCGAGCACGCCGTGCTCCATGGCTTCCTTGATTCCTTCTTCGACCGGCTTGATGTATTCGCGGGGAATGACGCCGCCGACTATCCCGTTTACAAACTCAAACCCGGTGCCGGGCTCAAGCGGCTCAAGGCGGACTTCGGCATGGCCGTACTGTCCGCGACCGCCGGTCTGTCGAACAAACTTGCCCACGCCTTCCGCTTGCTTGCGAATCGTTTCACGGTAAGCGACCTGCGGGCGGCCTACGTTCGCCTCGACGCTGAACTCCCGCCTCAGGCGATCAACGATAATCTCAAGGTGGAGTTCGCCCATACCCTGAATGATCGTCTGGCCGGTCTCCTGATCGGTGTTAACCTTAAAGCTGGGGTCTTCGGCCGCAAGCCTCTGAAGGCCGATGCCGAGCCTCTCTTGATCCTGACGCGTCTTCGGCTCGATTGCCTGCGCGATGACCGGGGCCGGAAATTCGAGCGCTTCAAGGATGACCGGATGCGACTCTTCACAAATCGTGTCGCCCGTAGTCACCTGTTTAAGGCCCGCCACCGCGACTATCTCTCCCGCGGATGCCTGGTCGATGTCTTCTCGCTTGTTTGCGTGCATGCGCATTATTCGGCCCACGCGCTCCTTCGATCCGCGCGTTGAATTCTGCGTGTAAGAGCCCGACTTCAGCGTGCCCGAATAGATGCGGACGAAGGACAATGTGCCGATATGCTTATCGGCCATGATCTTGAAGACGAGGCCCGAAAACGGCGCCTTGGGATCGGCCGGCCGCTCTTCCTCCTGGCCGGTCCTCGGGTTTATACCCATGACGGCGGGCACATCGAGCGGGCTCGGCAGGTAGTCGACGACCGCGTCGAGCAACGGCTGCACGCCCTTGTTCTTAAAAGCCGTACCCGCGACGACCGGAACGATCTTCAGGGCAATCGTCTCGCGCCGCAGTGCCGCGCGAATCTCATCTTCGCTGACCGGCTCCCCTCCCAGGTATTTTTCCGCCACCGCGTCATCAACATCCGCAAGCATCTCTATCATGCGCTCGCGCGCCGCTTCGGCATCGGGCCTGATATCGGCTGGTATATCAACTACGTCCGGCTCGGCGCCCTTATCTTCGACGTTATAGATGATGGCGCGCATCGTGATCAGGTCAACCAACCCGTGGAAGCGATCTTCCGCGCCGATCGGGAACTGAATGGCGACGGGGTTTGCGCTGAGGCGCTCGCGTATGGTCTCAATCGCATGCTCGAAGTCCGCGCCGGGCCTGTCCATCTTATTGATGAAAGCGATGCGCGGGACGCTGTACTTATCGGCCTGACGCCACACGGTCTCTGACTGGGGCTGGACTCCGGCCACAGCATCGAAGACCGCCACCGCGCCATCAAGGACGCGAAGGCTGCGCTCGACCTCTATGGTGAAATCGACGTGGCCGGGCGTGTCGATGATGTTTATGCGATAGTCATCGCCGTTGCGCGGCCAGAAACAGGTCGTGGCGGCCGAAGTGATGGTGATGCCGCGCTCCTGCTCCTGCTCCATCCAATCCATGACGGCGGTGCCTTCGTGGACCTCGCCGATCTTGTAAGAGACGCCTGTGTAATAGAGTATCCGCTCGGTCGTCGTCGTCTTGCCCGCGTCGATGTGGGCCATGATGCCGATATTCCGAAACATCTGTAGTGGTGCTTGCTTTGACATAAGACTTCAGTGGTCGGGGGCGGGAGCCGGAGTTCGGGGCCGTTCTGGCCGGCCCTGATCCCCGATTCCAGGTCCCTGACTATTTACCACCGGTAATGCGCAAAGGCCTTGTTAGCGTCAGCCATCCGGTGCGTATCATCCTTCTTCTTGACGGCATTGCCGCGATTGTTGGCCGCATCGAGTATCTCGCTGGCCAGGCGGTCCATCATAGTCTTCTCGGCGCGCGAGCGCGCGTAGCTTATAAGCCAGCGTATGGCAAGGCTGTTGCCCCGAGTTTTCTGATCAACTTCGATGGGCACCTGATAGGTCGAGCCGCCCACGCGGCGCGACTTGACTTCGACCCTCGGCTTTACGTTGTCCATCGCGCGCTTAAATGTCTTCAGCGGGTCTTCCTGAGTCTTATCCTGAATAGAACTCATCGCCCCGTAGAATATCTGTTCGGCCACCGCCTTCTTGCCGCCCCACATCAACGAATTGATGAACTTCGTCACCATCGTGGAGTTATAGATCGGGTCCGGCAAGACTTCCCGCTTAGCTGCGACTCTTCTTCTTGGCATAACCTTACCTAAGCTATGAAGGACTGAGGGCCGAGCGATTCTTATCTCGGCCGGCCCTCAGTCCTCAATCCTATTTCTTGGCCGGAGCAGCCTCTTTCGGCCGCTTGGCTCCGTACTTAGAGCGCCCCTGCTTACGGCCGGCAACGCCGACCGAATCGAGAGTTCCGCGCACGACGTGATAGCGAACGCCGGGCAGGTCCTTGACGCGCCCGCCGCGTATGAGCACGATCGAGTGCTCCTGGAGGTTATGACCGATCCCAGGGATGTAGGTCGTGACCTCGATGCTATTGGTCAACCTCACGCGCGCGACCTTGCGCAGGGCCGAGTTCGGCTTCTTCGGCGTCTGGGTATAAACGCGGGTGCAGACGCCGCGCTTCTGCGGGCAAGACTGCAGGGCCGGACTCGATGTCTTATACTTTACGTTTTGACGTCCCTTTCGAACTAGCTGACTCAGTGTTGGCACGCTCTAACTCCTCTCAACTTGCCGCTCAAGGCAGCGCCCCTTCCAATATGAGGAACCTCATCGGGTGATTTTGGAACGCGCAATAACAAAACGGGCCGCGATGCGCGCACCCACCCTATCGGGCTCAAGTGATTTAATTAATGGGGAAGTTCTGAAATGCTGCTGCGGATACGGCCTCCCCTCGGCCTAACTTATCTGTGGCGTGATCTCAGGTGAATAACATTTGGTATCGGGAAGGCAGCGTGATTGCCGCCCCCTTTTACGCCACAATAACGTTCAATCCAGACTTGCTTCAATCAACGGCAACGCCTCCGCAGTAATACCAGAACCAAAAAGCATTGCCGCACCAAACGGTAAACTATAGCGATTGATCAAAATCTTGTCAACCCCGGCACCGGTGACTCGACTCGATCAAGCCTGAAACGCCTCGGCCGAGTGATCCGGAATGACAAAATCTTCCCTCGCTGACAGAATCCGTCACCCGTGCGGGCTCGGCGCCGTCGGGCGAGCAATAAAACTTTAGTATTCGCCAGTATCTTCCCCATACCGGTCATTCCGATGATGCCGGGGAAGTGGCCTGGCGCGTGCTTATAATCTATGGAGTTTATTTTGCGCCGAGGTCTGCCAATGAGATGCCCGAGATGCCAGAATGTTTTTTCCGCCGACGACACACACTGTCCCGATTGCAATCTTCCCAGGCCAAAGACCAATACTGCTTTGCAAGAGCAGAATGCCCCGCGCCCCGCACCGGCAAGGGCTAAAGGTCGAGGCGAGCGCAGCGGCCGAGGACCGGCCCCCAATGACACGAGCAAGCGGGCAAAGAGATTGGCGCTTATGCTAGGGGTCGGGCTGGCCGCGCTTGTCGTCGGTCTGGTTCTATACGTGTTTGGAGACCAGTTGCTGCCCGGCCAGCAGGCCGACGTGGAGACGTCAATGGCCGTGTTGGAAAAACTTCGCAATTCTCCCTCGCTCCAAGAAGGGCTAAGCGTCGATCAGCGGCTGATGAAGGAGGTGGAGAGATCGAGGCGGGTCGGCAACCTGCAGAGTTATCAGGGCTGGGCCGTCACCTCCAGGCAGGGGGGCAAGTTTGTCATAGTCTTCTCCTTCCGCGAAACTGATGAGACCGAGCACCGCGCGGAGTGGATAGTGGATGCGGCGTCTGGCACCTTCACCCCGCAAACAGAGCTTGCGGCCGCCGTTTACAAAGAATAGCAGACCACCGCGTCGGCAAGCTTATTGGTCGCTCACCGAATCTTTCAGGTATTTCTGCTGCTCTTCGGCCGTTAATTGTCGTGTCACGCGTGAGCGGGCAAGCGCAATCAACTCATCGAACGGACGGCACAACTCGCAAGGATATACCCTCACAACAGTTCCGCCTGCCGTCGCCACGAACTGCCCATCGGGGCTGAATGCCGCAACCCAGGGCCATACTCTCATCTCGTCGATTGCCTCCCCGGTTTGCGCCTCCCACACACGCGCAGTGCCGTCCAGGCTCGCCGTTAGAATGAATCTGCCCTCGGTATCATATACAATGCTATTTAAATTGTGAGTGTGCCCGGTTAACTCTACCGATGTTTGCCACGTTGTCACGTCCCATATCCTCGCAGTGCTGTCAGCGCTCGCGGTGGCCATAAAGCGCCCGTCAGGACTGAAAGCCATTGATAACACATGGGCCGTATGCGCACCTAGTACGGCCAGACACTGGCCGGTGCCGACTTCCCATACCCTGGTCGTCAAATCCTCGCTCGAAGTAGCAAGGAGATTGAGGTCGGGGCTGAATTGCGCAAATGTAAGCGGCTGGGTGTGCCCCCGAAGTTCCCGCAATAGCTCTCCGGTGGCTGCGTCCCAGATTCGCGCCGTTTTATCCAGGCTCGTAGTAACAATAAGTTTCCCGTCGGGGCTGAATGCGGCGGTGATCAATGGCTCTGTGTGGCCGCGCAGTTCCATAACAATTCGGTCTTCATCCACCTCCCAGACACGCGCCACACCATCACGACACGCCGTTACCAACAACCTGCCATCCGGGCTGAAATCCGCCGTAAAGACCCAATCCGGGTGGCGCAGCACACTTAAAGACTCGCCTATGGTGGCATTCCACACCCGCACCGTTTGGTCCGCGCTCGAGGTAACAACGAGCTTGCCATCAGGGCTATAGTTTATGCTGAAAATACTGTCCTGGTGCCCAAGCATCTCTGTTCTGAAACTCCCCCATTCGATGTCCCACACTCGCGCCGTCCCGTCAACGCTAGAGGTAAGAACAAACCTATTGTCCGGGCTGAATGTGGCACTCTGTAACACCTCCCGTGTGCCCGCGCAACTCTTTAATACTCTTTCCCGTACTCATCTCCCACACTCGCGCCGTGCCGTCTTCGCTGGCTGTCACGGCAAGCTTGTTGTCGGAACTTATCACAACGCTTCGCACCCCGCTTTTGTGGCCCTTCAACTCCCTTTCGCTTTGCCACGTCTTTGTATTCCATATATTCACCGTATCGCTATAACTTGCGGTGAGCGCCACTTTACCATCAGAGCTGAACGAGGCGTTCATCATCTCGCCCGCCTGTCCGCCCAATACGCTTATACATTGCCAGGTATTTGTATCCCAGACCCGACCGGTCTGATCAGTGCTGGTCGTTATCATCATCTTATCATCGGGGCTGAAATCGGCGTTGATAACGTTGTCCGTATGACCTTTCAGCACCGCCAGCGTCTTCCAGGTCTTTACGTTCCACACTCGCGCCGTCTTATCAAAGCCTGTCGTGATCAGTATCTTACCGTCATGACTGAAGGTAGCCTTCCTCACTTCCCCTATATGCCCTCTGAGCACTTCAAGCATTTGTCCGGTGCTTGTCTCCCATACGCGCGCAGTGTCGTCAACGCTGCACGATACGATGATACTGCCATCGGGGCTGAAGACCGGATGATGCACGTTTCTAGTGTGCCCTGCCAGCACGGCTACACATCGCCTGGAGCCAACGTCCCAGAGCCGGGCCGTCTTATCGAATCCGCTCGTCACCAGAAACTTGCCGTCGGGGCTGAAGATAGCGAGTAAACGAGATTCGTGTGACCGCTCATTTCCGCAAGCATCTGTCCGGTGCTTGCATCCCACAGCCGCACCATACGGTCGGCACCGCAAGTGGCTATCAGCTTGCCGTCGGGACTGAAGGAGGCGCTGCAAACCCATCCCTTGTGACCGCGCAGTACTAAGCTGACGTGCGATTCACGCAACGACCGCCTCATGGCATCTGCCGCTTCGGTCGTGTAAGCAAAGCGTTCAACTGCCTGGCTAGCCAGTAACAGGCTCAACTCGGGATCGCTCGCCAACAACGCGATAGAGCGGGCGGCCAGCTCGCGCGACTTCGAGATTTTCTGCTGTCTCTGCGCCTCCAATCGCGCCCGCTCGGCTTCGTCGCGCTGCTTGAGCGCCACCATCGCAAGCGCGGCTATTATGAGAATAATGACGGCAGCAATGGCGGCGGCGCGCGCAAGGCCGCGACGGTATGCGGCCCGCTGTCGGCGCAGCTCGGCATCGGGCATATTGGCCCTGATCCACTTCTGGTCAAAGACCCGCGCGTATATACGGTTTCGGACTCGAAGCGCTCCCCCCTCCACCTTTGCAACTCCTGACAGCCTGAGTATATCGGCAAGGGCGCTTTCCTCTTCGTCAACCACCCGCTTGCCCGCGCGCACTTTGCTATACATTCCGAGCAGAGCTGCGGGATCAGCTTCGCTTCTCAGCAATCGCTCTCGCACAAAGAGCAGATTATCATCCCGCTCTTGCGCCCGGTGCGAGAAGAACAATTCTTCACAAAAACGATCAATGTCGCCCGGGCCCATGGCCTCCGCATCTTTCGCCACTACCTGACATAACCGTTGCGTCAGATATGGGTGCCCGCCCGTCCAGTAAAGAATGCGCTGTAGCAATGCGGCCGCCGACCGCTCCCGGCGATTGAACCCGCGCGCGATGGGAGCAGCCTCGCCGTCGGTGAAGTCCGTCAGCTCAATCCGGTATCCTACGTTGAACGGAGTTGTGCGAGTCTCGCGTATCAGGTCCGAGGGTGAAGCTACGCCCAGCAAGCAGAACGTCAGTCGGGCAAGGTCACGGTTTTGAGTTCTGCGGTTATAGAACTCTCGTATGCCTGCAAAGAATTCGTCGGTAGAGAAAGGCAGGCTTAGCACGGCGTCAATCTCATCAATAAAGATTATCACCGGCCCCAGATACCTTGGCAGCACAACTTCTTGAATCGCCCGCGCCCACCGCTGCATTGGGCCTAGCCTGTAGCTCGTTCTCCAGAACTGATCAAGCTCATCCTCCAGGTCCAATTGCGTTCCCATCATCGCGAGCAATCCGTCATACCACTGTTCGGCTGTCATGTTCTGCCCGATCGCAGTCAGGTCCAAAACTACCACACCCGCCGATTCTTCCCTGAACCGCATCGCGGTGCGGACCATCAAGGAAGATTTTCCCATCTGCCGCGAAGTGAGCACATAGCAGAAATCTCCTCGCGCCAGCACGCTATACAAATAGTCATCAGCCCTTCGAACAACGTAGCAGGCCGCGTCGTGGCGCAATGTGCCACCCGCGATGTAAAAAGGCAGCGCGGATACGTGGGTTATCGACGGCACTTGCTTCGTCATTGCCGTTCGCCCTCGAAAAAGTGATTCCGCAAGTAAGCAGCGTAGAGTTGACAGCGGAGCCGGCATGCGCGCGTCGTCTCTCCCGACAAGACACCGGCGCTACGCAGACGATAGAAGGTCTCGGCGCCGGGACACTGCCGCCCTTCAATGACATCGCGCACTGCTTGCAAGAGTTTCGAATCGCGCGACAAAGAGAGGGCCAACCGGCGCAGGTGATCTCCGAATGGACTCTGGTCACTCGCGCCGCTTTCTTGCAGCTCATTAATCTTGATGGCATGCTCGGCCATCTCATATATCCCCCGGTGAGACAAGAACGGATGGCCGCCCACGAGGTTAAAGAATGTCGCCAGATCAGAGGCATCCACAAGCGGCGCGCCGTACCTGCGATTGAGTTCAGATACCTGCTCGATTGTAAAATCCTCAAGTGTGAAACAGGTGCCGACATTGAACGGCGACTGGTTCACGTCCGTGATAAGCAGATGGGCTTCCGTGGCGTATGCAATTGCCAGCGTGAGATTGCGCCAGGGGCCAACCGGCTCAAGTGCGCGTTTGTTATGCCATGAGCGAAAAAGGCCGAACACCTCGCTTGCGAAGCTGTACGAAAAAAGCCTGTCTATCTCGTCCAGTCCCCAGACAATTGGCGAAGATATACGACCCAGCACTTCGCGCCTTAGATATCGCTCCAAGTTTATGCCGGGGCCTCGCTCCGCAACCCATACCTGGGCAGGAAGCACATCCAAATCAAGCTGCTCGGCGATGTAATTGGCCATGGCTAATAACAGGTTATCCGTGCTCTCAAGGTCTCTGGAGGTGAATGCCTGAAAATCCGTCACGACGACTTTGGCCCCGGAATCCCTCGCCAGTTGAAGGGTGCGAGCCAGCAGAGAAGTTTTCCCGACCTGCCGCGGGCCTTTGATAAGCACGATACTATCGCCGCGCGATACCGCGCAGTGAAATTCATGATCAGCGGGGCGAGCAATGTAGAAAATTGAATCCAGCCGGATTGCCCCGCCCACGGGGTCCAGGTGCCAGGCCGGGAGGGTCGTCTGGCTGGAGAGCATAACCGGCCTGCCGGTTGAGCGCTCATCATCTGCCGGGCCACGCTGCCTCTGGGTAAGTAACTCTCTCCCTTCATCCAGCAGACTTACCTCGGCCACAAAGCGATAGCCACGTTTCGGCACTGTCTCTATATATGATTGCCCGTCCGGCCTGCTCGCCCAGCGCCTTTCTGACTGCTGAGATAGTGACAGTAAGGTTTGCTTCTTCGACAAAGCTGTCGTGCCAGATAGCGGTCAGCATCTCCTCCCTCTCCAGCAGATGCCCGCTGTTTTCTATCAGCATCGCAAGCGCGTTAAAGGCTTTTTCGGTAAGCGGCACAGCCTGACCGTCTCGCATCAGCAATCGCTCCGCGGTATTAAGTCTGAAGGGTCCAAACTCGTACAGGCAGCCAGCCCGTGCTCTTATATTCATTTTAGGGTTCTTTTAGAATTAATTAAGGACTTCTAAGAACATATAAACTAACCTGCCTAGCGAGGCCGGGTAGTTAACACCACCGATCGCTGGGCCGCTCCTCATCTTAATGTAGACGAAAATTAAAGATGAGAAAAGCGCCACAAATGTAACATACCTGCCTTTCAGAATATATGAAAAACCGCCCGAACCGCTTCGACAACGGCGGGCGGCTCTTATGCATCGGGCATGCGCCCGGTATTTTCGATCACCTGCAACAAGGCCATCCACCTAAAGCAGGCCATCCGTCCGCGCTCTATTGCCGGCCTGCCCAGGCGAGTCTTAGGAGAAAGATATGATGCGAAAATCACAATGCGTTCTTAGCCTAATATTGGTAATGCTGATTTCGATCTATGGCTTTTCACAATCAGAAAGTAAAGAAGTCAGTATTACGCTATCCCGCAACATTGTTCGTTTTGCTTTGCCTGACAACAGCCGGGCGCACCGTATAGAGGTGTCAAATGCCTCGGGCGATATGGTCTATGATAGCGGGACCGTTAAGGCACAGATTGTAGATTGGTTAAAGAATGACCTTACGGGCGAGCCTGCTGCTGAAGGCATCTACTCCTACACGATAACTTTTATTGATGAATCGGGCAGCATACAGAAACAGAGCGGCAATATAATACTCGGCCACAAGCGCGAGTCGGTCGCTTCCGCGGGCGGTCTGTCCGCCACCGTAAAAACGCAGGGAGTAGAAGACTGGGATGTAGATCAAGGTGATAACCCTTACAAGATAAGAACTCCACGTATGGGGCTGGGCACACAGAATCCGCTCGCCCGCCTGCATGTAGGAACCGGAGGGGCCGCGCCGCTGACGGCCGGCGGTACTCTTATGGTGCAGGAGGAAGGGGGCTCGTCCATAGTAGTCAAGAGCGCAAGTGGAGGCGAAGCGCTTATCTTTCAAGACAACATAAATGGGCTATTTGGGACAGTCTCGAATCACCCGCTCGGGATTAGAACCGGTAACAAGAACCGCCTGTGGATTACAAGCGAGGGCCTCACGGGAATTGGCACGAGTAATCCGAACTCGTTTCTCGAAGTAGCGGGATTAATTCATTCCACTACGGGCGGGATAAAATTCCCCGACGGGAGCATACAGACAACAGCAGCTATAGGGGACACGGATGGGTCGGTCACCGGAGTTGTAGCGTCAACCGGCCTTGACGGAGGCGGGACCGGCGGCATGGTTAAGCTCGGAATAGCCGAGCAAGGCGTCGAGACTTTTATGGTAGCCGACAGTGCCATGACTGCCGCGAAGATAGCTCCGCAAGCAGTACGGGGGCAGCATATTGGCGCCCAGGCCGTCGCAGGCACGCACATAGCTCCGCAGGCAGTCGCGAGCGCGCATCTTGCGCCGGCGGCCGTCGCAGGCCAACACATAGCAGAGAATTCCGTAGGCTCGCAGCATATCGGCGGCGGGGCTGTCAAAGGTATGCACCTGGCCGAAAATAGTGTCGGCCCCACACACATCGCGGGCGAGATTCCAGCCGACAAGCTCGCCGACTCTACCGTGACCGACAAGAAGCTCGCGCTCAAAGCTGTGACCAGGGAAAAGCTCGACGATAAGGCCGTGACCGAAGAGAAGCTCGACAACAGCGCGGTCACGGTCGATAAGCTTGCCGACGAGGCCGTGACCGTCCGCAAGATAGCGCCCAAGTCGATAACCGATGAAAAGCTCGACGATAATGCCGTCACCGTGACAAAGCTCGCCGATGAGGCTGTGACTGTACGCAAGCTCGGCGCAAAAGCCGTCACAAGCGATAAGATCGCCGACAAAACGATAAGAAAGGAACAGATTGCCGATAAGACCATAAGCCGCGAGCAGATTGCCGACGGCGCGATTCATGGCGAGCATCTCGGGGCGCTCTCGATAGGGACACCACAGATAGACAATCTTGCGGTGACTGCCGAAAAACTTGCGCCACAGTCGGTGAGCGGATCAAAACTCACCGTTCCGCTATTGCTCAGCGCACAATCAGTCGGCGCTGTCCTGACCATAGATAATTCAGGAACAGGCATAAGGACTCGCAGCACGGGTCTGCATGGCATCGTCGGAGAAACAACGAGCGACGTTGGAACCGGCGTGGCAGGCACGGCCAACAACGGACATGGCGTAGTAGGCGAATCGACAAATGGTATAGGCGTCTTCGGATCGACGATAAACGGATTCGCCGTGCGGGCAAACGGGAATGTGATTCAATACAGGGAGAAAGGCGGATGGGTCAAAGCCATGTTTCGATACGAGGCGAGCGGGCCCAGTTGTTTTCAGGCTACCGAGTTTACGTTTGCCGCCGCCGTTAATACTTGCAATGGATTCACCCGCGCGGTAGGGCCGGGCGGGCCCGGCGAATCTATAATCACTTTTCCTTTTCCGGTCAACGACCGCTTCGTTGTCGTCACCCCTCAGTCGAGCGGCAACTTCGGGATTTCGGCCACAATCGAATTCCTCGCCCCCAACCAGATCAAAGTTCGGACCTGGTCAATAGGGGCCACTCCTTCAGCCGGTTGGGCGCTCGTAGACAGCGCTTTTACACTGGTCGTCTTCTAGCGGCTTGAGCGTGGTCCTCCCCGCATGCCGGCCAGGCCGGGGAGGACCTCCGAGTCTAAGAAAGTGAGGTGTAGGATGAGAAGAGAATTTCATTTGCGCGCAGCATTGAATCTTGCAATCGCAATCGCCCTGACGGTCACCATCATACCGGCGCAAGCCCGGCAACAAGGGCCGGTCCAGGCTATTGAAAGTACCGGCCCCAGAACCATGACGATGTGGGAGTTCCACGAGGGCGGTGTAGCGCCGAGTAAGACGGATCGCATGCAGAACAGCTTTGCCATCGGGTTGATTGACCAGGGGCTCTGTAGCGGCGTCATGCTATCCCCACACATCTTCATGACGGCTGCCCACTGTGGCGGCCCGGCACATACTTCAAACGTGCGCTTCTTTCGGATCGACGAAGACTCGGCCACCCCTGGTGATTTGGCCCAGCGACAAAGCCAGCCTTACCAGGCGCGCACATTTCCGTGGACCGTCTTTAATTCCGCGACCGGCGGCGGCGACGTGCAGTTGTGGTGGCTCGATAACGGCAGCGACGGCGTTCCTCCCGGCATCAAGTACGGGTACCTTGACATTGATCCTGTAGCAGTAATGATCGGAGATGAAGCATACAGCTTCTGGGTTAATCCGGTAGATAACTTTAGGGGTAATAAGGTTAGTTCGACGATACTCTATTCTCCGGGAAAAGCCCTCGACCATTTTATCCACCCTGGATTTGATGGCCCGATGACCAACTATGATATAGAGAACAGGGGTGGGGCCTCGGGCAGTCCTGTTTTCGCCCAACGCAACAATCAGATCATAGGCATAACGTCTTGCGGCAACGATGATGTTCGCTGCGCCACGGACGCCGATCACTTCCTGAACTTGTTCGACGCAAGCTGTAATACTTTTGGCAGCAGGAATTGGGTTATTGATGCCATAGAGTATGACTGGATGATGACCAGACCGATCAGAGATTTCAGGACGATAGGATTTGACACACCTTTTAAACGCTCCGAGTGGCGTCAGGAGGTAGTGCCCGGTTCGGGCGGAGGTGGGCTCATTATAAATGAGGGCGGAACCTGGCGCGGCAGAATCACCGAGTCGGATCCCCTCTGGAATACGGCCCCGTTTACGCCGGGAGCAACCTACAGGGTGACGGTAAATATGCGCGCTCTCAACTCTGATGAACAGGCTGGCTATCTAACCTTCAGGACCGACACCGGCTCTGACAGGCTTGGCCCCGGCGACATAGCATTGAAGTTTCACCCAGGGCTCGCGGGAGCAGTGATGACAGAGCGAGTGACCCTGGGCAACGCATCGGACTATCGCTTGCTGATCAACGCCTCGCCCGGCGGCCCCATAGACGTATTCAGCGTGACCATAGTTCGGGAAGATAAGGCGATGGATTTTGAAACTGCCGACGACCGCCGCGCGTGGAACTATGTCGGCAAATGCTACGTGACATCCTGGGGGATAAACGGGTCGAATGATTTCAGTGGAGTCGTCGATGGGAGGATAGTGCTTTTATTTAACCGCCTGTCGAGACAGGTCAGCTTTCGCCGGAACAGGAACTATGAAATCACTTTCACGGCAAAACACGTGGCGGGCCCGATCACAAACACTGCCCTGATGCGCATTGGCACCCTGCACAGTGAGCTGAAGCGCCTGGAATGGAATTTCGCCTCCGAGAATGAGCAAATCACTCTGAAGCTTCCCTTCACACACAGCTCCGATGTGGCAAGCGAGCTTTTCTTCGAGACCATTGGCTCGCTCAAATACATGGTGGACAATATTACTATTCGAGAGCTAACCCCGAGCCTGGAGCCCTGAATAAATACCTGCCCCCTCCAAGCAATTAAGGGGATGGAGCCAGGCTCCATCCCCTATTTTTTAGCTGCCTGGAAAGAGGGCCGAAGACTAATCCCCTACTTCCTTCGCCTCAGCCCGCAATTCCGGGCCGGCAGGTATTTCTCCCCCTTCATACTCGAACTCTTCCGTCTCCTCGGTCCGGTCGGCTTCGAGTTTTATCTGGCGGTAGAACTCCATGCCGGTGCCGGCGGGAATCAACCGGCCCATGATGACGTTCTCCTTCAGACCGCGCAGGTAGTCGACCTTGCCGCTTATCGCCGCTTCCGTGAGCACGCGCGTGGTCTCCTGGAAGGACGCCGCCGAGATGAACGACTCCGTCGAAAGCGACGCCTTCGTTATACCGAGCAGCAAAGGCTCGGCCTGCGCAGGCTGACCGCCCTCTTCTATCACTCGCTCGTTCTCGTCCTGGAACCGGAACCGGTCGACCATGTCTTCGAGCAGGAACTCCGTATCGCCGACATCCTTGATCCTCACCCAGCGAAGCATCTGCCGGACGATCACTTCGATGTGCTTGTCGTTGATGTTGACACCCTGCAACCGATAGACCTCCTGTATCTCGTTGACGAGGTAGCGCTGGAGTTCTTCGATGCCGCGGACGGCCAGAATGTCGTGCGGGTTGAGCGGCCCGTCCATAAGCGGCTCGCCCGCGCGGACGTAATCGCCTTCCTGCACATTGATATGCACGCCGCGCGGGATGGAGTATTCGCGCTTCTCCCCGTCGGGCGCTTCGATGACTACCTTTCGCAGCCCCTTGGCGATCGGGCCGAACTTAACTAAACCGTCGATTTCGGTCATCACCGCCGTCTCGCGCGGCTTGCGAGCTTCGAACAGTTCCACCACGCGCGGCAGACCGCCCGTGATGTCCTTGGTCTTCGTAGTCTCGCGCGGGATCTTGGCGATGATGTCACCCGGCGCCACGCGCACGTGCTCTTTCTCCTCCTGCTGCTTGGAGGCCGTGCCGCCGCGCTTCTTCTTCCACTCGTCATAGTCGGCGACCAGAAGATTCGCGCGCACCGGCATCTGATATGTGCGCAAAACCTTGTTCTTGTCGTCGCGGATTTCGATCCTCGGCTGGCGCTTCTCGTCAGGCGAGTCGACTACGACCAGGTGCGACAGACCCGTCACTTCGTCGACCTCTTCGCGAACTGTGACACCTTCGATAAGGTCTTTGAAGTGAATGATGCCGGCGTCTTCAGTCAGGATGGCGAACGTGAACGGATCCCACTCCGCCAGCTCCTGCCCCTCTTCGACGCGCTGCCCGTCCATGACCTTCAGCGTCGCGCCGTAAACGATCTGGTAGCGGCCAGTCTCGCGACCGCGCTCGTCTATCAAAACAATCGAGCCGTTACGGTTCATCGCGACCAGGTCGCCCTCACGGTTGCGGACCGTCTTGAGGTCTTCAAACTTCACGGTGCCCGCGGTCCGTGCTTCGTGCTTGGTGATCTCGGTGACTCCGCCCGCGACGCCGCCGATGTGGAACGTTCTCATCGTCAGCTGCGTGCCGGGCTCGCCGATTGACTGGGCCGCGATGACGCCCGTCGCCTCGCCAAGCTCGACCATCTGACCCGTCGCCAGGTTCCGGCCGTAGCATTTGATGCAGACGCCGCGCCGCGACTCGCAAGTAAGCACCGAGCGAATCCTGACGCGCTCGATGCCGCCCGCAAGCTGGATCTGCGCCGCGAGGTCTTCGGTTATTTCATGATTGGAGCCGACGAGCACTTCGCCCGTGATGGGGTCGCGCACGTCGTCGAGCGCCACACGGCCGATGATGCGGTCGCGCAAGGATTCGATCTCCTCGCCGCCCTCGATGATGGCCGTCGCCCATATGCCCTTGATCGTGCCGCAGTCGGGCTCGCTCACGATGACGTCTTGAGCAACGTCGACCAGACGACGCGTGAGATAGCCGGAGTCGGCCGTCTTGAGCGCCGTGTCGGCAAGACCTTTGCGCGCGCCGTGCGTAGAGATGAAGTACTGAAGGACGTTCAACCCTTCGCGGAAGTTCGCGCGGATGGGCGTCTCGATGATCTCGCCCGAGGGCTTGGCCATCAGACCGCGCATACCGGCGAGCTGGCGAATCTGCTGCTTCGAACCTCGCGCGCCGCTGTCGGCCATGACGAGGATCGGGTTCAGCTCGCCCGCTTCCTTCTCGCGCTTGTTCATCTCGTCGAACATCGCCTTGGCGACTTCTTCGGTCACCTCCGACCATATGGCGATCACCTTGTTGTAGCGCTCGCCGTTGGTGATGATGCCTTCCTTGTACTGGTTCTCGACTTCGACCACGCGGTTCTGCGCATCCTGCACAAGGTCGGCCTTCTTGGGGGGAGTTACCAGATCGTCGATGCCGATCGATATACCCGCCTTCGTGGCGTACAGGAACCCGAGGTCCTTGACCTTGTCGAGCATCCTCACCGTTTCGCCGTGGCCGAGCCTCAAGTGGCAGTAATTGACGAGCGAGGTCAATCCCTTCTTCTTGAGAGTGCCGTTGATATAAGGCATGTCGGGCGGCATGTGCTCGTTTAAGATCACGCGGCCCACGGTCGTGTCGATGACGCGGTTGTGCATTTTCCGCACGGTCGCCCGCATCACGTCCTGGTCATCGCGCTCGTGCTGTATGTCCATAAGGTCGCCCGAAAACATCAGCTTGATGGGCGTCTGCGTATGAACATCGCCCGAGTCGAGCGCAAGAACGACCTCGTCGGCCGAAGAGAATTTCCGGCCCGCGAACTGGTCGTCTTTCTTGTCCTTCGTCAGGTAGTAGCACCCGAGCACTATGTCCTGGGTCGGGACCGCGATGGGCTGGCCGTTGGCCGGGCTGAGAATGTTGTTCGACGCAAGCATCAGCACGCTTGCTTCGACCTGCGCTTCGGGCGAAAGCGGTATGTGGACCGCCATCTGGTCGCCGTCGAAGTCGGCGTTAAACGCCGTGCAGACGAGCGGGTGAATCTTGATCGCCTTGCCTTCGACCAGCACCGGCTCAAACGCCTGTATGCCGAGCCGGTGAAGCGTCGGCGCGCGGTTGAGCAGCACCGGGTGCTCGCGTATGACCTCTTCTAAGATGTCCCACACGACCGGCTCCTGCCGCTCCACCATCTCTTTGGCCTGCTTGATCGTCGCGGCGTATTGCTTCTTCTCAAGCAGGTTGTATATGAAGGGCTTGAACAGCTCGAGCGCCATCTTTTTGGGCAAGCCCGCACTGGTGGAGTTTTAGTTCCGGGCCGACGACGATGACCGAGCGGCCCGAATAATCCACGCGCTTGCCGAGCAGGTTCTGGCGGAAACGCCCCTGCTTTCCCTTGAGCGTATCCGACAGCGACTTGAGCGGGCGGTTGTTGGCGCCCCTGAGCACGCGCCCGCGGCGGCCGTTGTCAAACAGCGCGTTGACCGCCTCCTGCAACATGCGCTTCTCGTTGCGGACGATGACTTCAGGCGCTTTCAGCTCGATGAGCTTCGAGAGCCGGTTGTTGCGGTTTATGACGCGGCGGTAGAGATCGTTTAGATCGCTCGTCGCAAAGCGCCCGCCGTCGAGCGGCACAAGCGGCCTGAGCTCGGGCGGGATGACCGGGATGACATCGAGTATCATCCAGTCGGGGTGATTGCCCGAGCGGCGGAACGCATCGATGACCTTGAGCCGCTTCGAGTACTTGAGCTTCTTTTGCTGCGAAGTCTCATCCTTCATCCTCTGCCGCAGCTCGACGGCGAGCGTCTCCACGTCGACCCTCTGCAGATGTTCCTTGATGGCTTCCGCGCCCATCTTCGCCGAGAACTTGCCGGGGTGCTCCTGCATGAGCTGGCGGTAGCGCTCGTCGGTGATCAGCTCTTTCTCTTTTAGCTCAGGCACCTCGCCCGGATCGATGACTATGTAGGATTCGAAGTAGAGGACCTTCTCAAGCTCGCGCAAAGGAATATCGAGCAGATGGCCTATGCGGGAAGGCAATCCCTTAAAGAACCATACGTGCGAGCAGGGGCTCGCGAGCTTTATATGGCCGAGCCTCTCGCGGCGGACCTTCGACTGCGTCACTTCGACGCCGCACTTATCGCATACGACGCCCCTGTGCTTCATCCTCTTATACTTTCCGCAGAGGCATTCCCAGTCGGTGACGGGTCCGAAGATCCTCGCGCAGAACAGACCGTCACGCTCCGGCTTAAAGGTTCTGTAATTAATCGTCTCGGGTTTCGTGACTTCGCCGTGCGACCACGAAAGTATCTTCTCCGGGGAAGCAAGGCTGATTCTTATCGCCTCAAAATCGGGTGCAAGGTTCGTCTTCTGTTCGTGTGTTCTAAACATTTTTCCTCCGATTAAGGAGTCCTGAGTCCGGGGTCCGCGGTCCGACGTCAGGGAACACCTCCCCTCGTCAGACCGCGGGTTTCGGATTTCGGACTACTCGACTACTTCTTCCTCTTCGCTCCGGCGCATCAGCTCCACGTCCAGGCACAGCGACTGAAGCTCGCGTATCAGGACGTTGAACGACTCGGGCACGCCCGGATCGAAATCGGCTTCACCCTTCACGATGGCTTCATATATCTTCGAGCGCCCGGCCACGTCGTCCGACTTGGCCGTCAACAGCTCCTGAAGTATGTGCGCCGCGCCGTAGGCTTCGAGCGCCCACACCTCCATCTCGCCGAACCTCTGCCCGCCGAACTGCGCCTTGCCGCCGAGCGGCTGCTGCGTGATAAGCGAGTACGGCCCAATGGAGCGCGCGTGTATCTTGTCATCGACCAGATGCGACAGCTTCATTATGTAGATGTAGCCCACGGTAACTTTCTGCTCGAACGGCTCGCCCGTCATACCGTCGTAAAGCACCGTCTTGCCGGATGACGGAAGGTTCGAGTAATCGAGCAACCGCTTGATGTCCTGCTCTCGCACGCCGTCAAAGACCGGCGAAGCGAACGGTATGCCGTCCACGAGCTTGCGCGCGTGCTCGACAATATCCTCGTCGCTCATGGCGGCGAACCGCTCCTGCTGTTCGGCGAGCGTGAACACATCCTTATACATCTTGCGTATCTGCTCGGCGCGCGTGGCGTCCGAGAGGATGTCGGCGATCTTCTCGCCTATGGCCTTCGACGCCCAGCCCAGGTGCGTCTCAAGGATCTGCCCGACGTTCATGCGCGAAGGAACGCCCAGCGGGTTCAGCACGATCTCGACCGGGGTGCCGTCGGGCAGGTACGGCATATCCTCCTCGGGGAGTATGCGCGCGATGACGCCCTTGTTGCCGTGCCGGCCGGCCATCTTATCGCCCACCGAAAGCTTGCGCTTCATGGCGATGAAGACCTTGACCATCTTGATGACGCCCGGCGGAAGCTCATCGCCCTTGTGCAGCTTCTCTATGTTCTCCTGATGAAGCTGGCGCTGGACGTTGATCTGCCGCTCGGTGCGGCGCTCGATCTCGGAAATCTCGGTCGCGACGTTGATCTTCGAGCTCGTGACCTCGACCTTGCGCAACGCCCCGATCTCGATCCCCTCAAGCTCCTCGCGCGTGAGGCGCGTGCCCTTGGCGAGCAGCTTCTTGTTCTTGTATGTCAGGTCCTCGGCAAGACGCTGTCCTTCGAGCAGCTCGTAGATGCGCTTGTTGCGCTCGTCCTCAAGTATTCGAATCTCGTCGTTGAGGTTTTTCAGGAGCTTCTCTTCTTCGGCGTGCTCGATGTCGAGCGAGCGCTGATCTTTCTCCGCCCCCTTGCGGGTGAAGACCTTGACGTTGACGACCGTGCCATCGATGCCGGGCGGGCACGTAAGGCTCGCGTCGCGCACGTCGCCGGCCTTCTCGCCGAATATCGCGCGCAGCAGCTTCTCTTCGGCCGTAAGCTGCGTCTCGCCCTTCGGCGTGACCTTGCCCACGAGTATCGACCCCGGCTTGACCTGCGCGCCGATTCGGATGATGCCCGACTCGTCGAGGTCGCGAAGCGCCGACTCCGACACGTTCGGGATGTCGCGCGTTATCTCTTCCGGGCCGAGCTTCGTGTCGCGGGCCTCGACTTCAAGCTCTTCGATGTGGATCGAAGTGAAAGAGTCTTCCTTGACGAGTTTCTCCGAGACCAGGATGGCGTCTTCAAAGTTGTACCCTCGCCAGGGCATAAAAGCCACGAGCACGTTGCGGCCAAGCGCGAGCTCGCCGCGGTCGGTGCAGGGGCCGTCGGCTATCACGTCGCCCTTCTTGATGCGCTGGCCCTCGCGCACGATGGGCTTCTGGTTAATACAGGTGTTCTGGTTGGAGCGCTTGAACTTCGTGAGCTGGTATATATCGGCGTTGATCTCGCGCGAGGTCGTCCCGCCTATGCCGTGCTCGGCGCGGATGATTATTCGCTCGGAGTCGACCGAGTCAACCACGCCGTCGCGACGGGCGACGACCACCGCGCCCGAATCCTGCGCCGTCACCCGCTCCATGCCGGTGCCTACGAGCGGCGCTTCGGCCCTGAGCAGCGGGACCGCCTGCCGTTGCATGTTCGACCCCATCAGCGCGCGGTTCGCGTCGTCATTTTCGAGGAACGGGATGAGCGATGCCGCGACCGATACGAGCTGTTTCGGGCTGACGTTCACGAACTCCAGCTCTTCGCGGTCCGCGAATTTGAACTCACCGGCGAAACGCGCCGCGGTCCGCTCTTGAACTATGTTGCCGGTCTTGTCGGTCTCGACCGAAGCCTGACCGATCGTGTAGCGGTCCTCTTCCCAGGCCGACAGGTAGAACGGGTACGCCTCGTAATCGGCCGGAGTCTGGCCCGCGGCCGACAGCTTCTTGTTGACCTTATCGACCTGATCTTTCGGCAGGTGGTCGCCGATGCCGAACTCGCTGTCGCCGGCCGAGTGTATCCGCACAAAATCTATGATCCGCCCGGACTCGACCTTACGATACGGCGATTCGATGAATCCGAATTCGTTGATTCGCGCAAAACAGGAGAGCGACGATATCAACCCGATATTCGGTCCTTCAGGCGTCTCAATCGGACATATGCGGCCGTAGTGCGTGGGATGCACGTCGCGCACTTCGAAACCGGCGCGCTCGCGCGAGAGCCCGCCCGGCCCGAGCGCCGACAGTCTGCGTTTATGCGTAATCTCTGAGAGCGGGTTTGTCTGGTCCATAAACTGCGAGAGCTGCGACGAGCCGAAGAACTCGCGCACGGCCGCCGTAACCGGCTTCGCGTTTATGAGGTCGCGCGGCATGGCCGTCTGCATCTCCTGGTGTATGGACATCTTCTCTTTAATCGCCCGCTCCATGCGCACGAGGCCGATGCGGAACTGATTTTCGAGCAGCTCGCCTACGGCGCGGACGCGGCGGTTGCCGAGATGATCAATGTCATCGGGCTCGCCGATGGCTTTGCGCATCTTGAGCAGGTAGCCGATCACGTCGACGAAATCGGTCGTCGTGAGCGTCTGATGCTCCAGGCGGTCGCGCTCGGGCCGGCCGAGCTTGATGTTCATCTTCAAACGACCGACGCGCGAGAAATCGAATTTCCGCTCGTCGAAAAACATGCCGCGGAAAAGGTTCCACGCGGTCAGTATGGTCGGCGGGTCGCCCGGGCGCATCTTGCGATAGATTTCGAGTATCGCGTCGCGCGGCGTCTTGACCGAATCCTTCTTGAGCGTCTGGCTGATGACGATGCCGACCTCGTCGCGCTCCGGGAAGAAGACTTCGACTTCGGTCGCGCCCGACTCGATGATCTGCTGCCACTCGCGCGTGGTCAGCTCGGTGTTTGATTCGGCGATAACCTCGCCCGTATCCGTGTTGACCACGTCGTCGGTCAAGAAGGCCCCTTCCAACTCCTGCGGATCGACCGTGACGCTCTTGACCTTAGCCTTGCGAAGAGTGTCGATGTCGCGGCGCGTGAGCTTCTTGGCGTTCTGGCCGCCGCGCACCAGCACCTCGCCCGATTTATCTTCGACGTTCTCGGCCAGGTGCAGACCTATGATCCCTTCGTTCGGCTCGAACCTCAGGTGGCCGCTATCGACCGTGGCCTTCTGCGAGTTGTAAAACATGCGCAGCACTTCGGCGTCGGAAAACGACGAGCGCTTTATCTCGTCCTCCAGCTGCGAATCAGACCCGATGCGGTCGAGGTCGATCCGCTCCATGAGCCCGAGGGCGCGCAAAAAGACCGTGCCGTAGAACTTGCGCTTGCGGTCTATTCGGACATAAAGCAGGCTCTTTGTGTCGTACTCGAACTCGACCCAGGAGCCGCGATACGGAATGACCTTCGCCAGAAAATAAGTGTTGTTGTTTGCCTTCTCGAAGAAGACGCCGGGGCTGCGGTGCAACTGGCTGACGATAACGCGCTCGGTCCCGTTTATGATAAACGTGCCGTTTTCGGTCATCAGCGGGATCTCGCCAAAGAAGACCTCTTCCTCTTTTATGTCGCGGATAGATTTCTGCCCCGTGTCCTCGTCCGTGTCCCAGACCGTCAGGCGAATCTTGACCTTCAGCGGCACGGCGTAGGTCATAGACTTCTCCTGGCACTCCTTTTCGGAATGCTTGTGCTGGAGCGTGACGGGCTCGCCGCAGTTATCGCAGAGGACGGGCGAGACCGTGTTCATAGTGCCGCACTGATGACAGACGACGTCTTCGGCCTGGTAAGGGTTCACGCGAAGGATCGCGCCGCAAGAGCGGCAGTTCGTGCGCAGGTGATAGAGCCCCTCCAACTGGCCGCATTTGCACTGCCAGTTACCTATCGAGTATTCGACGAAATCAAGCTGCGAGGTCTCGCGAAAATCGGTTATCGGAAAGACCGAACGAAAGACCGCTTGTAGCCCGATGTTCTCGCGCTCGGCCGGGAGCAAATCCATCTGGAGAAAACGGTTGTAAGATTGGCGTTGAACCTCGATGAGGTTAGGTATTCTGATCGCCGTCTTGATTCGAGAAAAATCAAACCGCTCGCGGCCTATGCCGTTCGTGTTGTTTGCTTGTGCTGACATATCTCTCCTCGGTAAAAGGCAAGAAAAAACTTGCAGTGGGTCACACCTGTCCCAACTTCGATTGGAGAAGCAAGTCCACGCAAAACGGGGTAGGTAACGCGAGGATATCTCTCAAAGCTAGAATGATGAAACTCACTGCAAGCTTATATAATTCTGGAGACACAAAAGCGAAGCACGGCTGGAGACACTTACTCCAACCGCGACCTTCGCGTTTTCTTGAGCGCAATATATACTTTATTGTCTTCGCCGTCTCTTAACGTCCTAAATTCCGATGATACACGGAAGCCTCTCCGACGGTCAAGCTGCGACGGGCAACAGGGACAGGTCACAGGCGGCAGTGAGCCGCTTCTTTAATACGCGACTCGCTGCCCTGTAACATGCTAAACCTGTATCCTGTCTCTTACTTGAGGTTGACGGTCGCGCCTGCGTCGCTAAGTTTCTTCTTGAGCGCTTCGGCTTCGTCCTTGGCCACGCCTTCCTTAATCGGCTTGGGCGCGGCTTCCACCAGGTCCTTGGCTTCCTTGAGTCCGAGGGCGGTGATCTCGCGGACGGCCTTGATGATGCCGATCTTCTTGCCGGGGTCTGCCATTCCGGTCAAGATCACGTCGAACTCATCCTTCTCTTCGACCGGCGCCGCCGCCGCCGCCGCCCCGCCGCCGGTGCCGCCGAGGCCGCCGCCGCCGCCGCCGATACGCCGAACGTCTCTTCCATCATTTTCACAAGCTGCGAGGCTTCAAGCAGCGAAAGGTCTTTTATCTGGTCAACAATTGTCTGTAGTTTTTCCGATGACATAACTTATCGTGTCCTCCTGAAATCTTGTGCCTTTGGAGCGGCGAGAACCGGCTTTCGGGTCCGCCCCTCCTGCTGTGGTCGGCTTGCGTGGCCGGTGCATCTCCGGCTGCTGCGAGCCATCCGGGTCGCCCAACTGACACTAGGCAAAGCGACCAGTTAATACTTTCAAAAGCCGCGCTCGAATCTCCACAAATCCGCGTCGGCTTCGAACTGTGGATTTCGGATTAAAGATTCACCCGTATAAATCCGCAATCTACAATCCGCAACTCTTTTACGCGCCCTGCTCTTCCTTCTGGGCGCGAACCTGATCGATGACGACGGCGAGGTTGCGCGCGACGGCGGCGGTGACTACGGCCATACGCTGTGCGCTCGAATTGATCAGGAACATTATCTTCGAGACAAGCACCTCCTTCGCAGGCAGGTTCGATATCGCCTCGATGTCGCTGACTTCGATCACGCTGCCTTCGACGATGCCGGCCTTGAACTTAAATACCGCGCTCTCCTTGGCCCATTTCGAAAGCACCTTTGCCATCGTTACCGGGTCGTCCTTTGAAAGCGCGACGGCCGTGGCGCCTGTGAATTTATCCCGCAGCGGCTCCATCGGCGTCCCCTCCGACGCGCGGATGGCGAGCGTGTTCTTCACAACACGGTATGTAAGATTCGACTGCCTCAGCTCCCGGCGCAGCCGCTCGTCGTCGGCCACCTTTATCCCCTGGAACCCGATCAGCACCGCGTTGGGCGATTCCTGGAAATCCCGCCGAAGGTTCTCGATCTCAACTTCCTTCTGTGCTTTTGTTTTCACGGTCTCACTCCTCTTTAGATCGCGGGTTCAGCAGACCCGCTACTGCCTTAAGACTAGAATTCGCCGGTATTGAGCTTTATGCCCGGTCCCATCGTTGACGAGATCACGGCATTCTTTACGTACTTGCCCTTGGCGGCCGAAGGCTTGGCGCGCATCACCGCGTCGATGAGCGTCTTGGCGTTTTCAGCCAGAAGCTGCGGGTCGAAGCTCACCTTGCCGACCGGCGCGTGTATCACGCCGGTCTTATCGACGCGGAACTCCACCTTACCGGCCTTAGTCTCGCGCACGGCGCGCGCTATGTCGGGCGTAACCGTCCCGGTCTTAGGGTTCGGCATAAGCCCGCGCGGGCCGAGTATCTTTCCGAGCTGGCCGACGGACCTCATCATATCCGGCGTGGCGATGAGCGCGTCAAAATCGAGCCACCCGCCCTTTATCCGGGTCACAATCTCGTCGCCCCCGGCCTCATCCGCGCCGGCCTCCTGCGCCTCGGCGATCTTTTCGGGCGTCGAGGCTATCACTACCACCCGCTTCGACCTGCCGAGTCCGTGCGGCAATACCACCGTGCCGCGGACCATCTGGTCGGCCTTTCTCGGATCAACGCCGAGCGTCATAGAGACCTCGACAGTCTCGTCGAACTTCGCAAAAGCCACCTTCTTCGATAGCTCGACCGCTTCGGGTATCGTGTACAGGCGGTCCTGCTCGACCTGCGCGACCGCCGCCGTATATTTCTTTCCTGCCATAATTATTCTCCCAGGTAATTAACGTGGCAAAGTTTTGCCACTCCCTATCGTTTGCGGGCCGTCGCCCGTAAGAACCCCGCGAGATTTGCCCGTCGAAGGCCGGCTGCGGCCTCTTAGTGGCGCATTCGCCCTATAGAGTAACGGGTCTCGCGCGGCGAGCCGGTTTAATCGGTGACCTCCAGCCCCATGTTGCGGGCCGTACCTTCAATCGTGCGCATGGCGGACTCGACTGAAGTGGTGTTGAGGTCGGGCATCTTCGTGCGGGCGATCTCTTCGATCTGCTTGCGACTGATGCGACCGACTTTATCGCGATTTGGTTTGGGCGAGCCCTTGTCAATCCCCGCCGCCTTCTTTAAAAGGTCCGCGGCAGGCGGCGTCTTGGTGATGAACGTAAATGAGCGATCCGCATAGACCGTTATGACGACAGGGATATTCAGGTCGCCGACATTGGCGGTCTTGGCGTTGAACGCCTTGCAGAACTCCATTATGTTTACGCCGTGTTGACCGAGCGCCGGTCCGATGGGAGGCGCGGGATTAGCTTTCCCGGCCGGGACTTGCAGCTTAATATATGCGGTGATTTTCTTTGCCATAATTGGGTCTCTCGCGAGCCAGCACCGGCCGTAGCCTGGCTGAACTCTCCCCTCTCTGATTCTCAAACCCGAGCTTGAGATCTGAAATTATTCTTCTTCGCTGAACGTCAGTTTCTCGACGTCCAAAAAGTTCAATTCGACGGGCGTCGAGCGCCCAAAGATCGTCACCATCACCTTCAACACACCCTTGTCCGGGTTGATCTCCTCGACCTGACCCGTAAACCCGCTGAACGGGCCGGAAAGTATGCGCACGTGCTCGCCGTGCGTAAACGTGTGTTTAGGTTTCGGCTTCTCCGCCGCCTCGGTGACGTGATGCACGATTTGATCTACTTCTTCCAGCGTTAACGGGGTCGGCTTCTGCCCGCCCACGAACCCGGTAACCTTCGGGGTCGATTTTATCAGGTGCCAGACCTTCTCGCTCACTTCCCCTTTTTCGTCAGTCTCTATCTCGACGAGCACGTAGCCGGGGAAGAACATTCTTGAGGTCTCGACGCGCTTCGAGCCGCGCATTTCAACGACGGTCTCGGTCGGCACGAGAACCTGCGTGATCTGGTCCTGCATTTCATACGCCTGTATGCGCGAAGTCAGCGACTCGCGCACCTTTTTCTCGTAGCCGGAATATGTGTGGATGATATACCAGTTCCTTGGCATTATTCTTCCGCCTATTGAAACGCGCTTTGAAGCGCATCGATGCCGCTTGCGACGAGCAAGTCAACGCCCCAGAGGTAGAATCCGAAAAAGAGTACCGCTATAAGCACCACGATTGTCGTGCTCCAGACCTCGTTGCGGGTAGGCCAGGCTACCTTGCGCATTTCGAGCTTTACGTTATGGTAAAACTCGCTTATACGTTTTCCGAACGACAGTTTTTGGCCGCGAGGGCGCTCTTGTCGTTCCGGCTCTTCTCTCGGCGACCTCTCCTCGCCTTCTGGGTATTCATTAACTCCGGTCATCACTTCACCTCTAAAATGAAAGCACCGCCCGCAATGAGAAATGCTTTAAAGTCCAACAGGGGTACCAGGACTCGAACCCGGCCTTACGGTTTTGGAGACCGCCGTGCTAGCCACTAACACTATACCCCTATACCGATTCTGGATTTGGGATTTTAGATTTTGGATTTGGGAGCCTGCCCGGCAATCCAAAATCGGCAATCTAAAATCCAAAATCACTTTGTCTCCCGGTGCGGCTTATGGTTTCTGCACTTGTTGCAGAATTTCTTGAACTCAAGCCTATCGGGAGTCTTCTTCTTGTTCTTAGTAGTAACGTAGTTACGATTCTTGCACTCTGTGCATTGGAGCGTAATGTTATCTCTTGCCATAATCCCTCAACCGCGAAACATCAATTATAACTAAGGACCTTCAAGGCTCGCCGCCTGCCGGCCCTGTCCACTCAACTACCTATTAACTATTCGATGATGTCGGAGACCGTGCCCGCCCCTACCGTCCGCCCTCCCTCTCGGATCGCGAACCTCAACCCCTTCTCCATCGCTATCGGCGCGATCAACTCTATCTCTAACTGCGAGTTGTCTCCCGGCATCACCATCTCCACTCCCTCCGGCAACTGCGCCACTCCCGTCACGTCCGTCGTCCGAAAATAAAACTGCGGCCGGTACCCGCTGAAGAACGGCGTGTGCCTCCCTCCCTCTTCCTTCGTCAGCACGTACACCTCCGCCTTGAACTTCGTGTGCGGGTTGATCGATCCCGGCTTGGCTATCACCTGCCCTCGCTCTATCTCCTTGCGCTCCACTCCCCTCAACAACAGCCCCACGTTATCGCCCGCCATCCCAGAATCGAGCAGCTTCTTGAACATCTCCACGCCCGTCACCACCGTCTTGCGTGTCGCCTTGATCCCGATGATCTCCACCTCTTCGCCTACCTTCACCTGCCCTCGCTCTATCCGCCCCGTCGCCACCGTCCCTCGCCCCGAGATCGAGAATATGTCCTCGACCGGCATCAAAAACGGCTTGTCCACCTCTCTTGCCGGCTGCGGTATGTAGGTGTCGACCTGCTCCATCAACTCGTCTATGCTCTTCTCCCACGCCCCGTCCCCGTTTAGCGCTCCCAACGCCGACCCTCGCACCACCGGTATGTCGTCGCCGGGAAACCCGTAGCTCGACAACAACTCCCTGACCTCCAGCTCCACCAGGTCCAATAGCTCCGGGTCATCGACCGCGTCCACCTTGTTCATAAAGACGACCATCGCCGGCACCCCGACCTGCCGCGCCAGCAGTATGTGCTCTCGGGTCTGCGGCATCGGGCCGTCCGTTGCCGCCACAACGAGTATCGCCCCGTCCATCTGCGCCGCCCCCGTGATCATGTTCTTGATGTAGTCGGCGTGGCCCGGACAATCCACGTGGGCGTAGTGGCGGTTAGCCGTCTCGTACTCGACGTGGGCCGTGGCTATCGTGATGCCGCGCGCCTTCTCCTCCGGGGCGTTATCGATGGAGTCGAAGGAGCGGAACTGGATCTTGGGGTTGTGCCGGGCGAGCACCTTCGTGATGGCTGCGGTGAGCGTAGTCTTGCCGTGGTCGATGTGCCCGATTGTCCCCACGTTGACGTGTGGCTTGCTTCGGTCAAATTTCTCTTTTCCCATAGATCTCCTATACTCAGCCTGCGGCTATGAGCTTATAAATATTAAAAGGTGGCGTGGGAACCAGTCGGCTCTCATCACGGGGCGTTTGAAATGGAGCCGCCGATGGGGATTGAACCCATGACCTCATCCTTACCAAGGATGCGCTCTACCACTGAGCTACGGCGGCCCGCCGGGCTAAACTGGAGCGGGAGACGGGGCTCGAACCCGCAACAGCTAGCTTGGAAGGCTAGTACTCTACCATTGAGTTACTCCCGCCCGTTTGAAACCTCAAACACAGAGATTTCAGGTCTCAGATGGTGCTGGGGGTAGGATTCGAACCTACGTAGAGCCTAAGCCCGCCGGGTTTACAGCCCGGTGCCATTAGCCACTCGACCACCCCAGCATCTTCATTTCAAATTTTCAAACACCCTGGAGCCGGTGAAGGGACTTGAACCCCCGACCCTCTGATTACAAATCAGATGCTCTACCAACTGAGCTACACCGGCTCATGAGAAAGAACTTCCCCCATTCCGCAAAGGGACAATATTAGTCAAACGAACTTCTTATTGCAAGCGTCAATCAAAATAATAACTCGCGAACCTTGATGTTGGCGAGAGCTTTGCTGCTTTGCTATGATCTAGCCCTATGCTTGCTATCGCCTTCGCTATAGCGCGTCGGCTGTTAATAACAATTCCGGTCCTCTGGGCCGTTGTCACACTTGTCTTTCTCCTGATACATATAGTGCCCGGAGACCCCGCGCGCCAGCTTGTGGGCGAGAACGCTACCGAGCGGCAATACCAGGACGCGCGCGCGCAGCTCGGCCTCGACAAGCCTCTCCTCGAACAATATGCCGATTATTGGGCCAGCCTTGTCAAAGGTGACTGGGGCACCAGCTTCGCCGCCAACCGCGAGCCCGTCTTAGATCGCATAGCCGCGCGCTACCCGGCGACGATAAAGCTCGCCATAACCGCGCTGCTCTTAGCCACGCTCGTCTCAATACCGCTCGGCGTGACGGCCGCGACGCACCGCGGCAGTTTTATCGACTCGCTATCGACCTTCATAGCATTGCTGGGGATTTCGCTCCCGAGCTTTGCGCTCGGGCCGCTGCTCATACTGGTCTTTTCCGTCGAGCTTGGCCTGACGCCCGTAGCCGGCGGGGCTCGATGGGGCAGTCTTATTCTTCCCGCGATAACTCTGGGCGCGGCGCTCTCGGCGATACTCACGCGCATAGTCCGTTCAAGCGTGCTCGAAGAATTGAACGAAGACTACGTTCGTACGGCTCGCGCCAAGGGGCTCCCGGAACGTACCGTTATTTACAAACATGTATTAAAGAACGGGCTCATCCCCGTGGTCACCGTGCTCGGCCTCCAGTTCGGAGTGCTGCTCGCGGGCGCAATAATAACCGAAAGGGTATTCGCCTGGCCGGGAGTCGGCAGCCTCCTGGTCGATAGCATAAGCGAGCGCGATTATAAGCTCACACAAGGGTGCATTCTCGTCATCGCCGCGACTTACGTCCTGGTGAACACTATGACCGATATTACCTACAGATTCCTTGACCCGACGGGTCAAGGTCGATTAAAGCGTGCGCGCTTCTTTATGAACCGAGTCACACAATTTGGATTCGTCGTGGTCGGCGTGCTGGTGCTGCTCGCGCTGCTTTCGCCCCTGCTTGCTTCCTGGGATAAGGTCCAGTCGCAAGACCTCGGCGCTCGACTCGAACCGCCCGGCGCGGGACAACTCATGGGCCGCGATCAACTCGGCCGTGACGTGATGTCTCGCATCATCTATGGCACAAGGGTCTCGATGCTCGTAGGACTTTCGGTGGTCGCGATCTCGGGCATTGCCGGCGTCTTGATCGGAGCGTTCGCCGGATACAAGGGCGGGTGGATCGACCGCATAGTTTCGGGGTTTTTGTTCAACGTCTTTCTTTCATTCCCCGGGATACTGCTCGCCATTGCGATGGTCGCCTTCCTTGGCCCGAGCCTGCGCAATCTCATACTGGCGCTTTCCGTCATCGGCTGGGTCGGCTACGCAAGGTTAATGCGCGCGCAAGTATTAAAGGTCCGCGAATACGACTTTGTGACGGCGGCGCGAGCGCTCGGCGCGAAGGACTTCAGAATACTGGCAAGACATATTCTGCCAAATTCTATCCAGCCCATAATCGTGCAGGCTTCGCTCGGCATGGCGGGCGCGATACTTGCCGAAGCAGGCATGAGTTTTCTTGGGCTCGGCGTGCCGGAGCCCATTCCTTCGTGGGGCAAGATGATCGATGATTCCCGCGAGTTCTGGTTTACGGCCCCGCACCTGTTCGTATTCCCCGGCGTGATGATCGCCCTGTCTGTGCTCGCCTTCAACTTCATCGGCGACGGATTGCGCGAGCGACTCGACCCGCGACAACGACCGAGGTAGGCGGCAGGCGAGAGTACCCTTATTAAACCCGTCTTCTCTCCCCTACTCGAACGCTTCTTTATTTACGACGTAAGGCATCCTTGTCAGGTCGCCGCCGTAGCTCCCTTCCAGCACGTCAATAGCGCCCTGAACGGCGCGGCCTGCCATGCCTATTTCAGGGTCGGCAGAGAGTCGCGTCTCGCGAGTCCCCGAAGCGAAGTGGTGGAACAAGCGCAACCGGTCCTTTAATTTCGGATCGCGCAGCAAGCTGTCGGAAGGCAACGGCTCCGTCTCGAAGACGTCGAGGGCCGCGCCCGCTATTCGATTATCCAGAAGCGCATCGTAGAGCGCGCGCTCGTTTATCACCTGCCCCCGCGACGTGTTTATCAGATAGGCCGAGCGCTTCATCTTACCCAACGTTTCATAGTCGAGTAGATGGTATGTGCCCTTGTCACCGCCTGCCGGTAGGACGAGCGGCACATGCAGACTCACGTAATCGGCTCGCGCGAGCGCTTCATCAAACTTTACATAGCTGATCGAGCGGAGCGCGCGCGCGAACCCGGCTTCGCGTCTTAGCGCCATCTCGCGCGCTGCAAACGAGACGAACTTTTCATCACGCGAGCGCGGGCTGTATAAAAGGATGTCCATGTCGAGCCCTATGCATTTTCTCGCGAACGCTTTCCCTATACGACCGGCGCCGATCACCGCCACCGTCTTCCCCGTCACCTCGTCACCCAGAAACGGGTGATACGGGTGCCACGATCCCCATCGGTTCTCTTCCACTAATCTTTCCGATGAATAAAGCTTTCGCGAAAGGGCGCCCATCATGAAAAGCGCAAACTCAGCCGTCGCCTCTGTGAGCACGTCGGGCGTATTGGTGAACGGGATGAGGTTTAGATTTGCGGCCGAGCGATCTATGTTGTCTATGCCGACGGCCATCTGCGCGACCACCTTCAAGGTTCCCTTACCCGCGCCGAGCACTTCCCCGTCAATGGGGTCGCGCAACGTCGTTATGAGAGCGACAACGCCGCCGCGCACCTTATCTATAATGACCGATTTTGGCGGGGGCTCCGTGTCCGCATACACTTCAACGTCGTACCCCAGACGGACGAGGCGATCTAACGCGTCGTGACCTATGTCGGCCGTCGAAAAGATGCTGCCCTTCTTACCCACGCAGATCAGCTTACAGCGCCCGGTTCTTCCGGGACAAACCGGAAACGCATATATCTATATGTAGAAGTAAGTCGCCTTTATGATCGCTATTAGTTGTGCAATTTCAGATTTTTTTCTTGACTTGGAAATGGCTTATGCTACTATCGCTCCAACACCGGAAAGGAGGTGGTCCAAGGCATGATAAGTTTCAGACCAGGTGAGGTGGCTGAGACCTGAGCGTGGCCAGCCGCACGCGCGGCTGACAGTGGACCCTTCATAATCGAGTCCACGTTTTTCATTGCTGAAGGCAGGAGCAGCACGCTCAAACAGTTTTTCTTGCGGATAGGCCACAGGTCAATCCCAACAGTCCACCGCGAGCCCCGACGTAGAGCGCCGTTTTCGTGATGCCTCGTCGGGGCTCGTTCTATCTACGCCGGTTCTGTCCTCGCAATCCGCAAGGCTTTTGATACCATTTCCTTTTTACATTCCTGCACCGAACGCGGTAAATTAAAGCTGTTCGGACTTACTCCTCGTTCCAAATACACCGGAGGTCAATTCAATGGCGACTGAAATTGCTGATGCACCCAGTACAGGCGCTGCCAAAGATTTCCCTGACATTGTAGGGGCCAAGCCAGCTAACCCATTTCTGGCATCCTTTCGCCCGTACATCCCCCCCGGCGTGAGACTGCCTGAGCTTACGCCCCTCCCGCTGATCGTCGGAACACTTCTCGGTATGATCTTCGGCGCCTCTTCTCTCTACCTTGTGCTGAAGACCGGTTTAACAGTTAGCGCATCAATACCGGTTGCAGTCATATCGATCACACTGTTCCGCGCGCTATCGAAAGTCGGCGTGAGAAATGCCACCATACTGGAGAACAACATAGTCCAGACGGCGGGATCGGCCGGGGAATCAATCGCCTTCGGTGTCGGCGTCACCATGCCCGCGATATTGATCCTGGGGTTCGACCTCGAAATCACCCGCGTCGCGCTTGTCGCGGTGCTCGGCGGGCTGCTCGGCATCCTGATGATGATCCCTCTCAGGCGCGCGCTCATCGTCCAGCAGCACGGCCTTCTGAAATATCCCGAAGGAACGGCATGCGCCGAGGTCTTGAAGGCGGGCGCTTCGGACGAATCGCGCGCGGCGGCCGAGGGAGTAAAGGACCGGCCGCAATCGCAGGTTCGCGCGCTTCCCATATTCACCGGCCTGGGCATCGGATTCGTCTACAAAGTTATTATGGACGGGTTCAAGGGTTGGAAAGACATACCGGAAAAAATCTTCGGCGCGCCGTTTAATGCCGGCTCCATCGCGGCCGAGGTAAACCCCGCGCTCCTGGGCGTCGGCTATATAATCGGCCCTCGCATCGCGGCAATTATGTGCGCCGGCGGCGTCCTCGCCTACCTCGTTCTTATCCCGCTCATCAAATTCTTCGGCGAAGGGATGACCGTCATTGTGGCTCCGGGTGATAAGCCGATACCGGATATGAGCCCGAACGACATACGCGGCGCTTATGTGCTTTATATCGGGGCGGGCGCCGTGGCCGCCGGCGGCATCATCAGCCTGTTTCGCTCGCTTCCGACAATCTGGCAAGGCCTCAAGGGCGGCATCAAGGATTTTAAAGGCGGGCAGGCGGCGCAGGCCGGAGCGCCCAGAACGGACCAGGACCTTTCGATGAAGTTCGTGCTCGGCGGAATAATCCTGCTGGTCACGCTGATTATGATAGTCCCGCAATTGCATCTCCAGGGGAACCTTCTCGGGGCATTACTGATCATCGCCTTCGGATTTCTTTTCGTCACCGTATCGTCGCGACTCACGGGAGAGATCGGCTCTTCGTCAAACCCGATTTCCGGTATGACCGTGGCAACGCTTCTGCTCACCTGCCTGATATTCCTGATCGTCGGCTGGACCTCGCCGATCTATTACGTGACCGCGCTGTCAATCGGCGCCATCGTTTGCATAGCCGCGTCAAACGGCGGCACAACGTCGCAGGATTTGAAGACGGGCTTTCTAGTAGGCGCAACTCCCAAGTATCAGCAGATAGCCATTCTGGTCGGCGCGCTCGCGTCGGCGCTGATACTCGGCCCGATTCTCCTTGAGTTCAACAGCGCGGGGACGGTCTATGTGCCCGGCTCTAGTTTTAAACAAATCTCAGGGCAACCGGCTCAGATAAACCCGGCCGTCGTATCAACGCTTCCGCCGTATGCGGAGAAGGCGCAGCCTCCCGCGGCGGGCAGCTACCGCGTGCTGGCAAACGACCCCGCAAGCCCGACGGCTATAGCTGGCCTTGAAGCCGGCGAGTTCCTTGTTGATCCTTCGGGCAGAGTCGCCTACAAGATCGAGCGCAACTTCCCCGCCGACCTTCGCGCCAACGTTTCAGGCTTGACCGAAAGAGAGTCGCTGCGCGGGCCGCAGGCGACGACTGACGGCAATAGCTATTACGTCTGGCACAGGTTTAACAACGAAACTGGAACGTCGAGGAAGTATTACGTTGACGAAAGCGGCGCGCCCGTCTATCTGGTCGACCCGGCGATCAACGGCATTCACAAGGAGCGACCTGATGGGACGACGGCGACAAAATTCGATGCCCCAAAAGCTGTCCTGATGTCTTACATCATAAACGGCATCCTGAGCCATCGGCTCCCCTGGGGGCTCGTACTACTCGGCGTGATGATCGCCATCGTGCTGGAGATGGCCGGCATCCCCTCGCTCGCCTTCGCCGTAGGCGTCTATCTGCCGCTGTCGGCGTTGACCCCCATACTGATCGGCGGGATTATACGGTATATGGTCAACAAATATGTTCGCAGGAAATTCCGCGGCGAAAACATGACCGAAGAAGAGCTTGTCGCCGAAGGCGATAAGAGCCCCGGCGTGCTAATGGCCTCGGGCTATATCGCGGGCGGCGCGCTCGCCGGTATTATATACGCCGTATTGAACGGGTACCCAGCGCTGGCCGATTTCAATCGGGGCATAGAGGAGTGGGCGACAGCCAGCAACCCGTTCTTCAAGGGGGATTCAGCCGACCTTCTTTCGCTGATACCGTTCGTCGTGCTGTGCGTATTGCTCTATCTCACCGGCCGGGAGATCATACTCGCCGGCAAGAAAAAGGCTGCGTCCTGACAGCAGCCCTTTGGCCGAATAACTGAGAAAGCGGGGCGACTCCGAAAAGAGCGCCCCGCTTTCTTTATGAACCGTCGTATGAGTTTTTATTATGCCCGTGCTAGTTAGAAGATTTTCCCGATCTTTAACGGATTCGCCTTCTTGAGTACCTTAGCGGGCTTGGTAACTATAACCGTCGGATTGAAACCATTGCCGCCCGCATATTGCGCGCTAAAACGCGCGCCGCGCGCCCGCCTTGTTCGGCGTTCCGATTCATCGCCGCCGGCCTGCTGGCTTACGTTCATCGTTATCGCGAGGCTCGGTTGATGATTGCGTTGTCGCTACCTGCTCCGCGGTATGCTGCGCGTCACCTACCGCGGGGGTCGGTAAAACGGGCAGGCCGCCGGTCGCATCGGCCTGCGCGGTTGCGATCTTATTTGCGCTGGCGGCGGGCGCCTCGGTCAGCGCTCCTCCCACGCTCCACCCAATCAACACGCCCAGCAGTGAAAGCGCCGCTACCATAGACAGCCGCGCGATTCTTCTCCCGCGTCCCTTCAAAGCAAGGCGACCCTTGAAAAAGCGCGAGATACTATTAGGGCGGGACAAACTGTTGGTATTTATAATGCCCCCTCTGGAACTTTCCGCCTGCGATGAATTAGATGCCTGGCGGCTTCTCCAGGCTTTGAGCGCGGGCCGCCGCTCGCTGAAATCCGCCCGGGCTTTCGCGTTCACCGTCCGCGCCCGCGAGTAATCTATACCCTGTTTTCTTGCAAACCTTCCCATGACTGCCTTTTTCCTTTTTTCGGTAGAATCATTATTTGTTATCGCAACAGCCGTGCCGCGCGCCGGGGCGCAATTCCAGACGCTTTAGCAGCGGTTTAGGGCCTGGCTGCCGGGTTTTCATACGTACGGCTGTACAGGTACTCGTCAATTCACTGTTAAGCAGACAGGCCGCGGAATCATTCCTCGCCCGGCACGCGACATCTCGGCGACACATTGTTGCTTTGCGTTTTTCGTCCCTTCGATATTATTCTGTTGATGATGATAAGGACTATCGAATGGACCGATGAAGGCGTGGTAATGATTGACCAGAGGCGCCTTCCGACCGAAGAGATTTATCCCGTATTCAAGACTCACGAAGAAGTAGCCGTCGCGATTGAGGAGATGGTCATACGCGGCGCGCCCGCAATCGGGGTCGCTGCCGCCATGGGAATTGCGCTCGGAATGAAGAACAGCAATGCTTCGTCCGGCGAAGATTTCGAGCGCGACTTCAATAATGTCTGCGAGCGCATATCGGTCACAAGGCCGACGGCCGTTAACCTCTTCTGGGCGGTCGAGCGAATGCGGTGGGCATTTAATCGCGCGGGCCGCGAAAGCGCATCCGTCGAAGAGATCACGCGGCAGCTCATCAGCGAAGCCGCCGAGATTCATAAAGAAGATATCGAAAGCAATCGGCGTATGGGGCGCTTCGGGGCGGAGCTTCTGCCAGACGGCGCGACGGTGCTTACGCATTGCAACGCGGGGGCGCTTGCGACGGCGGGGTTCGGCACGGCGCTCGGGGTGATCCGCGCCGCTGTAGAGTCCGGCAAGCGCGTGCAAGTATTCGCCGACGAGACGAGGCCCTTCCTACAAGGGTCGCGGCTCACGGCGTGGGAACTCGCGAAGGACGAAATACCGGTCACGCTGATCACCGACGGCATGGCCGGACATTTTTTAAAGTCGGGCAAGGTCGATTGCGTGATCGTCGGCGCGGACCGCATAGCGGCCAACGGCGATGTGGCTAATAAGATCGGCACATACATGGTCGCGGTGGCCGCGCACGAAAACAACATACCTTTTTACGTGGCCGCGCCGCTTTCGACCATTGATCTGACGCTCAATTCCGGCGACCAGATTCCGATTGAATCGCGCCCCTCAGAAGAGGTGACGCGTTTTAGAAGCGAGCAGATTGCGCCGGCGGGGGTCGCGGTCGAAAACCCCGCGTTTGACGTTACGCCGCACCGGTACGTTTCTGCGATAATCACTGACGCGGGCGTGGCCCGCGAGCCTTACGACACAAGTTTGAGGGCGCTTTTTGAGCTAAAGAGATAGGGCGAGCTTGTTTATGCGCAAGCCGCGATGACAGATCACATTTGATCCCACAAAGATGAACCTAGAACACAGGATCGGACAACTCATAATCACAAGCATTCCGGGCACCCGGATGGATTCGGAAACACGCGAATTCATAAAGACGATTCAACCCGGTGGAGTGCTTCTCGACGGGCAGAACATCGAGAGCGCGCAACAGGTCTTGGAGCTGACGACCGAGCTTCGCGCTATCATCAAGGTCCCTCCCATAGTCGCGGTCGACCAGGAGGGCGGGCGCGTCGACCGGCTGAAATCTATCTTCTCGCCGATGCCGTCGGCCGACCTGCTTCGCGCTTCGAGCGACGCATCGATAGCCGCCCGCCTCGGCGAGATTATGGCCGAAACCCTGCGGACGCTCGGCTTCAATATGAACTTCGCGCCGGTGCTTGACATCAGCGTGAATGATTCGGCCGACAACGGGCTCAAGGGGCGGTATCTCGGCAGCACCCTCGCGGAGGTCGTGCGGCTGGCGGGGGCTTTTCTCGAAGGGCTCCAGCACGGCGGCGTCATGGGCGTCGGCAAGCACTTTCCGGGCCTCGGGCCTGCCGCCGTGGACTCGCACGCCGAACTGCCGACAATCGATAGCTCGCGCGACGAGATACTGAAAAAAGACCTCGCCCCTTACATAGAGCTATTCTCAAAGATAAACGCGCGGCTCAACGCTTTGATCGTGTCGCACGCGCACTATCCCGCGTTCGACGGACCGGCCCCTCTTCCCGCGTCGATCTCAAAGAACATTGTCACCGGGTTGCTGCGCGAGGACCTTTCGTTCAAGGGGCTTTCGATCACCGACGATATGGAGATGGGCGCGATCACGCGGTCGCGCGAATTGCCGGAGGCGGCCATAAGCTCTGTGGAAGCCGGGATCGACATGGTCTTGATAACCAACTCGCACTCGCCCGAGGTTGTCGACTTCCGTGTGGAGGGCGATGGTCGGGGCGGCCGAGCAAGGGCGCATCACAAAAACCCATATCAGCCGGGCATTCGACCATATCGCGAGGATTAAATCGATGCTATCGCCGCCGTACCAGCAGAGCGAAATGGCGATTACGCGTCTTCGCGAGCGCATATCCGAGTTGAACCTGGTGTTTCAACACTCCAAGTAACGGCCGGCGGCCAGGGACGAGCTTGCCGCCGAGCGCGCCTGCTTTATGAATCAGCTTAGACCTGTTAAGGCGACCGCGCGCGTCCTGATCTTGCTGGTCGCAGCGCTGCTGGCGATGGCGGGAGGGGCGTGCCGCCGCGCCGCCGAGCCCGGCACCCTTGTTGTGGCCATCGAGCTGCCGCCGCGCGGATTCGACCCCAGATTTTCGACCACCATAATTCCGTCCGCCCGCGTAATGCAGCTTATCTATGACACGCTCGTGACCAGGAGCGCGGACTTCGAATTCGTCTCGTGGCTTGCCGACAGGTATGAAGAATCGACCGACCAGAAGACATTCACCTTCTACCTCCGGCCGGGGGTGACTTTTCACGACGGCCGCCCGCTCACATCCGCCGATGTGAAATATACGTTCGATTCCATACTCGATCCCGCGACGCAATCCCCCATCAGAGGCGCGGTCGAAAAGATCGAGACGATTGAAGCGCCCGACCCGCTCAAGGTCATATTCCGGGCGCGCGAGCCTTTCTATACTTTCATCGGCAGCCTGCCCGCGATCGGGATAATCCCTGAAGGCTCAGGCTCGGAAAACATCGAGTCCCCGGTGGGAAGCGGCCCTTACCGATTCGTATCTTATTCCGAAGGCGATATGGTGAGGCTCGAAGCCAACGAATCCTACTGGGCCGGCCCGCCGAGCATCCCGCGCGTCAACGTCGTGGTGATAACCGACAACAGCACGCGACAGGCGGCGTTGATGAGCGGCGAAGTCGACCTCGCCTACAACGCGCAGTTCGACCCTGAGACAATCCGCGCGCTCGGTTTGCGAAAGGACATGCAGGTGATAATCGGCGACGGGGCGAGCATCGGCTACCTCGGCTGCAACACTTCACAAACGTCGATACTCGCCAACGTCAAGCTCCGGCAGGCAGTCGCCTACGGCATAGACCGGCAGGTCATCATAAGCCAGCTTTTGCGCAGCCAGGCGCGCGAAGCCCACGCCATCATGCCGCCCGAGCACTGGGCCTATAATCACAACGTCACCACCTATGGCCACAACCCCGAGCGGGCGATGCAGCTTCTAGACGAGGCGGGCTACGCGGACCCCGACGGCGACGGGCCGCAGCCGCGTCTCGAGCTGAGCATATTGACCTCGACCACCCAGTTGTCGCGCAACATCGCATCGATCATGCAGGACCAGTTGAGGCGCATCGGCATCCGCCTGAATTTAGAATCGCTCGAAACGCAAACGCTTTTTTCGAGGCTCGCTCAGGCGCAGTACGACCTCTATTATTTGATCGGCATCGGCTTCAACCAGAGCACCGACGTTTTCCAGTTCGTCTATCACAGCCGCTATCAGAATCCTGAATTCAACGACGCCGTCAGCAAGGCTTCGCGCCGCGAGCAACCCTTCAGACATGCAGCCGTTGTTTGAGAAGCTCGAAGCGATACTCGCACGCCGCCAGTATTGCGCGAGCAAGGTCGTCACCGAGTTGGCGGACCGCGCGGCGGCGCTCGACCCGATGAGAGAAGCGGCGGAGATCAAGCGCGTCTATCTGCGGATAGCGGAACTGTTGACCGACCGCGGCGGCCAGAACCGCATGCGGTATTGCAACCCGCAGGTTGACGAGTGGATCATCCTGGCCGAGCAGGCGCCCGAGCGCGCCATGAAGAAAGAGATATACTGGAACGTGCAAAAGACCGTTTCCGACGAGCTTCCTCAGATATACCTCTGGTATCCGGCCAACGTCCTCGTCGCGCGAAAGCGCGTGGGTAACATCGGGATCGAAGCTTCGGGCTCGTGGCTTTTCATAACCAAGCTCACGCTGGAAGAAAACTGACATGCGAGGCGGGCAAGGTGACGGCGCTCGCGAGGTCGGGGGTCGCCTGGTCTTCGGCCTGTCGCGGAGCGCGATCATCGTAGGCTTCGTCAGCCTGCTCTCCGACATAAGCACGGAGATGATATACCCGCTGGTGCCGATCTTTCTCACAGAGACGCTCGCCGCGCCCAAGACGGCGGTCGGCTTGATAGAAGGAATTGCCGTAGGCAGCGCGAGCCTGGCCACCGCGTTTTCCGGGTGGGTATCGGACCGGATGGGAAAGCGCAAGCCGGTCGCGTTTGCCGGCTACGCGCTGACGGCCGCCTCCAGGCCGTTGCTCGCGCTGGCAACAGCCTGGCCCGTAGTGATGGGCGCGCGCTTCGCCGACCGGTTCGGCAAAGGAATACGCTCCGCCCCGAAAGACGCTCTGCTGGCCGATTCCACGCCTCCGCACCTGTGGGGCCGCGCGTACGGCTTCGAGCGCATGATGGACCATGCGGGCGCGGTCTTCGGCCCGTTGATCGGGTTGCTGTTGCTCTGGCTTTACGGCGAGCGGCACATCTCAACAATATTTCTCATCTCAACAATCCCGGCCGCGCTGGCCGCGCTGCTCATTCTCGCCGTGCGCGAAACGCGCGCGCCTGAAGGTCCCGCGCAGAAGAGCGCGGCTCCGCGTGTGGTGAGGCTTTCGCTCGCGGGCACGACCCCGGAATACAAGCGGCTTCTGGCGGTGACCGCCGTGTTCGGTCTGGCAAACTCGGCGAACGCTTTTCTGATCCTTCGCGCCGAACAGCTCGGGCTCGCGACGGGGCTGACTATCCTCGCCTACACGCTCTTCAACGCAGTCGCGTCGCTTTTTTCTATCCCCGCGGGCGCGGCAAGCGACCGGTTCGGCCGGCGCAATCTGCTGGCGGCGGGCTATTCTGTCTATGCGATAAGCTATCTCGGTTTCGCGCTCGCCACGCAGTCCTGGATGATGTGGCCGCTATTTGCGCTCTATGGTTTTTTCCCGGCGCTGACGGAGGGTGTGGCGAAGGCGATGGCGGTTGACACGGCGGGGGCGGCCGGGCGCGCAACCGCGATTGGGATATACTCGATGACACTTGGCGCGACTCAGATCGCCGCAAGCTTTGTGGGCGGGTTGTTCTGGGACTTGATCAGCCCGGCAGCGACCTTCTATTCCGGGGCGGCGCTTGCGCTCGTTTCAGTCCTGTTGCTTTTCGCCCTCTTCCCTCCTCGCCTCGAAAAGCGCGCGGCTTGATCGGCTTAGTTCGAGGTTGCCCTGCGGGGCCATCTTGAAGATAATGCCAACTGCACTTCGCGAGGATAAAACCAGCTTATTCAAAAGGAGATCTGTATGCTTAGCACAATGCAGGACCGACCTTTGACTATTAACGCCATATTCGAGCACGGCCGCCGCGTCTACGGCGACAGCCAGGTAGTCACCTTCATGGGAGACGGTTGCCGCCGCGCCTCATACGCGGAGGTGGCCGAGCGAGGCGAGCGACTGGCGGCGGCTCTCACCCGGTTGGGCGTAAAGCAGGGCGATAGGGTCGGCACTTTCGCCTGGAATAACCAGGAGCACCTTGAAGCCTACATGACGGTTCCATGCATGGGCGCGGTCATGCACACGCTAAACCTCAGATTGTTCCCGGAGCAGCTCGCGTTTGTTATCAACCACGCTGAAGATAGGTTCATCATCATCGACGACTCGCTCATCCCGCTGATGGCGCGCATCGTCAAAGAGCTGAAATCGGTCGAGCAGTTTATAGTCGTAGGCTCGGGCGACGCGAGCGCGCTGGGCGACGTGCTGCGCTACGAAGAACTGCTTGCGGCTGAAAGCGGGGGATTCGACTGGCCCGACATCGACGAGCGCCAGGCCGCCGCGATGTGCTATACGAGCGGCACGACGGGCAACCCGAAGGGCGTCGTCTATTCTCACCGCTCCAATTACCTGCACTCGTTCGGGGCATGCTCGGGGGCCACTTTCGGGTTCACGCAAGAGGACCGCATACTGCCGATAGTCCCTATGTTTCACGCGAACGCGTGGGGGCTGCCTTACGCCGGCTGGATCGCCGGCTGCGATTTCATCATGCCGAATCGCTTTTTGCAGGCCGAGCCGCTGTGCCGCCTTATAGAGGAGGAGCGACCGACATTTTCGGGCGCAGTGCCGACGATATGGAACGACATACTGCGCTACGCGGAGACGCACCCGGTCGACCTCACTTCGATCAGGATGATCGCGTGCGGGGGATCGGCCGTGCCGCGCACGTTGATGGAGCGATTCCAGAATCAGCACAACGTAAAGATCATTCAGGCATGGGGCATGACGGAGACGAGCCCGCTCGGGGCTATAGCGCATGTGCCGAAGGGGGCAAAGCCCGGAGAGGAGTTCGACTGGCGCTCGAAGACCGGAAGGGTGGCCTTCGGCGTCGAGCTTAGAATAACCGATGGCGACAAGGTGCTTCCCTGGGACAACAAGTCGGTGGGCGAGATCGAAGTACGCGGCCCGTGGATAACCGGCGCGTACTACGGCGACCCATCGCCCGAGAAATTCCACGACGGGTGGCTTCGCACGGGCGACGTTGGGATGGTCGACGAGAAAGGCTTCATCCAGATCACCGACCGGGCCAAGGACGTGATCAAGTCGGGCGGCGAGTGGATATCTTCGGTCGAGCTTGAAAACGCGCATCATGGGGCACCCGGACGTTATCGAGGCGGCGGTCATAGGCGTGCCCGACGAGAGGTGGGACGAGCGCCCGCTCGCGTGCGTTGTGTTAAAGGAAGGCGTTGAGGCGAACGCGGAACAGATGAGACAGTTCCTCTCCGACCGCATAGCAAAATGGTGGATACCGGAACGCTGGTCGTTTATCGACGAGGTCCCGAAGACCAGCGTAGGTAAATTCGATAAGAAGGTGCTTCGCGCGCGGCGCGAAAGAGGCGAGCTTGAAGTGATAGAGGCCGGGTCGCAGGCGGCGACATAGAGAGCAGGGGTCAGTGATGAGAATTGGGGTGAGATTATGAAGCGAAGGGTTGTCATAGCACTTCTTTCAGTTTTTTGCCTGCTGATTCCCGCGGGCTACGCGCAACAAAGCGCCCCCCGACGCCTCCACCTGCGACCGGTCCATACGTATTCAATCGTCGCGCGCGACCCCCAGACCGGAGAACTCGGCGTTGCGGTTCAATCGCACTGGTTTTCGGTCGGGCCCCTCGTCGCCTGGGCCGAATCGGGCGTCGGCGCGGTGGCTACACAGTCGTTCGTAGATCCGAGTTATGGCAAACTTGGTTTGGACCTGATGCGCGCGGGGCGAGCCGCGCCCGATGCGCTAAGGGGCCTTCTAGCCGGCGACGAAGGGCGGGACGTGAGGCAGGTCGCGATGATCGACGCGGAGGGCCGGGTCGCCGCCCACACCGGGACGAAGAATATTCAGGCGGCCGGCCACACGATTGGAAAGAACTACTCGGTGCAGGCCAACCTCATGCTAAGCGACAAGGTGTGGCCCGCAATGGCGCGGGCGTATGAGGCGGCGAAGGGCGATATTGCCGAGAGGATGATGGCCGCGTTGGAAGCGGCCCAGGCTGAAGGCGGCGACATTCGCGGCAAGCAATCGGCCGCGCTCATAGTCGTAAGCGGCAAGCCGTCGGGCAAGCCATGGGTGGACCGCGTATTCGATATAAGGGTCGATGACCATGCGGAGCCTCTGAAGGAGTTGCGCCGGTTGCTTACGATTGCGCGAGGTTACAACCACATGAACGCGGGGGATCTGGCCGTCGAGAAGAACGATCACGAGCGGGCGCTGCGCGAGTATGGCACGGCGGCCAGGCTTGTGCCCGACAACGCCGAGATGGTCTATTGGCACGCGGTGGCGCTCGTCAACATGGGGCGCGTGGAAGAGGCGCTGCCGCTATTCCGCAAGGTCTTCGCTATGGATAAGAACTGGGCTACGCTTACCCCGCGGCTCAGCGCTTCGGGGCTGCTGCCTAATGACCCGAAGATCATCGACCGCATAGTGAAGCTTGCGAGCGAAAGATAAGAAAAAGGAGAAACCACAATGCCAGATACCTGGGACGACAGAAAGAGGGCGCTTGAGGAGGATTACTTCAGGCGCAAGGAACAGGAGGCAATTGAGAAGCTGCGCGCGAAACGCGAGGCCGAGCGCCAGCAGCGCGAGGCGGCCGGAGTAAGCCTGAAATGTCCCAAGTGCGACGGGACGCTGGCGGAGCTAACGTACGAAGACGTCGTCATAGACCGCTGCACGGCTTGCAACGGCGTGTGGCTCGACGCCGGGGAGCTTGAACTGCTAACCGCCCGCGAAGAGCAGGAGGAGAAGCGCGGCTGGCTCGGCCGCATGCTGCGCGGCACCGACAGCGAATAAGCAGGGACTAAGGATGAAGGGGTGAAAGGGTGAAGGGGTAAGCTTTTGAGATATGCTATTTCATAGTCCAGATGCCGATTCACAAACATCCCTATCCCCCATCACCAGAATCCTTCACCCTTTCACCCCTTCTCTGGAGAGGCCCTTCACCCTTTCATTTCTAATTTCAGATAAATCCGATTCATTCGCGTTTACCGTAGAAGCAAGAGAAAACGGAGGTGAGTAATTATTATGGAATCGGAAGAGATCTTTAGCGAAGACAGCAATCTCAGGGTGGTGGCCTTTTTTTACGCCGTTATTTTATTCGCCGCATTTATCATCGGGGTCTATGGACTGCTCAACCTGTTCTGGGCCGCGGCCGACACAATCGAGCGCAGCACCAGAGTGGGCTCGATGTTTTAAATTGCAATCAGTTGAAAGGCTAACAAACTGGATGCTAGACTTGCGCTGATGACATCCGCACACGGCGCGAGCAAATCGAGGAAAGAGACCATCGCCTGGACAATCGGCCGCAGGCTCGGGATGGTCATCGTGCTCGCGCTCGCTTTCCTGCTGAGCGCCATCGCCACAATTTTCATCCTGTTTCGAGGCGGCGAGACGAGGGTGCCCGACGTAAAGGGTATGACCGAGCCCGAGGCGGTCAAGGTTTTGAAGGGGGCCGGGCTAAACACGGTCATAAGACAGCGCCCGCACGAAAGCGTACCGGCCAACACGGTCATAGAGACCGAGCCGCGCCCCAACGCATCTCGAAAAAAAGGCTTCACCGTCACCGTCTTTGTGAGTTCCGGCCCCGCGCCCACAAAGGCCCAGGTCCACCGGCGCTATGAGCGCGGACGCGACGGCCCGCCGCTAAAACTCGCGCCAATCCCGCTTCTGCTTTCACCCACGACACATTGATGGAAAGACTATGGTAGAGATTGCCCCTTCGATTTTATCGGCCGATTTCTCGCGGCTCGGCGAAGAGATTAAAGCGGCCGAGCGCGGCGGCGCAGGGCTCTTACACCTGGACGTGATGGATGGGCACTTCGTCCCCAACATCACTATCGGCCCGATGGTCGTCAAGGCTGCGCGCCGCGTCACCGATCTGCCGCTCGATTGCCACCTGATGATTACCGACCCGGACCTCTACATTGACGACTTTGCGCGTGCAGGAGCGACGATGATCTCCGTTCATGTAGAGGCGGTCGTACACTTGCACCGGACGCTCGCGGCCATACGCGATCTCGATTGCCGCTCCGGCGTGGTCCTGAATCCGACGACGCCGCTTTCGGCCATAGAAGAGGCGCTGCCGTTCGTCGATTATGTGCTATTAATGTCTGTCAATCCTGGCTTTGGCGGCCAGAGCTTCATAAAGACCGCGCTTGACAAGATAAGTCGGCTGCGGGGTATGATTAAAAGTCGCGGCCTCGACGTTAAGATCGAAGTTGATGGTGGGATCGACCAGGAAAACGTGGCAGAGGTGGTCCGCCACGGCGCGGAGTGGATAGTTGCGGGGTCCGCGATCTTCGGCAAGGGTGATGCGGAAGAGGCAACCCGCGCGCTCCGCCGGAAGGCATTAGAGCCGCTTAGTGTATAGCCCGTGCTCACATTTGGTAGAGACAGATCAGCCTCAAAACCAGACTCTAAGGAGAAGCCGCCTGCTTTGCCCGTGGTCGCGGCTCTGAAAGGTAGTTTTATGAGAGCAGTTAAGTTTTTCATACTCGCGCTGGCGATTGCGATTTCGTTTGCGGCCTGCGGCGGCAAGCCCAAGACAGTAGTTACGCTCGAAGAAGCGAAAGGGCCGGGGCGCGACTCGGAGCTCTTCCGCGACGGCGTACAGGCCATACGAAAAGGCCGTTACGACGAGGGCCGCATACTGTTGAACACCATGATCAACACCTATACGGACAGCCCGTTGATCAAGATAGCAAAACTCGGCATCGCCGACTCTTTCTATCTGCAGGGCGGCTCGAAGGGGCTCGCGCAGGCCGACGTCGAGTATCGCGACTGGATACAGTTCTTCCCCGATGACGCGCTCGCCGACGACGCGATGTTGAAGATGGCCGAGATACACCTCAAGCAGGTCCAGGCGGCCGACCGCGACACGACGCACGCAAAACTTGCCGAGCGCCAGCTCAAAGAGCTGCTGCGCCGATACCCGAACACCGACGCCAAGCCACAGGTCGAGCAGATGATGGGCGAGGTGCAAGAGATACTCGCGTTGCACGAATTGAAGGTGGCGAAGTTCTATTACGAAATACGCGAGTCGGCCCAGGCCGCGCAGATGCGCACCGAAGAGATATTGAACAAGTACCCGAACTTCTCCCGATTCGACGAGGCGCTCTGGCTTCACGCCAGGGCGATGGAGATACAGGAAGACACCGAGACGGCGAGCCGCGACCTTGCGCGCCTGGTCACAAGCTATCCGCATTCGGAGTTCGCCGAGCGCGCCAAGGAGACCCTGAAGAAATGGGGGCTGCCGGTGCCGGAACCGGACCCGCAGAAGGTCGCCGAGGGACCGGCCGAAGGCAAGAGCCTGCCGGCGCGCTTCGTCGGCTTTTTGACCGGGCCGAAGATCGATACGTCGGGCAAAGGCGTGATCATCGATAAGGATCTGCCAGCCGAAGAGATCGTCGTCCGCGCTCAGGAACTCGGCGGCATAAAGGTCACCGGGCCCGCGACTCCCGATTCGGCCACTACCACCAACACGAACGATTCGCGCCCGCGCCGCGCGGCCGGGGCCGGCCAGGACGTAGAAGTCCGGGCAGGGACACCCGCCGAACAGAAGAATCAGAGCTCGTCGAGCAAAGAGAAAGATAAGAAGAACAAGGACAAGAAACCTAAAGAGGACGGCGGCTCTAAGCTGCTCCGCAACCCCTAACCGGATTTTGGGTTTTGGATTTTAGATTTTGGATTAATGGAACATGCGTCGATGCATTTCCATAACTCCGGCATCCGCCAATCCAGAATCCAAAATCTAAAATCCAAAATCGGATGAAAGTTCTCGTCATCGGCGGGACCGGCTACATCGGCAGCCACACGGTTGAAGAACTGGCGCGGCGCGGGCATGATGTTTCGGTCTTTGCGCGCGGCAAGACTTCAAGGAGGCTCCCGGAGCCGGTTTCAAGCATTGAGGGCGACCGCCACAGACCCGAAGACCTCGCCCGCGCCCGCCAGTTAAATTTCGACGCCATAATAGACATCAACGCTTACGCGCGCGAAGAGACGCAGGCCGTCATCAATCATTTCGACGGTCACATCTCTCGCTTCGTCCACCTGAGCACGGTATCCGTTTGCCAGTTTACTTCCCTGCTGCCGCTCAAAGAGGATGACGCCCTTCAGACAGACCCGGCCGCCGGATACGGTTATAACAAGGCCGAATGCGAGCGCGCGCTCCGGTGGGCACATTCCAAGAGCGGCTTCCCCTTCGTCAGCATAAGGCCGGCGGCGGTCTTCGGCCCCCGCGACCGCATCTCGCGAGAGAATTACTACCTGAAGCGCATCATCGCGGGCGACCCGTGCATCGTGCCCGACGGCGGCTCGCTGCCGATAGCCGCGATCTTTGTTAAAGACCTCGCCTCGGCGCTCGCTAACGCGCTCACGGCGGAAGGCGTCGCCGGGTCTGCCTATACGCTGTCGCAGCCGGAGCTTATCAGCCTCGACGATCACATCAGAAATATCGCAAGCCTCGCCGGCGAAGAGGCCACACTGTCGCACATTCCATCCCGGCTGCTTGAGCGGCTCGGATTCAACCTGTTCCAGTTCCCTTTCTACAGCGGCAACCGGCTCATAGTCTTTGACACTCGCGCCGCCGAGCGCGACCTTCAGTTTTCCGCCACGCCTTATATCCGCGCGCTCGAAGAGACGGTAAAGTATTTCCTGGAGCAAGGACCGCGGGCCCAGGCGTCGTTTGAAGACAGATGGCCTTCAGTAGTGCCACGCTCGCGGGAGCGCGCGATTGCCGAAAGATATCCCGCCGCGCAAAGCGATATGGAAGACCGCCTGACCGACGAGTGGCTCAGCGAATCGATGCCCGCCGAAAATTGACTACTGAAGATTGAGCGATAGAAATAATGATTGATCATACGGAGGGCCAGGGAAGCGACTCAGTCCTCAGTCCCCGTTCCTCAGTCCTGATGATCGTGGCAGGCGAGGCGAGCGGCGACAGGCATGGCGCGGCGCTCGCACGTTCGCTCGTGCGGCTCTTCCCCGAAGTGAAGTTCGAGATGTTCGGGGCGGGCGGCGAAGAGATGCGCGCGGCCGGGGTCGATACGCTCGTCGACGCGCGCGAGGTCGCCATCATAGGCATCCCCGAGATCATCCGCGCGCTCGGCAAGCTATACCGCGCGTACCGCAAGCTCTTAAAGGCGGCTCGCGAGCGGCGGCCGGAAGGCATAGTGCTTATCGATTGGCCCGACTTCAACCTGCGGCTCGCGCGGCGGCTCCACCGCGAAGGCTTCAAAGTCATTTACTACATCAGTCCGCAGGTATGGGCCTGGCGCAGGTATCGCGTCCGCGCCATCCGCCGCGACGTTCAACCGCATGCTCGTCATACTCCCGTTCGAGGAGGAGTTCTATAACGGCGAAGGCATCGGAGTCGAGTATGTCGGCCACCCTCTCGTCGAGACGGCGCGCGCGACGCTCACGCGCGAAGATTTCGCTCACAAGCACGGCCTTGACCCCGCGCGCCCAATCTTCGCATTGCTCCCCGGAAGCCGCGGCAAGGAGATTCATTATCACCTTCCGGCAATGCTCGAAGCAGCCCACAGGCTGCAAACCGGGAAGCTCGCGGTTGGGGCTATCCAATTCGTCATCCCGCTTGCGTCAACCGTAGACGTCAGCCAGGTCGAAGCGATCATCCGCGACTCAGGGGTCGCCGGTTCAATCGACCTTTCGCTGGTAGAGCGCGACACGTATAACGCGCTCGCGCACGCCGAGATCGCTGTCGTCGCGAGCGGGACGGCGACGGTCGAAGCGGCGATGATGGACACGCCTATGGTCATCGTCTATCGAGGGTCCGAGCTGAACTGGCGATTGATACGCCCGCTAATAAAGCTCGACACCTTCGGCATGGTCAACTTGATCGCCGGCCGGCGCGTCGTCCCCGAGTTGATGCAGAAGGAAGTGACGGGAGAGCGCATAGCCGCCGAAGTCTCGGCCATCCTGGGCGATCCGGAGCGGGTTTCGCGTATGAAGCAAGACCTTGAAGATGTTCGAGAGAGGCTTCAAAGCGCGGGGGGTTCCGGAGCGGAACGCGCCGCCCGCGCCTGCATGCGCGCGCTCGGCAGAGATCAGGCCGGGCAACGAGTATAAAAGCCGGGCATCAACCGAGGCTGAGCGCCACGGTATGTTCCTGGCGCTTGCGGTCGAGATCGATCAGCGCGAGCACAATCGAGCGAATCTCGCGCTCGGCCTGTAAGACATCGCGCGACGGCGTCCCGGGCCGGTGCGACCCGGGCGCATTTTGCACCACCTGTTGCAGCTCTTTTAGACGGCTGCGCAATTGCGATTCTTCTTCTTCCAACTGTTTTATGCTTGCTTGAATCTCTTCCTTGCTCATCCCCAAATGAGTCCTTTCCTGACAAGTGGTGCTATCAGCCGATAAGTATGTGAAGGGCGCTGTCGTATGTCAACTTGAGCAACGTCGGTCGCTTCGTGTATAAATACATATAGCGTGTTGGCCACACTCCATGTAAGGTAAGAGTTTCAGGTGTACAAGAGATTTATCCTCGCAGCAACGCTTGCGTCGTCAATCATCATCGCGGTCATAGTCTTCACATCATCGGGCCCCGCTTCGTCCGCTGCGCGAACTGAAGCTACGGATTCCGCGCAAGTCGCGCCTAATACGCCGCCGAAAGACGACTCGGGTGAAGTAAAGACGACTTTGCCGCTGTTTCATCGCGTGAACGAGTCCTACACTCGCGGGGGCGAGCCGCGCCGCGGCGCAATCGAGACCCTGATAAAGCTAGGCGTCAAGGCGATAGTAGATTTGCGTTCACGCTATGACTACAAAGACGACATCAGGCAGGCGGCCGAAAGCGTCGGGCTAAACTATCACTGGCTTCCGATGAGCGTGTGGAATGCACCGACCGACCAGCAGGCAGGCGAATTCATAAGCCTTGTTTCCGACAAATCGAAGGGGCCTTTTTACGTCTTTTGCGCCGACGGGCTCAACCGCACCGGCGAGATGAGCGCGATTTATCGCGTAGCGAATGACGGCTGGACGGTCGAGCGCGCGCTCAAGGAGATGGACGAGCTTGGCTTCAACCCGTACTACTACACGCTGCGCAATTATGTCTGGGATTTCGCCCGGAAGTTTCATCCCTCCGCCGTGCCGCCCTCGGGTCGTCGCGTCGCCACATTCGATCTAGGCAAATGACGCGTCACTTCCTGCGCCTGAAGTAATAGACCGCGTCGCCGGGACCGCCCGAGACCTGGACCAGCTCCCAGCCCTTCGCGCCTAGTTTGTCGAGGTTCTGCTGGAGCGGAAAGTTCTCTCTAAATGAGGTGAGCGTCGGCTCCTTTCGCATACTGCCGCTCCCGGATGACGAGAGGTTCACGTTCCCGCCCGCGACGACCAGATACTCCCACTGCTCGGCCGCCTGGGGCTCAGCATTTGGTTCGGAAGTTTCACTATCGCGGACCACCACCCGGTCTGGGCGTTGTCCCATAGCCGCGACTACGGCGACGGTCAATAAAAGAGGCAGAATGGAGATAGTGATAGCCCGTCTCATAAACCCTCCTACTGTCTTGTATCGGATAAGTTTTGACACGGGCTTTCAGATAATTCAAGCTCGTCCGGCGTCGGTTAATCGACCAGCCTCGCGGTCAGCAACACGACGAAGCTGCCGCGCGACTGATCAGCAGGTGGCGAGCCTTGCGACGCGGTTGGCCAGAACGCGGCGTGCTGCACTACTCCGAGCAGGATGGCCGTCTCGCCATCGCGCACCCGCACCAGATCGGTCAAAGATCGCTGCACGAATGTGGGCGTCAGCGTGCCGGTGCTTTGATCAAGCGCGGTCATCTCCAGATTGAGATTCACTTCTATATACCCGCCCTGGAGGATTTTCGGGAGCGCATTCACGCTGAGCCCTGTGTTTTCGTACTGCACCATGGGCGCGGCGGCGGCGACAAGGTGCGCCTGATCACTATCGCGCTGCGCCCCCCTTGGCCATCCGGGGAGAGTGGCGATCTGAACCGGCACGCGCTGGCCCACGCGGGTCGTGGCGCGCTCGCCTGATCTGGCCCGCAGTTGAACGCTCGCCGTCGGGCGCGCTTTGCCCTGCGCGATTAAGGAGTCGAGCCGCCCTTTTTCCTTGACGATCTTCTCTATCTCGTCAATGCGGTCGGCACTCACCTCGACCACGCTTAAATCCATTATGACGGTGCGCTCGGACGATTGAGAGGTGTTCTTCTGGTCCTGCGCCGAAGCGGCGGCGCACAGACACACGACGACAGTCATTATTGAAAGCAGTCTCTTCACTCTTATACCTCCTGAAATTCAGCTAAAGAGATTCTGAATCTCTGTTGATGATCTTTGCCATGTTAAGCGGCCTGGGTAATAAAAAGTTCCCGATTAATCCCCGCGCTGCAACCGGCGCGGTTTTGACAGAGTGTCGCCCGGTGTTATTATGACAAGCCAATCGAAAGCAAATATCCCCAGGAGAGTTTTAATGAGTCAGGACTTTATTCTCGCGCTCGACCAGGGCACGACAAGCTCGCGCGCGATACTATTTGGCCGCGACGGTCAGCCGGCGGCAATCGCGCAACAAGAATTCGAACAGATTTATCCTCAGCCCGGTTGGGTAGAGCACCGCCCCGAAGACATATGGTCGTCTCAGCTCGACGCCGCGCGGGCCGTGCTTGAAACCGCCGGGGTAAAGCCTGACCAGATCGTGGCTATCGGTATAACAAACCAGAGAGAGACCGCGCTCATATGGGACCGCGAGACGGGCGAGCCCATACATAACGCTATCGTGTGGCAATGCCGCCGCACGGCGGACATCTGCGACAGGCTGCGCCGCGACGGGCTGGCCGAAGATATTCAGCAGCGCACGGGGCTTGTGCTCGACGCATACTTTTCCGGCACGAAGGTCCGCTGGATGCTCGACCGCGTGCCGGGCGCGCGCGAGCGGGCCGAGCGCGGCGCGCTCGCCTTCGGCACCGTTGACTCATGGCTCATATGGAAGCTCACGGGTGGGCGCATTCACGCTACCGATCCGTCGAACGCGAGCCGCACGCTCATGTACAACATAGAGACCGGCGAGTGGGACGAGCAACTGCTCGCCGCGCTCGGCGTCCCCCGCGCGCTGCTCCCGCACGTCGCGCCGTCGAGCGCCGTTATCGGCGAAACGGACCCGCAGCTTTTCGGCCGGCCCATACCGATTGCCGGGAACGCCGGCGACCAGCAAGCCGCGCTCTTCGGACAGGTCTGCACCAGCCCCGGTATGTCGAAGAACACGTACGGCACGGGCTGCTTTATGCTGCTTAATACGGGCGATGTGCCGGTCAGGTCGAAGAGCCAGATGCTTACGACCGTCGCGTGGCAGATAGGCGAAGAGCCGATTGAGTACGCGCTTGAAGGCTCGGTCTTCATCGCGGGCGCGGCCATAGGATGGCTGCGCGATGGACTACAGATAATCGAGTCGGCCGCCGAGACAGAAGCGCTCGCCCGCGCCGTCGAAGATAACGGAGGGGTCTATATGGTCCCGGCGTTCGTGGGGCTCGGCGCGCCCCACTGGGACCAGTATGCGCGAGGCACGATTGTCGGGCTCACCCGAGGCTCTTCGCGCGAGCACATTGCGCGGGCGGCGCTCGAATCAATCGCTTACCAGACGAGCGACGTGCTTACTCGTATGAGCGATGACGCGTCGATAAAGCTGAGCGAGCTGCGCGTTCACGGAGGCGCGGCGCGCAATGATTTCCTGATGCAATTCCAGGCCGACATACTAAACATCCCGGTGGTCCGCCCGGCCAATACCGAAACGACCGCGGCAGGCGCGGCTTATCTCGCGGGGCTCGCCGTCGAGTTCTGGTCGGATACCGATGAGCTGACCGAGCTTTGGCGGCGCGAGCGCACGTTCGAGCCGAAGATGACTCGCGCCGAACGCGAGAAGCTGCTTGCGGGCTGGACGCGCGCGGTCGAGCGCGCCAAGAGCTGGATCGAGCCTTAACCGGGCAGAACAGACCGGTCGCCTCCGGACCTGAAAAGTGGCGCGATTGAAAAGCCTTTCGCGACCGGCAGGTCAAATAGCTTTATTTGAGGCCGATTTAACTATATTCTATCTGTGTGCGCGCTGATAATCTCAGGACGAGCTTGATGTAACTTTCCACTTATGGAAGAGCCTTCGCTTATAGCGATCATAGTCAAACTCGGCGTAGTTCTCCTCCTCGTACTTGCCAACGGATATTTTGTCGCTGCCGAGTTCGCCATAGTGAGCGTCCGCAGATCAAGGATCGACTCGCTGGCGGTCGAAGGCAATAAGCGCGCCCTTGCCGTCCAACGAATCCTCACGGACGTTACCGCTTTTATATCCTCCTGCCAGTTCGGCATCACCGTGGCGAGTCTCGTCCTCGGGTGGCTGGGCGAAGAGACAATAGCCGAATTGCTCGCGCCGCCTCTCGAACACTTGATGCCCGGTTCCATTTCGGCCCTCGTCGCGGCTCACACAATCGCGACGGCGCTCTCTCTTGCGATAGTGACCTACCTGCACCTGCTGTTGGGCGAGTTCGTCCCCAAAGCGGTCGCGCTAGAGCGAGCCGAGACCGTGTCGCTCGCGATCGCGCGGCCCATGGAGCTTTTCTATCGCATTTTTAAAGCGCCCATCTGGCTGATCAACAAGTCGGGGATACTAACGCTCAAGTTGCTCGGGCTGCAGGCTACCGACGAGCACTCGAAGGCCTACAGCGAAGAGGAGCTTCGCCAGCTCATCGCGCTCAGTCAGAAGAGCGGCCACGTGCTTGAAGACGAGCGGCTGCTCATCGACAACATATTCGATTTTAGCGACACGACGGTGGAATCGATCATGATTCCGCGCACCGAAATCGAGGCGGTTGACGCCGATCTGACCTCCCAAGAGATGCTCGACCTGTTCGAGCACACGGGCTATTCGCGCATGCCGGTCTATCGCGGCACGCTCGATAACGTGCTCGGCATAATGCTTCATAAGGATTTGAGCAGGCTCGTCCGGCACGGCGAGTCCGACATAAGCAAGATAATCCGGACGGCGGTCTTTCTTCCGACCACCGCCAAGCTCAACACGGCCCTCCGCAGCCTGCGCCGGTCGAGCGCTCACATGGCGATGGTCGTCGACGAGCACGGCGGGGTCGAAGGCATGGTCACGCTCGAAGACATTCTCGAAGAGATCGTGGGCGAGATACAGGACGAGCACGACGAGGCCGTGGCCCAGCAGATAGTCAAGCATCCCGATAACAGCATCAGCGTCAACGCGCGGCTTTCGATCAAAGAAGCGAACCGCCAGCTCGACCTCAACCTACCCGAATCGGAGAGCTATCACACGGTCGCCGGGTTTATGATGGCCCGCGCGGGGCGGCTCTTGAAGCAGGGCGAATCGATTGATTACAACGGTCTCAAGATGACCGTCGAAGCGGCCGCCCGCAACCGCATTTTGCAGACTCGCATCGAGCGCCTTGAGCCTCAGAACGTCGCGGAGCCATCCGTCACCTGATAACTCACCTGTTGAAACCGATCTTTTTTATAGTCAATCCGCAGTCGGCGCGCGGCGCGACCCTCGAAATGTGGGCCGAGGTCCGCCGCAGTCTCATGCAATCAAGCGTCGAATACTCTTATCACCTGACCACCAGGGCGGGCGAAGCCACCTCGGTCGCGCGCGAGGCGTTGATCGAAGGCGCGGCGCGCGTGGTAGCGGTCGGGGGCGACGGCACGCTCAGCGAAGTCGTCAACGGCTATCTGGACGAAGCGGGCTCCCGCATAAGCGAGAATGCCTCGGTCGGGCTCATACCGAGCGGCACGGGCTCGGACTTTAGCCGGTCCGTCGGGCTCAGGAGCCTCAAGCAAGCCGTCGGCGCGGCCGTAGGCGATAAGACGCGGTTGATCGACGCCGCGCAGGCATTCTTTCGCGACCACGAAGCACGGGAGGCCTTTCGCCATTTCATCAACCTCGCCTCGTTCGGGCTCGGGGGCGATGTGTCGGCATATGTAAACCGATGGCGAGGGCGGCTGCCAGGGTGGGTGAGCGGGCAGGCGCGCTTCGTAGCGGCGGCCGTTCTGGCGCTCAACCGTTATCGGCGCGTAAGCCTTCGCGTCACCGTCAACTGCGAAAGTACATTTGATATAGAAAGCAATCTCATAATCGTAGCCAACGGCAAATTCGCGGGGGCGGGGATGATGCTTGCGCCGAATGCGGAACTCGATGACGGGCTGCTCGACGTGATCCTGACTGACCGCGCTTCAAGGCTCGACGTGATAAGAGAGCTCCCGCGGATTCGCCGCGGGGGTTATTTAAAGAATTCAAAAGTGACCGAGCTTCGCGCGCGTGAAATTACTATTTCGGGTGAAGCGAGGCTGGCCATTGACATAGACGGCGAGATGGCGGGCTACACTCCGGCGCGGTTAAGAATACTGCCCGGCGCGGTGCGCTTCGCAAGCGATCAGTAGCAAGCAGGCGGTTCATCCGCCGATCACCGGGCTGCTTATCACTTCGCCGCCATCGCGTCGGTGACCTTTATACGGCCGTCGATGATCTCTTTCTTGATGCGCTCGATCTCTTCGCGGAGCGCGGGCGGGATAAGATGCTCGTTGTACTGGTCGAGCGCGTAGCCGACGCCTTCGTTTTCGAGGCCGAACATGTGCATCCCGCCCGTGAAGCGGCCCGCCACCATCTCTTTGACCACCTCGAAGACGGCGTTGTCTATACGCTTTAACATGCTCGTGAGTATGAATCCCGGCTTGACCCAGTTCTGATTCGCATCAACGCCGATGGAGAGCTTGTTATTCTCTTCGGCCGCGTCGAACACGCCGAGGCCGGAATTCCCCGCCGCCTGAAAGATAATGTCCGCGCCGCGCTCTATCTGGGCCGTCGCCAGCTCTTTGCCCTTGCCCGGATTGTTCCATGCGGCGTCGTTGACACCGATGTAGTTTCTATAGACTTCGATCTTCGGGTTTACGTACCGCGCGCCTTCCTCGTACCCGGTCGCGAACTTGTGTATAAGCGGAATGTCCATCCCGCCTACGAACCCGAGCTTGTTGGTCTTCGTCGTTCGGCCGGCGATAGCGCCCACCAGAAAAGAGCCCTCGTGCTCTTTGAATATGAGCGACGCCACGTTCGGAAAGTCTATGACCCCGTCAATGATGGCGAATCTCAAATCCGGGAAGTCGCGGGCCACGCGGTCCATTATGGGCATCTGCGCGAACCCTACCCCGATTATCAAATCGTAACCGCGCTCGGCAAACGCGCGCATGCTCGGCTCTATCGATGTGGGGTCGCCGGGCTCGACATCGCGCAGGAAGATGCCTAGCTCATCGCGCGCGCGCTTGACCCCTTCCCACGCCGCCGCGTTGAAAGACTTGTCGTCCTTGCCGCCTATGTCGAAGACTATTCCGACGCGCAGCCGCCCGTTGGCCTCCTCGACCGGCCCGAACATCTGGCCGCACCCCGGCAGGGCAATCGAGATCGCCAGCAGTATTATGAAAATAGTCTTCTTCATCTTCGTAATTCTTCGAATCAACCTTCCGCCGACTCGTACAGGTAGGCCACCGGGTGGTGCTTGTTTTCGCGCCCGTCGTGCACGGCGAACTGGTTGCGGGCGCGCCCCTCGCGGGTCTTGCGGTAGCCGAACAGCGAGGCCGCGCCGAACTGGCCGCTCTTGTTAAGCGCGTAAAAGGTTATATTGAACTGGCGCAGCTTCGCCATGTTGTTATTGTAATTGGCCGACACCCGCTTGACCGCTTCAAGACACGCGTCGGCGGGCGACATCCCGCGCCGCATCATCTCGACCACGGTGTGCGCGCCGTTGATCTTTATGCACTCTTCGCCCCGACCCGTGGAGCCGGCCGCCCCGACCGCGTTGTCAACAAACAACCCGCAGCCGATCAGCGGCGAGTCGCCCACCCGGCCCGGTATCTTGAACGCGAGCCCGCTCGTCGTCGTCGTACCCGATATGTCCCCGCGCTCGTTGACCGCGAGGCAGTTGATGGTGCCGGTCGGGCGGTTCGCTATGGTCCAATCGGCCCTCGCGATAAACTCCGCTCGCTCTCTATCCTCCGCGCTCCCCTGCGCCGGCTTATCAGGCTCGGCAAGTCCCGGCCCCCAGTCGTCTTCGTTGCTCATCGTCTCTTTCCAGCGCAGCCATATCTTGCGCGAATCTTCCGTGAGCAGGTCTTCTTTCTTAAAACCGTGTGCGAGTGCGAATCGAAGCGCGCCTTCTCCGACCAGCAGCACATGGTCAGTCCGCTCAAGCACGAGCTTTGCCACCTTTGAAGGATTCTTGATGTGGCGCAGCGACGCGACCGCCCCGGCGCGCGCCGTGGGGCCATGCATGACGCTTGCGTCCAGCTCGACATCGCACTCTTCATTCGGGAGCCCGCCATAACCGACGCTGTTATCTTTCGGGTCGTCTTCGACTATGTTTACGCCGGCCACAACCGCTTCGAGCGTATCTTTTCCCGCGCGGATCAGCTCCATCGCCTTTTCGGTCGCCATCAACCCGTTGGCGCTCGAAACGACCACCGGGCGCGACCCGGCAGACTGGGCGAGCCCCGTGAGCGACGTACTGCCTGCGACACCGGCCGCGGCGGCTGCCCCCGCGCCTGTGCGAACAAAGTCACGACGAGTTAGTTTCGAGTTCATTCTGCCTCCATAAATTGAGAAGATGACCGCGATGATGTCGGCACGCTTGAGAACTGGCCCGCGTTATTGCGGCGCTTGATTGTAGCTATTTGAGCCCTCCATTGCAATCTGCGCATTAAACCGGCATTGCACAAAAAGTGATTCGATAAGAGTCCCGTAGGGACGAAATGTTTGTAGAAGACAGCCTGCCGAAGATTCCTGGGCCCCGGAGGGGCGGCATATTACATTCCGCGCCTGACGGAGCTCGAAATGTAGATTTAATCTGTTCCTATAAACATCTCGCCCCTCCGGGGCTCCCAACTTCACAGCCTCGCTCACACTTTTTGTGCAAACCGACTTAAACCAGCTATTTTGGGATGCGCATAATATATTTTGAACTTGCTGGCTTCAGTCTGCTTTTTTCCGCGTGTTGCCTGGTAATGTTTCACTCTGTTATCGTTTTTCTTCGGCTCATACCAAATAATCAGGATTGTGAATTTATGTCGAAACGCAAAGTTAATACCCGCAAAGCTGAAGTGAGCGGCGCGGGCTCTCCTATGAAATCAAAATGGTGGGTCTTTGCCGTCGCCCTGACCCTTGCAATCGGGATGGTGGCCGCGGCCGTGATAGCGACCAGGAGCGGTAACAAGCCCCAGCCTTCAACGCCTGCCCAGGCGACGAATCCTCAAGCCGCCTCGCAACCGGCCGCGCCGGCGCAGCCCATATACACTTCGCCCGATGCGCCCGCGATGGAAGAGATGGAAGTCGCGAAAGCGGTGATGGTGACGGTCGAGCTGGATTTCGGCCCGAAGCTGCCTTCCATCGCCGAGGCGCTGCGCGACATCGAGCGCCGCTACTATCCCGACGATGGGCGCGGGCGCACCTTCGCGATACTGGACGCATATGGCGAGCCGACGCCGGACGGCAAGCTACTGCACATGTCTATGCACGTCAGCAGCGAAAAGCCGGGCGTAGGGCAGTTGATATTCAAGCGGACGGGAAAGATACTGTGGCAGAGCCGCGTAATGCCTACGACGCGCATACTACCGCAAAAAAGCCTCACGGTGCTCATGGACGCCGGCGGCGGCAAAGCCTATACGCTCGACGGGGCGAGTAACCCGCCGACCGCGCTCGACGCGACGGTCAAAGAGCTTGGCCGCCCCTTGCGCGATGTCTGGGTCAACGGCGAGCAGAAGGAGCTGACCTTCATATACAGCGCGTGCGGCTGCCCGGTTAAGGTCATGGCGCAGAGAGTCGGAAACAGGACCCCGCGAACGAAAGATACGCCGGTCCTGTTCCCGGACGATCCCGAGGTAGTGACGGTGATCTCTAAATTGATGGGCTGGTAAGCGATCCTTAACGGCGTTCGGTGCGTGGCGCGCGGGATGAAACACCGTTCATCTCGCGCGCTGCGTTTTTGAAAGCAGGTTTTACGCGCAATTTGCTCCTGCGTTTAGGTACGTGGCACAATACTGAAGACGCTTAATCTCATAAAACCGTCCCGGAAAAAAGGCTTCCCGTTCAGCCTGTTCAAAGAGACGTGATCGCGCCTCGCCTCGATAGGAGAAGAGAATACCGATGGAGCGATACCTTTGCATTCACGGTCATTTCTATCAACCGCCCAGGGAGAATCCGTGGCTCGAAGAAGTCGAGATGCAGGATTCGGCATACCCTTACCACGACTGGAACGAAAGGATTACCGCTGAATGCTATGCCCCAAACGCCGCTTCGCGCATACTCGATGCGGACCGCAGAATCATCGACATCGTAAATAACTATTCTAAGATCAGCTTTAACTTCGGCCCCACGCTTTTATCCTGGATGGAGCGGCACACCCCCGAAGTTCACCGGGCCATCGTCGAGGCCGACGTAGAGAGCCGCAAGAGTTTTTCGGGTAATGGCTCCGCAATTGCCCAGGTCTATAACCACATGATCATGCCTCTGGCCAACGGGCGCGACAAACGAACACAGGTCATCTGGGGGGTTAAGGATTTCCAATACAGGTTCGGCCGCAAACCCGAAGGCATGTGGTTGTCGGAGTCCGCCGCGGACACCGAATCCCTTGAGGCCCTGGCCGAGGCAGGAATCCGCTTCACCATACTTGCTCCGAGGCAGGCCGGGCGCGTCAGGCAATTACAGGGCGGCCGCTGGCGGAGTGTCAGCCAGGTGCGCGTCGATCCCCGAATGCCGTACCTATGCCGGCTTCCTTCGGGCAGGGCGATAAACCTCTTCTTTTACGACGGCCCGATCTCGCAGGACATCGCTTTCGGAGGGTTGCTCAACAGCGGCGAAGCGTTCGCCTCGCGGCTGATGTCGGCATTCACCGGGGACGAGCACCCGCAGCTGGTACACATCGCGACCGACGGCGAGACCTACGGCCATCATCACCGCCACGGCGAGATGGCGCTCGCATACGCCATACATCACATAGAATCGAACAACCTCGCGCGCATAACGAACTACGGCGAGTATCTCGAAAAGCACCCGCCGACGCATGAGGTAGAGATCGTGCAGAACTCGTCCTGGAGTTGCGCTCACGGCATAGAGCGGTGGAGAAACAACTGCGGGTGCAACACGGGGCGCGCGGGCTGGCACCAGGAATGGCGAGGCCCGCTCAGGGACGCCTTGAACTGGCTGCGCGACGCGCTCGCGCCGATCTACGAAATCGAAATGGCCCGCCTCGCCCGCGACCCCTGGCGGGCGCGCGACGAGTATATCGATGTGATACTTGACCGCTCCGCCGCAAGCGTCGAGTGGTTCCTGTCTCGCCACGCCGCGCGCGAGCTTACGGCACGACGACAAGGTCAGGGCGCTCAGGCTCCTTGAGATGCAGCGCCACGGGCAGTTGATGTTCACAAGCTGCGGCTGGTTCTTCGACGAGGTGTCGGGCCTCGAAGGCACGCAGGTATTGATGTACGCCGCGCGCGCGATGCAGCTTGCGGAGAAAGTAAGCGGGGCGAAGCTTGAGCCGGAGTTTCTGGAAATCCTTCGCCGCGCGCGCTCGAACGTCCCCGAACACAGCGATGGCGCGTGGGTCTATGAGAACTTCGTGAAGCCCGCGAGCATAGACCTGCTGAGGGTGGGCGCGCACTACGGCGTCTCGTCTCTGTTTGAAGACTATAAGGAGGAAACGCAAGTCTATTCATACACCGCGCGCAGGCAGCTTTACGAACGGCACGAGGCCGGCCGCCAGAAGCTTGCCACGGGGATGGCCCACATCCGGTCGAACATAACGTGGGCTGAAAGCGACGTGAGCTTTGCGGTGGTCCATCTCGGAGACCATAATCTTATAGGCGGGGTGCGCGAGTACATAAGCGCCGAAGAGTTCGCGAGAATGCAATCCGAGATCAAGGAGGCCTTCCAGCGAAGCGACATACCCGAAATGATCCACCTCATGGATGAGCATTTCCAGGCCCACAGCTATTCGCTCTGGCACCTGTTCCGCGACGAGCAGCGCCGCGTCTTTGGCAGGATTCTCGCCTCGACGCTTGCCGAAGTGGAAATCTCGTACCGCCGGATATACGACCATCACTACCCGATCATGCAGGTAATGAAGGAGCTCAGGTCGCCGATACCGAAGGCATTCGTCACGGCCGCCGAGTTGTCATGAATGCCGAGCTGCGCAACCTGATCGAGGACGACGCGCCCGACCCAAACCGGCTCCGGGAGCTGATTTCAGACATCAAGCGGTGGTCGTTTGATATAGACAAGACCACGCTTGCCTTCCTCGCGACGATCCGAATTAATATGCTAATGGACCAGTTCGCGCTAAACCCGCTGGACCTCGACCTCATCGAGAGAGTCGAGACGCTGCTCGACTCCTCGCACGCGCTCGGGTTTGATATTGATATGTGGAAGGCGCAAAACCTGATCTTCTCAATAAACGCTCAAGTAGCCCCCGTAATGCGCGAGCGCGCGCAAAAGAGCGATCCGATTGCCGAGCGGTGGATTGGGCACATCAACAAAGTTAGCGAGCAACTGGGAGTAAGGAGCGCGTGATGCAAATCCCCGCGGGCTGCCTACGGCTCCCCACTCAACCCTCGGTTCCCCTTTCAGGCGGCGAAAGAGGCGGCGGCGTACCTGGCCGATCTCGGCATCTCTACTCTTTATATATCCCCTATCTTCAAGGCGCGGCCCGGCAGCACCCACGGGTATGACGTAACGGACCCGAACCAGATAAACCCTGAGCTTGGCACGCGGGAGGAATTCGATGCATTGACCGAAGAATTGCGCCGCCTCGGGCTCGGCTCGCTTTTAAAACTTCGTGCCGAATCATATGGCGTACCACAGCGGCAACCGGCTGCTTATGGACGTATTCGAAAAATGCCTGCTCGTCCTTCTTCGGCTTCTTCGACATTGTGTGGGACCACATCGGGGAGAATTTTCGCGGCAAGGTGATCGCCCATTTCTGGGCAACCCTTACGGAGAGACGCTCGAAAAGGGCGAGCTGGTGTTGCAGTATGGCGAGGACGGCCTTTCGATAAGGTATTACGAGACGGTCTATCCGTTAAGCATTAAGTCATATGCGACCTTGATAGACCACCGTTTTGACGAGTTGCGGGATAGGCTTGGCGAAGAGAGCCTCGATTTCGTAAGGGTGCTGGGGATTGAGACGGTGCTCGAACGTATCCCGGCCGACCATGTTGTGATCCCGCGCGCAACGCGCAGATGCTGCTCGCAAAAGACGCGCTCTGGAACATCTATCAGAGAAGCTCCGAGCTTCGCGCGTTTATCGACGGCAACGTCGAAGCGTTCAACCGCGATGTCAACCTCCTGCACACCCTTCTTTCCGAGCAGTCGTTCCACTCACCTACTGGCGGGTTGCGTCGAAAGAGATTAATTATCAACGGTTCTTTAATATCAACGAGCTGATCTCCCTGAGGATGGAGGACGAAGAGGTATTCCGATATATACACAGGCTGGCGCTCGGCCTTCTGAAACAGGGGGTGTTCACGGCGTTCGCATCAGATGCGCCGTCGAACGGGCTGTATGACCCGAACGCCTAGTGCTCAGACTTCGAGCGCGCGCGCCCGACGCGTTTATAGTCGTCGAAAAGATACTGGAGCTTCGCGAGGAGCTTCCGGCAAAGTGGCCGATACAGGGCACCACCGGCTACGACTTTATGAATT